>NZ_JBIAJC010000058.1:0-1022 GCF_042871745.1 Streptomyces sp. NPDC005576 | reverse complement strand
CCGGGCAGCCCGCTGACGCCATTCTTCGCGACGGTGTCCTTGGCGTTGCGCCCGGCTGTGTGGTGGTTGAGGAACATCCGGACCGGGCCGAACGTCAGCCCGGTCGCGGCGTCCCGGCCCCGGGTGCGCCACCCGGGGTATTCCTCGACGGTGACGCCCTCGGCACGGAGGACGGTCAGCCACTGGTCGGCGGTCAGGGGTATGGCCATCAGCCCGTCACCGCCTTCACGGTCTCGACCTCGTGGAGGACGGAAGACCGCCCGTCCCGGGTCCAGACGATGTTGGTCTGGAGGTCGACGCCAGCGGGAAGGAGCCCGCGTACCGCGTCTTTCAGCGTGGCCACCTTGTCGAGCAGCTGCTCGTCGGTCCACGCCTCGATCTGGTCGGGACGGATGGTGTAGCCGACCTGTATGTCCGCGTCAAGGCTGGAGACCTGGAGGCGCAGGACGTCGTTTGTCGACACGTACTCGGGCGGGGGGATCGGCATGGGTCCTCCGTGGGCATGAAGAAGCCCCGGGCCGGTCAGCGCGGGGCGAGAGGGTGGATCAGGTCAGGGCGATGGAGCCGGAGAAGTCAGAGGCCGGGCCCATGTCCTCGAAGTGCAGGTACGCGGGTGACGTCACGGACGCCGCGATCAGGACGTTGCCCGCACCGGAGGCGCGCTGGATCGTGGCGACGACGGCCGTGGTGATGTTGGCCGCGGTCGAGTTGGCGAAGATGCTGGACAGCTCCATGCCGTAGTTGGCCTGGCCGGGGCTGGAGATCCGCCACGAGTCGTAGAGAATCGACCCGCCAAGGGCGCCCTTGCGGACGCGTACCTGGGCCTCGGTCGTCGCTGCGGAGAGCTGGATCAGCCCTTTGACCGTGACCCGGTACGCGCGGCCAGCCTTGAACACCAGGGACGGCGTGGTCAGCCACACCGTCTCGATCGTGTTGATGCCGCCGGACGGTGTGTCCGTGTTGATCGCGGTGAAGTTCAGGGTGAACGGTGCGCGGGCGTTCTCCGTCGAGGCGATGATGCG
>NZ_JBIAJC010000057.1:0-1211 GCF_042871745.1 Streptomyces sp. NPDC005576 | reverse complement strand
GACAGGGCCGGCCACGTTTCGCCCTCCTTGTAGGACTTGCCCTGGGGGCGCTCGCGGAGCTTCCCGATGCCGCCCTTCACCGTCGCCTTGATCGCGGACAGGACGGCGGCCAGGGCCGGGTCGTTCTGCTTGTGGTGCTCCATGGCGGCGAGGAACTCGGCGTCGGACATGTCCTTGGTGACGCCGAGGTCGGCGAGGGTATCGACGTAGGCGGTCTTGAGTCGGTCGTGCCAGGGATCCAGGTATGCGCCGGTCTCACGGCGCAGGAACGCCTCGATCGGGGCGACGTTGTGGCCGAGCTCCTGGGCGTAGGCGACGGTGTGCGTCTGGTACCAGGCCGGGCCCGTCGGCCGGGAGCCGTCCGGCGTGAACGGCGACGGGAGGCGCGGGTCCAGCTCGATGGGGGACAGGTCGACCAGCCAACTGCCGGGGATCTTCGGGTTGAACGTCGGCGCGTGGAAATGGTCGGGGGCGGAGAGGCCGACGACCAGGCGGGCCGCGGCGGCGAGGAACGCCGTGTTCAGGTCGAGGCCGACCGCCCACGGCAGCGTGCACTCCTCGGCGCCCAGCAGGTCGACGTCGCGCACCCACTGGTACGCCTCCTCGTCCAGGAACCCGCCGCTCCAGCCGGAGTTCACGACAACGGGGTGCTCCGGGGTGGCCTCCGGCGGCGCCGGGTCCATCGGCTCCGTCCCCAGCGAGCCCGCGTTGTGGCCGGACAGCCAGTTGCCGGTCGCTTCATCCCGCACGGCGCGCGTCGGCGGGCGCAGCGCGGTCATGAGTTCGAGGCCGGAGACGGCGGTGGAGCCGCGCGGGGTGGTGACCCGCTGGGCGTAGGTGCCGAGGACGCGGGCGATGTCGGCCGGTTCCATGTCGGTGACGCCGGGCCAGGACCGCTCGTCGAGGGCGTCCCAGGAGAGGATCGCGAGCTGCGCGCACTGCCGGTCGCGTCCCTGGGCCTTGCGGTAGATCCGCGCCCAGGGGCCGAAGCCGCGCTTCGTGAGCTGCCATTTCGCTTTGAGGACCTGCTTGACGACGGGGTGGTCATCGGGCAGGCGCAGGGAGCGGCGCTGTTCGTGGCCCTCCAGGCGTTCCGGCAGCCCGAGCTTCACGGCGGCGGCGGCGGTGAGCACGATGAGCGGGTCGGAGTGTTTGCCGTACCGGTTGAGCTTCGGCGCGCCGAGACCGGACTCGCGCAGCGTCCACTCCAC
>NZ_JBIAJC010000056.1:0-1230 GCF_042871745.1 Streptomyces sp. NPDC005576 | reverse complement strand
TTCTCGTTGTCGAATCTGCAGTGGATCGCGACGTCGTTCGCGTTGTGTGCTGCGGGGTTCACGTTGTTGTTCGGGCGGGTCGCTGACTTGTTCGGGCGTCGGCGGTTGTTCCTGGTGGGTCTGGGTGTGCTGGGTCTGTCGTCGTTGGTGGGCGGTCTGGCGCAGAGTCCGGAGATGCTGATCGTGGCGCGGGTGTTCCAGGGGTTGGCGACGGCGGCGGTGACGCCGGCGGGGTTGTCGTTGCTGACGACGTCGTTCCCGGAGGGGCCGTTGCGGCAGAAGGCGTTGGGGCTGAATGGTGCGTTGATGTCGGCGGGGTTCACGACGGGTGCGATTTTGGGTGGGGTGCTGACGGATCTGCTGTCGTGGCGGTGGTCGTTCTTCATCAATGTGCCGGTGGCGTTGGTGGTGTTGGTGATTGCTCCGACGGTGATCAAGGAGTCGCGTCCGGTGTCGCGTCCGAAGTTGGATGTGCCGGGTGCGGTGTCGGTGACGTTGGGGTTGTTGGCTCTGGTGTATGGGCTGACGCAGGCTGGTGAGCGGGGCTGGGGTTCGGGTGCGGCTCTGGGGTGGCTGGCGGCGGGTGTGGTGCTGCTGGTGGTGTTCTATGCGGTGGAGTCGAAGGCGTCGAGTCCGTTGGTGCCGGTGTCGGTGCTGAAGAAGCGGACGGTGGCGTGGGGGAACGTGGCGGGTGTGATCGCGTTCCTGACGGAGACGAGTCTGGTCTTCCTGATGACGCTGTATCTCCAGGAAGTGCTCGGGTTTTCGCCGCTGACGGCGGGGTTGTCGTTCGGTGTGCTGGGTGTGGGCACGGTGGTGGGTGGTTCGATCGCTCCGCGGGTGATCGGTGCGACGTCGACGCGGTCGACGTTGTTGATGGGTGGGGTGTTGCAGGCGGTGGCGACGTTGTCGCTGGTGTTCCTGGGTGAGACGAGTGGTTCGATGTGGTTGCTGCTGGTGGCGACGTTCGCCGGTGGTGTGGGGAACATGCTGGTGATCGTGGGGTTCATGGTGACGGCGACCACGGGTCTGGCGGATCACGAGCAGGGTATGGCGACGGGTCTGGCGACGATGACGCAGCAGATCGGTATCACGATGGGTACGCCGATCATGTCGGCGATCGCCGCGGCGAACACGGACATCCATGAGGGCATCACGACGGCCGTGATCGTGAACACCGCGATCGTCGTCCTCGGAGTCCTGACCTCCTTCCTCTTCCTCAAGAACAAG
>NZ_JBIAJC010000055.1:0-1259 GCF_042871745.1 Streptomyces sp. NPDC005576 | reverse complement strand
GCCACCGGCTCCACCGGCGCCGAGTTCGGCTTCACCGTGATCACCGGCACCCCCCGCGACACCCGCGACTTCACCGAGAACGACGCCGCGAACGCCGACTGCGTCGCCACCGGACCCGACTCACCCGCCTCCAGATCCACCGCGTCCGTGATGATCCCCGACCCGATCCGCACCGCCAGACGCGCCGCGACCTCCTTGCCCTCCGCCGACGACACCACCAAAACCGCCACCGGCGACACCGCCGCCACCGCCGCCTGCAACGCGTCGACCTTCGGCACCACCAAGAACTCCGCGAACTCCGACGCCTCCGACGTCAAAACCCGCACCGCACCATGCTCGGCCAGCACACCCGCCGTGCCCGCCGCACCCGCACCCAGCGCCACCGCCACCGGATCACCGATCCGCCGCGCCAGCGTCAACAACTCCAGCGTGGGCTTGCGCACCGCACCGTCCACATGATCGACAACAACCAGAACCTCAGCCATGACAACATCCACTTCCCGCGAAACCAGCGACGACAAGAACAAGAACAAAGAACACGGACACCGGCGGACAGGAACACCACCCCGCACCGCACCGCCCCGACACCCCCGGGCACCCCGGCACCGGGACCACCCCCGGGGTCAGATGAACTTCTGACCCACCAGGAACTCGGCGAGCTTCTTCCCGCCCTCACCCTCGTCCTTCACGATCGTGCCCGCCGTACGCACCGGACGCTCCACCGCCGCGTCGACCACCGTCCACGCACCCGCCAGACCGACCTCGTCCGCACCGATCCCCAGATCATCCAGATCCAGCGCCTCGACCGGCTTCTTCTTCGCCGCCATGATCCCCTTGAACGACGGGTAACGCGCCTCGCCCGACTGGTCGGTCACCGACACCACCGCCGGCAACGACGCCTCAAGCTCCTCCGACGCCGAGTCACCGTCCCGGCGCCCCGTCACCACACCCCCCGACACCGACACCTCGGACAACAACGTCACCTGCGGCACACCCAGACGCTCCGCCAGCACCGCCGGCAGCACCCCCATCGTCCCGTCCGTCGACGCCATCCCGCAGACCACCAGGTCGTAACCCGTCTTCTCGACCGCCTTCGCCAGCACCAACGACGTACCCATCACGTCACTGCCGTGCAGCGAACCGTCCTCCACGTGCACCGCCTTGTCCGCACCCATCGACAACGCCTTGCGCAACGCGTCCTTCGCATCCTCCGGACCCACCGTCACCACGGTCACCACGGCATCGTCCGCCGCATCCGC
>NZ_JBIAJC010000054.1:0-1309 GCF_042871745.1 Streptomyces sp. NPDC005576 | reverse complement strand
GGCGGTTTCTAGGGGTCGTCGCAACACGTGGTTGTGTTGATCAGGCCGCGAGTAGTTTATGCAGGCGCTCGGCTGGGGTTTCCCAGCCGAGCGTTTTGCGTGGGCGGCCATTGAGCTCGGCGGCGACGGCGACCAGGTGTTCGCGGCTGTGGGCGGACAGGTCGGTGCCCTTGGGAAAGTACTGCCGCAGCAGCCCGTTCGTGTTCTCGTTCGATCCGCGCTGCCAGGGACTGGCCGGGTCGCAGAAGTAGACCGGGACGTCGGTGGCGACGGTGAACGAGAGATGCGAGGCCATCTCGCTGCCCTGGTCCCAGGTCAGCGAGCGGACCAGGTGGCCGGGCAGGGTCTTCACGGTGGTCACCAGCGCGTCGCGGACATCCTCGGCGCTTCGGCCATCGGGCAGGTGCAGCAGCATGACGTAGCGGGTGGCACGCTCGACGAGGGTGCCGATGGCCGAGGCACCGTCCTTGCCGATGATCAGGTCGCCCTCCCAGTGGCCGGGCACCGCCCGGTCGTCCGCCTCCGCGGGCCGGTCGCTGATCATGACCATGGGGTCCTTGAAGCGGGGCTGACGCGAGTTCGCCTGCCGCTGAGGCCTGCGGCGGGTGCGTCCACTGCGCAGAGCGCGGGCCACCTCGCGGCGGAGTTCGCCCCGGCCCTGGACGTAGAGGGCCTGGTAGACGGTCTCGTGGACCACGTGCATCTCCGGCCGGTCGGGGAAGGTCATCCGCAGAGCCTGGCAGATCTGTTCCGGGCTCCACCGCCGGTCCAGGCCGGCCTGGACGAAGTCCCGCAGCTCAGGGTTTTCGCGGATCTTCCCCGGCTTGGGACGAGGCCGGCGGGCATCCGCGCGGGCCTGGGCGGCGTAGGGCCGGTAGTGCCACTGGCCGCGGGTCCCGTCCGTCCGGTTGCGGCTTATCTCCCGGCTGACCGTGGACGGACTGCGTCCCAGCTCGGCGGCTATCGCTCGGACCGTGGCCTTCTCCCGCAGCCGGTCGGCGATGTGAATCCGGTCCGCCTCGCGCAGGTACCGGGACGGACCGGAAGGCGGCACCACCGGTCGGACCGGCGGTACCGCCTTCTGCTTTCGGTCGGCGCTGCGGCCGTTGCGCCATCGGCGCCCGGTCTTCACGTTGATGCCGACTATCTGGCATGCGTGCTCGTTACTGAAGCCCTGCTGCATGAGCCGGAAGTATGTCTCCCGCTCACGCAGCAGCTTCTTCGGCCCCTGAGCCGTCCGGATCTCCCGGATCTTGAAGTCCACCGCATCCCCTGAGCTGGGGTGTTGCGACGACCACTAGAACCTAAG
>NZ_JBIAJC010000053.1:0-2323 GCF_042871745.1 Streptomyces sp. NPDC005576 | reverse complement strand
CCACGGGCGAGGCACAGCACCTCGTCGCCTCGGGGGTCGCCGAGGAAGTAGGCGCCGAGGAGCCGGAGGTGGAGACCGCGACCGTCCCGGCGACCCCCGAGGAGAAGCGGCCGGCCGCCCGGACGAAGGCGCCCGCGAAGACCGACTCCAAGGGTTGAGTCGTGGCCCACGAGTACGCCGAGCTGGCTGACCTGAAGTCGAACCTGAACGTCGAGGAGGCCGACCTCTCGCGGGACGTCATGCTCCAGGCGGCGCTGACTGCGGCGTCGCGCGGTATCGACACCAGCACGGGGCGCCGGTTCTGGCTCGACGACGTACCGGTCGCCCGGGTGTTCCGCACCCGGGGCCGGGTCGCGTTCACCGAGGACGGTGGGGAGCGGCTGCTCGTCGATGACATCGGTGCTGACCCGGTGCTGGTCGAGTCCGGGTCGGTGTCCTCGTGGGCCGACGTCCCCGACTACGAGCCGGGCCCCGACAACGCGCTGCTGCGCGGACGGCCTATCACCTCGCTGGCCGTGCCCGGCCGGTGGGCCGTCGGGGACCGGGTGCGGGTCGTCGCACGGTGGGGGTGGCCGGCGGTTCCGGACGAGATCCGGCAGGCCACGCTCATCCAGGCCGCGCGCCTCTACCGCCGCAAGGACTCGCCGGAGGGTGTGGCCGGGTCCGCCGAGTGGGGCGTGATGCGCCTGTCCCGCAGGGACCCGGACGTGTGGGCGCTGATCGAGCACTTCATCCTGCCCGGCTTCGGATAAGGGGG
The DNA here is from genome assembly GCF_042871745.1 of Streptomyces sp. NPDC005576. Lineage (NCBI taxonomy): Bacteria > Bacillati > Actinomycetota > Actinomycetes > Kitasatosporales > Streptomycetaceae > Streptomyces > Streptomyces sp. NPDC005576. The sequence goes on along the minus strand of NZ_JBIAJC010000053.1, from coordinate 1,566 downwards.
GCGACCGCGTGGACATGTCCGCAGTACGTGGAGCCGTCGCCGACGCGGCGCGCGCCGTGGTCCTGCCCGAGGGCCTGCCGAAGCTGACGTCCTCCGGGTACGTCCCGGACGCGGTGACGGCCCCGTGCTTCTTCACCGCCGATTACACCGTGGACTTCGACAAGGCGATGGGGCGCGCGCTCGACGAGGTGGAGCTGACGTGCCAGCTCCTCGTCGGGATCGCGGATGACCGGGCGTCTCAGCGGCTGCTGGACGCCCTGCTGTCCGGGTCCGGGCCCGCGTCCCTCAAGGCCGCGATCGAGGCCGCACGCGGGGCGCCTGGCGAGTACGCTCTCGGCGGCCTCGCGCACGACCTTCACGTGACCCGCGTCCAGGGATACCGCTGGTACGAGCACCAGGGCACGCAGTATCTCGGCGCCCAGCTCACCATCAAGATCATCGGAGAGGGGTAGCCCCATGGGTAAGTTCGTCCTGCTCGATACCAGGTTGTTCGCCCCGGGCGCGGACCTGTCCGGCGCCTCCAACAAGATCGAGTTGTCCTCGGAGCTCGAAGAGAAGGACGCCACCACCTACCGGTCCGGCGGGTGGAAGGAAGTCCTCGGCGGGCTCGGCTCTGCGGAGATCGCGGCCGAGGGGCTGTGGGAGGCAGGCGATCCTTCGCTCGTCGACAACGCGTCCTGGTCCACGCTCGGCGGCGTCGGCCCGTACACCGTCTGCCCCACCGACTCCGTGGTGGGCGCGCTCGCCTACCTCACCGCGGGGATGCGCGCGGACTACACGATCGGCGACGCGGTCGGCGAGATCGCCCCGTGGTCCGGCACGGTGAAGAGCAGCTGGCCCCTGGTGCGCGGGCAGATCGCCCACCCGCCCGGCCTCGCCCGTACCGCGACCGGCGTGGGCACCGGGCTGCAGCTCGGCGCGATCACGGCCGGACGCCGCCTCTACGCCGCGCTCCACGTCCTCTCCGCCTCGGGCACCACCCCGTCCATCACGGCCCGCGTCGAGTCGTCGGCGGACGCCGGCTTCACGTCGCCGACGACGCGGCTCACGTTCGCCGCGGCGACGACGGCCGGCGGGCAGATCCTCCGGGGCGACGGCACCGCCGTCACCGATACGTACTACCGGCTCGCCTGGACCATCACCGGGACGACGCCCTCCTTCATGCTCTGCGCCTCTCTCGGAATCAGGTGATCCCATGGCCAAGATGGTTCTGCTGGCGGCCTTCGTCAGCATCAACGGCACCGACCTCTCCTCCTACGCCCGCAAAGCGGAGGTGACCGTGGAGGTGGAGGACAAGGAGGTCACCACCTACGCGTCGCTCGGGTGGAAGGAAGTCCTCGGCGGGCTGAAGAGTGGCGAGCTCGCCCTCGAACTCCTGCAGGACGTGGCAGCCACCAAGCTCGACTCGATCATGTGGCCGCTGCTCGGGACGGTCGTTCCGTTCGTGGTCCGGCTCGACTCCTCGGCGGTGAGCACGTCCAACCCGCAGTGGGCCGGGTCGGTGCTGATCAAGGGGTGGAACCCGATCGAGGGCAGCGTCGGTGACGAGGCGTCCGTCTCGGTCAG
>NZ_JBIAJC010000052.1:1317-2663 GCF_042871745.1 Streptomyces sp. NPDC005576 | reverse complement strand
CAGATGGCCGACGCGATGACGCAGGACGCGGTACGCCACCGCGAGCAGGCGCCGCTGACCGCCGCGGTGAACGGGGCCCGGACCCGCCGGGTCGGTGACGCCTGGACCCTCGACCGAACCAAAAGCCTGACGGACGTCTCCCCGTTCTTCGCGGTGACGATCGCCCGGTGGGCGCTGCTCGCCCGGGGGCCGGCGGTGCTCGACGACTACGACGTGATGAACAGCGTCATGTGAGGAGGTGCCCATGCCCCGCTGGACACGCGCCCTCGCGGCGCCGTTCCGCCGGTTCGGTCAGGCCACGGTGCGGGCGATCACGTCCCTGCCCTGGGGGTCGGGTGGCGGGTCGCCGTCCGCGGTGTCGGCGCACTCGGCTCTGACGCTGATCCCGGTGTTCGCGTCGGTGCGGATCCTCGCGGACAACGTGGCCGCGCTGCCGCTCCAGTTGTTCCGCCGCGACGGCGCGGACCGGCAGCCGGTCAGCTTCGTGCCCGCGTTGTTCTGGGCGCCGGACGCGGCGGGCGACCTGTTCACCTGGCTCCACAAGTGCGTGCTCAGCATGGCGCTGCGGGGCAACGCCTACGGGCTGATCACCCAACGGGACCCGCTCGGGTTCCCGACGATGATCGAGTGGCTGAACCCGGACGACGTCTGGGTGGACGAGCTGAACCCGGTCCGTCCGGTCTTCTACTGGCAGGGCCGGGTCGTGGACCGTGCCGACATCCTGCACATCCCGTGGGTGGTCATGCCCGGCCGGGTCGTGGGCCTGTCCCCGGTGGCGCTCTTCGCGCAGACGATCGGCGCCGGCCTCAGCGTCACCGAGTACGGGCGGTCCTGGTTCCACAACGGGGGCACCCCGCCGGCGGTGCTGAAGAACAGCGGCAAGACGATCGGCCCGGACGAGGCCGAGGAAATCTCCGACCGGCTGTCCGGGCGGATGCGGTCACGCAAGCCCCTGGTGATCGGGACCGACTGGGACTTCACCGCGCTGTCCGTGTCGCCGGAGGAGTCGCAGTTCATCGAGTCCATGCGACTCAACGCCAGCCAGATCGCAGCGATCTACGGCGTGCCGCCCGAGAAGGTCGGCGGCGACACCGGCGGGAGCCTGACCTACAGCACGGTCGAGATGAACGCGCTCGACCTCATCAACTCCACGCTCCGCCCGTGGCTCGTCCGCCTGGAGGGCGCGTTCACCAGGCTCATGCCGGGCCGGGAGTTCGTCCGCTTCAACCTCGACGCGATGCTCCGCACGTCCGTGCTCGACCGGTACAACGCGCACGGCATGGCGCTCGCGCAGGGCTGGCAGAACCGCGACGGCGTGCGCGCGCTGGAGAACCTGTCACCGCTCC
>NZ_JBIAJC010000052.1:0-1221 GCF_042871745.1 Streptomyces sp. NPDC005576 | reverse complement strand
TCCCGCCCGGCGCGGGCGGCGAGATCTACACCATCGGCACGACCGCACCGGCGCCGCCGGCCGCGGACTCCTGAGACCTGGAGGTCTTCATGGGCGACGCAGAGCGCCGCTTCACGCGCGGCCTGGTCGAGGTCCGCGCCGACGACGAGCAGGGCGGCGGGCGCCGGATCGGCGGGTACGCCGCGAAGTTCAACCGGCTGTCCCAGAACCTCGGCGGGTTCGTCGAGCGCATCGACCCCGGGTTCTTCGCGAAGAGCGAGGGCGACGGGTGGCCGGACGTGATGGCCCGCTACAACCACGACGACAACCGACTGCTCGGCACCAGCGAGGCGGGGACACTGCGCCTCGCCGTGGACGGCACCGGCCTCGACTACGTCGTCGACGTCCCGGCCTCGCGCGAGGACGTGATGGAGCTGGTCCAGCGCGGCGACGTCCGCCGCTCCAGCTTCGCGTTCCGCACGTTCTCCGACGACTGGGCCCAGACCGAGGACGGCTTTCCCCTGCGGACGCTGCTGTCCGGGGCGCTCGTCGACGTCGCCCCGGTGAACTCGCCGGCGTACATGGACACCAGCACCGGGCTGCGGTCGCTGGCCGACAAGGCGGGCGCCGACCTCGACGAGGTCCGGGCCGCCGCGACCGCGGGCGACCTGGCCCGCTTCCTGGACCGCCCGAAGAACAGCACCACCATCGACTTGGCACCCGGCGGGCAGGGCGACACCCACCCGCCGCTGGCGCTACGGCAGCGGCGCGCCGAGCTCATGCGGCGCCGCACCTTCTGAGGCAGGGCGACACCCACCTCACCACCCCACGCCCCGGCCGCCCGGCCGCAGGGCGACGTCGTCACGCCCGAGGAGGGCACATGCCACAGTTCATCAAGCAGATCCAGGAGCGCCGCAACTCCCTGTGGGAGCAGTCGAAGGCGCTGCTCGACGCGGCCGAGGCCCGGGGCCAGGACCTCGCAGGCGAGGAAGAGCAGACCTGGCAGCGGCTCAACACCGAGATCGACCAGATCGACGTCCGGGTCAAGGAGCTCCTCGACGCCGAACAGCGCACCCGCGACGCCGACGAGGCGTTCCGCTCCCTCCTCGGGAAGCCGGCGGAACGGCAGCCGGGCAGCGCCGAGGGGAACACCGCGCTGCGCTCGTTCCTCACGGGCGAGACCCGCTCCTACGAGATCCGCCCCCAGGGCGTGGTCGACTTCCGTGCGCTGACCAAGGGCAC
>NZ_JBIAJC010000051.1:0-2863 GCF_042871745.1 Streptomyces sp. NPDC005576 | reverse complement strand
ACCACACCCCACTGGCCCACCTACCACAACCACCAACAACGCCACCGCATCCCCCTCCCCACCTACCCCTTCCAACACAAGCACTACTGGCTGGACCGGAAGGGCGCCACGCCTCAGGCCGCCGGCCATGCCACGATGCGCCGCGACGACGTCACGCGGTGGTTCTACGCGCCGTCCTGGCAGCGGGAAGCCCTGCTCGCCGGGGAGCAGCCGGACGCCACGCGGCACTGGCTCGTCTTTGCCGACGCCGTGGGAGTGGGAGAGGCAGTGGCCGGGCGGCTGCGGGCCACCGGTGCCGTGGTCACCGTGGTGGAGGCGGCCGGCGCCTGGGCCGACCGAGGGGATGGCCGCTACGCCATCGACGCGGGTAACGGCTCCGACTATGAGCGGCTGATCGACACCCTGCGGAACGGCGCCGCCGACGCGCCCACCCGCATCGTCCACAGCTGGAACGTCACCGCACCGGGTGACGAGGGCGGCCTCCGGCACGGTTTCGAGAGCCTGATCCTCCTGGCCCAGGCCCTCACCCGGCATGCGGACAGCGAGCCGCGCCGGATCTGGGTGCTCAGCAACGGCCTGCACAACATCACCGGCGCCGAGGTTCTCTCGCCGCTGAAGGCCACCCTGCTGGGGCCGTGCCGTGTGCTGCCCCGCGAGCTCCCGGGCACCACCTGCCGCAGCGTCGACCTCGATTACGGCGCCGCTCCCACCGAGCGGGAGCTGGTTCGCCTGATGGCCGAGCTGGCCGCCGAGCCGGAGCGGGGACCGGAGACGGTGGCGCACCGCGGCGGCCACCGCTGGTCCCAGCACTTCGTGCAGCAGCCGCTGCCGCGCGGCGACCGGTCGCCAGTGGTGCGCAAGGGTGGCGTCTACCTGGTCACCGGCGGCACCGGCGGCCTGGGGCTGGCCCTCGCCGGGCACCTTGCTGCGGCCGGGGCACGGATCACACTCACCTCGCGCACCGGGCTGCCCGACGCCGCGGAGTGGGACGAGTGGCTCGCCCGCAATCCCGGAAGGAGCCGGCTGTCCGACGTAGTACGCGAGCTGGTGCGCCTCCGCGACGCGGGAGCGGAGCTCCTCGTGTGCCAGGCCGACGTGAGCGACCGGGTGGCGATGGACGAGGCCGTCCGGCAGACCGTTGAGCGCTGGGGCGGCATCAACGGCGCCTTCCACATGGCGGGTGTCCCCAGTGGGGGCCTAATCCAGCTCAAGGACCTCCAGGTGGCAGCCGAGGTCCTGCTCCCGAAGGTGCGCGGGACCCTGGTGCTGGAGGAGGCGCTGGCAGGGCAGGAACTGGACTTCCTGATCTTGTTCGGATCGAACGGCGCCAACATGGGCAGTGCCGGCCAGGTCGACTACTGCGCCGCCAACTGCTTCCTCGACGCCTTCGCCCAGGACCGCGGCCGCACCCGGCGGGTGATCGCGATCGACTGGGGTCCCTGGCGCGAGGTCGGCATGGCGGCCGACGCCGCGGCCCCCTTCGCCGACCAGGTGGACCGGCGTGCCATGTCTCCCTCCGAGGGGCTGCGGGCCCTCGACACCATCCTGGCGGGGATGTCGGAACCACAGGTCGTCGTGTCGCCGGCCGAGCTGTCGGCGCTCTTCGAGAACGCCTTCTCGGTGGAGCAGGACACGGTTGCCGAGCCTCGCGGCGCCGTGCACGAGCGCCCGGACATCCTGACCGAGTTCGTGGCGCCGCGCACCGACGCCGAGCGCACGATCTGCAAGGTCTGGCAGGAGTTGCTGGGCATCGACAAGGTCGGCATCCAGGACAGCTTCTTCGATCTGGGCGGGAACTCTCTGATCGCGATCCAGGTGGTGAGCACCGTCAGCGCCCAGCTCGGCGCGAGGCTCGCCCTCGGCGACCTGTACGAGGGGCTGACGGTGTCGCACCTGGCCGCCGTGGCGGAGAAGCCCGTGGAGCAGACACCGCGGAACAGCCTCAAGACTCTTGAGGAACGTAGAGACAAGATGCAGCAGCGCCGACGCCAGCAGCAACGGCGTCGGACGGCAAGGGGCGAATGATGACTACTGAGTTCACGGACCTCCCGGAACGGGACGGTGTTGCGATCGTCGGGATGGCGGGGCGCTTCCCCGGCGCGGGGGACCTGGCGGAGTTCTGGTCGAACCTGCGCGACGGTATGGAGTCGATCCTTCCGCTCACCGACGAGGAACTGGCGGCGGCCGGGGTGCCGGCCGAGGAATTCGGCAGCCCCCACTACGTCAAGGCCGTGCCCAAGTTCGAGGGCATGGGCCTGTTCGATGCGGAGTTCTTCGGGTATACCGCCCGCGAGGCAAAGATCATGGACCCGCAACACCGGCTCTTCCTGGAGACCGCCTGGCAGGCGCTGGAGCACTCCGGCCATGACGCCGCCCGGTACGAGGGCAGCATCGGCGTGTTCGGCGGTGCCAGTACCACCGCCTATCTGAGGAACATCCTCGGCAATCTGGAGCGGGGGGAGGCGATCAAGGGCGAGAACGTCGGCCTGGGCTTCGAGCTCGCCTTCCTGACGAGCCGGGTGTCGTACAAGCTCGACCTGCGGGGGCCGAGCTTCCCGGTCCAGACCGCCTGCTCCAGCTCGCTGGTGGCGCTCCACTCCGCCTGTCAGAGCCTGCTCAACTACGAGTGCGACGTGGCCCTGTCCGGGGCGGTCTCCTACAAGGTGCAGGAGAACACCGGCTACCCCTACCAGGAGGGGGCCTTCCTTTCACCGGACGGGCACGTCCGCCCGTTCGACGCGGATGCCCGGGGCACGGTCTTCGGCAACGGCGTCGGCATGGTGGTGCTGAAGCGGGTGGAGGACGCGCTGGCGGACGGCGACACCATCCACGCCGTGATCAGGGGTTCGGCCATCAACAACGA
>NZ_JBIAJC010000050.1:0-3093 GCF_042871745.1 Streptomyces sp. NPDC005576 | reverse complement strand
CGGGGGGGTGCCTCTATGTCGTTCGTCAAGCCTGCTTTGTCGGTTTCGGGGGTTTTGGTCCTGTTCATGCGGCGAGGGTGACGGTCGGAATTCGTGGCTCGTAGAAGGTGCCGTCGCGGAGCATGGCGAACAGGACGCTGATGCGTTGGCGGGCGAGGCGGAGGAGGGCTTGGGTGTGGGTCTTTCCGCGGGCTCGTTGTTTGTCGTAGTAGGTCCGGGAGGCGGGATCGGCGTTCATGCAGGCGAAGGCGGACAGGAACATGGCCCGTTTGAGCTGCCGGTTTCCGCCTCTGGGCGCGTGTTCGCCGTGGATGGAGGTGCCCGACGACTTCGTCGTCGGGGCGAGGCCGGCGTAGGAGGCGAGGTGGGCTGCGGTGGGGAAGCTGGTGCCGTCGCCGATGGTGGTCAGCAGGACTGCGGCGGTCCTGACGCCGACGCCGGGCATCGAGGTCAGGACCTGGGAAAGAGGGTGGGCCTCCAGCAGGGTGCTGATCTGGGCTTCCAGGGCCCGGCGCTGTTCGTGGACAGCCCCGAGGGAGCGGGCCAGGGACGGAATGACCGTGTCCAGGGTGCCCGTGCCGGGAACGACGACGGTCTGCTCGTCCAGAGCGGTGAAGACGTCGTCGATCAGCCAGGCGGCCATGCGCGGCGCCTTCGGCCGGATCACCTCGACGAGCCGTCGTCGGCCCGCCTTCCGCAGCGCGGCGGGGGAGCCGTAGCGCTCCAGGAGCCAGGTGACGGCCTGGTGGTCCAGGCGAGGCCCCAGGACGCGTTCCAGGCTGGGGTGGAACTGGGTGAGCAGGCCCCGTATGCGGTTGGAGGTGCGGGTGGCCTCGGCGGCGAGGTCCTGGTCGAAGCCGGTCAGGACGGTGAGCTCGGCGGTGATCTCGTCGGTGAGTTCCAGCGACCGCAGGGTGTGAGGCAGGGTGCGGGCCGCGTCCGCGATCACCGCCGCGTCCCGCGCGTCGGTCTTCGCCTCACCCGGGTAGAGATCAGCGATCCGGCGCATGGCCAGGCCGGGCAGGTAGGCGACCTGGCAGCCCGCGTCCCGGGCGACGGCCAGCGGCAGGGCGCCGATGGACGCGGGCTGGTCCACGATCACCAGCACCGTGCCGAACTTCGCGGTCAGCTTGTCGAACACGGCCCGCAGTTTCGGCTCGCTGTTGGGCAGCTGCTTGTCGAAGACCTTCTTCCCCGCCGGAGTCAGCCCGTGTCCGTGATGGGCGCTCTTGCCGACGTCCAGGCCCAGAAAGACGCCCGCTTCGGTGGTGTCGAGCATCGTTACTCTCCCTCTCCCCAGGAGGTGTTCACGGTGCCGGCCTCGGCGTTGGTGTCGTACGCGCGCATCCACGTTATGCAGACCTGCCGCCCGCGAACTGCCCGGCATTGCACCGGACCGGACGGTGGCCGGACCTCTCATCAGCGTCTCCGACGGCACCTTCCGGACCCGGTGACACCACCCCCCAGGTCATCAAGATCGACAGGGGGACACAGTCATGCCGGGCCCGGAGGCCAGCGGCCCCATTGCAGGACCGCGAAAAAGATAACGTGCCTCTATGTCGTTCGTCAAGCCTGCTTTGTCGGTTTCGGGGGTTTTGGTCCTGTTCATGCGGCGAGGGTGACGGTCGGAATTCGTGGCTCGTAGAAGGTGCCGTCGCGGAGCATGGCGAACAGGACGCTGATGCGTTGGCGGGCGAGGCGGAGGAGGGCTTGGGTGTGGGTCTTTCCGCGGGCTCGTTGTTTGTCGTAGTAGGTCCGGGAGGCGGGATCGGCGTTCATGCAGGCGAAGGCGGACAGGAACATGGCCCGTTTGAGCTGCCGGTTTCCGCCTCTGGGCGCGTGTTCGCCGTGGATGGAGGTGCCCGACGACTTCGTCGTCGGGGCGAGGCCGGCGTAGGAGGCGAGGTGGGCTGCGGTGGGGAAGCTGGTGCCGTCGCCGATGGTGGTCAGCAGGACTGCGGCGGTCCTGACGCCGACGCCGGGCATCGAGGTCAGGACCTGGGAAAGAGGGTGGGCCTCCAGCAGGGTGCTGATCTGGGCTTCCAGGGCCCGGCGCTGTTCGTGGACAGCCCCGAGGGAGCGGGCCAGGGACGGAATGACCGTGTCCAGGGTGCCCGTGCCGGGAACGACGACGGTCTGCTCGTCCAGAGAGGTGAAGACGTCGTCGATCAGCCGGGCGGCCATGCGCGGCGCCTTCGGCCGGATCACCTCGACGAGCCGTCGTCGGCCCGCCTTCCGCAGCGCGGCGGGGGAGCCGTAGCGCTCCAGGAGCCAGGTGACGGCCTGGTGGTCCAGGCGAGGCCCCAGGACGCGTTCCAGGCTGGGGTGGAACTGGGTGAGCAGGCCCCGTATGCGGTTGGAGGTGCGGGTGGCCTCGGCGGCGAGGTCCTGGTCGAAGCCGGTCAGGACGGTGAGCTCGGCGGTGATCTCGTCGGTGAGTTCCAGCGACCGCAGGGTGTGAGGCAGGGTGCGGGCCGCGTCCGCGATCACCGCCGCGTCCCGCGCGTCGGTCTTCGCCTCACCCGGGTAGAGATCAGCGATCCGGCGCATGGCCAGGCCGGGCAGGTAGGCGACCTGGCAGCCCGCGTCCCGGGCGACGGCCAGCGGCAGGGCGCCGATGGACGCGGGCTGGTCCACGATCACCAGCACCGTGCCGAACTTCGCGGTCAGCTTGTCGAACACGGCCCGCAGTTTCGGCTCGCTGTTGGGCAGCTGCTTGTCGAAGACCTTCTTCCCCGCCGGAGTCAGCCCGTGTCCGTGATGGGCGCTCTTGCCGACGTCCAGGCCCAGAAAGACGCCCGCTTCGGTGGTGTCGAGCATCGTTACTCTCCCTCTCCCCAGGAGGTGTTCACGGTGCCGGCCTCGGCGTTGGTGTCGTACGCGCGCATCCACGTTATGCAGACCTGCCGCCCGCGAACTGCCCGGCATTGCACCGGACCGGACGGTGGCCGGACCTCTCATCAGCGTCTCCGACGGCACCTTCCGGACCCGGTGACACCACCCCCCAGGTCATCAAGATCGACAGGGGGACACAGTCATGCCGGGCCCGGAGGCCAGCGGCCCCATTGCAGGACCGCGAAAAAGATAACGGGG
>NZ_JBIAJC010000049.1:0-4048 GCF_042871745.1 Streptomyces sp. NPDC005576 | reverse complement strand
GGTGGGGCGGGTGGGACTCGAACCCACGGCCGACGGATTATGAGTCGCCAGGTTCCAGTCTGGCTCACTCCGGATGACTCTGGAAGCCCTGTAAATCAGGGGCTTTCATCGGCTCCCCCTCCGGCTGACTCCGGTAATTCTGGGAGCCTGCGGGATCTCCGCTCACGCACCGCTCACGCAAACCCTCGGGTTCCGAAGTGGTCTGACCTGCGCGAATTCCATTGTCCCGTACCCGCCCGCGCACGGCAATGGGCACACGAAACAGCCCCCGCCTGGTGTGACGGGGGCTGCTCTTCCGGTCGGCCAGAACGACGGGGTACGCCGACCGGACCCGGTCCCGCCCGCACCCGGCCGCCGCCGACGCGAGTACGAGCGGGGGTCTCAGCGCTGGCGCGCGGCTTCCTCGGCCATCGCCCGTCGGTGTTGTCCGCCGCGGCTGCGCGCGGGCGGCTGGCACGCCTCGTCGCCGAGGACATGGGCGTACATGTCGGGTCGGGCGCCGGACATGGAGTGCCCGTCCGCGACGACGATCCCTTCGCCGACGATGGCCTGGTCGCAGTCGATGCAGATCTTCATCGGGCAGCCTTCCACGCCCGGCCGAGCGTCGTGGCGTTGTCGCACGTCTTGCTGGCGCGGCACGTCGCGCACCGCTCGGTGTGAATGATCAGCGCACGGTACGCGCGGTCTTCGGCGGTGAGGGGCTGTTCGGTGGTGGTCATCGTGTCCGTCCTTCCCAGCAGGTCAGGCAGCAGCGGGGGAACCAGGTGGCGCAGACGAACGCCGGATCGGGCCGGGGGCCAAGGTCGTGGGCGTCGCCGGGCGTCAGCAACGATGCGCACCAGACGCAGCTGGCGCCGCGCTGCTGTGCGTCGGACAGCGTCGCCGGATTCGGCAGATCAACCAGAGCGGTCATGCGGTCGGCGCCTCCCGTCGCGGTGAGTACGGAGACCGTAGGGACGCTGCGTGCGTGCACACCACGGATGTGCAGAAGTGTGCACATCGGTCACACGTGCGGGTGCATGGCTGCTTCTGGCTCTTGACCCGTTGCAGCCGCCGGTCCGACCCTGGTGCACACAACTGCACAGCCCGGCTACCGGAGGTCAGCATGTCGCTACTGTTCATCGGGATTGACCCCAGCACCGGGGACAAACAGAGCCCGACCGTGTGGGTCGACGAGGACAGCAGGGAGCTCGTGTTCCAGGGATGGAAGCCGAGCCCCGAACTCGAAGCCGAGGCCGCCGCCTTCACCGTCCCCGGCCACGCCGTAGGGATCCCGGAGAATGAGGCCGTCATCCGAATCCCCGCCAACATGGTGGACATGATCAGGGAGGCATGCGATGTCCTCGAACGAACCGACCTTCGATGAACTGATCGCCGGTTGCCGGACAGCCGTACATCTGGAGATGCGCGACACCTACGCCGTCGACTACGAGGAAGGCCCCTTCGCCGACTGGCGCGCCGGCCACCGTTACGACCCTGCCGACCGGGCCTCCTGGTGGCGGCCGTGGCTCGACCTGATCCAGGACACCGTGGGTCGTGGCGCCCTCGTCCAACGGGCCCGCATCGTGTCCGAACCCGTCAGCGAGTACACGCAGTTCCTCTACGACGGGACGTTCACCAACGTCGCGGCCGGCGAGCAGGTGCGGTGGCTGCCCCGCCGCCAGGCATCCGATATTGCTCTACCGGGCAACGACTTCTGGCTGTTCGACGACGAGTGGGTCCACTGGAACCACTTCTCCGGTGACGGCGCCTCGCTCGGCGAGGAGATCACCAACGACCCGGCGGCGGCCAAGCTGTGCACCGAAGCCTTCCGCGCTGTGTGGGCCCGGGCGATCCCGCACGAGCAGTTCAAGATCCGCTAGCAGAAGCGCCGGCAACTCGATGCCCATCTCTCCTTCGTCGTCCGCCCAAGCCGCCCGCGACACCGTGGCGCGCCGGCTGCGCGACCTGCGCAAGGGGGCAGGGCTCACCGTGGTTCAGCTGGCAGCCCAGTGCGGCTGGCACCACGCCAAGACGTCCCGCATCGAGAACGGGCGAACCGCTCCCTCGGCGTCGGACATAAGGCGCTGGGCTACCGCGTGCGGCGAGGCCGACCAGACGGCCGACCTGGTCGCCCAATCCCTGAACGCGGAGACGGCCTACCAGGAATGGCGCCACCAAGTGCGCGCCGGCATGAAGCAACTGCAGGACAGTTGGGTGGACTTCTTCCGGTCCACCCAACTGTTCCGGGTGTACTCGCCAACGCTGGTGCCTGGGCTGCTGCAGTCGGAGGGGTACGCCGCCGCGCTGCTCTCCAGCATCGCCGAGTTCCGGGGCCTCCCCGTCAACGACGGCCCGGAAGCCGGCGCTGCCCGGGTGGAACGCTCACAGGTGATTCGCGAGCCGGGACGAAGGTTCGTCTTCCTCATCGAGGAGGCGGTGCTCGGTTACCAACTGGGCGACTCGGACACGATGGCCGCCCAGCTCGGCTACCTCCTGACCGCAGGTGCGCTACCGGCGGTGTCGCTGGGCATCATCCCCTCGGCAACTTGCGCACGGGGCATGTGGCCGCAGGAGGTGTTCCACGTCTACGACGACAACTTCGTGTCCGTGGAACTGCTGTCGGCGCAGGTCAACATCACCCAGCCCTCGGAGGTCGAGCTCTACGTCCGGGCCTTCGAGAAGCTGCGGGGCCTGGCCGTGTACGGGGCCGATGCCCGTGCCCTGATCGTGAAAGCGATCGACGCACTCGGCTGACCCCGAACACGACGAATCGCCCCCGCCCCGGCATGTGGCCAGGACGGGGGCGTGGACTACTCGATGCTGTAGGGGATGAGCTCCCGGGGGATTTCCTCGGGTATCTCGTTGCGTGCGGCCAGGCGTCGGTTCGCCCGGCGGATGATCCGCATGGACTGGCGGAGGAGTTTCTCCAGCGTGGTGACCTCGATCTTCTTTGTCTCGACCACGTTCGTGAGGTGGTCGACCTTGGCCTCCAGCACCTCGAACCGGCGCCAGATCTCCGGGCTGACTCGCAGCTCGTCGGCGTCGCCCGCGTCGAGCGGCATCCGCTCGTTGGTGGGTGCCGGCCGTGGTGTGGAGATTCGGGCCACGAGCACCGACCCGATGAGCCCGACCACGGCGATCACTACGCCGAGCACGGTGCCGTCACCGCCCACTGTGCCCCCCTCTCTCGCACGTACAGATACGCCTCTGGCCCCCTGTCAGCGCCGCGATGATCGCGATGAGTAGGACGATGGCCCCGTATACGGGGACGGTGGCCCAGCCCGGGGCGTACCGGCCGATGACCGCTGCTGTGGCGTAGGACAGCGCCCACACGGCTGGTGGGAGGCTGATCGCGCCGAACCCCCAGACGTCCCGGCCGGGGCGCGCGGCCCCGGCGGCCAGGCCGAGGATGCCGCAGCCGATCCACACCCCGCCCCAGCCCTGGAGGCACATCAGGCTGATCAGCGGTCCGGTCGCTGCGCGGACGGCCGGCCGGTCGGTGAGGAGCAGGCCGAGACCGACGACGACCCAGGCGGCGCCAGTCCCGGCCAGGGCGAGGCCACGCCACCCAAGGTGCCGCCACAAGGCGGCGCGCACTACACCCCCCGGGCGAGGGACGCCGAGTTGGTGACGTCGCGCCAGCGGGCGACGAGTCCCTTCACGAGGGAGGTGGCTGCGGCGACTCCGGCGACGCCGGCGGCCTGCCACATGCCGATGTCGAATGGCTCGGTGAGGACGAGGCCACCGACGAACGCCTGGAGGCCGGTGGAGACGACGCGCTCGGCGAGGTCGCGGCCGTAGGTCTTCGCGGTCTTGATGACGGTCTCGGCGGTGGGCAGCAGGGGATCGGTCATGGTCAGGACTCCTTCGTGAGTGCGGCGACTTCAGTCCGCAGCTGGCGGACCTCGTCGAGGATGTGGGCGAGGTAGTACCCGGCGGCGTGCTCGACGCGGCCGGACGTGGTGCCCTTGGCGGTGGTGCCGATCTCACCGATCGCGGTGAGGTTGGTGTGCAGGGCCGCGACCCTGCTGTCCGTGGTGGCCACGACGGGGGTTCCCTTCGACGG
>NZ_JBIAJC010000048.1:0-4904 GCF_042871745.1 Streptomyces sp. NPDC005576 | reverse complement strand
GTGACCGTGACCCGCTCGCCCCCGACCAGCGCGTCGAACGGGAACGAGGCGGGGTGGCTGGCGGTGGTGACCCACCGGGTGCCGTCCGTGAACGCCACGGACAGCGTCGGCGTGGTCGCGGTGGCCGCGGCTGCGAGCTGCGATCCGCTGGTGTCGTAACGGCCGCGCACCGCGTCGTCGTAGACGCCCACGGACCAGACCCGGCCCGGGCCGCAGTTGAACGTCAGGTCCCAGCTGTAGAGGTCGAGGACCTCGGTCTGTCCGCGCACCATCAGGAGCGCCGGTTCCGGGGGCAGCCAGGCGGGGAGGTTGTCGATGCGCAGCAGGTCGCCGAGTTCCAGGCCGAGGACGCTGGGGGTGAGGGCGGGTGCGGCGTGCAGCATCACGTGGACTGCCGGGTAGCGCGGCTCGTCCGCGGTGCCGAGGTGGGCCAGCCACCCGGCGATCTGCTGGGCCTGGTCGTCGGAGCCGAGGGACAGGGTCACCTCCGTGTCGTAGGTACCGACGCCTCCCTGTTCGGGGGGCAGGGTCGAGAGCGGGCCGGACGTGATCTCGACCCTGCCGGAGGACCCGCCGTCGCGGGTGACGGTGACGTCGTTGCGTAGCCGCTGGTCGTCCTCGGCTGGCTCCAGCGGCGGGGCGACGTGACCGGTGGTGGTGTAGTTGAGGACGAGGCCGGGCGTCTGGTTGTAGAGCGAGGCCCGGTCCCGGTAGTGCAGCGCGGACCGGTCCCGGCGCTCGAAGAGCAGGCCGCCGTCCGTGGCGGCGACGTCGCCCACCAGGTCGAGGAGCTCGGCCGCGTGCTGCGGGCCCAACATCTGCTGGGCGACGCCCGGGGCGCCGATGGTGAACGTCATCGGGAGCAGGCCGCCGGACTCGGCCGACAGGCGGGCCAGGCGGTTGCTCGCGTACTCCGTGTCGTAGGCGGTGAGCGCCCCGTCGTAGGCCGTGGTGGTCGGGGTGCTGAACACCGAGAGGTGCCCGATGGCCATTCCGTCGAGAGCCGCCGCGTAGCCACCGGGCGGGCCGCCGACTGTACGGACGCGTCCGATCGTCCCGGTGAACGACGAGCCGAAGTGCCCGGCCGCGCCGCCGACGTCCTGCCAGTAGATGTCCCACTGGACCATCACGCCCACCTGCTCCACCTGGAACCAGACGGAGTTCCACTGGTTGTAGAGGTCCAGGCCGGTGCCGATCAGCTGGGTGATGATGTCTGTTCCGCCGGCGTCTCGGCCGATGATGCGCGACCCGGTCGAGGACTGCTGGATGTACCACTCGGCGATGGTGCCGCCCGCCGTCAAGATGCGCATGAACGTGTACATGGTCGCGTTCGGGGTGTCGAGCCGGTACACCCACTGCACCCGCCACCCGGTCGGGCTGCCGCCCGGTGCGGGTACGGCCCCCGTCATCTGGGCGAGGTCGCCCCCGGCGGACGCCAGCACGGGCAGCGGGGCGGAGGACGCCAGGGTGGTGGCGCTGGCCCACGTTGCCCGGGACAGCTGGAGTGGTTGTACGCCGGTGACCGGGCTGGAGGCGGCCGTCGCGAGGGCGCCCTCCTCCATCGGCCAGTACGCGAGCAGGGACGTTGCGCGGGGGATGCTGCGGCGCAGGGTCGAGTCCAGGGGTTTCCGGCCCTGGCCGAGGCGCCGCAGGATGCCGGCCGCCTCGATCGGTACGTAGACGTCCTTGCCGGAGACGTCCCACCGGGCCGGCCAGGACGCGACCTCACCGACGAACCGGTACGCCCGGTTGCTGACGCGGGCGGTGCCGGTCACCGACCAGGCCCTGCCCGCCGAGTCGGAGAACGCGGTGGTGCCCTCGGCCAGCGCCCGGAAATCGGGGGCGGCCACGACGGTGCCGCCGATGCCGTTGCGGACCTCGGCGCGGTGGATCAGGGCCTGCGGCGGGGTCCAGCCGGGGGCGGCCACCGGGGTGATCTGGAGCGGCGCCGTGCTCGCGTAGACGCTGGTCACGAACGCCCCGGTGCGGGTGTCCATGGCGGTCCACGGGCCGCTCAGCGACGGCGCCCAGTAGCCGATGGCGGTGTGCCCGCCCGCCCCGTTGTCGATGTCCAGGGTGGCCCGCACAGCTGCCCGCCGTGGGAGCGCCGGCAGGAGCCACTGCCAGAGGTAGATGCTCGTCCCGTCCGGCGACCAGTTCAGGACCAGGTAGCCGTTTTCCAACCGGAGGTTGTAGCTGCGCTGGGCCGTGGCAGAGATCCACTTTCCGAGCAGCCCCTGGATACCTGGCTGGGACCAGTCGGCGGTCACCTCCACGCGCAGGTCGATGTCCCCGGTGATGTCGAGGGCGGCGACGTCCGGTGTCGAGGCGAGCCCGGCCAGCGTCCCGTCGAGGGACAGGTAGGACTCCGGCCCCGGGACGGACACCCGGATCGGGGTGTTGCGGCCGATGAGCCCGTAGTACGGCGACAGGGGGTTCTTCGGCGAGTACGTCCCGGACCGGTTGTTGAGCATGAGCGCGCACGACGACGGGTCCGCGGTGGTGCCCTCGTCGGGCACGCCCCGGGTGATCGTGATCGGGGACCGGGTGTAGACGTCGGCGGAGATGTCCGTCCACGTCGCGCCCACACGGAGTTCGGTCCGCACGTCCAGCGGTGTCTGCGGGAAGGCCACGTTACGCCCCTTGTCCGAATGCGGTTTGCACGTTGCCCCGCCCGTCCGTGCGGACGATGGTGCGAATGATCTTCTTGAGTGCCTCGGGGCCGGTGACCTCGATGCGGATCACCTGCGCGCCGCCCCCGCTGGTCATGATTGGAGCGGCGCCGCCCATGCTCCGGCCGACACCCATCACGGCGGCGGGGGACGGGGCTTGGACCAGACCGCCCATCTTCTGGGCGAGCTGGCCCTCGGTGGACTCGATGCCGTCGACGATGCCCGGGGGAATCCACCGGCCCACGACGTCGGCCATCAGGCGCGACGGTGAGTGGATGCCGAGCGCCTTGGCGATCGGCCCGGGGATGATGCTCTTCGCGAACCCGGTGAGCTGTCCGGCAAGCCACGGGCCCATGGACTGGATGCCGTGCCAGAGCCCGGTGACGATGGCCACGCCCTTGCTGTAGAGCAGCGTCCCCAGGCCCGAGACGGCCCGGCTGATGCGCCCGGGCAGGCCCGCCACGAACCCGATCAGGCCCACCGCCTTGGACGCGACGCCGGTCTTGATGCGGTCCCAGTGCCGGAGGAAGATCCCGACGATCGACCACTTGATGAAGAACCCCAGGATCGCCGTACCGATGGCGGCGACCTTGGCCCAGACCCAGTTCCAGGCGGCCATCGTCCACGCTTTGATCTTGTCCCAGTTGGCGTAGATCAGGATGGCGAGCGCGATCACGGCGGCGATGATCCAGCCGATAGGGCCCATGGCGATCAGCCACTGTGCGGCCATGACGGTGGCCCAGATCACGGCGCGTCCGGCCATCAGCAGGAACTGGGCTGCGGCGGTCAGCCCGGCCCGGACTACCGCGGCGATCCACGTGCCGATGGACACGAGCGCCGACCCGACCCAGGCGCCGGCCGTGGTGGCCGCCGAGACGACGGCGGCTCCCGCGATCCGGGCGTAGGCCATGAGACCCATCGCCATCATCCGGGTCCAGTTGCCCATCACGCCCCAGCACGACGCGGTGATGATGGCGTGCGCGCCGGCCACCACGGAGGAGATCGCCGAGTAGGTGATCATCGCGACCTTCACGGTGACGACCAGCGCCGCGAGTCCGGCGAACGCGATGAGGAAAGGCTTCACCGCCGTCTCGTGCTTCTCGGCGAAAGCCAGGATTCCGCCTGCGGCCTGGCCGAGCTCCACCATGACGGTGCGCTTGAACTCCTCCAGCTGCTTCTTCGCGGTGCCGCCCATCGTCTCGGTGAGCTTGTCGGCGGCGCCCGTCGCCTTGTCCATCCCGGCGGTCGCTGCGGCGGTCGCCGGGTCCATGGCGTACAGGGCGTCGCCCATGATGTTCGCCGGGTCACCGAACAGGGCGGCAGCAGCATTGAGCCGGACCTGCTGGTTGGCCGTTCCGCGCAGCGCGGTCAGGGTCTTGCTGAGCGCCTTCTCGGCCTGGTCGCCACCGGCGCCCATCATCTTCGCGACGTCCTTGGACGACAGGCCGATCGACTTGTACGCGGCATCGACGGCCGCGCCGCCGGCGGTCGCCCGCTCGCCGAACTGGCCGATCGCGTCGGACACCTGGTCGGCGTCGCGGGCACCCGCGCTGACGGCCTGGTTGATCAGCCCGATGGACGTCTCGCCGTCGAGCCCGACGCGCTTCCACTGGACGCTGTACTCGTTGAGGGATTCGAGCAGGTCCCCGGACTTGTCGGCCGCGGTGCCGAGCCCAACGGCGATGATGTCGAGGGCCTCGTCGGCGTTGTCGGCGAGACCGGTCCGGACCATCTGCCCGGCTGCTGCGGTGGCGATCGTGAGGTCCTGGTCGAACGCCTCAGCCAGGGCCATCACCTTGGTGGTGACGCCCTCCAGGCCGCCCTCTGCCTGGCTGGTGTCGCCGATGTTCTGGTAGACGCCCTTGATGGCGAGGTTGACCTCGTCGATGTTCTCGCCCCAGGCGTGCGAGTACACCGACGCTGCGGCGTCCCCCGCCGCCTGCGCTTCGGCCGGCCCGAGCCCGAGCTGCGCGGTGAGCTTGGCGTTGGCCGACTCCAGGTCGAGGGCTTCGACGAGGGAGGCGCCGAGCAGCGCGGCGAACCCGGCGCCGATGGTGGCCGCCGCGGTGTTGAACTTCTCGCCCATCTTGCCGACGGTCTCGGAGGCCCGGTCCCGGGCGACCAGGTTGAACACCAGCGACGTGTCAGCCACGGGACCACCTCACCTGTTCAGTTGTTGGCCGCCTCGTCGGTGGCCTGCTTGTACTGGTCGAGCCAGTCGAGGAGCACGTC
>NZ_JBIAJC010000047.1:1953-3231 GCF_042871745.1 Streptomyces sp. NPDC005576 | reverse complement strand
TGTAGGCCAAGTTTTTAAGGGCGCACGGTGGATGCCTTGGCACCAGGAACCGATGAAGGACGTGGGAGGCCACGATAGTCCCCGGGGAGCTGTCAACCTAGCTTTGATCCGGGGGTTTCCGAATGGGGAAACCCGGCAGTCGTCATGGGCTGTCACCCGCTGCTGAACACATAGGCAGTGTGGAGGGAACGAGGGGAAGTGAAACATCTCAGTACCCTCAGGAAGAGAAAACAACCGTGATTCCGGGAGTAGTGGCGAGCGAAACTGGATCAGGCCAAACCGTATGTGTGTGATACCCGGCAGGGGTTGCGCATACGGGGTTGTGGGATCTCTCTTTTACGGTCTGCCGGCTGTGAGACGAGTCAGAAACCGTTGATGTAGGCGAAGGACATGCGAAAGGTCCGGCGTAGAGGGTAAGACCCCCGTAGCTGAAACATCAACGGCTCGTTTGAGAGACACCCAAGTAGCACGGGGCCCGAGAAATCCCGTGTGAATCTGGCGGGACCACCCGCTAAGCCTAAATATTCCCTGGTGACCGATAGCGGATAGTACCGTGAGGGAATGGTGAAAAGTACCGCGGGAGCGGAGTGAAATAGTACCTGAAACCGTGTGCCTACAAGCCGTGGGAGCGTCGCTGTATGTGCTTGCACATGCAGTCGTGACTGCGTGCCTTTTGAAGAATGAGCCTGCGAGTTAGCGGTGTGTAGCGAGGTTAACCCGTGTGGGGAAGCCGTAGCGAAAGCGAGTCCGAATAGGGCGATTGAGTTGCACGCTCTAGACCCGAAGCGGAGTGATCTAGCCATGGGCAGGTTGAAGCGGAGGTAAGACTTCGTGGAGGACCGAACCCACCAGGGTTGAAAACCTGGGGGATGACCTGTGGTTAGGGGTGAAAGGCCAATCAAACTCCGTGATAGCTGGTTCTCCCCGAAATGCATTTAGGTGCAGCGTCGTGTGTTTCTTGCCGGAGGTAGAGCACTGGATAGGCGATGGGCCCCAACGGGTTACTGACCTTAGCCAAACTCCGAATGCCGGTAAGTGAGAGCGCGGCAGTGAGACTGTGGGGGATAAGCTCCATGGTCGAGAGGGAAACAGCCCAGAGCATCGACTAAGGCCCCTAAGCGTACGCTAAGTGGGAAAGGATGTGGAGTCGCAGAGACAACCAGGAGGTTGGCTTAGAAGCAGCCACCCTTGAAAGAGTGCGTAATAGCTCACTGGTCAAGTGATTCCGCGCCGACAATGTAGCGGGGCTCAAGCGTACCGCCGAAGTCGTGTCATTCC
>NZ_JBIAJC010000047.1:0-1855 GCF_042871745.1 Streptomyces sp. NPDC005576 | reverse complement strand
GGGATGGGTAGGGGAGCGTCGTGTGCCGGGTGAAGCAGCCGCGGAAGCGAGTTGTGGACGGTTCACGAGTGAGAATGCAGGCATGAGTAGCGATACACACGTGAGAAACGTGTGCGCCGATTGACTAAGGGTTCCTGGGTCAAGCTGATCTGCCCAGGGTAAGTCGGGACCTAAGGCGAGGCCGACAGGCGTAGTCGATGGACAACCGGTTGATATTCCGGTACCCGCTTTGAAACGCCCAGTACTGAATCAGGCGATGCTAAGTCCGTGAAGCCGGCCCGATCTCTTCGGAGTTGAGGGTAGTGGTGGAGCCGATGAACCAGACTTGTAGTAGGTAAGCGATGGGGTGACGCAGGAAGGTAGTCCAGCCCGGGCGGTGGTTGTCCCGGGGTAAGGGTGTAGGCCGTGTGGTAGGCAAATCCGTCACACATTAAGGCTGAGACCTGATGCCGAGCCGATTGTGGCGAAGTGGATGATCCTATGCTGTCGAGAAAAGCCTCTAGCGAGTTTCATGGCGGCCCGTACCCTAAACCGACTCAGGTGGTCAGGTAGAGAATACCGAGGCGTTCGGGTGAACTATGGTTAAGGAACTCGGCAAAATGCCCCCGTAACTTCGGGAGAAGGGGGGCCATCACTGGTGAGGGAACTTGCTTCCTGAGCTGGGGGTGGCCGCAGAGACCAGCGAGAAGCGACTGTTTACTAAAAACACAGGTCCGTGCGAAGCCGTAAGGCGATGTATACGGACTGACGCCTGCCCGGTGCTGGAACGTTAAGGGGACCGGTTAGCTGACTTTCGGGTCGGCGAAGCTGAGAACTTAAGCGCCAGTAAACGGCGGTGGTAACTATAACCATCCTAAGGTAGCGAAATTCCTTGTCGGGTAAGTTCCGACCTGCACGAATGGCGTAACGACTTCTCGACTGTCTCAACCATAGGCCCGGTGAAATTGCACTACGAGTAAAGATGCTCGTTTCGCGCAGCAGGACGGAAAGACCCCGGGACCTTTACTATAGTTTGATATTGGTGTTCGGTTCGGCTTGTGTAGGATAGGTGGGAGACTTTGAAGCGGCCACGCCAGTGGTTGTGGAGTCGCCGTTGAAATACCACTCTGGTCGTGCTGGATGTCTAACCTCGGTCCGTGATCCGGATCAGGGACAGTGTCTGATGGGTAGTTTAACTGGGGCGGTTGCCTCCTAAAGAGTAACGGAGGCGCCCAAAGGTTCCCTCAGCCTGGTTGGCAATCAGGTGTTGAGTGTAAGTGCACAAGGGAGCTTGACTGTGAGACCGACGGGTCGAGCAGGGACGAAAGTCGGGACTAGTGATCCGGCAGTGGCTTGTGGAAGCGCTGTCGCTCAACGGATAAAAGGTACCCCGGGGATAACAGGCTGATCTTCCCCAAGAGTCCATATCGACGGGATGGTTTGGCACCTCGATGTCGGCTCGTCGCATCCTGGGGCTGGAGTCGGTCCCAAGGGTTGGGCTGTTCGCCCATTAAAGCGGTACGCGAGCTGGGTTTAGAACGTCGTGAGACAGTTCGGTCCCTATCCGCTGTGCGCGTAGGAATATTGAGAAGGGCTGTCCCTAGTACGAGAGGACCGGGACGGACGAACCTCTGGTGTGCCAGTTGTCCTGCCAAGGGCATGGCTGGTTGGCTACGTTCGGAAAGGATAACCGCTGAAAGCATCTAAGCGGGAAGCCTGCTTCGAGATGAGTATTCCCACCCCCTTTGAGGGGTTAAGGCTCCCAGTAGACGACTGGGTTGATAGGCCAGATGTGGAAGCCCGGTAACGGGTGGAGCTGACTGGTACTAATAGGCCGAGGGCTTGTCCTCAGTTGCTCGCGTCCACTGTGTTGTTC
>NZ_JBIAJC010000046.1:0-5483 GCF_042871745.1 Streptomyces sp. NPDC005576 | reverse complement strand
ATCGTGTTGATGCCGCCGGACGGTGTGTCCGTGTTGATCGCGGTGAAGTTCAGGGTGAACGGTGCGCGGGCGTTCTCCGTCGAGGCGATGATGCGCTCTCCGGCGAACCGGGTGTCGGGCATGGTGCCTCCTCAGAGTGCGTAGTAGGTGGGGTCGGCGAGCCGGACATCGGTGCCGGCCGCCTGCGCCTTGGCGATCCCGTTGACGGAGCGGGTGACTGTCCACGTCTGCGGGCTGGTGGTGCCGGTGATCCCGGTGACCGTGACCCGCTCGCCCCCGACCAGCGCGTCGAACGGGAACGAGGCGGGGTGGCTGGCGGTGGTGACCCACCGGGTGCCGTCCGTGAACGCGACGGACAGGGACGGGGCGGTCGCGGTGGCCGCGGCTGCGAGCTGCGATCCGCTGGTGTCGTACCGGCCGCGCACGGCGTCGTCGTAGACGCCCACGGACCAGGCCCGGCCGGGGCCGCAGTTGAAGGTGACGTCCCAGCTGTAGAGGTCGAGGACCTCGGTCTGTCCGCGGACCATCAGGAGTGCCGGTTCCGGGGGCAGCCAGGCGGGGAGGTTGTCGATGCGCAGCAGGTCGCCGAGCTCCAGGCCGAGGACGCTGGAGGTGAGGGCGGGTGCGGCGTGCAGCATCACGTGGACCGCCGGGTAGCGCGGCTCGTCCGCGGTGCCGAGGTGGGCCAGCCACCCGGCGATCTGCTGGGCCTGGTCGTCGGAGCCGAGGGACAGTGTCACCTCCGTGTCGTAGGTACCGACGCCTCCCTGCTCGGGGGGCAGGGTCGAGAGCGGGCCGGACGTGATCTCGACCCTGCCGGAGGACCCGCCGTCGCGGGTGACCGTGACGTCGTTGCGTAGCCGCTGGTCGTCCTCGGCTGGCTCCAGCGGCGGGGCGACGTGACCGGTGGTGGTGTAGTTGAGGACGAGGCCGGGCGTCTGGTTGTAGAGCGAGGCCCGGTCCCGGTAGTGCAGCGCGGACCGGTCCCGGCGCTCGAAGAGCAGGCCGCCGTCCGTGGCGGCGACGTCGCCCACCAGGTCGAGGAGCTCGGCCGCGTGCTGCGGGCCCAACATCTGCTGGGCGACGCCCGGGGCGCCGATGGTGAACGTCATCGGGAGCAGGCCGCCGGACTCGGCCGACAGGCGGGCCAGGCGGTTGCTCGCGTACTCCGTGTCGTAGGCGGTGAGCGCCCCGTCGTAGGCCGTGGTGGTCGGGGTGCTGAACACCGAGAGGTGCCCGATGGCCATTCCGTCGAGGGCCGCCGCATAGCCACCGGGCGGGCCGCCGACTGTACGGACGCGCCCGATCGTCCCGGTGAACGACGAGCCGAAGTGCCCGGCCGCGCCGCCGACGTCCTGCCAGTAGATGTCCCACTGGACCGTCGCGCCCACCTGCTCCACCTGGAACCAGACGGAGTTCCACTGGTTGTAGAGGTCCAGGCCGGTGCCGATCAGCTGGGTGATGATGTCTGTTCCGCCGGCGTCTCGGCCGATGATGCGCGACCCGGTCGAGGACTGCTGGATGTACCACTCGGCGATGGTGCCGCCCGCCGTCAGGATGCGCATGAACGTGTACATGGTCGCGTTCGGGGTGTCGAGCCGGTACACCCACTGCACCCGCCACCCGGTCGGGCTGCCGCCCGGTGCGGGTACGGCCCCGGTCATCTGGGCGAGGTCGCCCCCGGCGGACGCCAGCACGGGCAGCGGGGCGGACGAGGCGAGGGTGGTGGCGCTGGCCCACGTTGCCCGGGACAGTTGGAGTGGTTGTACGCCGGTGACCGGGCTGGAGGCGGCCGTCGCGAGGGCGCCCTCCTCCATCGGCCAGTACGCGAGCAGGGACGCGGCGCGGGGGATACTGCGGCGCAGCGTCGAGTCCAGGGGTTTCCGGCCCTGGCCGAGGCGCCGCAGGATGCCGGCCGCCTCGATCGGTACGTAGACGTCCTTGCCGGAGACGTCCCACCGGGCCGGCCAGGACGCGACCTCACCGACGAACCGGTACGCCCGGTTGCTGACGCGGGCGGTGCCGGTCACCGACCATGCGCGGCCCGCCGAGTCGGAGAACGCGGTGGTGCCCTCGGCCAGCGCCCGGAAATCGGGGGCGGCCACGACGGTGCCGCCGATGCCGTTGCGGACCTCGGCGCGGTGGATCAGGGCCTGCGGCGGGGTCCAGCCGGGGGCGGCCACCGGGGTGATCTGGAGCGGCGCCGTGCTCGCGTAGACACTGGTCACGAACGCCCCGATGCGGGTGTCCATGGCGGTCCACGGCCCGCTCAGCGACGGCGCCCAGTAGCCGATGGCGGTGTGCCCGCCCGCCCCGTTGTCGACGTCCAGGGTGGCCCGCACAGCTGCCCGCCGAGGGAGCGCCGGCAGGAACCACTGCCAGAGGTAGATGCTCGTCCCGTCCGGCGACCAGTTCAGGACCAGGTAGCCGTTCTCCAAGCGCAGGTTGTAGCTGCGCTGGGCCGTGGCCGAGACCCACTTTCCGAGCAGCCCCTGGATACCCGGCTGGGACCAGTCCGCGGTCACCTCCACGCGCAGGTCGATGTCCCCGGTGATGTCGATGGCGGCGACGTCCGGTGTCGAGGCGAGCCCGGACAAGGTCCCGTCGAGGGACAGGTAGGACTCCGGCCCCGGGACGGACACCCGGATCGGGGTGTTGCGGCCGATGAGCCCGTAGTACGGCGACAGGGGGTTCTTCGGCGAGTACGTCCCGGACCGGTTGTTGAGCATGAGCGCGCACGACGACGGGTCCGCGGTGGTGCCCTCGTCGGGCACGCCCCGGGTGATCGTGATCGGGGACCGGGTGTAGACGTCGGCGGAGATGTCCGTCCACGTCGTGCCCACACGAAGTTCGGTCCGCACGTCCAGCGGTGTCTGCGGAAACGCCATCGCCTACCCTCCCTGCCCGAAGGCCAGTTGCACGCTGCCTCGGCCGTCCTTGCGGACGATGGTGCGGATGAGCCGCTTGACCTCTTCGGGCCCGGCGACCTCGATGCGGATCACCTGCGTGCCCCCGCCGCTGGTCATGATCGGAGCGGCGCCGCCCATGCTCCGGCCCACGCCCATCACGGCTGCGCCGGCGGGGGGTTGGACCAGGCCGCCCATCTTCTGGGCGAGCTGGCCCTCGGTGGACTCGATGCCGTCGACGATGCCCGGCGGAATCCACCGGCCCACGACGTCGGCCATCAGGCGCGACGGTGAGTGGATACCGAGGGCCTTGGCGATCGGCCCGGGGATGATGCTCTTCGCGAAGCCGGTGAGCTGTCCGGCAAGCCACGGGCCCATGGACTGGATGCCGTGCCAGAGCCCGGTGACGATGGCTACGCCCTTGCTGTAGAGCAGCGAGCCGAGGCCCGTGACGGCGCGGCTGATCCGCCCAGGCAGGCCCGCGACGAACCCGATCAGGCCCACCGCCTTGGCCGCGACGCCGGTCTTGATGCGGTCCCAGTGCCGGAGGAAGATCCCGACGATCGACCACCGGATGAAGAAGTTGAGGATGGCGCCGCCGACCGAGACGAGCTTGGCGACCACCCAGTTCCAGGCGGCCAGCGTCCACGCTTTGATCTTGTCCCAGTTGGCGTAGATCAGGATCGCGAGGCCGATCACGGCGGCGATGATCCAGCCGATGGGGCCCATGGCGATCAGCCACTGTGCGGCCATGACGGTGGCCCAGATCACGGCGCGTCCGGCCATCATCAGGAACTGGGCGG
This sequence comes from Streptomyces sp. NPDC005576, assembly GCF_042871745.1. Classification (NCBI taxonomy): domain Bacteria; kingdom Bacillati; phylum Actinomycetota; class Actinomycetes; order Kitasatosporales; family Streptomycetaceae; genus Streptomyces; species Streptomyces sp. NPDC005576. The sequence goes on along the minus strand of NZ_JBIAJC010000046.1, from coordinate 1,774 downwards.
CGGCGGTGATCCCGGCCCGGACCACTGCGGCGACCCACGTGCCGATGGATACGAGCGCCGATCCGACCCATGCGCCGGCCGTGGTAGCCGCCGAGACGACGGCGGCCCCCGCGATCCGGGCGTAGGCCATGAGACCCATCGCCATCATCCGGGTCCAGTTCCCCATCACGCCCCAGCACGACGCGGTGATGATGGCGTGCGCGCCGGCCACCACGGAGGAGATCGCCGAGTAGGTGATCATCGCGACCTTCACGGTGACGACCAGCGCCGCGAGTCCGGCGAACGCGATGAGGAGCGGCTTCACCGCGGTCTCGTGCTTCTCGGCGAAAGCCAGGATTCCGCCTGCGGCCTGGCCGAGCTCCACCATGACGGTGCGCTTGAACTCCTCCAGCTGCTTCTTCGCCGTGCCGCCCATCGTCTCGGTGAGCTTGTCGGCCGCGCCCGACGCCTTGTCCATCCCGGCGGACGCTGCGGCGGTCGCCGGGTCCATGGCGTACAGGGCGTCGCCCATGATGTTCGCCGGGTCGCCGAACAGGGCGGCAGCGGCGTTGAGTCGGACCTGCTGGTTAGCCGTTCCGCGCAGCGCGGTCAGGGTCTTGCTGAGCGCCTTCTCGGCCTGGTCGCCACCGGCGCCCATCATCTTCGCGACGTCCTTGGACGACAGGCCGATGGACTTGTACGCGGCATCGACGGCCGCGCCGCCGGCGGTCGCCCGCTCGCCGAACTGGCCGATCGCGTCGGACACCTGGTCGGCGTCACGGGCACCCGCGCTGACGGCCTGGTTGATCAGCCCGATGGACGTCTCGCCGTCGAGCCCGACCCGCTTCCACTGGACGCTGTACTCGTTGAGGGATTCGAGGAGGTCGCCGGACTTGTCGGCCGCGGTGCCGAGGCCCACGGCGATGATGTCGAGCGCCTCGTCGGCGTTGTCGGCGAGGCCGGTCCGGACCATCTGCCCGGCTGCTGCGGTGGCGATCGTGAGGTCCTGGTCGAACGCCTCAGCCAGCGCCATCACCTTCGTGGTGACGCCTTCGAGGCCGCCCTCGGCGGCCGACGTGTCGCCGATGTTCTGGTAGACGCCCTTGATGGCGAGGTTGACCTCGTCGATGTTCTCGCCCCAGGCGTGCGAGTACACCGACGCGGCGGCGTCCCCGGCGGCCTGCGCCTCGGCCGGCCCGAGCCCAAGCTGCGCGGTGAGCTTGGCGTTGGCCGACTCCAGGTCGAGGGCTTCGACGAGGGAGGCCCCGAGCAGCGCGGCGAAACCGGCGCCGATGGTGGCGGCCGCCATGTTGAACTTTTCGCCCATTTTGCCGACGGTCTCGGAGGCCCGGTCCCGGGCAACCAGGTTGAACACCAACGACGTGTCAGCCACGGGACCACCTCACCTGTTCAGTTGTTGGCCGCCTCGTCGGTGGCCTGCTTGTACTGGTCGAGCCAGTCGAGGAGCACGTCGGTCTCTTCGACCGTCATGCGCGCCCAGTCCTGCGGGCGGACGTGGAGCAGGTGAGCGGCGTTGCCGAGCTGCCTCAGTCGGCGATCGGCAGCGCCGCTTTTCCCGACTCCTCGGTATCGTCGAGGGCGGTCTCGATGGACGCGTCGATGGAGGCCAGGGACGCGGCGAGCTGGTCGCCGTGCTGGGACTCCAGGACGGACTCGCGGATGCGCTCCCACTCCTGCCGCGAGTACTCCAGGGACAGCTCGTCCCACGCGAAATCGACGTCCTCGAACTTGACCTTCGGGTGGTCGCGCCGCAGGAAGGTGAAGAGCAGGGCCC
>NZ_JBIAJC010000045.1:0-6107 GCF_042871745.1 Streptomyces sp. NPDC005576 | reverse complement strand
CTTGCCGTTGAGGTCGTATTGGTTGATGGGGTCGAGGGGGTAGGTGTAGGCGTTGGCGTTGCCGCCGGGGACGGGGTCGGTGGAGAGGAAGCGTCCGGTGGTGGGGTTGTAGAGGCGGACGCCCATGAGGGTGAGGCCGGTGAGGGTTTCGGTGGAGCGGGTTTTGGCGCCGAGCCAGCCGTAGCGGGTGGGTTGTTGGCCGGGTCGGGGGTTGCCGTATTCGTCGGTGTCCAGGACGGTCGGGGCGGTGGTGGTGTCCAGCGGGAGCTGGAGGGCGATGTCGCCGTGGAGGTTGGCGAGTTGGAGGACGGTGCCGCCGGTTTTGGTGCTGGTGGCGGCGAGGTCGCCGGTGGGGCTGTCGATGTTGCGGGTGAGGTTGCCGCTGGTGTCTTCGGTGATCCAGCGGGGGCTGTCGGTGTCGGAGTCGTAGTGGTTGGTCTTGGTGGCGGTCTGGGTCCAGGTGCCGGCGGTGTTGGTCTCGGTGGTCCAGCCGCGGTAGCGGAGGTTGGAGTCGAGGGTCCAGGTCTGGCGCTGGGTGCCGGCGGTCTGCTGCTGGGCCAGGTCGTTGTTGTAGTAGGTGAGGGTGGTGCCGGGCAGGGCGGTGGTGCGGCCGAGGTTGTCGTAGGTGTAGCCGCTGTTCACCAGCCGGTCGGCGGTGTCGTAGGTGTACGGGGTGCTGGTGGCGCCGGTGGTGGTGCAGTCCAAGCCGACGGTTGCTGCGGCGGTGGCCAGGGTCTTGCGGTTGCTGTTCTTGTCGAAGGTGTAGGTGCGGGTGGTGCAGACGGCGTCGGCGCCGGTGTCCTGGACGGCGGTGAGGCGGCCGGTGTTGTCGTAGGTGTAGGCCTGCGAGGAGGTCACGCCGGGTGTGCCGCCGTGGGCGACGGTCTGGCTGTGGGTGTTCTCGCTGACGCTGTCGGCCAGGAGAAGGGTGCCGTCGCTGGTGCGGGTGTAGGTGCGGCCGGTGGCCGATCCGGTGGTGTCCTGCTCGTCGGTGCGGGTGTACCCGCCGGGCAGGGTCTGGGTGGTCGGCGCGCCGTCGGCGTCGTAGCGGGCGGTGAAGGTGCCCGCGACCGAGTCGGTGAGCGAGGTGGTCAGGCCGCGGGGGTCGATCGCGGTGTCGTAGGTGTAGGTGGTGGTGGAGGGGACGGTGTCGGTGACCTTCGTCGGCCGGTCCAGGGCGTCGTACTCGGTGGTGGTGACGGCTGCGTCGGCGTCGGTGTAGGTGAGCTGACGGCCGAGCAGGTCGAAGGTCTTGCTGATGGTGCCGCCGGCGGTGGAGGTCTGCTTGTTCGCCTGTCCGGTGGCGGGGTCGTAGCTGGTGGTGCTGGCCGGGACGACGGGGCCCAGGCCACCGGTGACCGTCACCGTGGTGGGACGGCCGGCGGTGTCGTAGCCGTTGACGGTGGTGCGGGTGGTGCCGTTCGCGGTCTCGGTGACCTTGGCGACCTGTCCGTCAGCTGCGTACTCGATGGTCTTGGTCGGCAGCTGTGCGGGGTTGGTGCCACCGCCGGTGATCGCCGCGAGCGGCGAGGTCTGGCAGACCATGTCCGCCCATTCGGGGCGGCCGTTGCAGGTACCCGTGCCCGTCGCGGAGTAGTAGGTGGTCTGCGTCGCACCGGCGTCGGTGCCGGTGGAGGCGGGCAGGGCGGTCTTGATCACACGGCCCTGGTCGTCGTAGGTGGTGGTCGTGGTCAGTGCCAGCCCGCCGGGGTCCTGGGTGCTCGTGGTGGCCACGCCCTTGACCCAGTCGAATCCGGTCGTCGTGACACGGGGGTCGGCGGTCAGGGCCGGCCAGGATCGCAGCTGGGCCCCGGTGGTCTCCTTGGTGACCTGGTCCTTGACCGCGGCGGTGCCGTCGGTGGGACGGCCGCTGTCGTACTCCTTGAGGGTCTGGGACCGGGCGATGACCTTGCTGCCGGCCTGCGCGACGGTGGTCGTGCCGCTGAGAAGCTTCGAGCCGAGCACGACCTGGTGGAGCGGCCCGTACTCCGCGATCTCGCGGGTTCCGGTGTCGTTGTAGACAGTCGAGGTGGACAGCAGCTGGGCACGCTCGGACGGGGCGAGGGCGCTGATGCCGAGGCCGGTGAGTTCCGCCTTCTGGGCGGTGGTGGTGCCCAGTGCCAGTTCGCGGTTGCCGGCGGTCAGCGACCGGACGGAGTTGCTGAACTGGTCGTATTCCGTGACCGAGATGTGGTGGCCGGGGGTCGTTTCGTTGACCTCGCGTCCGGAGGCGTCCATGTAGTGGATGCCCGCGCGGGTGTAGGAGCCGGCGGTCAGGGTGCTGCCGTCGTTGCCGGCGGGCACCTGGTCGGCGGGGAAGACCGCGGTGGCGTCACTGGGGGCGTCGGTCTGTCCCCACGACGCGAGCGCGGAAGTGCCGAGGTCCTCGGGTGCGGTCGATCCGGTCAGCGGCACACCGTAGACGATGGTGGTAGCGGCGGTGCCGTTGGTCTGGCTGGCGCTGCCCGGCGTGAGCGTCGAGCGGGAGGCGTTGAGGAGCATGCCCGCACCGGCGGCCGGGTTGGCCCCGGCCTGCCCGTAGGTGAAGTTCCACGGCAGCTGTCCGGCCGGCGTCAGCGCGGTGATACGCCCTGAGCTGTCGTAGGTGTAGGCGGTCTTCAGCGCGGGGCTGATACGCGGGTCCCACTGCTCCCGCAGGCGGCCGCTGGCGTCGTAGGCGTAGGCCGCGACGGTCTGCGCGGTGGCCGCGGAGGCTCCGGGCGCAGTCGACCACAGCTTGATCGCGGAGACCTGGTCCTTGACATCTCCCAGCGTGGAGCCGGTCGCCGTGGTGGCGGAGGCGTAGATGAATTCCAGTGCCCGGCAGCCCTTCGTCGACGGCGTGGTCGCGCACGCCGAGGCGGTGACCGCCGGTGTCGGGGCGATGAGCAGCTTCGGGCGGGAGGTCTTGTTCTCGCCCAGGGTGATCGCTTCGCTCACGGTGGTGGTCGTGGTGTTGGCCAGGCCCTCCAGGTAGGAGGTCGAGGCGTTCCACAGGGTGGTGCTGCCGCTCACCGGGCTGAAGGTGGTGACCTCGCCCGCGGAGCTCTTCAGGCTGAAGGAACCGGTGAAGGTGCCGGTGAGTTCGTAGTCTTCGGCACCGACCTCGGGTATCCAGCCCGTCTTCGCCGCGTTCTGCGTGAAGTTCAGCGTCGTGTCGTCGCCCGCGGCGCCGACACTTACGGACGTTGCGGCGGTCTTGAACAGCCTCGTCCAGGAAGTGGAGGACTGGTCGCCGGAGGCGCCGTAGAGCCATTCCTTGCCGAAGATCGGGGCCTGCTGGTCGGTGCCGGCACCTGCCTGCGGCGATCGGGAAGAAGCCGTCCGGTCGACCGAGAGGCCAAAGAAGGAGGCGTCGTTGTCGGAGAGCGTGTAGTCGCCGGTCAGGAGGTTCAGCGAGCCGGGGCCCACTTCTTCGCTCGCGGCGCCGTCGGCAGTCCGGTCGATGGTGGCGTTGACCGGATCGGAAGCGGCGGAGGCGCTGGAAGGACCGGTGAAGTCCGCCTTGATCTGCACCGCTCCGTCGGGATTGACGGTGGAGGCGGCGTTCCAGGTCAGCTTCGGGCTCTTGCCGGCGGTCAGCGCCACCGGCCATGCCGTCAGCGGCTGGCCCCCGGACGTCACGGCGCCCGCGGGGATGGTGGTCCAGGTGTCGGCCTCACCACGGCGCCAGGAGAAGGTGACCTTGTCGAACTTGGAGCCGTCCGCTTCAGCGGTCAGTGGAAGACGGGCAGCCGTGCGGGTGCCTTCGTCGGGGCTGGTGACGCCTCCGGGGCCGACATGGAAGGTGTAGGAGAGGGCTTCGGAGGTGTTGTCGGCCTTGTCCTTGGCCCGCACCTGCAGCGTGTTCGTTCCGGCCTTGGCGGGCTTGACGGTGATGTTGACCGGGGTGGTGCCGCTGGTGGCCACGCTCGTCCAGGTCGTACCGTCCAGCGACCACTCGATGGCGTTCTGGTCCCCTGCCGGCGGCGTCACCTTGAAGACGCCGGCCTGGTTGGCGCCCTTGACCCACGAGGCGGAGGGGTAGTCGGTGGAGGTCACCGCCGTCGGCGCGGAAGGGGCGGAGGTGTCGACGGTGAACGTCGCCCACGCCGACCAGTCGTTGTTGTAGTGGGTACCGTCGTACGGGTTGGTGCGGAACTTGTAGGTCTTGCCGTTGGTGAGCAGACCCGCGGGAACGGTCACCGACGCCGGCTGGCCCGAGGGCACGTACGGCGAGACCAGGTAGTTGCCGACCTGAGTACTGGTGGCGGCATCGTCGATCTCGAACGTGCCGTCGACCTTGTCGTTGTTGACGTCGACGAACGTGTCGCTCAGGGTCGGCGTCGTGGTGTTCACGAACCAGGCACCGGTGGAGTCCTGGAAAAACGGGGGTCCGGCCTGCTGGTCGGTCCCCGTCTTGGGCCGGTAGTTGTAGGTCACGGTCAGCTTCGGCGGGTTGGACGCGGCGTTGGCCGAGTTGAACCGCTTCCACTGCGCGGTGACCGTCTCGCTCGGCGCCCGCAGCCCCATGCCAGACGTGGCGTTCTTCGCCGACGCCCACGACTGCACCAGATCGGTGACATCTGCGTTGACCCAGCCGTCGGGCGCCGAGGCGCAACCAGTGTTGCCCTTGGTCTCCGTCGAAGTCGCCGACGCGGTGGTCGCCCAGGTCGGCTGGGCGGCCCAGCGCGAAGTGGTGGAAGCCTTGCCCGCGCTGTAGACCGCCCAGGGATACGCCTTGCAGTCGGTGTTCCCGGAGTGGAAGTTCCACAGGCTCAGCTTCGCGCTGGAGACCAGCGCGTCCGAAATCGGCGCGGTGTTCCATGTGATGAAGGAACGGGCGGTCCGCGGCGTGCCGTCGGCGTTCGTGGTGCCCGGGTTGCCCAGATCCAGCTCGACGTCGCTGGACCAGTCGACGGTCTCGCCCTGCTGGACGTAGGTGTCGAAGACGTTGGACAGGGCCGACGTCGAGGGGTCCACGGTGACCGGATACTGCGTCTCCGGGTCGGCGAGGAACTTCGCGTCAGGGGTGAACACCAGACTGATCGTTCCCTTGCTGCGAACGACTTCCAGCTTCACCGGCGCCTGATGAGTGTGCTCCCCGGAGACCTTGTCGACCTGGGCGTCCCACATCACCGGAGCCGGCATCACCGCCTGCTTCTTGCCCTTCTTGTCGGTGAAGAGCAGGCTGCCGTCCTCGTTCTGCACCACCTTCAGGCCCTTGGCCTTCAGCGGCAGCGTGTACGCATAGCCCTCAGCCGCAGGCTGCGTGGTGATCTGCACGAACTGCTCGAACCCGGTACGCGTGGCTTCCACCACGACGTCGCCGTCCGTCACCGCGCCGCGGTAGGTAGCCCGGTTGCCCTTCAGGACGGGCTTGGGCAGATCCCCCTTCCACTGCAACGCGATCTGCTGATCGCCCTCGCCCAGGGTCACCAGGTCCTGGGCCTTGCCCGACCCGGCGGCCGCCGGCGCGGTTGCCTTGCCACCCCCGGCGAGCCGCAGGCCCCGAGGGTGCGCGGCAGGCTCCACCACACCGTTACTGGCCTGGAGATCCAGATCCACTGCCCGCCAGCCGCTGGCGTCCTGGAACCGGACCGGTCCCGCCGCCAACTCCGTCGTCAGTGACCCCTCCGGATTCACCCACGTCGTCGAGGTCTCCGACCGCTCGGCCAGAACCTCCACACGCTTCCCGGACAACCGGGCCAGCACTCGAGCCGACGCCAGGTCAGCTGCCGACGTCGCGTACCCCTTGGCGCCCTGCGACTCCTCAGCACCCGCAGACGACTCACCGGCAAACGATGCCGGCATCTCCGCCAGCGTCGTCACCGCCATGGTCAGAACCAGAGACACAGCTACGCGCCGGCTCCAAGTTCGACCGGGTTCCAGCAAGCCGGGCCTACGCCCGGCCCCCGCCCTCTTGCTCATTCAAACCCCTACCTTCACAGAAACCCCACAGGACGTGGGACAGCGCAAAGCTAGCCCAGACCAAAACACCCCCAATCGCGCAAATGATCATCAATAAATACGCGCCACGTATCCCCCCAGGTAAAGAAAACCAAAAACAAAAGAATGCGCATTACACCCATGTTTTTGGCATATGCATTCCAGCCAATACAACACAC
>NZ_JBIAJC010000044.1:0-6233 GCF_042871745.1 Streptomyces sp. NPDC005576 | reverse complement strand
CGGAACTCCTCCATCCGCCCCGGCGCCGACTGCCACTCCTCCGCCAGGTCCGGGAAGGCCGCCACCAGCGCCGCCAACTCCGGAGACGCCACCACCCGGGGCAGCAGGCCGGTCTTCTCCAGCAGACCCAGGACTTCCTCGTCCCGGCTCAGCGCCACCAGCGCCTCCCGGTGGTCGCGCTGCAACGGCCTGAGCGCGGGAATCCGGCGCACCAGAGCCTGCACATCCGTTTCGGCGGAGGTCCGGGTGCTGCCCGGAGCCGGGACGGCCGTCCGCGAGGATCGGTCCGTCGGGGCGGACGTCTCCTTGCGGGGGGCCTGGCGGCCCGCCGTCCCGGACGCCCGCGAGCTCTCCTGCCTCCGGTCCAGCTCGGTGAGGAGTGCGGCGGGTTCGCGCAGCAGGGCCTCGAACCTGGCGGCGTCGCGGGAAAGGTTCCGTACCGCGTCCGCGAATCCGGTGTGGGACACCGCCCGGTCCGCCAGCTCCGGCGAAGCCAGCACCGCACCCGCCAGCCGCGGCCGACCGTCCAGCACCGCCGTCAACGCGTCGTCCGACAGCACCGCGAGCAACTGCGTACCGGACACGGCGACCGGCCCCGATGCCAGCACCTCGATCAGCGCCGGACGGCTGCGCAGATGCCGCAGCACCCTCGCCGACTGCGCCAACGCCTCGGACAACGCGGGCACCCGGGTGAGCGCCCGCCACAACGCGGTGTCACGTGAAAGATCGTCGACGAGCGCGCGACGCGCCCGCACCACCGCGAGCAACCCCGGATCCGATCGCAGCAGCCCGGCCACCGCCGGCTTCGCCCGCAGCGCCGCCACCAGACCCGGAAGACCACCCAGCGCGTCCACCAGATCCGGTGTCGCGAGGAGGCCCTCGGCCACCTCCGGCCGCTCCCCCAGCAGCCCCCGTACGTCCTCCCGCCCCAGCAGGCCCGACAGACGCTCCGACCGCGCCATCGCCCCCACCAGTGCGGGCGTCCTCGCCACGACCGGCAGCAGCCCCGGGGTCCCCAGCACGAGCGCGGCCTGCGCCGGATACGCGTTCAGGAACGCCACCAGCAGCTCGTCCCCCAGCAGCCCGACCACATCCGCCTCGGTGGCCAGCGCCCCCGGATTCTCCGCCAGCACACGGGAGAACGCAGGACCCGCCGCCAGCACGGACATCAGATCCGGCCGTTCACCCAGTGCGCGCAGCACCGTCACGCTCGACACCACGGCACCGACGGCGGCCTCGCCGTCCTCGTACGCCTGGTCCGTGAGCGGCGTCTCCGGGTCGAAGCGGAACAGTTCGGCCATCTCGTCGACGAGCTCGGGGTTCTCGGCGAGTCCTGTCGCGATCTCCCGGTCGTCCGCCACGGCTGCGGCGACCACCTCGCTGGACCGGATCAGAAGCACTCCGGGGCCATCGCTCAGGATGACCGGCAAGCCGGTCTCGTAGGCCCTGATGTACTCGGGGTTCTGTGCGAGGGCGTCGGCGAAGGGCCGGAAGGTCGGGCCGGCCATGGCCTGCACGAAGTAGGCGTCGCCTTGGAAGTGCAGGTAGAGCCTGCCGTTGTCGCGGAGCGCGCGGGTCAGTTCGGGGTTGTCGTACAGCGCCTTCAGCGCGCCCTTGCTCCGGTCCGCCAGGTAGCCGATCAACGCGGGGCGCTTCAGCAGCGTCGCGGTCATCTCACCGTTGGTCAGCATCGCCAGCAGGATGCCGAACTCGCGGTCGACAGCACGGCGCAGCTCCGGCAGCTCCCGCAACGCACGGACCGCCGCCACCGCCGCACCCCGGTAGCGCTCCCGCGTCTCCTCGGTCACCGTCAGACCGTCGACCGCCGCACCGATCCCGTCCGGCGCGTCGAGGACCGCCCGCGCCACCGCGGCCGGCTCCGCCGCGATCCGGATACCACTGCGGGTGACGCTCGGCTCACCCGCCGTCCGCACCGCCTCCGCGAACACCTTCGAAGATCGCCGGTTCAGATCCACGAGCTCCGCGAGCCCACCCGGTTCCTTCAACCGCGTGATGAACCCGTCCCGCGCCAACCCGTCCGTCAGCAGATCCGGACTGGACGCCAACGCCTTCACCACCGCCAGACCGTCCGCACTGTCCAACGCCGCCAGCAGCTCACGATCCCCGAACAACCTCGCCCAATGAGCGGACGGGGTCACGTCGTTCTCGTAGGCGGCCAGCGCGCGCACCACCGCGGGACGCTCCACCAGATGGGCGAGGAGTTCCGAGGACTCCTGCAAGGTGGCGATCAGCTCGCGCGCCGCCAAGGCCAGCTGCAGGAGCGCCGAGTCGTTGGCCAACAGGTCCGCCAGCGCCGACGACTGCTTGCCGAGGAACGGGACGGCGAAGGGGTTGCGGTCGAACAGCGCCGCCAGGCGGCCCTCGGCACGCAGAGCCATCTCGATGCCGCCGAAGTCCATCTGGCCGAGGCCGGTGGCCGTGTTGAACGCCAGCCCCATGGCCACGGGGTCGGCCTGCACCACGGCCTGCAGCACGTGGCTGGAGGCCAACGCGTCCGCAAGGATCCGTCGTGTGTCGTCCGGCCCCGCGTCGATGGTGTCGGGCACCGCGAACTCGTCGGCGACGGAGCCGGAGCCGCCCGGGAACCGCAGCAGTCCCCGGAGCAGTCCGGGGGCCAGCAGCGGCGATCCCGGCCCGACCTGATCCCGTAGCGCGGCGTAGTCCGGCGACAGCAGCCTGCGGTACTCGTGCGGCGCGACGAGCAGACCCGGGTTTTCGAGGAGCGTCTCGGCCAGTTCCTCCTCCTCCAGGAGGGTGTGGCGCATCTCCGTGTCCCCCACCACGGCGGCGTACACCCTCGGGTCGGCGAGAAGGCGCTGCGGAGCCGACGCTCCTGGCTGCGGCTCGGGCAGGAGAGGTACGTCCGGAACGGCCTCTTCGAGCAGTTGTCCCAGCCGTGAGTCGTCGTCGAGGTGGCGGTCGAAGCGCCGCGGTTCGTACGACAGCGCATCGGCCAGACGGGAGTTGGTGAAGGCGGCCCGCAGCAGTTCCGGTGCCTCGGCCAACCGCCGTGCCAGCTCCGGGCTTTCCGGCAGTACGTCCGACAGGTCGGGGTCGGTGTCCAGCAACCGGAGGACGGTGGGATCCTTCCGGGCTGCCGTCAGCAGCTCCGGGACCCGGAACAGTGTCCGCAACTGCTGCGGGTGCTGGTACGTCGCCTGCACCAGAGCGGTGTTCGCCAGCAGGCCCTTGATCTGGTCGGCGTCCGGAACCGCATCGGGATAGTTCTCGATCGCGTTGGTGAGGGCGAGGTTGTTCTTCAGCGTCCTGACGGCGGCCATCGGCGCCGGGGAGGTCCGCAGCGCCTCGCCGAGCTGCGGGGCGGCGGTGACGGCGTCCCCCAGCCACCTGTGGTCCGCGACGGCACGGACCAGGACGAGCTTGCCGCCGAGATCACCGATGAGGGTGATCCTCTGGACGAGCCGCCGGCGCAGGTGCGCGTCGTTCTCCATCGCCTTGACGACGTCGGGGTACCGCAGCAGGAACTCGGCCTGGTCGGACAGGTCCGCGTTGCTGCTCCCGGAGGCCAGCTCCCTCAGGACGTTCGGGTGTGCCCCCAGGAGCTGCGCGAAGCTGACCGGCTGCGTCAGAAACGCCTTCCTCAGCTCGGGTGCCTCGCTGACCGAGGCGAGCAGGTCGGGCTGCTCGGCCAGGTAGGGCAGCACCTCGGGCCGGACGTCCGCCGGCTGGTCCACCTCCATGAAGAGTCTGGCGATCTCGACCGTGGGAGCGAAGGGGCGGACGGCCAGTGCCCGCGGCACGATCTCCAGCAGCTGCTGGGTGACCTGCTCGACGAAAGACCTTTCGAGCGCGGGCTCGCGGACGTAGTCGTCCTGGGTGCGCAGGGCGAGGGAGTCCGCCTCGACGGCGCCGACGGCGAGCCGTCGGGCCTCGGCCGGGCTCAACGACAGGGGTGCCTGCCCCTGCGGGCGAGACCCACCGGTCGCGCCCGTGGCGGCTGCCTGAGCCGACCGCCTCGAACCGGGCGGAGCTCCCCGCACTCCGGCCCCCCGCAGCCCGTCACCGTCCGCCGGTCCGGTCTGTGTGAGGGACGGGTTCAGGCTGTTGCCGGGCGGAAGAAGGCGGCCGTTCGCGCGGCCGAGATCGATCAGGTCCGCCAGGGTGGCCGGTTCGTGGAGAGCAACCAGGTCCAGCAGATGCGTGACATCGGCGTCGGCCACCTTTGCGGAGGCGTCCCACCCGTAGGCCTCGCGAGCGATCTCCTGTACGAGGGTCCTGTCGAACGGCTCGGTGTCGACGGGCTCGGTGCCGACCGGTCCGACGTAGGCCGCCCGCCGCAGACGTGCCAGCTCGCCCAGTGGCCGGAGGTTTCTCGGTTCCCTCCCCCTCACGCCGTACAGATCGAGGCCCGTACGCAGCACCTGGATCATCAACGTCCGGTCCTGCGGACTCGGCTCGCCGGCCGAGGAACCCAGACCTGTGCTGTGTACGAGCGCGTCGAGAACCCCGCGCCTCGGCTCGGAGACGGCCACCTTCCAGGTGTACGGCTCACCGGTGCGCTCGTGGTTGTAGACGCTGAGCCAGGGTGCCCGCTCGTCGACGGACAGCAACGGGGGCACCCCGTAGGCCGTGCGGCCCGAGGAGTTCGCCAGCCCCTGGATGAAGGTGGGGGTATCGGACGGTCCCGGCGGTACGGCGGCGCCATGGCAGACCAGGGCGGTGATCGCGCTCTCCGGGAACAACTCCGTGAACGACCGCCGCCGCCGCAGGAGACGTCCCACCTGCTGTCCGGAGAGTCTGACGGACCCTCCGTCCGAGGTCACCAGCTGGACCAGGCCGGGAAGGCCGTGCGCCAGCAGGAAGTACGGGCCCGGGCTCTGGGCCGCCCACGGGACGCGTCCGGTGCCGGTGACCACGACGTGGTCCTGCGCGATCTTCTGGGCATGGCGGTAGTCCGCTGTGTGCACCGCCCCGGGCAGACGGAGCTCGAAGACCGAGGCGAACTCCGTCTCCTCCAGGGACCGGTGTCCGGCGACGCGGCCGTCGGAGTCCGCGAACGGACGCAGGTCCAGATCCGCGGGGTCGATCAGCGCTCCGTCCATGGTCAGGAGCGGCTCGGCGGGCTCCGGCCGCTGCCCCCGGGAGTCCGCCGGCAGATGGATCCACTGACCGATGCTGCGGCCCTCGTCACGGGCCACCGCGATCACCAGGCGGCCCCGTGACTCCTCCACCAGCATCGCGCGTCCGGTGTGCCCCCAGGCGGGGCGGCCCGCGACGTCCCGCACAGCCCGCAGCAGATCGAGGTTCCGGGACAGGGCGTCCGGTACCAGCACCACGACCGGCACGGCGGGATCCATCCGCGCCAGGTGCGGATCAGCGGCCAGCACCCGGGCGAACTCGGTGAACGTCAACTCCCGCGGCGCCCCCGTGGCGGCGTCCGTCACCTTGATCCGGTCCGAGGTACCGCGGACCAGCCGTGCCTGCACCAGGTAGGGCGTCCGGGCCGTCAGCGCCGGCGGCAGGTGGGCCGACGTGCCGACGGGGGCATAGCCCCTCTGCCCCGACAGACCGGTCGTGTGCTCCAGCCACTGGTACTGCCGCGGCCGCCGGGCCAGCGACGGAACCGGCCACCTGCCGTGGAAGTCGCGTCCGACCGCCTCGTGCCGGTACGTGACGGTGGAGGTACGGAGCTGGTCCAGGGCCGGCACGGCCTCGGCACCGGAAGCCGCCTGCGGCCCGGGGCGGGTGGCGAAGGCCGCCTCCGGTCGGTCGGCCGTTCCGGTGTGAGCGGCTGCGGGCGCCTGGGCCGACAGCGTTCCGGCCGCCTGGGCCGGGAGAGCCGCCTGGCCCGTGGGCGCGGCCTGGTCCGTCAGTGCCATGGCGTCGCGGAACGCTTCGTACACGGCGTCGTCGGCGGCGGTCGCCGCCACCGGGTTGGCCGGCGTGCTGAAAGCGCCCGGGTCCGTCCCGTACAGCCGTTCCAACAGCGGCAGCAACTCCCGCTCGTGACGGCGCACGTACGCCGCGCCGTTGTTCCGTGGCCGCCCCGTCGCCCCGTCACTGCCGTGGTTGGTCCCCAGGTAGGCGTTGGTCAACTGTGCGAAGTACTCGTCCGCACTCACCGACGCGTAGTTGTCGACCTCCCGGCCGTCCAGGTCCAGCCGCACGCCGTCGGGCCACACCACACTGCCGCCACCCGCCCGCTTCGCCTCCCACACCGCTTCGATCAGCGCCCGCTCCTCCGGCGACAA
>NZ_JBIAJC010000043.1:0-6259 GCF_042871745.1 Streptomyces sp. NPDC005576 | reverse complement strand
CAAGGGCTCCCACTTCCTCGCCTTCCTCGGGCTCGCAGCCGCCCTGACCTGCTACAGGAAACTCACCAGGATCGCCACGTGAGACATCCTCTTAGGGACCGGCACGTCGGCAAGGGCAAGGACAGCTCCTGGAGGAGCGAATCCAGCATGCTCAGCGACCTCAAGAAGGCGCTGGAGAAGGGTAATTGGTTCTACCAGTGGGGTAATTCCATGGATGGCAAGTGGGATATCACCTACACCTACTCGAAGAAGGAATGCTCCTGCAGCCGCACGAAGACGAAGTACACGGTTACTGTGTTCTATTGCACCTTCGCGGCGCCTGATGGGAAGCCCGTCGGTGTGATGTCCGCCTACATCAACCCCAGTCGATGACGGGAAGTATGTAGCCCGAATTTTACGATCGCCGTGCTCCCGGGAATCCTTCGTCCCGGGAGCACGGCCGACAGTCTCCCTAAAACAGGGTGCGAAGAGGGGAAGTCGTGCAAGGAAACGAATCGGGAAAAATTCTCAGCGAGGTGATCGCTCAAGTTCGAGGAAGATTGGAAGCATCTCACCCGGCTCAAAGTGCCTTGAGGTCAGCTGCCGAAGCCATCAAGCATGATGAAGCTGAAATGGCTCTGGATGACTTCTCTCACATCATCAAATTCTTCCGCGTGTTCATTGCTGTAGCGGAGTACGAAAAGCTCCGCGTGGCCGCTCAAAGCCTAGATATGGTCGATATTCTGGAAGAAACAGATATTCTCTCCTTCGTTACTCCCTAACCTACTGAACTTGATCGGGTGATGTCGGGCTGATTGCGGGACAGCGTGCGGGCGGCGCCGGTAGTCCTGTTGGGTGAGATATCCGCAGGGCGGCGGCTTGACCGACGCTGAAAGGATCGCGCGCGAGCGGGTCCGGCTCCAGGCCGTGGCTGGCTTCGAGGCCGACGCGAAGAACCGGGAGATCGCTGCCTCGTTGCGTGTAGCGGAGCGGTCGGTGGAGCGCTGGCGGCGCCAGTGGCGCGAGGACGGTCTGGCCGGGGTGGCATCGAAGGGATCTCCCGGTAGACCTCGACTCTCCGGCACACAGATAGCGCGACTGGCACGGGAGTTGGAGCGCGGACCGCTGCCGCACAGCTGGGCCGATCAGCGGTGGACGCTGGCCCGGGTGAAGACGTTGATTGGTCGCCTGTTCCACGTCTCGTACACGGTGGAGGGTACGTGGCGGCTGCTTCGACGGCACGGATGGTCATGGCAGCAGCCCGCCCGGCGGGCGATCGAGCGCGACGACGATGCGGTGGGGCTGTGGAGGCGGGAGGTCTGGCCGCGGGTAAGAGCACCGCGGCGGTGAACAACGCCTGGGTGGTCTTCGAGGACGAGGCCGGCCAGTCGATGACCCCGCCGCGTGCCAGGACCTGGGGCCGCCTGGGCGTCACTCCGGTCGTCCGCGTACGCGTACGCGGACGCGGTTCGGGTCGCGTCTCGATGGCGGGGATGACCTGCTACAAGCCCGGTGAGCGGTCTCGTCTGATCTACGCGGTCCGCGAGTACCGGGGCCGTAAGGACGAACCGAAGGGTTTCGGCTGGAAGGACTACCGCGACCTGATTGTCCGTGCCCACACGCAGCTCGGCGGCCCGATCGTCCTGGTCTGGGACAACTTGCGCATGCACCTGGTCGCGCCGCTACGGGAGTTTTTCGCAGCCAACGCCACCTGGCTCACCGTCTTCCAACTACCGACCTACGCCCCGGACCTGAACCCGCAGGAGGGCGTCTGGTCGCTGGTCAAACGCGACATCGGCAACCTCGCCGCCGCGGACCTCGTCCAGATCACCCGAGCCGTGAAGCGTCGCCTCAAGAGGATCCAGTACCGACCAGAGCTGGTCGACGGCTGCCTGACGGCCACAGGCCTGACGCTGGAGGGCCGACGTGCTTCAGTCCTCCCAGTTCGCGTAGTCACCCATCGCGACGTCGTCACACAGGGTCTCCCATAGCCCGTTGTGTGCGAGCGCGGTGTCATCGAGGGTGGCCAGGAGCTCGCGGAGGTCGCCCGCAGCCTCCTCGAATCTGTCCTCATCGCCTTCTTCGTAGAACGGGAAGCGGGCGATGGTGGCCGCGACGCACCGGTGGAAGGCTTCGAGGTCCCTGTTCACGTGATTGGTGGTCGAAGACTCGGCCATGGGCATGTGCACGATGCGGCGCGAAGCCACTTCGATGGCGATGTGTCCAAACAGGCCGCTGGTCCCAAAGACGACCAACCCGCTCTCGTCCATCCCGCCGAGGACCGTCGCCTCGGCCAGCGGTTGGTACTCATAGCCGATCAGCCCCGCCGGGACCCCGATCTCCCGCAGATCGGCGGCGATCTCAGTGGGCACCTCTGGTGAGCAGCCGATACGGACCACGACGTACTGGGGCAAGGACAACGGCGGCAGGTCTCGCATCACGCGGACATCATCCTCGTTCTCCCGCGTCGTGGGAACCGCGATCCGGGCCCCCAGCACCATGCGGCAGACCCCGACATCATGGATTCAAGTTCAATACGAGGGGAGATTCACTGGCGCCTCCTGGGCGTGGTGCGCGGTTCGGCGCGCTGTTCCTCACGGGTGTCCCTAACGCCAGTGTGTGGCTGGTCCAGGGTTACTCCTGGACCAGCCACACGTGTTCTGCCTGTACTTAAAGCGTCTGCCTGCAGGGGGCAGTGGGTGGCGGAGGATGCTGGGGCATCGTCGTCAGGGCGTGTCAGGTGAAGGGAAACGGGGTTTGCAGGAGCCAGGTCGATGATGCAACACCGCAGGCTGCGGCTGTTGCCCAGGCTGCCCACGCTCGGCCGGACAGGTCTTTGACCGCTGTGGCGGTCTCCGATCCGATGAGTATGCCGAACACGATGGTCAGAACCAGGTCTCCCCCCTCGATTGCGGGCAGGCCGATGATGAGCCATCCCGCTACGCATGCCCCCAGGCCTACGGCCATGTAGGCCCACGGAATGGTACGAGAGGCCGGTGAATCCGTGCGCCAGCGGTGAAGCAGGATGGCGACGATCTGCGCTGCAGCGGCTGCGATGGCGATCATTGGCGTCCTTCCCTGGTCAGAAGTTGCATGCCTTCTTGACACCCTGGTATCCGAGCAGGGCGGTGATCGCTTTCCGGTGCGCGGCGGTCAGCTTGCGTCGCTTGGCGTAGGTCTGGATGAGCTTCGCGGTCTTCTTGACGCCGATCTTCTTGACCAGCTTGACCGCGGTGAGGATGCGCTTCGAGGATCCGCCCGGCGTGAAGGTGAGGATGAATCCAGCGATGGCCGCGCTGCACAGGATGATCTTCTTGGTGGTGGACCACCAGGAGGGGTCTATCACGATGGGGAAAGCGCTGCTTGCGTCGAAGTCGACGTGCTGGACGAGCTTGTTGCCGACGACTTTGTAGCTGGTGGGGACGTCGTTTCCGTTGGCGTCCTTGGCCCAGGGGGCGTCGAAGAATCCAGCGGCGTCCGTGGTGGGGGCCTGCTCGGCGTTCTCGTCACCGGCGGAGTAGAGGGAGACGGAACCGTCGTCGTGGGTGACGGCCGTCATACCGGCGGGAAGGGTGAAGCCGGTTTCGTAGTCGTGGGGGGCGGTGCTGTTCTTGAGGATGTTCAGCGTGCGCGAGCCGCCGTCGGCGGTGGGCTGGACTACGGTGTCGACCGGTCCGGTCGAGGTGTAGACGACGTTGCCGCCGACCTGTGTGCCCCTGGTGCTGGCGGAAGGGATCGTCAGCTTGTTGGGCATCAGGCCGTTCTGCACGTTGATGGTGTTGTTCAGTCCGTCCCAGGGCACGGAGACGACGTTCTCTTCCGTCACCGCGATGGAGGCGTAGTCGGCGTCCGAGGAGGTCGCCGCGGTGATGTCGGCGGCGTCGGAGTAGGTGTTGGCCAGGCCCAGGGCGTTCTCGGCTGTCGTCGGCTTCCACGCGGTGTCGACCGTGAAGCGAACGGGGTCGGACCATCCGTTGGCGTAGTGGGTGCCGTCGAAGCTGGTGGTACGGAAGCTGTAGGTCTTGCCCGTGGTCAGCTTGCCGGCGGGGACCTTGACCTGCGAGGTGCTGTTGGCGGGCGCCGGGGCGGCGTTGATGGTGGTGACCACCGTGCCGGTGGCCGTGTCGGTGATCTCGTACGTACCGGTGACCTCGTCCTCGCCGTTGTAGTCGACGGTGGAGTAACGCAGGAGGGGCGTCGTGGTGTTCACCTTGAAGATGCCGCCGGTGGAGATGAACGGGGCTCCGGCCTGCAGGTTGGCTCCGTTGTAGGGGCGGTAGTTGTACGTCACCTCCAGGGTGGGGATCTGGTCCTGGTTGGTGGCGTTGGCCGAGTAGAACCGCTTCCAGGCGTAGGTGTCCGCCTCGTCGACCGCCTTGAGGGCGATGGAGCCGCTCTCGGCCTTGGCCGAGGCCCAGGTCTGCGCCAGCTTGGTTATGTCGGTGGTGGCCCAGCCGGCGTTGTTGCAGGCGGCCGACTTGGTGTCGGTGGAGGTGGCGATCTTCTCCGTCAGCTGGGGCTGCTTGGTCCAGCGGGTGTTCTTGTCTGCGGCTCCCGCGGCCCAGACCTCCCAGCCGCGCGCGTCGCACGACCACGAGTGGTAGTTCCACAGCTTCAGGGACGCCTTGGAGACCAGGGCGTCGGAGAAGTTCTCCGTGCGGAAGGTGATGAACGAGCGCGCGACGCGCTTGGTGGTTCCCTCGTAGTCACCAGGCCAGCCGACCTTGAGGTCGACGTTCGCGGACTGGTCGGTGGTGTCACCGCCTTGGACGAACGTGTCGAACAGGACGTCGAGGGCATCCGTGGCGGGGTCGATCGTGACCGGGTACTGCGTCGCCGGGTCGGTGAGCCACTTCGCGTCCGGGCGCAGGGAAAGCTGTGCGGTGTTTCCGGACTGGGTCACCTCCATGGCGACCTTCTCGCGATTGGTGTGCTCGCCGGAGCGCGGATCGATCTGACTGTCCCACATGGTGGGGGCGGGCATGACGGCGACAGTCTCACCGGCGCTGTCGACGAAGTCGATGCCTCCGTCGATGCCAGGGGCGGCGTTCATGCCGTCCGGCAGGACGATCGGGATCTCCAGCGGAGCGCCGTCCTGCGGAGCCTGCCGCAATTTGAGGTACTGCTCGAAACCGGTCCGGGTCGCCTCGACTATGAGGTCGCCGCCCGGGACGGCGTCCGGGTAGGTCGCGACGTTGGCGGACAGCTGAGGAGCGGGCAGGCCGCCCTTCCACTGGACCGCGATCTTTGTGTCGCCGCTGCCCAAGGTGACCAGATCGCGTGCCGTGGTCTGCGGGGCGGCCGCGGCGGCCTTCAGCGACCGCGGCAGAGTGCCGCCCTTCCCGGCCAGCCTCAGCCCTTCCGGGTGCGCCTTGGCGACGACATCGCCGTCCGCGCCGCTGTGCAGGTCGACGTCCACGTCGACCCAACGACCGTCCTGCACCATCCGGACGGGACCGGCCGCGGACTTCCGGGTCAGCGTGCCGTCCGGGTTGGCGTAGACGGTGTCCGTCTCCGTGCGCATCTGCAGGATCTCGACCTTCCGGTCCTGGACCTGCGCAGCCGCCAGGGCCGCTTCGGCGCTCTCGGCTTCCGTGATCGGATGAGCCTCCAGCGACTTCACCGAGTCCAGGAGCGTGGAGACGGCCCGCTCCGCCTCGTTTCCGGCCGTCTCGTCCGCGGTCGGCCGGTCCGCGGCGACAGCGATGTTCGGCGTGGCCAGTAGCACGGCCCCCGCGGTCAACATCGCGATGCCGCTGGCACGCAATGATTTCTTCATCGTGGTACTCCCCAGGGCGCGCCCCCTTGCCTTCGGATGTAACCCCCCGGCGACCGAACGCGCATGATCGTTAGTGGCGAGATGTAAACACACATTGCACGATCTTGGCCAACTTTTGCCTTTACCGATGAGATTGAGACATTGCGATGCGAAGAATGCGATATCGCAACTTCAGTCCTATATAAGCCAGTTGACCTCAATTTGCCGATCCGGTCCCCAAACGGCGCATTCGTGCGGTCGACGCCTCCCGCTGATGCTCAGCACAGGCCCCTCCCCCAACGCGGACCAGCGCGATCAAGCACGAACGAACTCGCCGGACCCCCGCCACACCCCAGGAACGCGAACCCCGCCCGGCGAGCCCCAGGCCGAAGCCGCCGCCTCGGACGCGGTCTTGAGGATTCGTGCCACTAAGAAGTCATCTCATTTGGCGAGCCTGCGGTAGCAGATGAGAGTGCAGGCGATGCTGGTGAAGGCCAGGAAGTGGTCGGCCTTGCGTTCGTA
>NZ_JBIAJC010000042.1:0-8204 GCF_042871745.1 Streptomyces sp. NPDC005576 | reverse complement strand
AGGTACGTAATGCCCGCCCGCCTTCACCACCGCCAGCTCCGCCACCACCAGGTCCACCGACCGGTCCAGCAGCAACGCCACCGGCGTCCCGCCGGCCACCCCCTGCGCACGCAGGTAGTGCGCCCACCGGTTGGACCGCGCATCCAGCTCCGCGTAGGTGAGCTCCTCGGCGTCGCCGACGACGGCCGTCGCCCGGGGTGTCGAGGCGACCCGGCGGCTCAGGAGCTCGGGGAGGGAGGGGTGCGGCTCGGTGCGCGGGCCGGCTCCCCACCGGTCCAGCTGGAGGCTGGTCTCCGCCGCATCCATCACGTCCAGAGTGCCGACCCGGCGGCTCGGGTCGTCCGCCGTCTGGGCGAGCACCCGGCCGAGTCGCGCGCCGAGCGCCGCGACCGTCTCCGCGTCGAACAGGTCCCGGGCGTACTCCACTTCGCCCGTGAGGCCGGCCGGACGGCCCAGCGCGTCGTACTCCTGGGACAACCCGAAGGACAGGTCGAACTTGGCCACCGCACCGCTCACCGGCTCGACGGCAGGGATGATGCCGGGCAGGTCGAGGTCGGGTTCGGGGGTGTTCTGGAGGGTCAGCATGACCTGGAAGAGGGGGTGCCGTGCGAGCGAGCGCTCAGGGTTGAGCACCTCCACCAGCCGCTCGAAGGGGACGTCCTGGTGCGCGAAGGCCGACAGGTCCGTCTCCTTGACCCGGCCGAGCAGCTCGACGAAGGTCGGGTCACCCGACACGTCCGTCCGCAGCACCACCGTGTTCACGAAGAAGCCGACCAACTCGTCCAGGGCATCGTCGGTACGACCCGCGACGCCGGTCCCGAGAGGGATGTCCGTACCGGCGCCGAGCCGCGAGAACAGCGCGGCGAGCCCGGCCTGGAGGACCATGAAGAGGCTCGCTCCGGTCTCCCGGGCGAGCGCGTCCAGGCGGGCGACGGTCCCTTGGTCGAGCTGCCACGGAACTCGCCCGCCTCGGTAGGAGGCGACGGCGGCGCGGGGGCGGTCGGCCGGCAGCTCCAGTGCCTCCGGCAGGCCGGCCAATGTGTGTTTCCAGAAGAGGATCTGTTCGCTCATGACGCTGCCGGGGTCGTCCTCGGCGCCGAGGATCTCGCGCTGCCAGAGGGCATAGTCGGCGTACTGGACGGGGAGCGCGGGCAATTCCTCGCCCCGGTAGGCGGCCTGGAGGTCGCGCATCAGCGGGGCCAGCGACCAGCCGTCGCCCGCGATGTGATGCAGCACGATCATAAGTACGTGGTCATCCGGGCCGGTCGCGAACAGCGTGGCGCGCAGCGGTAGGTCGCGCCCGAGGTCGAATCCGCGTACGGATTCGGCGGCGAGGGCGGCGGCCAGTCCCGGCTCGTCCGTCTCCACCACCCGGAGGGGAACGTCGGCATTGTGGAGCACCAGTTGGCGCGGTCGGCCGTCGGTGTCGGGGAAGACGGTCCGCAGCGACTCGTGCCGGGCGACCACGGTACGCACCGCGGCGGCCAGCGTCTCGCGCCGCAGCGGACCTCGCAGCCGGACGGCGAGGGGGATGTTGTACATGCCGCCGTCGTTGTCGAGGCGGTCCAGGAACCAGAGCCGCGCTTGCGCGAACGACAGCGGGATCTCGGTCGGCCGCTCCGCCCGCCGGACCGGCTGGCGGACGGATGTGGCCGCCAGCGCCTCGAGCCGGGGCGCGAGACCCGCGACGGTCGGCGACTCGAACACGGCACGCACCGGCAATTCGGCGCGGAGCACCGTGCGAATGCGGCTGGTGAGTCGGGTGGCGAGGAGGGAGTGACCGCCCAGCTCGAAGAAGCTGTCGTCGATCCCGACCTTCTCCAGGCCCAGCACCTCGGCGAATATGTCGCACAGCGCCTCTTCCCCGGGCGTACGGGGATCGCGACCGGCACCTGACTCCGGGGCGGGGGCGGGCAGCGCGCGCCGGTCGAGCTTTCCGCTCGCGGTGAGCGGAAGCCCGTCCAGCACGACGAAGGTGGTCGGGACCATGTAGCCGGGAAGGTGTGATGCGGCATGGTCGCGGAGTCCCTCCGCCTCACCGACGACGTACGCGACGAGCCGCTTGTCACCCGGCCGGTCCTCACGCACCACGACCGCGGCCTGGGAGACACCCGGACGAGCGGCGAGGACCGCCTCGATCTCACCCGGCTCGATCCGGAACCCGCGGATCTTCACCTGGTCATCGGCACGCCCGACGAACTCCAGCGTCCCGTCCGCACACCACCGGACCACGTCCCCGGTCCGGTACATCCGCGCACCCGGACCACCGAACGGGTCGGCGACGAACCGCTCGGCCGTCAACCCCGCCCGCCCCACGTACCCACGCGCCACACCCGCGCCCGCGATGTACAACTCACCCGGAACACCGACCGGCACCACCCTCAACCACTCGTCCAGCACGAACACCTCGGTGCCCGACACCGGACGGCCGATCCCCGGCACACCCGAACCGCCGACCCGGTCGACCCGGCCGACGACCGAGTAGACAGCCGTCTCCGTCGGCCCGTAGCCGTTCGTCACCTCCCCGGCGACCGCACCCAGCCGGGAGACCAACGATGCCGAGACCGCCTCACCACCCATGAGAACGCGGAGCCCGCGGAGAGACTCGGGGACCTCGCTCACGAGGGTCTCCCAGAAAGTCGGTGTGGCCTGCATGAACGTCGCTCCCGACGCGACCACCAGCGCCCCCAGCCGGACCGGCTCCAGCACCACCTCCCGCTCCACCAGAACCAACCGCGCACCCGCCAGCAACGGAACGAAGATCTCCACGTTCGAGATGTCGAACCCGAACGTCGTCACCGCCATGAACCGGTCCGCCGCCGACACCGCGAACCGCGCCCCCATGTCCGCGAGAACATTCTCCAGACCACCCCGCGTCACCCCCACCCCCTTCGGCCGACCCGTCGAACCCGAGGTGTAAAGGACGTACGCCAAGCAGCCGGGCGAAGCCGCCGTAAACACCACGTCCGGCAGCAGAACCTGCTCGTCGTCCGGACCGTCGACGAACACCAGCCCCTCCACCACCGGAAGCCGCCCCGCCACCTCCCCCGAAGTGATCACGCACTCCGCGCCGGAGTCTTCCAGCACGTACGCCATCCGCTCGGCCGGCAACGCCGGGTCCACCGGCACGAACGCCGCACCCGCCCTCACCACGGCCCACAACGCCACCACCAGATCCAACGACCGCGGCAGAGCCACCGCCACCAACCGATCCGGCCCCACACCCCGCCCCACCAACACCCGCGCCAACCGCTCCGCACGGACATCCAACTCCCCGTACGTCAACGACTCCTCACCACACACCACAGCCACCGCGTCCGGCGCCGCGGCCACCTGCCGCTCGAACTGCTCCACCAAACCCGGTCCGCCGGCCGCCGGCTCACCCCGACCCCACTCGGCCAGCATCAGAGCCCGCTCACCGGCATCCAGCAACTCCACTTCCCCCACCCGATGTTCCGGGCGTTCGGCGAAGAATTCCAGGATGCGGGCCAGTCGGCCGCAGAGGGCAGCGACCGTCTCCTGGTCGAAGAGGTCGAGGGCGTAGTCGACGTCGCCCGCGATGCCGGCCGGGCGGCCGTCCGCGTCGAAGGTCTCCCGCAGGTCGAAGGCGAGGTCGAACTTGGCCACGGTGCCCGCGACATCCTCGACCGAGAGGCCGAGACCGGGCAGGTTCAGCTCGGGTTCGGCGGTGTTCTGGAGGAGCAGCATCACCTGGAAGAGCGGGTGACGCGAGAGCGAGCGCTCCGGATTGAGCACCTCCACCAGCCGCTCGAACGACACGTCCTGGTGCGCGAAGGCCGACAGATCCGACTCCCGCACCCGCTTGACCAGTTCACGGAAGGTCGGGTCGCCGGAGACATCGGTCCGCAGTACCAGTGTGTTGACGAAGAAGCCGACCAGGTCGTCCAGGGCGTCGTCGGTGCGTCCGGCGACCGCCGTGCCGAGGGGTATGTCGGTGCCGGCGCCGAGCCGGGAGAAGAGCGCGGCCACTGCGGCCTGGAGCACCATGAAGACGCTCGCCCCGGATGTCCGCGCCAGCTCGCCGAGGGCTGCGTGCGTCCGCGCGTCCAGGTGCCAGCCGATCCGGCCGCCGCGGTAGGAGGAGACGGCGGGGCGGGGGCGGTCGGCAGGCAGTTCCAGAACCTCCGGAAGATCCGCCAACTGGTTTTTCCAGTAGTCGAGTTGTCGCGCCACGAGGCTCTCGTCGTCGTCCTCCGAGCCGAGCACCTCGCGCTGCCACAGCGCGTAATCCGCGTACTGCACCGGCAGTGGTGCGAGCAGGCCGCCCCGGTAGGCCGTCTCCAGGTCCCGCATCAGGGGAGCGAGCGACCACCCGTCACCGGCGATGTGGTGCAGCACGATCAGCAGGACGTGGGTGCGTCCGTCCAGGGTGAACAGCGTTGCCCGTACGGGAGGTTGGTCCGTCAGGTCGAAGCGCCTCTGCGCCTCCGCCTCCAGCGCTTCCCGCAGCGGGTCGCCGTCGGTCACCTCGCTCACGTCGAAGGGAACTTCGGCCGTGTCCCGAACGTGCTGGCGGGGCTGCCCTTCCGTGTCGGGGAACACGGTGCGCAGGGACTCGTGCCGTGCCGCCACCGCGTCGAGGGCAGACCTGAGCGCCTGGATGTCCAGATCTCCTTCGAGCCGGACGGCGAGGGGAATGTTGTACGTACCGCCCGGTACTCCCAGCCGGTCCAGGAACCACAGCCGTCGCTGGGCGAAGGAGAGCGGAAGGACCTCCGGCCTCTCCCGCGCTTCCAGCGCGGTCCGCGCGGTGTCCGCGCCGGCCAGGACACGGGCGAGCCCGGCGACCGTGGGGTGTTCGAAGACGGTACGGATCGTGAGTTCCACGTCGAGGACGGTGCGGACGCGGCTGACCAGGCGGGTGGCGAGCAGGGAGTGCCCGCCCAGCTCGAAGAAGCTGTCGTCGACGGCGACCTTCCGGACGGCCAGCACGTCGGCGAAGACCTGGCAGAGGATCTCCTCCTGCGGGGTGCGCGGGCGACGGCCGTTGCCCGTCGCGGCTGTCGCCGTCCCGTCGAACCGCGGGGCGGGCAGCGCCTTCTTGTCGAGCTTGCCGTTGCCTGTGACGGGCAGGGCGTCGAGCGCGACGAACGCGGAGGGCACCATGTACTCGGGCAGTCGGGCCGCCGCGTACTCCCGCATCCCGTCCGTACCGTCGCCGACGACGTAGGCGACGAGCTGCTGGTCGCCGGGGCGGTCCTCACGGACCACGACGGCCACCTGGGCGCTGCCCGCCCGGTCGGCGAGGACCGTCTCGATCTCGCCGAGTTCGATGCGGTAGCCACGGATCTTCACCTGGTCGTCGGTGCGGCCGGCGAATTCGAGGGTGCCGTCGGAGCGCCACCGGACCAGGTCTCCGGTGCGGTACATGCGGGTGCCTGCCGCTCCGAAGGGGTTCGCCACGAACCGGCCGGCGGTGAGCGCGGCCCGTCCCGCGTAGCCGCGGGCCACGCAGGTTCCGGCCACGTACAACTCGCCGACGACGCCCGGCGGGACCGGGCGCAGGGCGGTGTCCAGGACGTACACCTGCGCGTTCCACATGGGCTTGCCCAGCGAGAGGATCTCGGCGGGGATCTCGTCCTCGGGCTCCACGGTGAACGCCGTGCAGCCGACCGTGGTCTCGGTGGGGCCGTACTCGTTGACCACCCGGACGCCCGGGTGCCGGGTGCGCCAGTGGTCGAGATGGGCGCCGGAGAGCGGCTCGCCGCCGAGGACGAGCTCCGCGGTCGGGGAGTAGTCGCCCGGCAGCTCCTCCAGCAGAGCGAGATGGCTGGGGGTGCCCTTGAGGAAGGCGACGCCACCGGCCGGCACTGGTACCTCGGGCTCGGGGCCGCCGCCGGAGAACCGGGTCAGGTGGACACTGCCGCCCCTGATCAGGGGTGCGTACAGGCCGGTGACGGTGAGGTCGAAGGAGGCCGGCGAGTGGAGCAGGGCACTGCTGCCGGCCGACGGGTACAGGTCGAGCGCCCAGAGGAGGTAGTTCACGACGGACCGGTGCTCGACGAGGACCCCCTTGGGCCTGCCGGTGGAACCCGAGGTGTAGATGGTGTACGCCGCGTGGGCGGGCAGCACCGGGGAACCGCGGTCGGCGTCGGTCAGCGGGGAATCGGGCAGTGCGGCCAGCTGACCCGCCAGGGCAGGGTCGTCCAGCAGGAGGACCTGGGGCGCGTCTCCGTCCGACGGGAGCCGGTCCGCGAGGCCGGTGGTGGAGATGACGCAGACCGGATCGGTCTCCTCGAACATTCCGGCGATACGGCCGGCGGGGTGGGCCGGGTCCAGGGGGAGGTATCCGGCACCGGACTTGAGGACGGCGAGGAGCGCCACCACGAGCATGGGCCGCTGGGGCAGCGCGACGGCCACCGTCCGGTCGGGCCCCGCGCCCCGGGCGACGAGGTGGCGGGCCAACTGGTTGGCGCGTCGGTGCAGTTCGCGGTAGCTGAGAGAGACCTCACCGTGTCCGACGGCTAGGGCGTCCGGGTGGGCGGCGGCGGCCTCCTCCAGGAGGGCGGTGAGGGTGGTGTCCGGGATGGCGCGGTCGGTGTCGTTCCAGTCGCCGACCACACGGTCGTACGCCCCGCTGTCCAGCAGGTCGATGCTCGCGAGAGTGACGTCCGGGTCGGCGGTGGCCGCGGTGAGCAGGTCGCGCAGCCAGGTGGCGACCCGGGAGGCGGTGGCGGCGTCGAGGAGGTCGGGTCGGTAGTCGACACGGAAGGAGAGTTCCTCGCCGGGCAGACCCACGAGGCTGATCGCGTAGTGGGTCGCGTCGCGGGCGTCCACGTCGGTGATCTCCAGACCGCCGGAGAGCGGCGGCGCCTGGTCCGGGCCGAGCGGGTAGTTCTCGAAGACGGTCGTGGTGTCGAACAGCTCGGAGTGGCCCGACTGGTTCTGGATGTCACCGAGTTGAACGAACTGATGTGGGGTGAGCGCGGACTGGCGGTCCTGGAGGGCGGTGAACAGATCGGCGAGCCGGTCTCCGTGTCTCCAGGTCACTCTCACCGGAAGGGTGTTGATGAGCAGGCCGACCATGGTCTCGACACCGGGCAGCTCGGGCGGCCGGCCGGAGACCGTACCGCCGAAGACGACGTCTTCGCGCCCCAGCAGGCGGCCGAGGACGAGTCCCCAGGCGCCCTGTATCAGGGTGTTGAGGGTCCAGCCCCGGCCGCGGGCGAGCGCGGCGAGCGCCTGCGTCTCGCCCCGGGTCAGCTTGACCAGGGTGCTGTGCGGGACGATCGCGCTGCCGGTCTCGGCGCCCGCGCCGAGCAGGGTGGGCTCGGTGAGGCCGTCGAGTTCGCGGGACCAGGCGGCGAGGGCGGCGGGGCGGTCCTGGCGGGCCAGCCACGCGAGGTAGTCCCGGTAGGGAGGCACCCGGCGCATGCCGGACTCGTCGCCGTCGCGCTCGTACAGCTCGAAGAGGTCGTCCAGCAGGATGGGCACGGACCACCCGTCGAGCAGGATGTGGTGGACGGTGACCAGCAGCCGGTGGCGGCCACCGGGCAGCGCGGCGAGCGTGAAGCGGACCAGCGGCGGCCGGGCCATGTCGAAGCGGCGGGACCGCTCGGTGTCGGCGAGCGAGCGGTACGCGGCCTCGGCCTCCTCCCCCCGGTCGCGGAGGTCGACCCGCTCGAAGGGGGTCCGCACCTGGCGGCGGACCACCTGGAGTGTCTTGTCGAGGCCCTTGGACCGGAAGCCGGCCCGCAGGTTGGGGTGTCGGCGCAGCAGGGCGCCGGCGGCGGTCCGCAGGCGGCCGGCGTCGAGGGGGCCGCGCAGTTCGACGGCGAGCTGGACGGTGTAGAGGTCCGGGCCCTCGTCGTCGTACAGAGCGTGGAAGAGAAGCCCTTCCTGGAGGGACGAGAGAGGCAGAACGTCCTCGATCGCGGACCTCGGCTTCTTGGACGACTTCGCGGGACCCGCCTGGCCCGCCTCCGGTACCGACTGTGCCGACTTCCTCATGTTGTTGCCTTTCCGGAGTGCGAGGGAATGAGGGTGTGTTGCCGCGGGTCGCTTCACGAGTCGCTGTCGCTGTCGAAGTCGTCGTCGTCGTCGTCGTCGAAGTCGTCGTCGTCGAAGTCGGCTTCCTCTTCTTCGAGGAGGTCGATGTGGTGCTGGGTGAGGGGGACGAGGGAGAGGTCCGAGGGGGTGAGTCCGCCTGCGTCCGGGTTCTCCGCGTGCGCGACGAGTGCCCT
>NZ_JBIAJC010000041.1:8999-10060 GCF_042871745.1 Streptomyces sp. NPDC005576 | reverse complement strand
CGCCCGGTTACATTCCGAACCCGGAAGCTAAGCCTTTCAGCGCCGATGGTACTGCAGGGGGGACCCTGTGGGAGAGTAGGACGCCGCCGAACAATCTTTCAAGGACCCTTGGTCCCAGCGTTCATGCTGGGACCAAGGGTCCTTTTGTTTTCCCGAAGCGCGTCGTTAGGCCGACTGCGCGAGAATGTTTGCAGTACCCAAAGACAGGAGTCGTACCCATGTCCACCAACTCTCCCGACGAACGTCCGGATCGCGAGCCGCGTCGCCGGGACGGTGGCGACAGGGCCGGCTCCCGCGGCGGTCGTGACGACCGCTCCGCCGCCCCGCGCCGTGACAATGACCGCGGCGGTTTCCGTCGCGATGACAACCGCGGTGGTTCGAGCTCCGGTTCGGGCGGCGGTTTCCGTCGTGACGACCGTGGCGGTTCCGGCGCCGGCGGTGGCGGTGGGTTCCGCCGTGACGACAACCGCGGTGGCTCCGGTTCCGGTGGTGGCGGTTTCCGTCGTGACGACCGTGGCGGCTCTGGCGCCGGCGGTGGCGGTGGGTTCCGCCGTGACGACAACCGCGGTGGCTCCGGTTCCGGTGGTGGCGGTTTCCGTCGTGACGACCGTGGCGGTTCCGGCGCCGGCGGTGGCGGTGGCTTCCGCCGTGACGACCGTGGCGGTTCCAGCACCGGTGGCGGTGGCTTCCGTCGTGACGACAACCGCGGTGGTTCCGGCGCCGGTGGTGGCTTCCGTGGGCAGCGTGATGACCGTGCTCCGCGTCGTGATGACGACCGTGGCGGGCGCTCGGGCGGCTTCGAGCGCCGTGACGACCGCGGTGGTTCCAGCGCCGGTGGTAGCTTCCGCCGTGACGACAACCGTGGCGGTTCGGGTGGCGGTTTCCGCCGTGACGACCGTGGCGGCTCCAGCACCGGTGGTGGTGGGTTCCGTCGTGATGACAACCGCGGTGGCTCTGGCTCCGGTGGTGGCGGTTTCCGCCGTGACGACCGTGGCGGCTCCAGCACCGGTGGTGGTGGGTTCCGTCGTGATGACAACCGCGGTGGCTCTGGCTCCGGTGGT
>NZ_JBIAJC010000041.1:0-8901 GCF_042871745.1 Streptomyces sp. NPDC005576 | reverse complement strand
GTGGCGGTTTCCGCCGTGACGACCGTGGCGGCTCCAGCACCGGTGGTGGTGGGTTCCGTCGTGATGACAACCGCGGTGGCTCCGGCTCCGGTGGTGGGTTCCGTCGTGATGACCAGGCTCCGCGGCGTGATGACGACCGTGGCGGGCGTCCGGGCGGCTTCGAGCGCCGCGACGACCGTGGCGGCTCCGGCGCCGGTGGTGGCGGCGGTTTCCGCCGTGACGACCGCGGGGGTTCCGGTTCGGGCGGCGGCGGTTTCCGTCGTGACGACCGTGCCCCCCGCCGCGACGACGACCGCGCTGGCTTCCGTGGGCAGCGTGATGACCGTGCTCCGCGGCGTGATGACGACCGTGGGGCGCGTGCCGGTGGCTTCGAGCGCCGTGACGACCGTCCGCG
This sequence comes from Streptomyces sp. NPDC005576, assembly GCF_042871745.1. Classification (NCBI taxonomy): domain Bacteria; kingdom Bacillati; phylum Actinomycetota; class Actinomycetes; order Kitasatosporales; family Streptomycetaceae; genus Streptomyces; species Streptomyces sp. NPDC005576. The sequence continues at coordinate 8,507 of NZ_JBIAJC010000041.1, read as the reverse complement.
CGGCCCGCGCCGTGACGACGACCGCCCCTCCGGTGGTGGTTTCCGTCGGGACGACAACCGTGGCGGCTCCAGCTCCGGTGGTGGCTTCCGTCGGGACGACAACCGTGGTGGTTCCGGCGCCGGTGGTGGCGGCGGTTTCCGCCGTGACGACCGCGGGGGTTCCGGTTCGGGCGGCGGTGGCTTCCGTCGTGACGACCGTGCCCCCCGCCGCGACGACGACCGCGGCGGTTTCCGCGGCCAGCGTGACGACCGCGGTGGCTACCGGGGAGGGGACGACCGTGGCGGGTACCAGCGCGACGAGCGTGACCGTGACCGCGAGCCCATCAAGCGGCTGCCCATCCCCGACGACGTCACGGGCTTTGAGATCGACAAGGAAGTGCGTCAGGAGCTCATGAGCCTGCCGAAGACCCTTGCCGACGACGTCGCGCGCAACCTCGTCATGGTTGCCCGGCTCATCGACGAGGACCCGGAGGAGGCGTACGGGTACTCCCGCGTCGCCCTCCGTCTCGCTTCGCGGGTCGCCGCCGTACGTGAGGCGGCCGGCTTTGCCGCGTACGCGACCCAGAAGTACGGGGAGGCACTGGCGGAGTTCCGCGCCGCGAAGCGAATGACCGGATCCGTGGAGCTGTGGCCCGTCATGGCGGACTGCGAGCGCGGTCTCGGCCGCCCCGAGCGCGCCATGGCGATGGCGGGTGAGCCCGAGGTCCAGAAGCTGGACAAGGCAGGCCAGGTCGAGATGCGTCTGGTGGCTGCGGGGGCCCGCCGGGACATGGGGCAGATCGACGCAGCCATCGTCACTCTCCAGAGCCCCGAGCTGGCCTCCAGCGCCGTCCATCCGTGGACCCCGCGCCTGCGCTACGCGTACGCCGACGCGCTCCTGGAAGCGGGCCGGGAGGACGAGGCCCGCGAGTGGTTCGGCAAGGCCCTCGAATCCGACAAGGACGGTTCGACCGACGCCTCCGACCGGCTCGCCGAGCTGGACGGGGTCGAGTTCGTCGATGCCCTGGACGAGGACAAGGAGGACGTGACCGGCACCGCCGGTACCGCTCCCGCCGCCGTCGACCACGCGGTCTCCGCGGTCCAGGACCCGGCGTCGGACATCGCCGACGACGACTTCGTCGAGACCACTGACGACGACGACGTCGATGACGACGAGGACGACACCGACGAGCTGAACGCGTGGGCCGACCGTGCCGACGCCGCCGCCGAGAGCGTGGATGCGCCTGCCGAGGCGGCTCCCGAGGCGGAGCAGAAGGCCGAGCAGAACAAGGCCGAGCAGAAGGCCGAGCACGACGCCGAGCAGCCCGACGCCGAAGGACCGGCCAAGGCCTGAACCGGTAAGAGCCGTGTGAGCGGTGGACGGTAGAAGAAGGGCGGCACTCCTCCGGGAGTGCCGCCCTTCTTCGTTTCTGCCGAACCTCGTCGCTGAAGTCTGAAGTCTGAAGTCTGAAAGTCTGAAAGTCTGAAGTCTCCCCCTGATCCGCGTGTCACCGCCGAAGGCTCGGAGGCCCCGCCCGGTCAGTCGGTGCCGAGCCTCCGCATCACCAGGCCCGTCGCCGGTTTCGGGCCGAAGGACGTCGACTTGCGCGGCATGGTGACGCCCTGCCGGGCGAGGTCGCGGACGACGGCCTCGCGCACCGGATGCATCAGGACGGCCGTTCCGCCGGACCGTTCGGCCTGGTCGACCGCGGCCACCGGGTCGTGGAGGTACGCGATGTCCTCGGCCCCGTCCGGGACGTGCCACACCCGGTCCAGCAGCGTCTCGTGCAGCACCGTCGCGTCCAGGGTGCGCCAGGCCTCGGGCCGGCCCGCCGGGACCGTGCGGGCGAGCAGAGCGGGGTCCGCCCGGTCCACGAGGCGGTACGTACCGTCGCCCGCCAGCAGATAGGCGTTGCCCTCCTCGGACGCGGCGGCGAGCACGCCCAGCGCGCGAGGCAGCGGGCCCGCCACCTCCCGCACCCGGAACCGGCCTCCGAGCGCGGCGAGGGCGTCGGCAGGAGCGAGCCGGCGGAGCACCCGGTGGATTGCACGCACCTGGAGCGGGTACCGGGCGGTGTCGACCAGGAAGACCAGGCCGAAGTCCCACGGCCCCGGGCCGCTCTGCTCCCGCTGGAGCCGCAGATAGGTGGCCCACCGGTGGTGGCCGTCCGCGATGAGGGCCTGGTGGGGGCGGAGGTCGGCGGCGGCCTCTGCCTGCTCCGCCGGATCGGTCACGGCCCACAGCCGGTGCCGCAGACCGTTCTCCGTGGTGGTGGTGAGCAGCGCCGGCCGCCGGGCGGCCCGCTCGACGACCGCCGCCGCGCCGGACTCCGTACCGTCACCCGCGTAGGTGAGGAGCAGCGGTTCGAGGTGGGCCCCGATGGCGCGCATCAGGGCCGCGCGGTCCGCCACCACGTCGTCCATCACCTCCTCGTGCGGGAGGACGACGCCGTCGGCGGCGGGGGAGAGCGCCAGGGAGCCGATCAGTCCGCGCTGGAACAAGCCGTTGCCGCGCTGCTCGTAGACGTAGAGAGCGGGTTCGGGGTCGGTGGCCAGCACGCCCTCGGCGAGCCAATCTTCGAGCGTCCGGGCCGCCTGCCGGTTGCGGGCGGTCGGCGAGCCGTCCTGGGGGAGGATCAGCCGCACGATGTTGTGGGGGTCCGCGGACTCCAGGTGGTGCAGGCCGTCCGGGCGTACCACCACGTCGTACGGCGGCGAGGTCACGGCCGCGAGACTCCCCACCCGCTCGCGGACGTAGCGCAGGCCGCGGAACGGGAACAGACGCAGCTCCTTCGCGGCGTCCCCCGATGTGTCCATCCCCGCATCGTAGGTGCGGTCCGCCGATGCGGGATGATCGGGGCAGAGGCATCGAACGAGGAGCGAACACAATGAGTCAGCAGGACAGGTCCCGGCCGCTCGGCAGCCGTACGGCGCTGAGCGAGGCGTACGACACGGCTCTGCTCGACCTCGACGGGGTCGTGTACGCGGGCGGTCAGGCCATCGGTCACGCCGTCGAGTCGCTCAGAACCGCGCGGGACGGCGGGATGCACCTCGCGTACGTCACCAACAACGCGTTGCGGACCCCGGCCGCGGTGGCCGCCCACCTGACCGAGTTGGGGGTGCCCGCCGATCCGTCGGACGTCATCACCTCAGCGCAGGCGGTCGCCCGGCTGGTCGCGGAGCAGCTCCCTGCCGGTGCCCGGGTCCTCGTCATCGGGGGCGAGGGGCTGCGGGTCGCACTGGAGGAACGCGGGCTCGTCCCGGTCGACTCGGCGGACGACGGCCCGGTGGCGGTGGCGCAGGGGTACGGCGGCCCGGACTTCCCCTGGTCGCGGTTTGCCGAGGCCTCGTACGCGATCAACCGGGGGCTGCCCTGGTTCGCTTCCAACACCGACCTGACCATCCCCAGCGCGCGGGGCATCGCTCCCGGCAACGGCGCGGCGGTCGAGGTGGTCCGGATCGCGACCGGTGCCGAGCCGCAGGTCGCGGGCAAGCCACTGCCTCCGATGCACCGGGAGACCGTGCTGCGTACCGGAGCCGAGCGGCCGCTCGTCGTCGGCGACCGCCTGGACACCGACATCGAGGGCGCCTTCAACGGCGGAGTGGACTCGCTGCTGGTGCTGACCGGGGTGACCGACGCCGCCCAGCTGGTCGCCGCCGTGCCGGAGCACCGCCCGACGTACGTCGACCGGGACCTGAGGGGGCTGCTCACCGGGCATCCCGAGGTGACGGTGGAGGACGGCACGGCCCGCTGCGGCGGGTGGACCGCCTCCGTACGGGGGCAGGAGCTGGTGCTGGAGGGCGAGGGCGACGCCCTCGACGCCATCGACGGGCTGCGGGCACTCTGCGGTGCCGCGTGGACCGACGGGGGCACGGAGGCGTGCGCCCTCGACGCGGACAAGGCCGTCGCCCGCCTGGGGCTCTGACGGCGGCTCCGACGCCGGGGCGGTGTCACGGCCTGCCCGGCTCCGACACCGTCCCGCCGTCGGGCAGGTCCTCAGAGCAGCGATCTCAGCTTGAGCAGGTCCCGGAACCCCGCCTCCAGGCGGACCCGGCCCGCGCCCCACGCCTTGGCGAAGTTGAGGTCGCCGTCCACCAGCGCGACCAGGTCGTCGCCGGTCATCGCCAGCCTGATCTCGGCCTTCTCCCGAGGTGGGCCCTCGACCGTGTCCAGCACCCGGACGCGGCCGTCCGTGAGCCGGCCGGTGAACGTCACATCGAGATCCTTGATGTGACAGCTCAGCGAGCGGTCGAGGGAGGCGGCGCTGCGGACGTCGCCGTCCGCGCCCGCGAGATTGTCGGAAAGTCTGTCCAGTGCGCTGCGGCACTCTGCCATGGTCGCCATCGTGATCGACGGTACCCCAGCCCACCGGGGTAGCGTTCCGGCATGAGCGACTGGACTGCGGGGCCCGGCACGGCTCCCGCGCAGGCACCCCCGGCGGCAACCGCGGACGAGGCCGACGCCCCCCGCACCACCCCCGGCGCGGACGCGGCAGGCCCCGGCGACGCCCCCCACCACGATCCCGCCGCGCCCGCCCCCCTCGGCGTCGTCCGCACGCCCACCGGGAACCCGGCCGTGGACACCGCCCTGGAGCGCCTGGCCGACGCCGACCACCTCGCGGCGGACGGACACACCCAGGTGTACGAGGATGTACACCGTGGGCTGCGCTCCACGCTGACCGCGCTGGACGCCGGACCCGCCCCCGCACCCCCGTACGACAACAGGAGCTGAACGTAACCGTGGCAGGAGTGGCCCGTCGCCGCCTCGACGCAGAGCTGGTACACCGCAAGCTCGCCCGCTCGCGCGAGCACGCGAGCCAGCTGATCGCCGCGGGCCGCGTCTCCGTGCGCGGCCTGGTCGCGACCAAACCCGCCACCCAGGTGGAGACCAGCGCCCCCGTGGTCGTGGCCAAGGACGAGAGCGATCCGGAGTACGTCTCACGCGGCGGGCACAAACTCGCCGGCGCCTTCGCCGCGTTCGTACCGCTGGGACTGGAGGTGGAGGGCCGTCGCGCGCTGGACGCCGGGGCGTCCACCGGCGGCTTCACCGACGTGCTGCTGCGCGCCGGGGCCCGGCAGGTCCTCGCCGTCGACGTCGGCTACGGGCAGCTCGCCTGGTCGCTCCAGTCGGACGAGCGGGTCGTCGTCAAGGACCGCACCAACGTGCGCGAACTGACGCTCGACGACATCGACGGGCTGCCGGTGGACCTGGTCGTCGGCGATCTCTCGTTCATCCCGCTGGGGCTCGTACTGCCCGCGCTGGTGCGCTGCGCAGCCCCCGACGCCGACCTGGTCCTCATGGTCAAGCCGCAGTTCGAGGTCGGCAAAGAACGGCTCGGCAGCGGCGGGGTGGTGCGCAGCCCCGAGCTGCGCGCCGAGGCGGTGCGCGAAGTCGCCCGCCGGGCGGCGGCGCTGGGGCTCGGTGTGCGCGGGGTGACGGCCAGTCCGCTGCCCGGCCCCTCGGGGAACGTCGAGTACTTTCTGTGGCTGCGGGCCGGCGCACCCGAACTGGATCCGGCAGATGTGGACCGTGCAGTGGCGGAGGGGCCTCGTTGACGACGACAAGTACGGCACGAACAGTCTTTCTCTTGGCGCATACCGGCCGTCCGGCCGCGATCCGCAGTGCGGAGCTCGTGGTGCAGGGACTGCTGCGCAACGGCCTCGGCGTGCGGGTCCTGGAGGCCGAGGCGGCCGATCTGCCGCTCCCGCCGACGGTGGAGACGGTCTGCGACGCGACCCCCGCCGCGGTGGACGGGTGCGAGCTGCTGATCGTGCTCGGCGGCGACGGCACGCTGCTGCGGGGCGCGGAGATCTCGCGCGCCTCGGGCGTCCCCATGCTCGGGGTGAACCTCGGCCGGGTCGGGTTCCTCGCGGAAGCCGAGCGCGACGACCTGGACCGGGTGGTCGCCCGCGTGGTGACCCGGGCGTACGAGGTCGAGGAACGCATGACGCTCGACGTGGTGGTGCACAGCAACGGCGCCGTGGTGCACACCGACTGGGCGCTCAACGAGGCGGCGGTGCAGAAGGTGTCCCCCGAAAGGATGCTGGAGGTGGTCCTGGAGATCGACGGGCGGCCGGTCACCGGATTCGGCTGCGACGGGATCGTCTGCGCGACGCCCACCGGCTCGACCGCCTACGCGTTCTCCGCCGGCGGTCCCGTCGTCTGGCCCGAGGTGGAGGCCCTGCTGATGGTGCCGATCAGCGCGCACGCGCTGTTCGCCAAGCCGCTGGTCACCTCCCCGACGTCGGTGCTCGCGGTGGAGGTCCAGCCGCACACCCCGCACGGGGTCCTCTGGTGCGACGGCCGCCGGAACGTGGAGCTGCCCGCGGGCGCCCGCGTCGAGGTGCGGCGCGGCGCCGTACCCGTACGGCTGGCGCGTCTGCACCACGCGTCGTTCACCGACCGGCTGGTCGCGAAGTTCGCGCTGCCGGTCTCCGGGTGGCGGGGCCTGCCGCAGTGACGAAGGGTGTACCCGGACCCCGTGAGGGCCTCCGGGTACACCCCGATCCGGTGGTCGTGGGCCGTTGCGCAGACGCGCCGGAGCGCGACGCGACCGGGGGCCGTCGCACGCGGGCGGTGAAACCTCGTATGGTCGTGTCCGTGTTGGAGGAGATGCGGATACGGTCGCTCGGAGTCATCGACGATGCCGTGGTCGAGCTGTCGCCCGGATTCACCGCGGTCACGGGTGAGACCGGAGCGGGCAAGACCATGGTCGTCACGAGCCTCGGGCTGCTGCTCGGCGGACGTGCCGATCCCGCCCTGGTGCGGATCGGCGCCAAGGCCGCGGTGGTCGAGGGAAGGATCACGGTCGCGGACGGTGACGCGGTCGCCCTGCGGGCCGAGGAGGCCGGTGCGGAGATCGAGGACGGCGCGCTGCTCATCAGCCGTACCGTCTCGGCGGAGGGCCGCTCACGGGCTCACCTCGGGGGCAGATCCGTGCCCGTCGGGGTCCTCGCCGAACTCGCCGACGAACTGGTCGCCGTGCACGGCCAGACCGACCAGCAGGGCCTGCTCAAGCCCGCACGGCAGCGGCAGGCCCTGGACCGGTACGCGGGCGACGGGGTCGCCGTGCCGCACGAGAAGTACGCGGCCGCCTACCGGCGGCTGCGCGCCGTCGTCGTGGAGCTGGACGAGATCACCACCCGGGCCCGGGAGCGGGCCCAGGAGGCGGATCTGCTGCGCTTCGGCCTCGACGAGATCGCGGCCGTGGCACCGCTGCCCGGAGAGGACACCGAACTAGCCGCCGAGGCCGAGCGCCTCGGGCACGCCGAGGCGCTCTCCTCCGCCGCCGCCCTCGCGCACACCGCGCTGGCCGGGAACCCGGAGGACCAGGAGGTCGTGGACGCCACGACCGTCGTCGCGGCGGCCGGCCGCTCACTGGACGCCGTGCGCGCCCACGACCCCGCCCTCGCCGCCCTCGCGGACCGCATCGGGGAGATCTCCATCCTGCTCGCCGACGTCTCCGGGGACCTCGCCGGATACGCCGACCAGCTCGACGCCGACCCGCTGCGGCTCGCTTCGGTGGAGGAGCGCCGGGCCGCGCTCACCGTCCTCACCCGCAAGTACGGCGAGGACATCGCCGCCGTGCTGCTCTGGGCCGAGGAGGGTGCCGCACGCCTCACCGAGCTGGAGGGCGACGACGACCGGATCGGTGAACTCGTCGAGGAACGCGACGCCCTGCGCACGGAACTCTCCGAACTGGGCCAGGCCCTGACCGACGCCCGTACCGAAGCGGCGGCCCGTTTCGCCGCGGCGGTCACCGAGGAACTCGCCTCCCTCGCGATGCCGCACGCCCGCGTCTCCTTCGCCATCCGGCAGGCCGAGGCGCCCGACGAGGCCTCCGGCATCGACGTGGGCGGCCGCAGCGTCGTCTACGGGCCGACCGGGGCCGACGAGGTCGAGCTGCTGCTCGCCCCGCACCCCGGCGCCCAGCCCCGGCCGATCGCCCGGGGAGCGTCGGGCGGTGAGCTCTCCCGGGTGATGCTCGCCGTGGAGGTCGTCTTCGCGGGCTCGGACCCGGTGCCCACGTACCTCTTCGACGAGGTCGACGCGGGCGTCGGCGGCAAGGCCGCGGTGGAGGTCGGCCGTCGCCTCGCCAAACTCGCCAGGACCGCCCAGGTCGTCGTCGTGACGCACCTCCCGCAGGTCGCCGCGTTCGCGGACCGGCAGCTGCTGGTCGAGAAGACCGTGGACGGCTCGGTGACCAGCAGCGGGGTCACCGTCCTGGAGGGCGAGGACCGGGTGCGCGAGCTCTCCCGGATGCTCGCGGGCCAGGAGGACTCGCAGACGGCCCGCGCCCACGCCGAGGAGTTGCTGGCCACCGCTCGGGCAGATCTCTCCTAAGGGCTGTCCCGGGCAATGTTTGCCCCATGAGGAGCGGTGGTCGGTGCGTGCGATCGCCAGGCGGCCGGAAGTCCTGGTAGCGGAGCTACCAGGACTTCCGGTCAACGCCGCGAGTGCGCGTGCCGACCACCGCGACGGGGCCTAGCTTGGCGGGGGGGGGACAAAGGCGCGCCCGGCCGTGGAC
>NZ_JBIAJC010000040.1:0-10888 GCF_042871745.1 Streptomyces sp. NPDC005576 | reverse complement strand
CCGATCACCGGCAACGCCACATTCAAGATCGAGAAGTCCACCGCCAACATGAACTGCGCGACCAACAACACCACCAACACCAGACGAAGACGCCCGTCCAAACGGACCGGCCCCTCCCCCACACGCACACCCTCAGAAACCGCCATCACACACATCCCTCTCCACCGCGGACCGCCCTTGCGGTCCTCCTGGAAAGCGACTCTGGACTCCTCGACGGGAGTTACCCAGCCCCCTGGTCTTGATGGCGCCCGGGAAGCTATCACTCGCAGGGCCACCTTCGCGGGGCGCGCCCGGCGCCGTCCACCGGCACACTGGTAGGCATGGACACCCCCACCGCTCTGGGCGAATTCCTCCGCAACCGCCGCGCACAGCTCCAGCCGGAGGACGTCGGCCTGCCGAGCCACGGCACCCGTCGGCGCGTTCCCGGGCTGCGGCGCGAGGAGCTGGCGCTGCTGGCCGGGGTGAGCATCACGTACTACACCCACCTGGAGCAGGGGCAGAGCACCAACGCCTCGGACAGCGTCCTCGACGCGCTCGCCCGCGCTCTGCGCCTCACCCCGGACGAGCACACGCATCTGCGCAACCTCGCGCGGCCGCCGAAGGCGAAGCGCGCCGCGTCGCCCCGTCCCGAGTACGCGCGCGCCACCACCCGGCGGCTGCTGGAATCGATGCCGCAGGTGCCCGCCGTCGTGCTCGACGGCCGCAACAACGTCCTCGCCTGGAACGCCCTGGGCCACGCGCTGCTCGCCGGACACCTGGACGTGGCGAGCCCGGACGACCCGGCCACCCGCCCCAACCTCACCCGGATGCTGTTCCTGGACCCGCACACGCGGGAGCTGTACACCGACTGGACGAACGAGGCCCGGGTGGCGCTGGCCGCGCTGCGGCTGGTCGCGGGCCGCAACCCGGAGGACCGTGCGCTCGCCGAGCTCATCGGTTCGCTCATGCTGCAGAGCCCCGACTTCGCCGGCCTCTGGTCGAAGCACCCGGTGCGGGACTGCACCGTCGGTACCAAGGCGCTGCACCACCCCGCCGTGGGCCCGATGAGCCTGGACTTCGAGAACCTGCACCTCACCGACGGCACCGGCCACCGGATGCTGCTCTACACCGCCCCCGAGGGGTCCCCGTCCGACGCCGCACTGCGGCTGCTGTCCGGTCTGACCGAAGAGGCGGAGCGCACCCGTTCGAGGAAGCCCCGGCCGAGCGCGGCGGACGCGGACGCCGGCGTGACGGCGGACGAACGGCGCTGAGCGGTACGGAGTGGCACCCGGAGGACCACGCAGGACCACGGACGCCGCACCACGGACACCGCACCACGGGCACCGCACCACGGGCACCGCAGCACGCCAGGACGCCCGGCCGGATACCAACCGGCCGGGCGTCCTGGCGTGGTGCGGGTCAGACCCTCTGCGGCGCCGGGGCCTCCTCGGCGACCGGCACGACCACCAGAGGTTCGGGGGTCTCGGCGGCGGCGACCGCGGCGGGACGCCGCTTGCTCCGGCCGAAGTGCTTCATGGCGGGCGACTCGACGAAGCGGAAGAGCAGCCAACCGCCCAGCAGCGAGGCGCAGAGGAAGCCGATGACCACGAGGATGGCGACCGGGACGCTGTAGGTGTTCTCGCCGAGCAGCGAGCGGAGGTAGAAGATTGTGACGCCCTGGACCAGGTAGAACCCGAAGGAGACCTCACCGAGCCAGACCATGGGACGGCTCCGCAGGAAGGTGTTCCGGTCCTGGGTGTCGGCGGTGGCGGTGGCGCCGATGAGCGCGGCCACCGGGACGATCGTCGCGACGACGAAGCCGTACTGGAACGGGGCGACGAGCGCGGCGGCGTAACCGATCACGGTCAGCGCGGCGGCGACGCCGAAGCCGACCCGCTTGGGCCAGAGGCCGGCCAGGACGATGCGGGCGAGCAGGATGCCGAGGACGAACTCGAAGAGCCGGCCTGCGGGCAGCAGGTAGCCGAACCAGAACTGCATGTCGGAGACGGGGGTGATGGCCGACTTCGGGGTGGCGGGGACCAGGTAGGTGGAGACGAGCTGCACCGCGACCATGCCGACGACCATCAGGCCGCTCCACACCCAGAGCGCGGCGCCCCGGATCTTGCGGATCGGGACGATCAGCAGCGGGAAGAGCACGTAGAAGAGCAGCTCACTGCCGAGGGACCAACTCGGCGGACTCACACTGAGGTTGATGCTGGCCTGGGGGAACCACGTGTGGATCAGGAGCAGGTTCGGCAGCCAGCCGGCGACCGAGGTGACCTGCGATCCCGCGAAGAGCACCATGGCGGCGACGAAGACGACCACGTGGTTCGGGAAGATCTTGAGCAGACGCCGCCTGAGGAAGGCGGTGACCCGCTCGCCGGGCCGCGAGGCCCATGCCAGCACGAAGCCGGAGAGCACGAAGAAGAACGAGACGCCCAGGTAGCCCGCCTTGCCGAAGGCGGTCGTGAGCCAGTCGGCGATCGAGGCGTCACCGAACGGGTTGATCGGGGCGTTGGGCGGTATCGGGGAGTCCATCAGGGTCGAGTGGAAGAAGAAGACGGAGAGGGCGGCGAAGAAACGCAATCCGGTCAGGGAGGGAAGCTTCGCCGGCTTCGTGGGCGCGGGGGACTTCGTGGAGGCCACAGGGGTTCGTCCTTCGTGGATCGGGGCTCGGCGTGGGGACGGGGAGCGGGAGGGAAGAGGGCGTCCGTACAGGGGGGTGGCGCGAGGCGGGGGCGCGAGGCGGGGGCGCCGGATGCGGGGACGTGAGGTGGGGGGCGGCGACGCGCTACGCGGGGTGGACGCCGGGACCGTGCCGTCTGGCGGGGGTTTTCCGAGGGCACGGTCCCGGCGGGCGGGGCGCCTCGCGGCGGACCGGAGGGGGCGGTCGGTGCGGGGCCGGGTGGGGGCCGGGGCGGTCCGGTGGGGCGGACCGGAGGGGCGGAATCGCGGCGGACCGGTGGGGCGGCCCGGCGGGGTCCGGTGGGGCGGACCCGGTGGAGGGGTGTCAGCCCTGCTCGGTCTCGTTGCGGTAGAGCATGAGCTTGGCGTCCTTGGCGACGTAGTAGTTCTGCACCGAGTACGCGATGGTCGCGAAGTCCAGCCGCCCGTCGCCGTTGAAGTCGGCGGTGGCGATGCGGGCGACCGACTCGTCGGAGACGCGCCACTTCGCCCAGACGCCGTTGGCCGCGTCGATCGCCTTGTAGTACATGACGCCCTGCCACGGCCACGGCCCGCGCAGCGCCACCAGGAACTCCTCCTCGCCGTCGCCGTCGAAGTCGCCGCAGACGATCTGGTGGCCGGGCCCCTCGCCGTTCTCGTTGGGGTCGCCGTACACGTCGAGCAGCACCCGGTTCCAGCCCTTGCCCGCGGCGTCCTTCGTGTAGACGGCGACGGTGTTGCCGTGGAAGGGCTCGATGGCGGCGACGTACGCCATCGGGTCGTCGCCGAGACGGCCGGCGTTGAGGTCGCCGCTGCCGCGGAACCCTGTCAGCTCGAACTGGGTGAGCTCACCCGTACCGATCAGCTCGCGGACCCATTCCTGGCGGGCGTCGTCGAAGTAGAGCCAGGTCACGCCCTCGTCGGAGGCGAGCAGGAGTGATTCGAGGTCGGAGCCGGGGACCAGGCCCTTCTTCTTCTCGGCCCCGTGGATCATGCGGAAGTGGGTGTCGTCGACGATGGTCATCGGCCACTCCTCGGCGGTCTGGACGTCGTCGGGCTGAGTGAAGAGCACCACCGGCAGGACCGCGTGGACGTCCTCCTTGGCGACGATGGGGAGGCCGATGATCTGGAGCCGGTCGGTGCGGGTGAAGTGGCCGACGCGCAGCCGGTGCATCCCGGTGGCGCGGCCGACGTAGTGGCGCTTCCAGCGCGTCTCGTCCTTGTCCGGGGAGCCCGGGTTCTCCAGCCAGTCGATCTTGCCGCCCTCGGTGTTGGGGTCGTGGATGGTGCCGATCGGGCCGTAGAGGTCGTAGGAGACGATGACGTCGGGGTGACCGTTGCCGCTGACGTCGGCGAAGTCGGCGCCGACCGGCATCTTGATGCGGTCCGCGATGAGGCGGCGGGTCCACTCGCCGTCGTTGGCGTACCAGTAGATCTCGCCGAGCCGCAGGCCGTAGCCGAACAGGTCGGGCTTTCCGTCGCCGTCGATGTCCGGCGCCTCCAGCCAGTAGCCGTCGCGCAGTTGGTCGGCGACGATCTCGCCGGTGAACTTCGGTGTGCGCAGGGCGATTTCGGTGATCTTCTTCTCGTTGGCCATGACGTCTCTCCTGATCGGGTCGTGGGGTCGGGCAGCGGGGTCGGGCAGCGGGGTCGGGCAGCGATTGCGGGACCGGTGCGGTGCGCGGCTCAGGTCGACCGGCGCAGCGCGCGCGGGACGGGGTGGTACTCGATGGCGAGCCAGACGCAGTCGGTGTCGGCCCGGTACTGGTGCCAGGGGTAGTGGTACGAGCAGTGGGGGCCGGTCGCGCAGAACGGGTCCGGGGTGGTGTAGCCGGGGCTCATCAGGACGTCCTGGTAGAGCGTGGTCTGTTCGCGGTCGCGGAACCGCTGCATCCGGCCGAGTCCGTGCACCTGGGTGTGGACCTCGATGAAGTCGTGCTTGTTGTGGATGGCGCAGTCGGTCCCGGCCGGCGCGTACCAGAGGTTGGCGCGTACGTAGAACTCCCGCTCCGCCAGCGCCACTTCGCGCTCGCCCAGCAGGTGCGCCGGGTCGAAGGTGGCGATGGCGATCTCGTCCTGGGGGCTCCGGTAGAGCGGGGTGTCGTGGGGGAACCCGCCCTCGGGGCCGAGCAGATCGGCCAGGTGCGCCCAGCCGGGCGCGTCGACGATGCCGCTGATGTCGCCGTTCTCGTCCGCGGGCCTCAGCAGGAGCAGCGCCTCGGCCTTCTCGATCCGGACGTCGGCGAGCACGGTGGAGGAGAGCGGGGGGATCGTCTTGCGCGGTTCCTCGCCGATGGTCACGCCGGTGACCCCGGGGTTGATGACGATCGCCCGGCCCTCGACCCGGTAGTCCACGACGTCGCGCACCAGGGTCGCCCCCAGGTAGGGGGTGCTGAAGCTCAGCGGGGTCTCGGTGGCCGTCGGGGTTGCGTTCATGGGGGCTTCCTCTCCATACGGTCGTGCGGGTGCGTGGGGCGGAGGTGGGTGCGCGGGGGGCGCGCTACATGCGGGCGAAGTCGGCCGTGCGCGCCAGCTCGACCGAGAGCGTGTCCACGACGGTCTCCGGCACGAACGGCTCCGGGGCGGGGCAGAGACCGAAGAAGTGGGCGAGCGCCTCGACCGTCCGGGCGGTGGCCCGTCCGTCGCCGTAGGGGTTGGCGGCGTTCGCCATCCGGTCGTAGGCGACAGGGTCGCGCAGCAGCTCCAGGGTGCTGGTGACGATTCCCTCGGTGCTGGTGCCGACCAGGCGGGCGGTGCCGGCGACGATCGCCTCGGACCGCTCGGTGACGTTGCCGAGCACCAGGGTGGGCTTGCCGAGGGCGGGCCCTTCCTCCTGGCTGCCACTGCTGTCAGAGACGATGATGTCGGCGCGGGCCATGAGCTTGCAGAAGCTCAGGTACGGCAGCGGGTCGACGACGGTGATGCCGGGGTGGTCACCGATGTGCGGGAGGAGTGCCTCGCGGACGCTGGGGTTGCGGTGCAGCGGGACGACGACCCGGGTGCCGGGTTCGTCGGCGATGCGGGCGAGGGCGCGTCCGATCGCGGGCAGGTGGGGCCACGCCTCGCGCCGGTGGGCGGAGGCGAGGATGATCCGGCGCGGGTCGGTGTCGAGGTCGGCGAGGGCCGGGTCGCCGTAGCTCCGGGCCCGCCCACCGGCCCAGCGCAGGGCGTCGATGACGGTGTTGCCGGTGACGGTGACAGTGTCGGCGGCGATGCCCTCGCGCAGCAGGTTCGCCAGGTTGCCGGGGGTGGGGGCGAGGTGCAGCGCCGCGATCTGGGCGACGAGGCGGCGGTTGCCCTCCTCCGGGAAGGGGGAGCCGAGCCGGCCACTGCGCAGCCCGGCCTCGACGTGGACCACGGGGATCTGCTGGTGGAAGCCGGCGAGGGCGCCGGTGAGGGTGGTGGCCGTGTCCCCGTGGACGAGTACGGCGTCCGTCGGGGTGCCGGCGAAGTAGTCCTCCAGGCCGCGCAGGGAGCGGTAGGTCACCTGCGAGAGCGTCTGGCGGGGGGCCATCACCTTCAGGTCGACGTCGGCGGTGAGGCCGAAGGCGTCGAGGGTCTCGTCGAGCATCTGGCGGTGCTGGCCGGTCGAGATCACGACCGGTTCAAAGCGGGGGTCTTCACGGAGTGCGTGGATGACCGGGGCGAACTTGATGGCCTCCGGACGGGTGCCGAGTACCAGGGCGACAGAACGCATGATGTCGTCTACTTCCTTCACGTGGGGAGTCGATGCCGGGGCATGACGAAGAAGGTGTGCAGAACCGCGGCGCTGCGGTACGAAAAGGGGTGTGCGGCCAGGGGATTTCGGGATCTCGCTGCGAGGAGCTGTTCGCTTCCTCTTCCGGCCGAGAGACAGCTTTCCCCGCGCCGGATCGGGAGTCAACGAGCGACCGGAGCGGCTCGAACACCGGCTCGTAGAACGACAAATGCCCCGCCCCCGGCATCCGGGAGCAGGGCATCAGAGCAGGTAAAGCACCGCGTATGAGCGGCAGTTGAGGAGGGCGGCGGGCGGCGGGCGCGGCCGGCTCGACACCGCCGCGACACGGGCCGGACACACAGGGGCCCGAGGTCGCACGGGGACGACACACAGGCCCCCGGACCGTGGCGTGCGCACCACGCGTAGGGGGTGCGGCGCGTACGGGGGTGCGGCGCGTACGGGGGTGCGGCGCGGGTCACCCCGGCCGCCGCCCCGTCCGCGCGGGCGCGGCGCGGCCGTCAGCGGGCCGGCTTCACGGACATCGAGTGCCGGAAGAAGTCGGACGGGTCGTACCGCTTCTTCACCTGTTGCAGCTTGGGGTAGTTGTCCTTGTAGTAGAGCGTCTGCCAGGGCACACCGGACCGGTTGTGCCGGGGGTCGGTGACGTCGCGGTCTGGGTAGTTGATGTAGCAGCCGTCGGTGGCATCGCCGATGACCGGCACGCCACCGGTCGTCGAGAAGAACGCCTCGTACGTGTCCCGCAGCCATCCCAGGTAGAACTCGTCCTCGCTCTCCTCCTGCCAGAAGGTCTGGAGGCACATCTTGAAGATGGACGAGCGCTGCGCGTTGGCCGTGTCGTCGGGAGCCGCCGCGTTGACCTGGCCACCGAAGGAGAACAGCACCAGCATGGTGTCCGGGTTGGTGAAGTCCGGACGGCTCATCTGCTGGTAGAGCGTGGCTATCTGCTGGTCCGTGAACCCCTTCTTGAGGTAGGCCGACTTGTGGCCGCCGCGAGAGGTCGGGTTGGTGATGACCGGGTTGTTGGTGCCGACCAGCCGGGTCGCCTGGAGCCACGGCAGGGTGCGCGGCTCGGCGAACTGCGGCATGGCGGGCAGCTCGCCGGTGGCCCGGGTGAGGGGCTGGGGCGTGACCCCGGTGCCGGCGGTGATCGCCGCCAGGTAGTCGTCGAGCAGCTTGCGGGCCCCCGGCACGGTCGCGTCGACCTGGGTGAACATCCCGAGGCTGCCGTGGGCCTTGGAGCTGACGTTGAACAGGCTGGAGAGGTTGCGGTACGGGGAGTCGGGGGCGCTGTGTTCGGCGTGCCAGGCACCGAAGTTCTTGATCAGCCGCGAGAACTTCGCCTCCGTCAGCTGCTCCCAGGGGAAGTCCACCGCGCTCACCAGGACGGTGGACGGCGGGGATATGAGCTGTTCGGAGGGGACGGAGCCCTTGGCGCCCGGCGAGCGGAACCAGTAGCGGGTGACGATGCCGAAGTTGCCGCCGCCCCCGCCGGTGTGCGCCCACCACAGGTCGCGGTGCGGGTCGTTCTTCTCCCGGGTGGCGACGATCGTCCGTACGCCTCCGGCCGCGTCGGTCACCACGACCTCGACGGCGTAGAGGTGGTCGACGACCAGGCCGTGGGCGCGGGAGAGCAGTCCGTAGCCGCCACCCACGATGTGGCCGCCGGCGCCCACGCTGTAGCAGATGCCGCCGGGCACGGTGACGCCCCAGCCCTTGTACAGGGCCTCGTACACGTTGATCAGGCGGGCGCCGGGTTCGACGACGAACGCCCGGAAGGCGGGGTCGTACCCGACGTGCGTCATCTCCGAGAAGTCGAGGATGACCTCGGTGTCGGGGTGGGCGGCGAAGTCGGCGAAGCAGTGGCCGCCGCTCCGCAGCGACACCCGCTTGCCCGCGCGGACCGCGTCCCTGAGGGCGCGCTCCGCGTCCGCCGAGGAGCGGACCATCTTGACGTAGTCGGGCCGGGCGACGAAGCGCTGGTTGTTGCCCGTGGTGAGGCCCGCGTAGCGCGGGTCGTCCGGGGTGACGACCGATCCGGTCCCGGCGCCCGCCCCGGCCGGGGCCTGGGCGGATGAGGCGGAGGCGGCGGGGCCGGCGAGCGCGCCGGCCACGGCCGCGCCTCCGACGACAGCCGCACCGCGGGTGAGCATGGTCCGGCGATGGACACCGTTCATGGGATCTACCTCAGCCTTTCGTGAGAGGAGTGGTGGTGGCGTGACCGGGGCCCGTGTCGGCCACCGCGGGTGCGGCGGCGATCAGGGGCGTTCCGGTGGGGATCTCTCCGGGCCGCGGGTGTCGTTTCCCGCGGTCGAGCCGCCCGGAGAGCAGTGCGGTACCCAGGCCGGCCACCGCGAGCGCGGCGCCGATCCAGGTGGGGGCGGTCCAGCCCAGGCCCCGGTCGACGGCGAGACCGCCGAGCCAGGCGCCGAGGGCGTTGCCGAGGTTGAAGGCCGCGATGTTGGCGGCGGAGGCGAGCGCGGGGGCTCCGGATGCCTGCTGCATCACCCGGGCCTGGAGCGGCGGCACGGTGGCGAACCCGATCGCGCCGAAGGCGAAGAGGGTGACGGCCGCCGGTACGGCGGCGTGCGAGGTGAAGGTGAAGAGCACCAGGATCAGGCTGAGGGCGCCCAGGATGACGTAGAGGCTGGGCATCAGCGCCCGGTCGGCCGCCTTCCCGCCGAGTACGTTGCCCACGCACAGCCCCGCGCCGAAGAGGACGAGGAGCCAGGCGACCGCACTGTCGGAGAAGCCGGCGAGCTCCGTCATCATCGGGGCGAGGTAGGTGAACGAGGCGAAGACGGCGCCGAATCCGAGCATCGTCGTGGTGAGCGCCAGCCAGACCTGGACCTTGCGGAAGACCGCGAGTTCGCTGCGGAGCGTGCCGCCGGGCGGGCGCGGTTGCGCCGGGATCAGCGCGACGATGCCGAGGAGTCCGACGACTCCCACGGCGGTGACGACCCAGAACGTCGAGCGCCAGCCGTATCCGTGCCCGAGGAAGGTGCCCAGCGGGACACCGAGCACATTGGCCAGGGTGAGACCGCTGAACATCAGCGCGATGGCGCTGGCCTTGCGGTCGGGGGCGACCAGGTCGGCCGCGACGACGGAGCCGACCCCGAAGAAGGCGCCGTGGGTGAGGGCCGCGATCAGCCGGCCGCCCATGAGGGCGGTGTAGTCGCCGGCCACCGCGCAGAGCAGGTTGCCCAGGATGAAGACGCCCATGAGCGCCACCAGCATCGTCTTGCGTGGCAGCCGCGCCCCGGCGGCGGTCATCAGCGGTGCGCCGACGACCACGCCGAGGGCGTACCCGGTGACGAGCATTCCGGCGGAGGGGATGGAGACGGACAGGTCGGAGGCGAGGTCCGGCAGCAGACCGACGATGACGAACTCGGTCGTCCCGATGCCGAACGCGCCGATGGCGAGGGCGAGGAGGGAAGGTTTCATCGCCGGTCAGATCTGCCTCAGGGCGCCGCCGTCGACGCTCCACTCGGCGCCGGTGACCTGGCCCGCCAGGGGGGAGAGGAGGTAGGCGACGACGCGCGCGACGTCTTCCGGGGTGCCGATACGGCCGCTCGGCAGTCGGCGCTCCTCGCGGATGAAGTGGTCGACGGCCTCCTCGGGCGGCAGCCCGTAACGCTCGCCGAGCTGTTCGGCGAACCCGCCGGGGGCGTCGAAGAGCGCGGTACGGGTGGGGCCCGGGGAGACGACGTTGGACCGCACCCCGCGCGGCCCGAACTCCGCCGCGAGGGACTTGGACACCGACAGCAGGGCCGTCTTGGTGGCCGCGTAGTCGACGATGCCCGGGTCGGGGAAGCGGGCGGCCTCGCTGGCGATGTGCACCACGGCGCCCCCCTGTGCCGCCAGGAGCAGGGGCAGCGCGTGGCGGGTCATCCGCACCGCGGAGTGGAAGTTGACCTCGAAGGTGTGGTGCCACTGGTCGTCGGTGACGTCGAGGAAGCTCGAACGGGACTCCAGGGCACCGGCGTTGTTCACCAGGCCGTCGAGCCTGCCGTGCCGTTCCAGCACGGTGTCCACGACGGCGCGGGCGGCGCCGGGGTCGGCGAGGTCGGCGGCGACGGTACTCACCCGGTCGCCGAGGTCGTCGGTGTTCCAGGGTTTGCGGGCGACGCCCACGACGGTGGCGCCCTCGGCGGCCAGGAGCCGGGTGATCGCGGCGCCGATTCCGGAGGAGGCGCCGGTGACGAGGTGGACGCGGTCTGCGATACGGAGATCCATCGGTTTCCTTGGGGAAGCGGAGGGAGCGGGGGAAGCGGGGACAGATCAGGGGGAGTTGGACGGCCGGCACGGCCGACGGGGGATGACAAGCCGTGCCGGCCGTCGTTCGGGGGGATCGCACTCGGCCCGGGACCTCGGCCGGAGGCGGCGGGTCCCGGAGAAGGACCGCTCAGCCGGTGACGGAGAGGGTGTCCCGTGCCTTGTTCTTGAGGAAGAGGAAGGAGGTCAGGACTCCGAGGACGACGATCGCGGTGTTCACGATCACGGCCGTCGTGATGCCCTCATGGATGTCCG
>NZ_JBIAJC010000039.1:0-11245 GCF_042871745.1 Streptomyces sp. NPDC005576 | reverse complement strand
AAGGGCTCCCACTTCCTCGCCTTCCTCGGGCTCGCAGCCGCCCTGACCTGCTACAGGAAACTCACCAGGATCGCCACGTGAGACATCCTCTTAGAGATCAACGAAGCCAGTCCGGGATCTGTCTGGCTAGCGGTTGCTGGACGGATGTCAGCGGATGCCCAGCGGACCGGCAGGCGCACCGGAATCGGACCGGCGAGGCACCGGCAGGTGACCGGCAGCCACCGGCCCCGCATGCCGGTGCACCGGCCCCGCCAGCCGGTGGCCCGTGTCCCGTCTCAAAGGATCTGGTCCGGCGGTCGGGGTGCGACCTGCGGCGACCGGTTCGTTCGAGACGCCCTGCGAGGCGGATTCTCAGACGACTGCGGGCGGCGCCTGATCTACTACCTGCCCACGAACTGAAAGCTGACGAGGAAAGCAATGGGCGCTCTGACTGACTACTTCCGAGCGGTGGATGCCGCATCGGTTGTGGAGGAGCTCAAGCGGGCGGATGGTGGGTCCCCGCTCAGCGCAGGGCTCCCTGTCGTCGATGGGGTTGAGGCCAAGCACGTGGATCCGACCGTCGTCCTGGCGATGCTGATTGCTGCCATCCGGCAGGTCCAGTGGCGAGTGGACCTGGTCGAGGAGGTGCCCCTGTGGCCGACCTCCCCGGTACCCGGCCCTGACGGCCTCGAGGACGAGGACGACCCGTGGGTGACGGGACCGTGGGTATCCGAACTCAATCCCCTGGTACGGGACACTCTGGCGGCTGTGCGCGACTCCGAAGTGCCAACCATCGTCGCCAGATGGGTGCAAGCGGAAGAGCTGCACGGAGCGCGCGTCCAAGACATGCAGCCGGTGGCTGAAGAACTCATCCTCCTCGCAAGGAGGGCTCTCGAAGCCGGCGAGCAGCTCTACTGCTGGATGTGTCTGTGAGGTGGTCGAGCCTGGATGTCCGGTCGATACTCGGCGAGCCAGGGCCCCTGAGACGAGAAGCGAATCGAACCAGATCACTTGAGATGGGAACCAGATCCTTCGGGACGGGACAGCCCGCCGGACCGGCAACCGGTCCCGGCTGTCTTCTGACAGATGTTCTTGACCGATTGCCAGGTGACTTTGACCATCGGCTTTGGTGCCGTTCTATGCCTGTGGCGTGCTCGGCTCGTGGTGTCGCAGCCACGCGAGTGCCTCAGCGCGGTCCGAGCGGGGAGCCCCCATGAACCATTCCTCGCGGGAGTCCCATTCGCTGGTCGCCGCCCACCCGATCGCGTTGCGTACGGGTTCTGTGTCGCTCGGATCGGGCACGGCCAGGGAGCTGATGCCGCTCTGCCAGGTGGTCCCGATCACCGCGACGGTGCTGTCGAGGGCCAGCATGGCGAACTCCGGGCGGCCAGCGCCTGAGCCGAGCAGGTGCTCGGGGTACCCGTGCTCGCTCACCCCCCGACGGATCGCGCATCCGGCGCCCATAACGTCCCAGTCGTCCAGCAGGCGCACTCGGCGCCAGACGGACTTCCGGTGTCGGGATGCCGCCCGCGCGCTAGGAAGATAAGCCGGCAGGGCAAGCAGGAACTCCCGGTCAGCTCCGAACAGCCCGAAAGAGGTCGCCAAGTCGTACCAGCCCTGGTTGGCACGCTCGATGAGGGACGGGGCGTCGAAGTCGACGTACGCGTCACGCCGACCCGTCCCGTGGCCGCAACTGACCGTCGCGCCCACCGCGAACACCGGCAAAGGACTCTCCGGCACCCCGCCCTCAAGCACCTGCAAGCCTGCTCGACGCAGCGGAGCATGAACCTTCCGCCGCATCTCCCGCCTGCCCATCAACTGCTCCCACGCTGCCGGACGTCCTGGCCAGTGATCATCCCATCGGCGTGAAGAGCACCGCCGTGAGCACCCCTGGGACCGTCAAAGTCAGATGGCAAACGTCCAAGATCACCTGTCAGAGGTCAGCATGCTCTGTCTCCGCCTCCCCGTCTCCCAGCTCACCTCCCCGGTATGCGTCTACCAGGGAAAAGAGCCTCCCAGGCTCTTAGGCATCCCAGACAATCAGGGGCATTTCAGGCCCTGACTTCCCAGGTCCTCGCAGGTCATCTCCCAGGGTGCTGGGAGAACTGGGAGGTTGCGCAAGGTGAGGTCAGCTCGCGTCGGAGCGGGCGCGGACGAGGAAGCGGGCGAGCGCGCCAGCCGCTTCCGGTTCGGTGGTGGCGAGCCGGGCCGTGAACGCCAGCTCGTCGGAGCCAGCGCCGGGCGCGAGGTGGGCGAGTTCGGCGAGCAGCGCGGCGTGCGCGAGGACCGGCGCGGTGAGAAGGCCGGCTGCGGTTTCGCGGGCGGCGGGGTCGCGGTAGTGGCCGCGGTGCGCAGCCAGGGCGTGGGCGAGCCAGTTGTCGACGTCGGTCTGGACATAGCCGCCGGCTCGCCGGGTGAGTTCGTCGCGTACGGCTTCGTCGCCGGTGCGGGGCTCGGTCTGCTCCAGGGTGCCGAGCTCGCGCAGCGCCTGGAACTCGTCGGCGCGGGCCGCGAGGAGGGCGGATTCGCGCAGCTCGGCTTCCCGGGCGGCGGCGGCCGCGGCGTCGGCGTCGAGCTCGGCCTGGACCACGTCGTCGGTGTCCGGGTCGTAGACGGTGCCCGGGACGGCGTCGGCGAGCAGCCGGTCGATGCGTTCCCACTCCGCGAGTTCCGCCGGGCCGCGGGCGTCGCCAGCCAGGTCCTCGCGCCGGGACGCCTGCCGGGCGTCGAAGCGCGCGTCCTCGAGGGCCGCCGCGACGGCGCCGGCGTCCATGCCCTTCGCCCGGCGGCGTACGACGCGGCGGCCGATGCGGGCGGCGCGGGCTGGATCGTAGAGCGGTGGGACCCGCGAGCCTGCCGGTCGGCGGTCGGCGGCCAGGCGATGCCAGGGTGTGGTCATCTTCGGTCTCACATTCTTGATCGAGGAAGCAGAGCGGGCCGTCGCCGGGCGCTGCGGCGGCCCGCCGAATTGAGCCGAAGCTCAGGAGTTGTCACCAGCGGGACCGGCTGAGCTGGTGAGTGGGGGCGACCGAGGCAGCCTGGTTGTCACACGCGAGGCATCCGACTTGTCACAGGCGCTCATTCGGCAGTCTTTCTGTCACCAGAAAGATCTGTCGGGCTGTGCAGCGGAACCGCGAACTGCGAGTTCGGCTCGGGACCTACGCTGGCGCTACCTTCCACCTTGTCTAGGAGTAGCGTGCCGCCTGCCTTCGCTCACCGGATCACGAAGTACGACCCCGCCGACCGTGACGAACACGGCAGCTACCGGGGCGCGGAGGAGGCGGTCAGTGACCATGGGCCAGTCGAGGCCGCGTACCTGGAGGCGGTCTCCGCGTTCGCGGAAGCTGCGGGCATCGACCGGCTGGAGATCCGTGAGCCCTCCGTCACCGGGTTCGTCCACTTCGGTGCCCAGCCGGCGGTCGAAGGGCACGGTCTTAGCGGGCTCTTCCCGGCTGACCTCACCGGTTACCACGATGGGGCCGAGGTCTCCCTGGAGGTGGCCCTGGAGCTGATCCGCGTCATGCTCCGTGAGCAGGGCGCCTGGTGCCGGCTGGAGGCGGGAGACGTTTTTACCGTGCACGTCGGATGGGACCAGTACGTGTACGTGGGCAGTGACCGACCCTGCACGGATGCCGTGGCCCGTACGCGGGAACTCGGCCTCTTCGTGGAACCGATGGTGGCTTCCCCCTACACCGCGGAACCAGAGGTGACAGAAGCCGCCGACGAAGGCTTCTGGGCGTCGGTACGCGCCGAGCTGGCGACGCGACAGGGCCTGCTCCTGGAGGAAACCCACATCGTCAATGCCACACGCTGGCATCGTCTCACCACGGAAAACCTCAACACGGTGCGCGCCGGTCTCGGCCCGCGCGCCCTGCTGACCGTCTGGCCCGACCTGCAACCCGACGTCGGCGCGGTCCTGACCGCACTGCCGTCCGAATGGCACATCGAGTTCGTCTGGGAGACGAAGGACGGAACGATCAGAGACGTGACCGTCGATGAGACCCAGTGCCAGGAGCTCGCTGCCCTGGTAGCCGACGCGCGAGCGGCCTGCGCCCTGTCCCTCTACACCGACGAACGCAGTCCGCTGCTCCAAGCCGTTCTACCCGACAGTGACGGCGTGCTGCGCGCACGATGGTGACCCGCTTCATGAGCCGAAGCTCGTTACGGCACCGGCTGAGCTGGCGAATGGGGATGGTCGAGGCAGCCTGGTTGCCACACGAGGCATCCGACTTGTCACAGATGCTCATTCAGCAGTCTTTCTGCCACCAGAAACGAAGATCGGGAGCCTGAGGTTCTTCGCGGCGCTTCCATGGGCTCATGGCTGCTGCAGGTACTGGGTCGGGAAGGGTAGTCGAAGCCGCTGGCACCGGGCCCGTCTGGTCGCATCGATGCAGTTGGGAGGACCTTTTCGTGTCGGCGGATGTCGACGCGGGCAGGTCTGGCCTGGATCTGGGCGACGGTTGGACGAGGCGGTGGGCGGTCTCGTGGCGGGCCGGCGGGGTCGATGCGTCCTGCTCGGTGCACGATCTCGTACAGGAGCCGGTGCTCACGAGCGACCCGATGCGGCACTTCACCTGGCGCCGGGACCAGCGGCACCGTCCTGGCCTGCAGTTCCTGACCAGCACCGGCCGGCACCACGGCGCGGAGAGCCTGGAGGAGAGCCGGGTGTTGCTGGCCCTGGACTTCGCTGGCGACGTGGTCGACGTCGTCTCGCAGCCGCTGAAGATCTCCTTCGCCACCTGCGGGAAGCGCCGCGCCCACACCCCTGACTACCTCGCGGTGACCCGCGGCGGCGTCTGGCTGATCGACGTACGGCCCGAGCCGTTGATCAAGGAGACGGACCGAGAGTCGTTCGCCGCGGCCGCGGAGGTCGCCGTCGCCTGCGGCTGGCGCTACGCGGTGGCCGCCCGCTGGCGCGAGCACGCCTTCGCGGGCCTGGACGCGATGGCGTCGCGGCG
Source organism: Streptomyces sp. NPDC005576 (assembly GCF_042871745.1). Lineage (NCBI taxonomy): Bacteria > Bacillati > Actinomycetota > Actinomycetes > Kitasatosporales > Streptomycetaceae > Streptomyces > Streptomyces sp. NPDC005576. The sequence goes on along the minus strand of NZ_JBIAJC010000039.1, from coordinate 6,308 downwards.
CCGGCTGAAGTCCGATCCGCTGGGGCTCCGTCCGGTGTTGCTCGCCGAGGCCGAAGGCGGGCGGAGGTTCGGCGAGCTCGCGGCGGCGACGGGCTGCGAGCCGGTCGCCCGGGCCCAGCTGCTGCACCTGCTGTGGTCCCGGCAGCTGGGCGTCGACCTGGCCGGTCCGCTCCAGGACCGCTCGCTCGTGTTGCCCGCCGGGGAGGCGGGCCGGTGACCGCGGCGGCGGTGCTGAACTTTTCCCCCGGCGCCGGGCTGGTGCTGGACGGCACGGAGTGGACGGTCGAGCGCCGCGAACCGCACCTGGGCCGGGTGCAGTTGGTGAAGGACGACGGCACCCGCGAGCGGATGACGTTCCGGTTCCTGGCCAACCATCCGCAGTGCCGGCCGTCGTCGCGGACGTCGGCGGCGGGGGCCGACCGGGGCCGTCAGCGCAAGGCGTCCGAGGACTTGAACGCGGGCCGGCTGGAGCTGACCGGGCTTCGGATGGCCCACCTGCTGGAAGTGGCGACCGGGTTCCGCTCCGGTGACCCGTTCCATCCGGGCCCGGGCGAGCCGAAGCCTGAGTACGACCCGGCGACGACGACGCTCACCGAGCGCCGGCACGCGAAGGTGGCGGAACTCGCGGCCCTGGACCCGCAGCACGCGAGGCTGCTCGGTTTGGGCTCGGTCAGCTACCGGACGCTGATCCGGTGGGAGAACGCCCGCCGCCGGTTCGGGCTGGTCGGCTGCGCGGACGACCGCTGGCTGCGCCGCAGCGGCGGAACCCGCACGGTCTCCGAGGAAGTGCGGGAGGCGGTCCTGGCAGTCCGCGAGGAGACGAAGCGGATGGCGAAGGTGTCGATGCGGACCAAGGACCGCATGATCCGCCAGTACGTCCGCGAGGAGTTCGGGCCCGAGACGAAGGTGCCCAGCTACGACACCCTGCGTCGGCTCTGGAAGGAGTGGTTCGGCCCCGGCGGCGCCCGTCAGCGCTACGCGAGATCGGCCGATCTGCCGGAGTCGCAGGGGCACGTCCTGGTGCACCGGCCGGGCCAGGTCGTCGCGCTGGACACCACGGTGCTGCCGGTCATGGTCCGCGAGCACGTCTTCGGCGATCCGGTGAAGATGCACCTCACCCTGGCCCTGGACGTCTGCACGCACTCGCTGGTCGCCTTCCGGCTGACGCTGGTGTCCGACACCTCGGTGGACGTCGCGATGGTGCTGCGGGACGTGACGATGCCGCTGCCGATGCGGGCAGACTGGGGCGAGGACCTGGAATGGCCCTACCCCGGCCTGCCCGCCGCGGTGGTGGGCGAGTTCGCCGGGCACGCGGTGGCCGGCCTGCCGTTCTTCACCCCGGAGACGGTGACCACCGACCACGGATCGGTCTATCGCAACCACCACCTGGTCGAGGTCGAGCGGGTCCTCGGCTGCCAGGTCCTGCCCGCGCGGGTGCTGCGGCCGACCGACAAGGCCGCCGTCGAGCGGGCCTTCGGCGTGATCCGCCAGCTCTTGTTCGAGCACTTGGTCGGCTACACCGGCGTCGATGTCGCCGACCGCGGGGCCGACCCGGCCTCGGACGCGGTGCTGACGGCCGACCAGCTCGAGCACCTGATCGCGACCTGGATCGTCGGCGTCTGGCAGAAGCGCAAGCTGGGCGAGTACGCCCCGGCCTGGGATCCGGACGGCTCGCACAGTCCGAACTCGCTGTTCGCGGCGTCGTTCGCGCAGACCGGCTTCGCGATGGACATCCCCTCCCCGGAGCTGTTCTACGAGCTGCTTCCCGCCCACTACGTCCGCATCGACAAGCGCCGCGGGGTGAAGATCCGTGGACTTTGGTACGACGACGCCGATGTCCTGCGGGACTACCGTGGCGAGCTGTCGACGCGGGGCGGCAAGCACAAGGGCAAGTGGCTCATCCGCCGCGACCCACGGGATCGGCGTCAGGTGTTCTTCCAGGACCCGCTCAGCCATGCCTGGCACCCGCTGCCTTGGACGGGCATGCCCCGGGCCGGGCAGATGCCGGCCTTCGGGGATGCGCGGGCCAGCGCCCTGCTCGCGCGGCGGCCGGTCTGAAGCCGAAGTCGGACACCGAGCTGCTGCCGGTGCTGCTGGAGTTGATCGGCTCGCACATCCCGGTCAGCAAGTGGCCGACCCAGCTGAAGAAGTCCCAACGCACCGAGCACGCCCGCGAGGCCCACCAGGCCAGGGCTGCACAGGCCGACCGGCCGCCGAGCACGCCCGCACCGGCCCCACATCCTGCCTCTGCCGAGGAGGGGACGGCGACGGTGCTGAGCTGGCCGGGCCGGGCCCGCGAGACGCAGGACGCGGTCGCCGGGGAACGGCGCCGGCGGCGGGAAGTTGTCCGGCCCGCGCCCGTCCCGCCGCCCGAGCTGGGCCACAGCTTCCGGGCCCGCAGCGTGTTCGTCCTGCCCGAGGACGACCCGGAGGAGGACCGTGGTGGATCAGACGACGCCGGATGAGCACGCGGTCGTCCCCTTTCTGCGGGCCGGCCCACCGCCGGACCGCACCCGCTGGGAGGGCTGGCAGCAGTGGCGGAGGATCCGCGGCACCTTCGTGCCCGCACCCCGGCTCACACCGGCCGAGCATCAGAGCCTGAGCCCACGGCGCCGGGCCCTGCATGATCTACACCGCACCGCGACGCACGTCAACATGCGGCTGCAGGAGACGCCGATGAGCGCGCGGGTCGCGAACCTGATGCGCGGCCGGCTGCAGAACAACGCGGTGAAGTTCATGCCCGGCACCCGCGACGGCCTGATGATCAACGGCGGCGGGTTCCAGGGCAAGACCGAGACCGCCTGCGACGCGGCCGCGTCCTTCGAGGACGTCTGGCGCGAGGTCCACCACCAGTTGCTGCCCGGCCCGACCCCCGGCACCCGGGACGTGTTCGTGCCCGTCGCCTACTGCCGCCTGCCGGTCCGCGCGACACCCAAGGGACTCTGCAAGGCGATCTTGAACGTCTACGGCAACCCGCACCCCGGGACCCTGGATGACCTGGTCAGAGCGGTGCGGGACGCGATCCGGGACCATCACACCACTGCCCTGCTGATCGACGACATCACCCGGCTGCGGCTCCACCGCGAGGACGACCAGGACACGCTCGACCTGATCCGCGAACTGATGGACCTCAACGTCACCCTGATCCTGATCGGCGTGGACATCCCCGGCTCCGGACTCCTGCGCGGCGCCTACGTCGACCAGCGCACCGGGCAGTGGGTCTTCCCCGCCCATGGGCGAAGTGGGCGGCACAGCACCGCGGCCGCCACGCAGACCGGCCGCCGGTTCGACATGGTCGATCTCGACCCGTTCGACTACTCCACCCCGGCCAGCATCACGGCCTTCCTCGATCACCTGGCCGGCATCGAGGACCAGCTGCGGCTCCTGCGGTCCTTCGAAGGCATGCTCACCAGCGGCGAAATGCCCGAGTACCTCTTCGGCCGCACCCGCGGTGTCGTCGGCCTGCTGCGGCGTCTGATCGAGGACAGCTGCACCGAGGCGATCCTCACCGGCGAAGAACGCCTCACTCCCGAACTGCTCGCGAAGACCACGATCCACCTCGGTAACCTGGACGATCTCGACCCCGGCGCCGGTGAGGTCCCCGACATCCCGCAGAACACCGCCCCGCCCGCGAAGCCCAAGCCGCGCCGAGGGCGCGGACGCAACACGGTCCTTGACGACCGCGGGAACAGGCCGGCCACGGGTGACTGACATGGCCATGAGCTCCGGGCGGCGGCCCTTCGGACTCAGCCTTGACCCGCTGGAGGGCGAGTCGCTGGCCGGTTTCGCCCTGCGTCTGTCCCACCGCCTGCACATCTCGCCCCACGAGCTCGCCCGGCTGACCGGCCTGACCGAACAGGACCGGCTCGGTCGGGCCCGCGCGTCACTCTCGACGCGGCTGACACCGGCCGAGATCAAGAACTTCGCCGCTACCACCCGCCTGGACCCCCGCGAGGTCCGCGCGATGACATTGGAACCCTTCGCCTCCCGCTACCCGCCGGCGGCCAGCGGCGTCGCCAACGTCCGGGCCGGCAACGTCTACTCCATGCACGCGGACCGATGGCTGTTCCCCACCACCGCCCGCTACTGCCCCCGCTGTCTCGTCGGCGACGGCTCCGACATCCAGCACGCCCACGGCGGGCCCTGGAAGATCCTCTGGCGCCTTCCCGTCGTCTTCGCCTGCCCGCTCCACGAGGTCTTCCTCGAACACCTCTGCCCTCACTGCCGAAAGCCGGTCAACTTCAGCAACAGGGCCCAGTTGTTTCCCCGTCCCGCCGCCCCCGGAGTCCACCCCACCCACTGCCGGACTTCCACGGTCCGGGACACCAAGAACGGCCGGCACGACGACCCCTGCGGGGCACCGCTTGCCTATGACCCACTGCACCATCACCGACCCGGGCCCGGCCTGCTTGCGCTCCAGCGCAAGATTCTTCGCCTGCTTCGGCCGGGCGGTCCGAAACAGCCGGCCCAGCAGTACTTCACCGAGCTCATCCTGCTCACCGGCCTGGTCATGATCTGCTGGCCGCGCATCCAGCCTGTCGGCACCACCCGCCAACTCGCCGAAGCCGTCGCGCAGCACCTCGCCATCCACGAAGGAGCCGACTCCCGTCTCTACCGATCCACCGGGGCACCCGTCGACGCGTTCGTCTGCGCCGGCCTCCTCCAGGTCACCGATCGCCTCCTGGCCGCAGACGACCTGCGCGAAGCACTCTCCCAGCTTGCCCCCGAGGAGAACCGCAACCGCAGCGGAATCCCGCCCACACGGCACCTGATCTGGGACAGAACCTTCAAGAAGCAGCGCAGTGCCTGCTCCGAGCGCTTCCAGGACGCCGCCGACACGATCGTTCCCACCTTCCGGCGCACCGGCAAAGGCGGACTCCGCCTCCCCTCCACCGGCGTCGGCCTGAGACCAGAACACATCCCCGCGTTCCTGCCCGAAGCCCTCGCCGAACAGCACCTCGGCTTCCTCTCCGCCATCGCCCCCAAGATGCGCCGACGCAGTGCCTCGGTCTTCCTCGTCCGGCGCACCCGCGGCGGCAGCCTCGACGAAGCCGCCCAGTTCCTCGGGATCAACCCCCAGGGCAAGCGGAACGGCTACACACAACTGCTGAACCGCCACCTCCGCACCAGCGGCACAGCCCGCGACTTCGAACAGGCGCTCGACGCCATCACTGCCGAATTCCTCGCGGGCCCCACCATCGACTATCAGCACCGGCGCGAGGTCCTCGCCACCTGGACCCTGGATCCCGAGAGCTGGCAGCACATCCTCGCCCAGCTCCCGGTCCTCACAAGCCATCGAAAGCCCATCAGCGACGACCGCAGACGACTGGCCGTCAGCGCCTACATCTGGACCCGGGCCACCGAAGGCGAACCCGACTTCGTCCCCTGCCCGCCGCATATCGCACACGACCCAGCGCTACGTGCTGTCTGGCTCCGAGAGCGGCACAACGTCTTCCACTGGCTCCGTACAACCGACTACCAGCCCTACTACGGCGCCCTCAAGCCACTGCTGGAAGACCACGCCACGCTCCTGGCCAAGGCAATCGACAACCGCCGGTGACAACCAGCCTGCCTATGTGACAACTACCTTGCTTCGGCTCAGTACGGGTAGTTGATGCTGGCCATTCAAGGCTCCGAATTAGTATTCGAGGTCGAGGTAATCGATGTCGTTGATTTCCACGTCCGACAGTCCCAGGGCCCGGCCGCCACCGTCCTGGAAATACACTTCCTTAAATCCTTCGGCGATGATTCCGCGCATCTGCTGGTCGCTGGCGCCGGTGTCGCGGGCATCGAAGAGGCGCTGGGCGTAGGTGGCGGGGAGCTTGACGGTGAGGCGGCGGAAGCGGCCGTCGTCGGTCGTTCCGGAGGGGGCGGTGTAGCCGAAGCGGGCGCGGGTCTCCACGGTGATCCCGGTGGCGGCTGCTTGCTGTCGGCGGCGCTTGCGGACCTGGGGCTGCCACCGGGCCCGTACGGCGTCGTCGATCTTCGAGGCGACGTCGGCACGGGCGTGCTTGCGGGCGCCGCGCCGGTAGCGGTTCACGGAGTCGGCGGTGACGCCGAGCTCCGCCGCAACGGCCCTGGCGCTGCCCAACTGGCGCAGCAGGTAGCCGATCTGGCCCTTCAGCGTTTTCGGCGGCTGCCGGGTGAAGTGCTCCCGGTCGGCCCGCTCGATCGCGTCCTCGATCTCTCCCACGGTTCTATTCCCCTTCGTCCAGGACGGCGTCGCCGCCCTTGATGTGGCGGGCCGGGTTGAGGCCCTTCTCCATCAGATCGACGGCCCAGGCCATCGGCTGGACGCCCTCGAGCTT
>NZ_JBIAJC010000038.1:0-12844 GCF_042871745.1 Streptomyces sp. NPDC005576 | reverse complement strand
CGCCACCTGACATGCACTACTGCCTCGACCCGTGGTGCGAGAACCCTGATCCGGATCTCATCCCCGACGCGGCCTGCGGCTGCCACATCCTCACCCCAGCCGAGATCGAAGAACGCAAGCGGAAGTACCTTGCTCAGCGGACCCGCCACGATGCTGACGGCCAGGAACCCACGTTCAAGGTTCAGTGAGAACGCTCAGCCCTTCGCTGCGGCAGTTCAACAGCTGATGGGGGCGGCCCCGTGCGGGACCGCCCCCATCGGTGCGCACCGGTTCACCGGGCGCGCGGTGGACTCATCCGGGCGTACAGCAGGGTGCTGCGGGTGAGTTCGCTGCCCTGCTTGTGGTCATCGTTGAGCAGGGCGGTCAGGCCCTCGGGCGCCTTCCAGTGTTCGCGCAGGTTTGGGGTGGCACCAGGTCGTCCAGGAGCAGGTTGATGATCGTCGCGGCCTCGCTGGGCCGGTCGCCGTATCCGTCACCTCACCAGAGGTGCTCGACCCGGTCGAGCAGGAGAAAGACGTGAAGTTCACCTCGCTGCTGGCCAACCTGCTGATCTTCCACAACACCCTGGACATCGCCGACGGGGTACGGCAGCTGCAAGCCGAGGGCTGCGAGATCGACGCCCATGGGCCTGGCCGAGATGTCGCCGTACCTGACCGAGCACGTCAACCGTTTCGGCCTGTACTCCACCCACGAGCTGAGGATTGCCCCGGAGGACTACGACACCCCTCTCGACGTTGACTTCAGCACGCTGGAGGACGAGCGGGTCCCGGCCGCTTGAACCGTCTGCCGGCCACCGCCACCCGGCCCCCGCGGAGCGGGCCCCGCTGTCCCGTCGCCGCCAGGCGCCGCCCGGGCGCCCGCCTCATCGGCGGCTGCTGCCGCATCGACCCGGCCCGGATCGCGGACCTCGCGGCGGAGTGCACTGGTCCGGATGTATGACGGCGCCTCAACTTCGGTCATTCGTAGATGACTTTTGGTCAAAGAGGTCTCCCGCGCGGCTCCCGGGAGCTGACAGGGGCGCCCGGAAGGTCAGGATGCTCCGACAGCCACAGGGGGGCGTTATGAGCACTGCTGAGAGCGCACCGGCAACCGAACCTCGGGGCGGGGAGGATCCGGACGCCGGAGCGGAACTGGCGCGGCGGGTCTTCACCGGCCAGGAGCGCTGGGGCTGGGAGTTCGTCCAGCCGTCCGCGCCCCCCGCACACCGGGACGCCCAGCATCCGCCCGTCTACTCCGAACCCTCCGGCGACGAGGTCCGCGCCATGGAGGAGCGCGCCATGACCGCCCGGAAGAACAGGGGCACGGGCTGTCTCCTCCTGCTCGCGGGCATCGTCGCCTACGCGGCCGGCGGCCCGTCCGCCGTCGTGATCGTCGTCGTCCTCGTCATCGTCCTCATGTCCGCGACCTCCCCGGCCGCCAGGTTGAGGGCCGCCCGCCGGCGCCTGGAAGCCGCCCGCACCAGCGCCCACCGGGACTACGAGAAGCGCCAGCGCGCCTGGCAGAGCCGGATCGACGCCCACCACGCGGAGCACCTGCGGCACAACGACACGCTGGACACCTGGTTCCCGCTCTCCCTCGCCTCCGGTCCCAGCCGGATCGACGTGTTCGGCGGCACGGGCAACGGCTGGGCCAGCCTGCTCGCCACGGTCGGCGGGCCGCTCCTCGGCGGTGGCGCCCCGCTCGTCGTCCTGGACCTCACCCAGCAGGCCGTCGCCCTCGAACTCGCCGGCCTCGCCGCGCGCCGCGACATCGCCGTCGCCCACGTACCCATGCCCGGGGCCCTGCTCGACGCCGACCTGAGCGCGGAGTTCACTCCCGAGGAGCTGGCCGAGACCATGGCCGAGGCACTGGGCACCATACGGCCGCCCGGCGCGGACGTGGACCTCCACACCATCGACGTGGACCTCGTCCAGACCGTCGCGGAACTGCTCGAAGGACCCGTCACCTTCGCCCGGCTCGCCGCCGGGCTGCGCGTCCTGCTCCGCGTCTACGATCCCACCCCCGGCGCGCCCGGGCTGCTCGGCCCCACGGAGGTCGAGTCGATCACCCGGGCCGTCGACCTCCTGGGCCAGGGCGAGCGCGTCCAGAACGAACTGCGCTACGTCCGGGCGCAGACGGAGCTGCTCACTCCGAGGGGGCAGGAGGCCGCCGTCCCCGGCGGCGGCCGCGCCGCGGACTGGTGGCGGCCCGGCGGACTGACGATCGTCACGACCGAGGACTCCGTGCGCCGCCGCAAGGACCTCACCGACCGTTTCGTCTTCTTCCGGCTGGTCCACGCGCTGCGCACCCGCGCCGTGGCGCACGGCTCGGGGACCCTCGTCGTCGCCGGAGCCGACCACCTCGGCCGTGACGCCCTGGAATCGATGGCGCGCGAGGCCCGCACGGCCGGTGTCCGGCTCGTGTTCCTGCTCGAACACCTGCGGGAGGGCACGCTCCAGGTCGCTGGCGGATCGGACAGCGCGACGGTGTTCATGCGCATGGGCAACGGCGAGGAGGCCAAGGCGGCCGCGCAGTTCATCGGGCAGGAGCACAAGTTCCTCGTCAACCAGCTGACCCGGCAGGTCGGGGAGACCCTCACCGAGGGCCGCGGCAGCAGCTACGGCGGCCAGCGGGGCGTCTCGGACACGGACGGCTCCAACCGGGGCGGCGGTACCTCCGGCAGCAGCTGGGGGAGCTCCAGTTCCTTCTCGACCTCCCTCTCGCGCAGTTGGCAGGACTCGACCAACACCTCCACCGCCCGGTCCACGACGACCGGCGAGAACCTCAGCCGCGTCTACGAGTTCGCGATCGAACCCACCCAGCTCCAGGCCCTCCCGGCGACCGGCCTGGTCCTCGTCGAAACCGGTCCGGCGGGCCGCCGCGTCGTGTTCGGGGACTGCAATCCCGGCATCAACTTCCTGCCCCGCCTCTCCGCCCGCCCCCGCGCGAGCCTGACGTGAGCCCCGTTGCCGGGCCTGGGGGCGCGGCCTGGACGGCCGGACTCGGCGCGTACCGCTTCCACCGCCTGATCACCGTGCCCCGGCGGCCCGAGGACGGCCACACGGTGGACCGTACGGCCGCCCAGCTCACCGCCGCCGTCACGGCGGCCCACGCCGTGCTCTCCGCGCCCTCGGCCGGTGGGGAGCACCGCCCGGCGGGTCTGGCCGCAGCATGGATACGCCCGGGCCGGCACCAGCCGCTGCACTTCCTGGTGGGCGGAGCGCCCAGCTTCCCGCCCGCGGGCGACGAGCCCGCCGCGGACGGTGCGCAGCGCCCCCTGCGCTACCCCCCCGGCTCCACCGCCCGCGACGTCCCGGCGGGCGAGGCGGTCGCCCTGCTGGAACGGCTGCCGTTCTGGATCCCCTGCCCCGGCTCCCACGACGCCCTGCGCCTGGGCCACGACGAGCGCGCCCTGCCGGGCGAACGCCGCGGCTCCTTCGACGACGCGGTCGCCCACCTCCCGGACGCCTTCGCCTGGCTCGTGCTGGCCGAGCCCGTCCCGTACGAGCGACTGGAACAGGAGCGCGCGGCACTCGCCGTCCAGCTGCCCCGGCTGCGCCAGCGCGAGAACTCCGCCGCCGACCGGGTGGCGGCCGACCGGGCCGAGGCCCGCTACCGCGAGCTAGCCAGGGCCCTGGCCACCGGGGTGTGGAACGTGCGCGTGCTGGTCGGCGCCGAGCGGCCCGAGTCGGCGCTCGCCTCGGCGGCCCTGCTGTGCGGCGCCAGTGACCTCGACGAGCTGCCGTACGTGCTCGTGCCGGCGCGGCGGCCGATGCCCTTCGCCGAGGCGCTGACCACCGTCACGCCGCAACCGGCGGCGGCCCCGGCCGCGGGCGCCGCCGGGCCGCCGGGCAGCGTGCCCTTCGTCGCCCCCGCCGAACTGGTCGCGGCGCTGGCCCGGCCGCCCGCGCGGGAGCTCCCGGGCATCCGTACGGTGGCCCCGAACCGGTTCGACGTCACCTCCGACGACACGGGACACGACCCCGACGCCTTCCTGATCGGCGACATCCTCGACGAGGCCCTCATGCCCGCCGACCAGCTCCACGTCTCCCGCTCCACCCTCAACCGGCACGCCTTCGTCTGCGGGGCGACCGGCTCGGGCAAGTCCCAGACGGTACGGAGCCTGCTCACCGCCCTGTCCACGCACGACCGGCCGATCCCCTGGCTGGCGGTCGAACCGGCGAAGGCCGAGTACGCGCGCATCGCCGGCCGCCTCGCCGCGGCGGGGGGACCCGAGCACGCCCGGCGCGTCACCGTGATCCGGCCCGGTGACGTGGACGTGGCCCCCGCCTCGCTCAACCCGCTGGAGCCGGAGCCGGGCTTTCCGCTGCAGAGCCACGTGGACCTCGTACGCGCCCTGTTCCTCGCGGCGTTCGAGGGGCACGAGCCCTTCCCGCAGGTGCTGTCACGTGCCTTGTCCCAGTGCTACACGGCCGCCGGATGGGACCTCGTCACCGGCGAACCGCGCCCGGCCCACAAGCCGAAGTACGTACTGGAGGAGCCGGACGAGCCGCGGACGGCCCGCTACCCGATTCTGGGCGAACTCCAGGCAACCGCCCGGCAGGTCGTCGAGATGATCGGATACGGCAAAGAGGTCACCGCGGACGTGCAAGGCTTCGTCGACGTCCGGATGGGCTCGCTGCGGGAGGGCGCGCCGGGCCGTTTCTTCGAGGGCGGCCATCCCCTGGACATCGCCGGGCTGCTCGCCGGGAACGTGGTCCTCGAACTGGAGACGATCACCAACGACCAGGACAAGGCCTTCCTCATCGGCGCGGTGCTCATCCGCCTGGTCGAACACCTGCGTGTGCACCACGGCGCCGGCGGGGTCCCGCTGCGCCACGTCCTGGTGGTGGAGGAGGCGCACCGGCTCCTGAAGAACGTGGACGACGGGCCGGCGGCCGCCGCCGTCGAGCTCTTCGCCTCCCTGCTGGCGGAGATCCGGGCGTACGGCGAGGGTGTTGTGATCGTCGAGCAAATCCCCAGCAAGATCTTGCCCGACGTCATCAAGAACAGCGCGCTGAAGATCATGCACCGGCTGCCCGCGGAGGACGACCGGCGCGCGGTCGGCGCGACGATGAACCTCCAGCCCGAGCAGAGCGAGAACGTCGTCGCCCTGCCGCCCGGACGGGCCGCCGTCGCCGCCGACGGCATGGACCGGCCCGTCCTGACGGCGATCCCGCACGGGGAGCACACCGAGAGCGCAATGGACGCGTCGACAGAGCCGCCGCTGCTGAGCAGCCGCAGCCCGCTGTGCGGGACCTCCTGCCGCCGCGAGTCGTGCACCCTGCGCACCATGAACGACTCCCACCACCGTTCCCTGGAGCCCTTGCCCTTGATCTGGGCGGACGCCGCTGCCTCGGCCCAGGCGATGGGCAAGAGCGCGCCCGCCCCGGCCGCCCCGGTCGTTGCCGCGCTCACCGCCTTTCCGCAACGCGACCTGGAGTGCACCCTCGTCTACGCCGTCGAACGGGCCGTCGCCGCCCGCGAATCCCTTATGCGCGACGAGGTCGACCCGGCGGACTTCGCTGAACGCCTGTACGCCGTGCTCTCCGCCGCCCTGCTCGGCACACCGCCCCCGACCGGCGACCCGCGGCGCTACGCCTACGCCAACTACCGCTTCCGGGACGTCCTGTCCGTCGTCCACCAGGCACGGCGGAACATGCCGGACGGCCCCCACACCTACCCCGACCACGAGGCCCAATGGGCGTCCCGCGGCCTGCGCCTGACCGGGACGTCGGCGGCGGACCACCGCCTCCAGATCCGCGCCCTCCCAGGCTACGCGCCGTACAAGGCGCACGCCCGGATCGGCGATGTCACCCGCAGCGGCCTGCGCGGCGCAATCACGGCGGAGACGGGGGGAACGACGGAGGAACATGTGCGGCGGGCCTTCCGGGCGGCCTGCGCGGAGGGGCCGCAACTGGCAGCGCTACTACGGGAGACGGCAGTACGAGTGGCGCAGGAATGCGCCCGGACGGGGGTGGGCTGGTCATGAGCGAACTCGGCGGCGTGTCCGACGTACCGCTTCCGCCGCCACCTCCGCCGCCGGAGGTCGGCGACGGCTACGAGGAGGGGGACGAGCCGGAGGGGCCGGACGGGCCGCTCCCGGCCGAGACCGACCAGTGGGAGGAGGGCGACGCCCTCGACGATGAACCGGAAGCGGGGCAGTACGCGGACGAGGAGGTCGACGCCCTCGAGCGGACCGCCCCGGTCGATCAGGCGGAAACCGACGGCGAGCCTCCCCCACCGGACCGCCCGGACCCGGGACTCGATCCGGAGCCGGAGCCTGACCCGGAAACCGAGCCCGAGGCCACGCCGGAGGCGGAGCCCGAACCGGAAGCCGAACCCGAGTCCGAGCCTGAACCCGAAGCCGAACCCGGGTCCGAACCTGAGCCCGAAGCCGAAGCCGAACCTGAACCTGAGCCCGACGCCGACGCCGACCCCGAACCCGAGCCTGAGCCCGACGCCGAACCCGAGCCCGAACCCGAGCCCAAACCCGACCCCGACGCCGACCCCGAAACCGAGCCTGAGCCCGACGCCGACCCCGAACCCGAGCCTGAGCCCGACGCCGACCCCGAACCCGAGCCCGAGCCTGAGCCCGACGCCGACCCCGACCCCGAGCCCGAACCCGAGCCCAAACCCGACCCCGACGCCGACCCCGAAACCGAGCCTGAGCCCGACGCCGACGCCGACCCCGAACCCGAGCCTGAGCCCGACGCCGACCCCGAACCCGAGCCCGACCCCGAACCCGAGCCCGACGCCGACGCCGACCCCGAACCCGAGCCCGACGCCGACGCCGACCCCGAACCCGAGCCCGACGCCGACCCCGAACCCGAGCCCGACCCCGAACCCGAACCCGAGCCCGACCCCGAACCCGAGCCCGACGCCGACCCCGAACCCGAGGACGGGGCCGAGGACGGGGCCGACACCCGGCGTACGGAACCCGAGCCTGAGGACGAAGCCGGCGAACCGCGTACGGAAGGCGGCGCCGACGCCGTGGTCGGTGCGGCCCAGGCGCTGGTGGAGGTCGGCGTGGCCGTGGCCGGGGCCGCGGCGGCCCTTGTCGATCAAGCGGCGAACGCCCTGGACACGGCCGCGGAACGCGAGCCTCTTCATGCCTTCGGCAACAAGGAGGCGCCGAAACCGGTCCGCCTGGACAGGGACCTCCATGTGGAGTCCGCTGACGAGGTCGTCGGCCCCTTCGCGCCGCAGTCCCCCATGGACGATACTTCCGGCAAGTCGACATTTGTCTACCCTGAACTGGCGCCTGTCAGCGGTCAGTTCCACGTGCTGGCACCGGACGCGGAACTGCCGCCCGGTCTGGGGATCCACGCCGACGGAGAGGACGTCGGAGGTATGAAGGAGTGGGGGCACCGGACGATCTACCCCACCGTGGCCATGACCGCGGGAGAGTTCAGCGACCTGGTTGCGGGCCTGGACTGGGTATGGGTGGGAAACAAGAAGAAGTGAGGGAAGGCATGTCCCAGACGAACGCGCGTGCGGACGACGACGTCTTTGCGGGGGCGCTCGCAGCCGCCGACCGGCTGAACCACGCACTCGGCCCGCTGCGGATCGACAGGGAGGGGGCGCAAGAGCAGCTCAGGTCGGCCCTGCGCCGGCCCGAGCAGGTGGTACGGGCCGTCCTCCTTCTGGAGACGCTCGGTACGACGCCGACGAAAGCCCTCGTCGACGACCTGCTCGAACTCGCCCTGCAAGTGCGCCACACCATGCTCATCCGCAACCTGCTGGGAAGGCTGCCCTGGCGGGAGGCGAAGGAGATCGTCCCTCCGGCTGTCCGGCGCCTGCTCGATGACGCGGACGACAGCGACGACTACCGGCGCATGGCCGAACTCCTCTACCACCTCGGCCTCGACGAGGCCCTCCAGGAGTTGTGCGCCCGCGCCGAGGACAGCATCGACCCGGACGTGCGCGAGGTCGCGGCGGACTTCGGGCGGTAGGTGGAGGGGCGGGCCCGATCCGCAACCTTCGGGGTTCACTGTCAGTGAGCTGGGCTAGATTCGGGGGTGGTTGAGGGACCGTCACGGGAGGGAGTCGGGCACGCGGGGGCCGGAGGAGTTGCATCGTGTGCCGTGGGACGAGCTGGCGTACGCCGACGGCACCGTCGAGGATGTGCCGCGGCACATCCTGGCGCTCTATCTCCCCGGTCGAGAGGCGTCCGCCGAGGCGCTTGACGAGCTGTACGGGCACGTTTACGGCATGGGCGCGATATCGGAGTCGTCGGCCCACACCGTGCCGTTCCTCGCGCACGCCGCGGACCGCTACGCGCGGGTCCACCGGCGCGGGATGCCCGCCAGGTTCACGACCCGGGCGGGCCACGACATCTGCTTCGACGCGCTGGCCCAGGTCGTCGAACGGGCGGAACGGGATCCGGCCGTCGCGTCGGTGCTGGTCGTCGTCCGCGACTTCGCCCCATTGGTGCGGGACGTGCGCGGCCCCGGCGGCGGCCCGTACACGCGTTGGAGGCGCTGGCGGCCGAGCGGCGGCGCCCGTGCACCGCGAGCTGCTGGCCGCTCTGCCGCAGCACCGTGCCGAGCTGCACGACATCGCCGCGCTCGCTCGGGTGATGCTGTCCTTCGAGGACGTCGTCCTCACCATCCGCGCCGCGCTCGCCCACCTGGGCAGGCCCCTGCCGGCCTTCGACATCGCCCTGCGCCGCTACTGGGAGGCCCAGCACCCCGGCGAGAGCCTGGAGGAGTACCTGCACCGCGGCGGCCTCACGGGCCGGTTCGGCAAAGCGATGGGCCAGCAGGTGCAGTCCGCACTCGCCGACATCGCCCAGACACTGCTGCTGCCCGGAACCGTCGGCACAGCCGTCGGCCAAGTCGTCTCCTCCCTCACGACCGCGTTGCGCGAGCGGCGCCAGACGGTACGCGCGCTCGCCGGCTGCGCACGCCTCGCGGACCTGCTGGACGCCGACCCGGACCTCGAGACGCTGTCCCTCTACCCCCACCTGCTGGCCTACGAGCTCGCCCGGCTGCCGGCCGACAAGGCGGTGTCGCCGGTCATCCTCCTCGACACCTTCGAGGACGTCGGCAACCGGACGCACCGCGACCTGGAGCGCCTCATCCAGCGAGTGGTGTGGCTGATGCCCAACTGCTTCTTCGTCGTCACCGGCCGCTCCCGCCTCCAGTGGGCCGACGCGGCCCTGCAAGGACAGCTCGACTACACCGGACCGAGTGCCTGGCCGGGCCTGGCCCTGCCGGCTGCCATCCCGGCCGCCCGGACACCTCACGGACCCGGCCAGCAGATCCTCATCGGTGACTTCTCCCCCGAGGACTGCGACGACCACCTCACCCGCCGCCTGACCCGCGACGGACAACCGCTCATCAGCCCCGAGATCCGCCACACCATCACCGAACGCTCCCACGGGCTTCCGCTCTACCTCGATCTGTCGGTGATGCGGTTCCTCGAAATCCGCCGCACCGGCCGACCCCCGCACCCCGCCGACTTCGACCACGACTTCCCCGCCCTGGTCGCCCGCACCCTCTCCGACCTCACCCCCGACGAGCGGCACGTCCTGCGCTCCGTCGCCCTGCTCGACGCCTTCGACCTGAACCTGGCCACCGCGGTCGCAGCACTCCCCCCACCAGGCACCGGCCCTGCGCCTGATCGAACGGCCCTTCGTCCGCGAGAACACCTTCGGCCTGTGGCCCTACCACCTGCACGGACTGATCCGCTCCACCGTCCGCAGCGCCGACGACCAGACCGACGACCGATGGTCCGACGCGGACTGGCGCGCCGCCGCGGAACGCGCCCTGCACGCCCTGGGCGACCAATGGCACGCCGGCACCGACGGCGACCGGCTCCTGCTCCTCGGCTGCCTGCGCCAAGGCCTCTCCCTCGCCCAGGACCACGCCCTCGATCTCGGCTGGCTCACCGACGCGGCCTTCGCCTACATCAGCGACTCCGTGTGGGAACCAGTCGCCCCACCCACTGGCAGCGGCCCAGGCCTCTCCACCCCTGCCGACGCGCTCGCCGAGCTCCTCGCCACCCTCGTCCGGCGCCAGCGAGAGCACCGCTCCCACACCGTCGCCCGGCTCACCACCGTCATCGACACCGGCCTGCTCCCCGGCGACCTGCACGACATGGCCCTCTACTACCGGGCGAAATCCCTCCGCGACACCGGCCACGCCCGCGAATCCCGAGCCGACTACCAGCACGTCGCCGCCGGCACCAGCCGCCTCGTCCCCGGCGCCCGCCGGGGACTGGCTCACGCCGCCCGCCTGACCGGCGACTTCCCCACCGCCCACACCCTCGCCCAGACACTCGGCTGGGAAGGCCGCCACCACCGCGTACTGGGCGACCTGTACTGGCTCCAAGGCCAGCCCCGGCGCGCCGCCGAGTCCTACCTCGCCGGGCGGACCGAAGCCGAACAGCACGCCAAAGCAGGCGAAGCCGCCCACAACCAGGCCCTGTACGCCTTCACCGTCGCGTTCTACGACACCGACCAGGCCACCACGGAAATCGACCTCGCCCACCAGCTCCTCACCGGCCTCAACCTGCGCGCCACCACCATCAACGCCCGCCGCGCCGCCCTCATCCGCGACGCCGGCACCCACAACGTCGACACCGACATCACCACCCTGCGCAACGAAATCGAGAACGCCGGACTCACCTCGCTCAAGCCCGCCATCGAGCTGGCGGCCGCGTTCCACCAGGCCGTCCTGGACGACCACACCGCGCTGGCCGCCACCCTCGACCGGCTACGCGAGACCACCTCGCAGGAGCACACCTACTTCGTCGACATCGCCCACTTCATGGCCGGCCTCCCCCTCACCACACCCACCACCGCACAGTGGCTCGACGGACCCGAAACCACCCGCCACCGCTGGCGCACCCTCGTCACCGACCGCCGCCACCGCCTGACCGGCTCCCGCTGAACGCACGACGGCCCCGCCGGTTACGGCGGGGCCGCGCGCTCGTACGTACAACAGGGATCAGGACGTCAGGTCCAGGACACGAACCGGCTCACCGGCCCACCGCTCCGGTGCCGTCGTCGCGACGATCGCCCCGTCGGGGCGGTCCGGCGTCGGCTGCGCCGCGTACTGACTGTGCGCGGCCGCCCAGCTCTCCTGCCTGGCCACGGCGAGCGCGGCCGCGAGGTCCAGGTCCAGGACCGTGATCCCGGGCAGCGAGGCGAGGTGCTCGGCAGTGCCGGGCCGGGCCCTGTCGGCCTCGACGAGCGCACACGCCGGAACGTAGAGGAACCAGCCCGGCTCGGCGTGCGCCCGATGGATCAGCCTGGACGCGAGCACATTGCCCTGCCCGGCCGCCGCCATCGCCGTGTCGTCCAGGACGATGTGCATGGCGTCACTCACCGGCCGGACACCTGCGCCAGCCGCCGGTCGAGCTCGAGGTCCAGGTCGTCCTGCTCGGACGGGCTCGGGGCGTACCCGCTCCACTCCTTCAACGCCGCCCGCGCCTGCTCCGCCCGCTCGGCACGCTCCGCCGGCGTCAGCAGCGTCTCCGCCAGCCGCGCCAGGTACGCACGCAGCGACAGACCCTCCGCCGCCGCGATCGCGGCCAGCCGATCCTTCGCTTCCTCGGGGATACGGACGTTGGCATCAGACATCATCGTGCTCCTTCCCATCCCCTAAGGGTACGGGTACGTACCCGTACCCTTACTTCTAGTCCTTCACCATTTGCAAGATGCGCCGGGATCTCAGTCGATCAGGGAGCGGGCGAAGGTCACCGCACCGCTGAAGGCAGTCCCGGCTGCCAAACCGGCAAGCGGCCAGGAGTGCCCCGCGAGTGCCGTCAGCGCACCGGCAGCGAGGGCCGCCTGTACCCCCGCCATCAGGATGACCGCAGTACGGAGCGTCATCAGCGGTTCTTGGGTCCGTTCAGGCCGTGTGGTCATCCCAGACCCCCGCGGTTCTCTTCCCGCTGAAGCCACTCGTCGCCAAGGCGTCGCACCTTGCGTCGGCTGTGATCCGCCCGGGACGCGTCCTGACCGACCAGAGCAGGTACCTCGGTCCACGGTATGGGTGCGTTCCCCGCCCATACCCGAACCACGTCTTTCTCCAGCTCGTTGAGCCGTCGCGTCACGAACCGCGCCGAAGCGGTATCGAAGTGCTCCCCCCACGGCACATTGCGGGACACGACCAAGTCCTCCTGCCCGGGCACGGAGTCCGGCTGCTCCCAGACGTCAGGGATATAACCGATCTTCCCGCCAGAGATCTGATGCTCGTACTCCCGGTCGCACCCCTGCCGCGCATACTCGGCGAGCACCTTGCGGACTGAACGGTCGTCATCGAGGTCGGCTTCCCGTTCCCAGCGACGCTCGCACATTGCGACGGCGAGAGCCTGGCAGTGGTCCTCAAGGACGGGCCACAACCGCAGGCAGCGCAACAGGAAGTGCCGTATCGGCTCGGGGTCGCCCTGGCAGTACGCCTCGTATGCGTACCGAGCCTCCGTCAGAACGGATGGTTTCAGACCCCTGGCTCAGTCGATGATGAACCGGGTACCGGCGACAATGTCAGCCAGGCGCTTGACGAAGTCCGTCATCGGTGCGCGCCAGGCGAAGAGGTCGTCGAACATCCTCAGCCTCGGCACGAAAGCCGGCGCGCCCATCCCAGAGACGCCGGACAGTACCGAGCCGAACGCGACGAGGCTCTCGCCGAGACGGGGATACAGGTCCATTGGCGGGGTGATGAGGCGACTGACCGAGGCCATGGTGCGGGCGAACTCCGACATGCCGATGACCGCGTTCGCAGCACTCGAGGAGCTAGTAGGTCGTCGCAGCTTAGTTCCGGTGTGTCGGAGTTGGGGGAGGTCGGTGTCCGGCGGATTTCTTATCCCTCCGCCGGACAGGATGGCTGTCGTGCCTTCACAGAAGAAGCGTCCG
>NZ_JBIAJC010000037.1:0-13397 GCF_042871745.1 Streptomyces sp. NPDC005576 | reverse complement strand
CCACAACCCGTCAGGAACCAACCGCAGCGACAGATCAGCACTCACAAACAACAATGATGCCGCACGTCACGGCATCACCACATGAGACATCCCCTAATACTGCAACGACACTTCGTGATGTCCTCTGCGTTTGTAATGGCTGATGCGAGCTCGGGCTTGGCTCTTTCTTCGCCATACGGACCAGGCGAGCACGTGCTGGAAACCGTGGTGGAGGGGAGCGGATATACGGTTGAAGAGTCGCCGGGCCTCATTCATGGTCACGGGTATGAGGGATTGCTCGCCATCGGTTTCGGGATCCCCTTTTTTGCCTCCGCTCGCAGGATGGCGAGGAAGGCGAGAGCGGCCATGGATAAAGTTATGTGCCGATACCACGCGGTATAGCTGCGGGCTTGGTAATGATCGAGTCCGTTCTCGTTCTTCGCGGCCTGGAAGCATTCTTCGACCATCCATCGGGATCCCGCGATCCGCACGAGTTCCTCCAGAGGTGTGCCAGCCGGGGAGAAGCAGATGTAGAAGGCGGTGTCCGCGGGATCGGTGAGGCTGCGGCGTGCCAGCAGCCAGTGGTCCCAGCCCTCTTCGCGCCAGGGCCGGATCGGGGCTGCTGCCCAGTCGTAAATCCTTGGCCCATGAGCGCCGTTGCCGCAGGCCAGGCGCGTCCACTCCTCGTCGGCAAGCCGACCGATCAGCTCGTGGGCGCG
The DNA here is from genome assembly GCF_042871745.1 of Streptomyces sp. NPDC005576. Taxonomy (NCBI): domain Bacteria; kingdom Bacillati; phylum Actinomycetota; class Actinomycetes; order Kitasatosporales; family Streptomycetaceae; genus Streptomyces; species Streptomyces sp. NPDC005576. Next base: position 12,699 of record NZ_JBIAJC010000037.1, on the reverse strand, counting down.
GGCCTGACCGAAGAATTCCATCGTGATGACCATCTGCGATTTCGGGACCGCCAGCACGTGAGGGATTTCGTGTTCCTCCAGCCATAGCCGGATTCGGCTTGTCTGGCCGTAGACAGCATCAGCAGTTACCCAGCCGAACGGGACCCCAGCCTCGACTGCGCGTTGCAGCATGCGCAGTCCCAGGTCCGGTTTGGTAGCGAACTCGACATCATCCTCGATGCCGGCTGCGCGGCAGCGTTCACGGTCCGCCGTCCAGTCCTTCGGAAGGTACAGTTCGCGGTCGATTAGGGCCCGCCCCTTCCCGGATCCGTAGGCCAGGAAGACCCCTATCTGGGAATTCTCAATCCGGCCGGCCGTCCCCGAGTACTGCCGGGCCACCCCCGCCGACCGGGTGCCCTTCTTCAGGAATCCCGTCTCGTCGAGGATGAGAATTCCCTGTTCGGGATCCCCGAGGAGTTCCACGACCGCGTCGCGGACATCGTCGCGCAGAGCCCCGGCGTCCCACACGTAGTGGTTCAGCACCCGCTGCATGCCCTGGGGGCCGCCGTCACCGACGGTCTCCGCCAGGGTCCAGCCGTTCTTGCGTTCCGTCTCGCTGAGCAGTCCCCGCAGGTAGGACACCACTCGCCGCCGCGACTCCACCCGCCCAAACCGGCCCGCGAACCGAGCCACGAAGTCACCGAATACATCTGACCATTCGTCAGCTATCTCTGTCCGCATGCAACGTCCAACGAGACAACGCCCCAGACGTCACGAAGTGTCGTTGCAGTACTAATACTGCAACGACACTTCGTGATGTCCTCTGCGTTTGTAGTGGCTGATGCGAGCTCGGGCTTGGCTCTTTCTTCGCCATACGGACCAGGCGAGCACGTGCTGGAAACCGTGGTAGAGGGGAGCGGAGATACGGTTGAAGAGTCGCCGGGCCTCATTCATGGTCACGGGTATGAGGGATTGCTCGCCATCGGTTTCGGGATCCCCTTTTTGCCTCCGCTCGCAGGATGGCGAGGAAGGCGAGAGCGGCCATGGATAAAGTTATGTGCCACGCGGTATAGCTGCGGGCTTGGTAATGATCGAGTCCGTTCTCGTTCTTCGCGGCCTGGAAGCATTCCTCGACACGACGGCTCCGCAGGTGGAGACAAGGTTTTGTCCTCCCCGCCGACGCGGGGGTGTTCCAACGACCGACGTGCACGGAATTCCGGACACGGCGTCCTCCCCGCCGACGCGGGGGTGTTTCGCCGGTGACGAAGGTCGGCCGCCCCGTGACGATGCGCATCAAGGCCGGCGACAACGTCGCTCCCGACCAGATCCAGGACGAACTAGGCCGTCACGGGTTCACTCGGGCGGGTGGCGCCCGAAGTTTGATGCAGCTTGCACAGGACGTACGCGCCCTGCCGGGAGTGCCGTTTGATCACTGCCACCTCCGGAACGTCGAGATTTTTGTCCCGTCCAAGCGGGGTCACATGCACGCTGAAGCTGCGTCAGCAAAGTTGTATACGCCCTTCAAGGACGACGCCACCCGCGCCCACCGCGTAGGGATGAGTGTGGGTGGCGTCGATCAGTGGAGGGTCCGGACGAAGGGGCAGCTACTCCCTCACCAGAAAGTGGAGGAGTGATTGACAGCCTTCAGGAACCGGAGCGGGCATGCACGCCTCCCGGCGCGGAGAGCGGGGACCAGGTGGTCAGAGAAGGTCGGGGTATTGGTTCCAGCCCCCGCCATCGATCAGGACACGTGCTTTGAGTGGCGTCTTGGTGACGCCGGTGCCCGCGTAGAAGAACAGCTGGCCCTTGGAGTTGGACGTCAGGAGGTCGGCGATGCCGTCGCCGTTGATGTCGCCCGGAGCGGCGAGGTTGGTGTACTGGCTCCAGCCGGGGCCGCCGACCTGGACGCGGGCGCCGAAGGGGGTGGCCGCTTTGCCGGTGCCGGGGTAGAGGAACAGTCCGGCGGAGCTGCGGGCCAGCAGGTCCGCGCGACCGTCGAGGTTGTAGTCACCGGCGCCGACCAGCTTGTTGTACTGGCTCCAGCCGCTGCCGCCGACCTGCACGCGGCCCTTCATGGAGAGGCCGTCGCCGTTGCCCGCGTAGAAGTACAGCGCGGTGGAGCTGCGGGCGAGCAGGTCGCTCTTGCCGTCACCGTTCAGGTCGCCGGGTCCGACGACCAGGTTGTAGGACTTCGAGCCGGCCGCGAGGTCGGTGTCGTTGTTGGCGTACTCGGAGGTGTTGTACAGGTGGCCGCCGTACGTGTCGTGCTTGATCACGGTGGGCCACCCGTCAGCCCGTAGCGCGACACTGTTGATGAGCTCGTTCTGAGTGGCCCAGAGCAAGCCAATCTGCTCTCTCTGCTCCAGTGTTCCAAGTCCGGTTCCGGTGTAGCGGTACAGGGTGCCTTCATCATTTCGGGCCACGATTCCGGTCTTGCCGAATGCCTGCATGTTGCCGGCGCCCGCGAGCTGCGCGATCGCACCGTAGTCATCGCCGACGAGCGCCCGGTCCTTGAAGGTTCCGGTCCCCTTGCCGTCGTAGGAGTACAGCCTGCCGTCGTAGCCGCGGGCCAGGAGGTCAGCGGTGCCGTTGCCGTTGTAGTCGGTGCCGCCGGCCAGCTGGTTGTACTGCAGCCAGCCCGTGCCCCCGATCTGGATCGGGGCCTGGAACGGGTACTTGTCGATTTCGCCGTTGCTGGGATAGACGAAGAGCCCGGAGGCATTGCGCGTCACCAGGTCGGCCAGGCCGTCGCCGGTGAGGTCGTCCGCGCCGACCAGCTGGTCGAACTGGCTCCAGCCGGCACCGCCGACCTGGATGCCCTTGCCGAAGTTGGTACCGGTGCCCGGGAAGAGGAACAGCCCAGCGGTGCTGCGGGCCAGCAGGTCGGGCTTGCCGTCACCGTTCAGGTCACCGGGGACGACGAGCTTGTTGTACGCCTGCCAGCCACTGCTGAGCGTGGTGTGGCCGGCGAGCCCGTATACGCGTGTGGCCGACGGACCGCCGCTGTGCAGGCAGAGATCTCCGGTGGCGGTCAGCGTCAGCAAGTCGGGCATGCTGTCGCCGGTCATGTCGCCCGGCAGCATCAGGTCCCGGACCTGGGCATTGCCCCGGGGAGTGACGATCGCGCGGCTGAAATCTTCCTCGATCCAGACGTCTCCCCACGTCTTTCGGTACACACGGTCGCCGGCGCCGTCGAAGTCGAAGTCGGCGCGCTGGGCGGCCGTGAAGGCGGTCGTGGAACGAGCCGTCGTGTTGCGCGGTTGGGGTGCCGCGGCGTTCTCGCCGCCCGGCACGGCGGCCGTGTCGGCGGTCTCGGCGTCGTTGCCGGCCGCGCGTGCGGTGATCGTCATCGAACCGCTGACCATCAGAGCTGCACACACGATCGCTGCCGATGTGGCCCTCTTCCGGGTCCGCCGGGACCCGGGTATTGCAGGGTTGGGCATTTTGCCTCCTGTGAAAAGACGACTCCACGGAGAGCAGCGGGCACGCCGGGGCCGACGCGCAGGTGTGCGGTGTCGGTGTCATAGTGCCGTCGACGTGCCTTCGGCGTCAGTCGTGACGTCGGCGGACGGCATGACGGAAACGAGAAATCCCCGACCAGCGGTGGTGCCCTCCCCAGGGTCGTGAAGAAGATCTATCCCGCCAAGGGCCGATCAAGCAAATCCCCATCGCCGGGTTCAACTTGAACGCCTGCGGCAAGGCTGCCGCGCCCCGGCAACTGGATCGAACGGCCTGACTCTACGGAGCCGCCCATGCATCTCACGCGGACCAGACCGCCGGGCGTTTGCCCGGCAGGTCGGCGCGCGTCGACGCCCGGCCGCGGCTGCTTGCCTGTTCGGTCAGAGTGTGCCGGACCGTAGAGCTCCGAGCGTTACGGCCCACGAGGCGGCGGAGAGCACGAGAACGGGGCTGTCGGGAAGCTTCGAGTCGCGGACTCCGACGTGGGCGTCCAGAGAGGCCACCTCTACGCACTCGTTGTTGGGGCCGCTGAAGCTGCTCTTGCGCCAGGTGGTGGCGTTCGTGGGCGGCGGCGGGGTGTTCATCGGGTGTGCTCCTGTCGTGCTGTGTCCAGAAGAGATCGACTGCGTTCGGTGTTTACGGCTTCCGACCGCAGGTAGTCAAAAGCGATCTTGTATTCCTGGACGTCGGCGGCCGCGTCGAGATACATCCCGCGCTTGTGCAGTTCGAGGTAGACCACGGCCATCGATGCCATCGGATCGGCGTCATCCCGGCCCAGCAGAAGGAAGTGGCCTCCGCCCGCGACGTGCCCGACGTCGCTCGGCAGGACTTGCAGGGTGATGTGGGGCTGTCGAGAGACGTCGATCAGGTGCCCGAGCTGCTCGGCCATCACCGCAGGGCCGCCGATCTTGTCCCGGAGGACGGATTCCTTCAGGACGACCCAGAGGTGGAGGCCGTCGGCACCCAGCACGGACTGGCGCTTGATCCGCGCGTCAACGCTGGCCTGGATGGTGGCCGCGTCGGTGCGAGGCAGGGCGGACTGATGGACTGCGAGAGCGTACGCGGGAGTCTGGAGCAGACCGGGGATGAGGAGACTCGCCCACACATGCTCGTAGGTCGCGTAGCTTTCGAACGACACCAGCGGCGACAGGATCTGAGGCAGTGCCGGGTCCTCCAGCCACCATCCCTCTTCGTGCGTGCCGGCCAGCCGTACGAGGCCGTCGCGCTCCTCGGCGGTGGCGCCGCACGCGTCGGCGATGGCCCGCAGGGTCGGTATGCGCAAGGCGGCACGGTCCTGCCACCCCTCGTACCGGTTGACCGTGCCGATGCTCACGCCGGCCTTTGCCGCGGCCTGAGCTTGCGTGAGTCGGGCGCGCTCACGCAGAACTGACAGAACTCGGCCGATCTGCATTCGGCCCGCAGGTCCTACCGACCTCGCCACGTTGCTCCCTCCCCGAGGCGCCGCCGGTCTCCGTGCGGCCCAGCAGAAGCGTACGCGGCAAGGGTCATCGTCGGCCCGCCCGGCCCATCAACCCTTCGGCGTAAGGAAGTTCAGCAGTGCAGGTACCGATCATTGAAATTCAATGGCAGGGTGTACGACAGCACAGAGCGTGTAACCGCCGCCGCTGTGCGTAATTCGCTGCGCGCTGATGGGCGCGCTGCACGGCCGAAGGAGGAACCCTGTGGCCCATTCCCAGGCTGTCGAGCGCGGTACGGCAACCACGCCGTCCGTGACGTCGGTCGAACGCGTACTGGAGTTCGCGGACGAGCAGATCGTCCGGTCCGCCCAGGCCCTGTGGCCCGAGGCGCAGATACATGTCCAGGAGAGCACGCCGAGCATCACCAGCTACGTACGGCAGGTCAAAGTGGACGGCGAGACCCTGTTCGCGAAGGTCTGCTTCCTTGGGGTCTCGTTGGTGTCAGTGCTGCGCGGTGCGTGCGGCGACTGGCCCGCAGTCCAGCAGGCCCACACCGCCTACAGCCGTTCCCCCGGAGCCCTGCTGCGGCGCGAGGCGGCGCAGCTGACCGCCCTGAGGGCGGCCGGACTGCGGGTTCCGCGGGTGGCCGGGTGTGACGGCGCGGTGCTGCTCACCCAGGCAGTCGTTGGCCCCACCCTCGCGGAGCTCATTGCGCGGGAGCCGCTGCGGACCGCGGAGTTGTTCGAGCAGGTCTTCGCCGAGCTGACGCCGGCGCTTCGCCGGGCGGGTGCGGGCGGCCGTACGGACAGCGTCCTGATCGGTGAGCGGTCGATCGCGGGGACGTTCCAGCGGAAGTTCAACGGCCTCTCCGGGCCGACGTACCTGGAGCACACGGGCCACGGGGCGGTGCTCGCCCCGGTCGTGGCCCGATTACGAACGGCGAAGCCGCTGCCCGTCATACCGTCGCTGCCCCTGGTCTTCGGGGACCTGAAGCCCGAGCATGTGGTGCGCACGCCGCGCGGGTTCGCCTTCCTCGACCCGGGGCTCCAACGGGGCTGGGGTAACACGGACCTGGCGAAGCTGCTCTCGCGAACCGTGCTCAACCTGGTGAGCGGCTCCGCGGCGGCCGACGACGCCCGCACCACGCTCGCGAGCATCAGCCGGTTCGTGTTCCTGACCCGCAACCGCCTGGACCCGGACGACCGGGACGTGTGGCTGCGCCACCTCGTCCTGCTGTGGCTGATGGACACCACGAACATCCTCACGACCTACCTGTCCGCCCAGTCCGGGCCCGAGGGCCTGCCGCTGCCGGAGCATGGCCGCGGCGTGGTCGAGCGGGCGTCCGTGATCGCCGAGATGCTGGAGCACGCGACCGCGTCCATGGCGTCGCGGGGTACGGCGTCGACGTGGTGGCGGACGTGTCTGGACGACGCGACGTGGGCGATGTCCGCGTGACCTCGATCGGGTTGATCGGCGCGGGGGCGGTGGGCCAGACGCTCGCCCCGCTCCTCGTGGCATCCAGCTGGTGCGACTCGCTCCTCGTCGCCTCCGGATCGGGCCGCACCGCCCGGGGACTCGTCACCGATCTTGAGGACATGTGCCAGGTGACCGGCTCCCCAGTACGGGTGAGCCAGTGCACCCCCGACCGAATGCTGACCTGCGACGCCATCGTGGTCTGCGCGCGGGCCGTGTTCACGAACACCGCCCGCCGGGACGTCCGGATGGCAGGGCTCACCGCCAACGCCCCGGTCATCAGCGCGCTGGCCCGCCAACTGGCCGGATACACCGGCATCGTGGCGATGGTGACCAACCCGGTCGACGCCCTGTCCCGGCTCTTCGCCGACGTGTCCGGCTGCGAGCGGGTCTACGGCGTCGGCTCGAACACCGACACCGCCCGCTACCGGATCGTCCTGGCACGCCACCTCGCCGTCCCCGTCGAAGCCGTCGCCGGGCACGTCATCGGCGAGCACGGCGACCACGCCGTCATCTGCGCCTCGTCCACCACCGTCCACGACCGCCCCGCCGAGTTCCCCCTGCAGGAGATCCGCGAGGACCTGGCCGCCCGCCCCCGCCGCATCAACGGCGGGATCGGCCGGACCCGTTGCGGCCCGGCCGGCGCCACAATCGCCGCCCTCGAACACACCCTCGGCATCACGGACGGGGTGATCGAGCTGTCCGCACGCTGGCACGCCGACAGCTGGCTCGGAATCCCCCTGCGCTTCCAGGGCGGCCACCCCACTGTGTGCCTCCCGCCCCTCAGCCCGGCCGAGGCGAGCAGCCTCGACGCCGCCGACACCAAGATCCGCCAGGCATACCGCCTCGTCGAGAACTCAGGAGAGACCGCATGACCGACTTCCGCGCTACCCGCATCAGCCCCACCGGGGGGCAGGCCGTCACCGTCGTCAGCCGGAAGGCGGCGGTCACCGACTGGGCGCTGCGCTACTTCGGCTCCTGGTGGAGCGCCGTCACCGTCGACCCGGCGGAGGCGAATGGCGCGGTGGCGGCCGCCGACGTCGACCCGGACCAGGTCGAGCAGATGACCGCGCACGTCACCGCGGCGGGAAACCCGGTGGAGACCGAGTTCGCGGGCGACTGGCTCCTCTACCGGGCGGACGAAGACGGCGTCGTGGCGGCCGCCCAGCCCGACAGCGGCCTCGCCTACCAGTGGAACCCCCACACCAGCCGCATGGTGATCGCCGGACGGGACGAGATCACCGTGGCGACCGCCGCCGCCCGCCTCGCCCGCGAGGTCGTACGCGGCCGGCTTCTGGCCGACGGCTGGCAGATCCTCCATGCCTCCGCCGCCACCCGCCCCGACGGGGCAACCGTCCTCGCCCTCGGCGACAAGGGCGCCGGGAAGACGACCGTCGGATTCCTCCTGGCCCGGGCCGGATGGCGCCTGCTCGCCAATGACCGGATCTTCGTCCGCGTCCTGGACGGCAGGATCCGGATCCTGCCGTGGCCCTCCGCCGCGGCGATCGGCTTCGGGTTCCTCGACTCCCTCGGCCTTTACGAGCCGGTCCGCCAACGAGTCCTCGACGGCGAACTCATGCACCCCACCCAGCACCAGCGAGTCACCGACGCCCTCGTCGCCGGGGACCGCACCCCGCTGTGGAAGGCATCCGGCAAGGAACTCAAGCCCCAGTTCTTCCCCGACCAGCTCACCACCTGGCTCGGCATGAAGCTCGCCGTCGAAGGCCACGCCGCCAGCATCCTCTTCCCAAGCATCCAGGCCGACGCCGACCCCGCGCTGACCGACACCACCCGCGGCGTCCAGACCAACGACTTCTTCAACGCGGCCACCGAGGACCGCTACCCCGACATCTTCGGACTGCTGCCCCTCACCGGCCTCACCCCCGAGCTGATCCGAGCCCTCGACGCCCTGCCGCACCAAGCCGTCGTCCTCGGACACGACACCGCTGCCGCGACCGCATTCCTGGAGAAGACCACCGCCCGCCTGCTGTGACCCCCGCCTTACATCGGCGCGTGAGGCCGCACCTGCCCTGGTGCGGCCTCACGCGCTTCGCCCTCAACTCCTCCCCGGCTCTACGGCCGAGGGCCTCAGGGCTATCTGTGTTGAATCCTGGCAGGCGGCCTACGGGCGCAGCCCAGATGCGGTGCGCGCTTACAGCGAAGCCATCAAGGCAGTGGAGTCGGCCGCCCCGCCCTCTGCTGCCTCGGTCGGAGCGAGGGCGGAAGCGGCTGGACGACCGGACGGTCCTCAATGGGATCATCTGGAAGTTCCGGACGGGTACGGCCTGGCGAGACGGGGCGCCCCCACGACGGCGTCCACCCACCTGGCGGCCGCAGTCGTCAGGCTGCGCGAGCGCGGCGTGATGGTCTCCGGCGACGACCAAACCAAGGTCCGCGCCGCGCTGGAGGGCCGGGCGGTCAAGTTCCTGCAGGACAGGAGCGGCGCGGCCGCGGGCAGGCTGCCGGTGGCGACATCGAGGGCTGCGGGCCATCGCCCGCGCCCGCCCCGACACCCTGATTGGCGCCCGCGAACCGCGGGGTCCGCAGAAGCTCGCCTACGGCGAAGCCCCCGGCGCGTTGCGGAACGTGGTCTACATCACACAAGGTTGGCCGCAACTCAACTCTCGCTCACGTCACACTAGTTATGGCACATGGCGGTAGAGGAATGCTCCCGACGTGTGATGCCGCAAGACGTGGAGGGGCGTCAAAAAGTCATGACGAAGAACAGAGTGTGGGGAACTGCTGCCGCAGTGGTGGCGGGCATCATCGGAGTCGCCGTATTCCAAGGCGTCTCGAACGATGCCTCCGCAGGCCACTCAGACAGCGCCGCGAAGCCGGTCACCGGGCCGGTACACACCAACGTGCACTCCTCGGAACTCACCGTGAAGGGGAACCGGGCCGATGTGCCCGAACGTGACACCGATCCCTTCAGCCTCATCGGTCTGTCATGGACCAAGCCCGCCGATGAGCTGCCGGGCAGTGTCGAAGTCCGTGCCCGGCGCGCGACCGACAGCAAGTGGGGCGAGTGGATCTCCTTGAAGGCCGATGGAGACGACTCCCGGCAGGAGGAGAGCACTCGAGGTGCTACGGAGCCGGTTTGGGTGGGCGCCTCCAACGGAGTGCAAGTGCGTGTCGACGGCAAAGGCGCCGGACTGCCTGCCGGGCTCCGCCTCGACATGGTCGATCCGGGGCAGGGAACAGCCACCCTCCCTGCGGAAAATGCCGCCTATGTGATGGACGATGAGCCGAGCATTACCCCATCGGCAACGGATTCCACTGCTCCGGCCGATGCGACCCCGGACCCGTCCATCACGCCGTCGGAGTCCGCTACCCCGTCGGTGTCCGCGACGCCGTCGCCATCTGTCCCGGCTTCCCCGTCGGCAACGCCATCCGTAACGAAGAGTCCCACGCCGACCGCGTCGCCGAGCTCGACTCTGCCGCCCGCGCCGACGTCGACCGCGCCGCGTCCCACGATTCTGACCCGGGCGCAGTGGGGCGCCGACGAGTCGCTGAACGACGAGGCACCCGAGTACGGCACTGAGATCAAGGTCGTGTTCGTCCACCACACCGTGGATGCCAACACCTACTCGTGCACCGAGTCCGCCGCAATGGTCCGTGCGATTCGTACTTATCACATGGGCCAAGGCTGGAAGGACATCGGCTACAACTTCCTCGTAGACAAGTGCGGCACGATCTTCGAAGGGCGCAAGGGAGGCGTCGATCGCCCGGTCATCGGGGCACAGGCCCTCGGATTCAACACAAATACCACCGGCATCGCCGTCCTGGGCGAGTACTCCTCCATCGACGCTTCCGCTGCCGCCAAGACCTCCATAGCACGCATCGCCGCATGGAAGCTCGGCCAGTACCACGCCGACCCCGCAGGGAAGGTTGACCTGACAGCCGGCCTGGACAACGGCAAGTTCAAGCTGGGACAGACGGCCTCCTTCAACCGGATCTCCGGCCACCGCGACAGCTACGCAACCGAGTGCCCCGGCAACAAGCTCTACACCTCCCTCGCCGGCATACGCAGCCTTGCAGCCGGCCCCGTCACCGGCCTCACCCTGCAGCCGTTCACCGGTGCCGCAACCTCGGGCACCACCGCCTACACCAAGGGCGCGGTCACAGCCCACTGGTCCCTCAGCACCCCGACGGCGTTCGTCAACCGCTACGACGTCATCGTCGACGGCAAGGTCACCGCGACCGCCGGCCCCACGGCCACCTCCGCACCGCTCACCCTCACCCCGGGCACCCACTCCGTGGCAGTCCGCGCCGTCCACGTCTCCGGCAAAATCGCGGTCACCGCCAACGCCACCGTCATCGCCGACACCACCGCCCCCAGTTTCACCACCAAACCCTCCCTCGCGCTGCGCACCGGAACCGTCAACACCACTGCCGTCCCGGTGACGCTCGGGTGGAAGGCCGGCGACAGCACCGCACTGAAGGAAGTACGCCTGACTGCTCCCTCAGCCCACACCTACGGGCCGACCACCATCAGTGCCGCGCTCACCTCGAAGTCCGGTACTTCCACCACGTGGTCGTTGAGCGCGTACGACCAGGCAGGCAACACCTCAGCCGCTTCGGTTGCCGCAACCTCGACGATCCTCCAGGAAACGTCCGCCAGCCGCACCGGGACTTGGACCACCAAGGCGTCCGGCAGTTACCTCGGCGGCAAGTCCTACAGCAGTAGCTCCAAGAACGCTTCCCTCACCTGGAAGTTCACCGGCCGCTCAGCGGCCTGGGTCGTTTCCCGTGCCGGAACCTCGGGACAGGCGTACGTCTACGTGGACGGCGTGAAGACGTCCACCGTGGATCTGAAGTCCACGACCACCAAGTACCGCGATGTGCAGTGGACTAAGACCTGGCCCACCAGCGGCACTCACACAATCAAAATCGTCGTTGTCGGCACCTCAGGTCGCCCGGCCATCACGACCGACGGGCTCGTCTACCTCAAGTAGCCGCCACCTCACCGATGAGGCCCGGACGCGGAACTGACACCGCGTCTGGGCCTCACGGCGCTACTCCACCTCCTACCCCGCTGGCTGGAGCTTCCGTCGCATGCCTCCCATATCCGTTCATCACGATTCCGCCTTCGCTCTCATCAACTCAAATAGGAGAACTAGGATCCCTTCATGCCTAATGATGGATAATCATGACTGACGATTGAAATCAAAAAACCGTTCGCTACAGGACCCGGAACTGACCGGGATGACCCGTCGGCAGCTCAACGAACTCATCGACGTGCTGACTTAAGCAATGCTGATTCAACGCGAGCAAGTGCTCCGCACCCACAGAGGCCACGAACGCCTGGTGGCCCCTGGCACAGGAGCCAAACCCAAGCTGGCCAACCCAGTCAGCACAGACCGCGGATCACGATCTACGGCTGGAGTACTAAGCTACCAACGAAGGTAACCCGAAAACCTTCCGCACATCCCAGGAAAGGCCGTCATGTCCCAGTGGATAATAACCGCACACACGTTTGATCCACCGCCCGCGATGCGCACGGTGTCGACCATCGAAGGAAACGAGGCAGTAGCTCTCCAAGGACTCCTTGAGATCGCAAGGACGTACAATCCCGACATTAAAAAAGTAACCCGCCGCGAGATATATAAATTCTCCGAACGTCAGTATCTGGTGCGTATTCATGGGAGTTCGAACCAAGTTGAATACGTCATCCAGTTGGGTGAGATGCTCGCCGAGACGCAATGACTGCACCTGCGGGTTTGCTCGGCAGGCTTGCTCGGTCGCGAGGGTGTTGACCTGTAAATAGTCTCCAACGGCTGCGAGCAGCCGACGAGATCGAACTCATCCTCTCGGCAGTGTCGTATGCTTAATTCCACACGCGATAGCCAGAATCATCACACAAAATAGCCTGAGGGGGCGGATATCCATATCCGCCCCCTCAGGGTGCAACGGGCTGAGATCGCTTACGCGAACCGATTACCTAGCGGTGGAGATCACCACCATTTGTGTCGGTTCCTGAATACTTTGTACCACCCCCATCCGGCTCCTGAAGCTCCTCCAACTCCTCCGAAACCGAAGAACCCGCCAGCTATGTGCATGCCACAGGAACGCCATCCCGGACGCTTGGAAACGCAGTACCCGACACCGTATGTCGCACCAATGCTTCCACCGAAATATGATCCGATGCTCTGGTACCGGCGGCCGATTTCCGCGGCACCTTTGAGGCGCCTTCTGGCGGTCCCCCAGTACGACTTCCTGTTCTTCCATCCTCGCCTAGCAACCCCCCAGCCCTTCTTGGCCCAACCCCAGCGGCTCTTGCCGTTGAGGTCGTATTGGTTGATGGGGTCGAGGGGGTAGGTGTAGGCGTTGGCGTTGCCGCCGGGGACGGGGTCGGTGGAGAGGAAGCGTC
>NZ_JBIAJC010000036.1:0-14602 GCF_042871745.1 Streptomyces sp. NPDC005576 | reverse complement strand
CCCGCGGAGCGGGTAATGCAGCGCTGGCGCGCTGCATTAGAGCGGGAATGCGCTGCGCGCATTCTGAAAGGCGCTGCGCGCCTTTGGTAAACCGCTGCGCGGTTTATGGGGAATTCCCGCACGCGGGAATTCTCATTACCGCTGCACGGTAATTGTGGGCGCCTCTCCGCTTCGCTGCGTGGCGGGGCGTCCGCTGCGCTCCCGCCCTACCGGCTTCGCCGGGCTGGCTACGGGCAGCGGACGGTGTATCACGCGCGGGCCTGTGTAGGGCTTGGGTTTTCGGCCCACCACCCCGGGGCGGCCGGGGTGGGTTGACGGGCCGTCAGGAGGACGCGGGGCAGGGTCGCCACCACGGGGACGACAGGGCGGAGAACTCCGGGTGATGCTGCTTCAGGTCGGGTGCGGGATGAACTCTGGAACCAGCCCGCACCCTCGCTGCATCAAATGCGGCGCATGTAGCTTTGGCGGAACTGGGCCACACTCCCAGGACACCGCTTCCCCTTGGTGCATCATTTCGACTACCTGTGTAGTGATTGGGACTCTGGACTACTACCGGAGATGCCCGGAGCGCCTTTTGATGCGCGGGTAGAACACGAACCAACCACCACCACCTTCGCCGTTTTTACAGGTCGAAAGGGAGCGGTTCGCGGGCGTGTTCCTTTTGCTGCTTGAGTCGGCATTTCATGCACGGGTTGGGCCAGACGTATTCCTCCTCCAGCTCGCCCCCGCAGTGTGGGCATTTTCCGCAGTAGGCGTCTCCGCATTCTTCTCCGCAATTGCCACAGAGCTTGCTCTCTTCCATCTCTCCGCCTTTGGCCGGGGCGTCTTCCGGGCGCGGCCGGGGCGCCGCAGCGGGGCGGGGTCGGCAACAGGGCCTGGTGCCGGCTTCGAGGTCGCGTCTCTGGTCGCGCTCCTGGTCGCGTCTCTGGTCGCGTCTCTGGTCGCATCGGGCGGGTGCCCTCTGGCCTGGTCAATGCCAGGTCAGAGGCCCTTTTCCGGGGCGCGGCGGACGCCGACTACTTACCTGGGAGCCCTTCCCCGGGAGCGTCTGGCCCCTCACCGCCGGGCCAGGACAGCAACGGTGGCGAGAGAGCCCGCCGCCCCGCAGACGCTGCCGATCACCGTCACCGGTACCAGGGCCCCGGGCCAGATGTGCACCACGATCGCCGCGACGATGGCCCCCAGGAACACGAGGACCAGGGCGACGACGACGACGACGGTGGGCACCACCCACGACGGCACGGTCAAGGACGGGCCCGTGGGAGCCGTGGGAGCCGAAGGCGGGAGCGGCGCAGCGGAGACCGGCGTCGGGGCGGTGGTGGGCTGCTGAGCGGTCGTCATGGCGAGTCTCCTCGGTCGGGGCGGCTGAGCCGCGAGGTTGCTGGTGGCGTCAGGCCCCGCACAGTCGTCCGGTCGGACGGGTGGCGGGGGGTCAGGCAGCACAGTGCGACGGGCAGGGGTTAGCCGCGCAAGCCCCGCCGGAGCAGCTGCCATGGGTGCTGCCACGCCGAGGTCAGGTGCGGGGGTTTCGGGGGGTCCGCGCAGCTCAGCGCCCGTGGCAGCAGTCGGTGCGGCAGCACCCATGGCAGTACCTGCGGCAGGCAGACGAACGGCCGGTCTTTCGCCGCGGTCTGCCCGTCCATGGCCCCTGCCGGGCCCGGGCCGGCGTCGGTAGCATTTGGCGGATGACAACGTTCGGAGCTTTCGCTGGTGGAAGCCCTCTGCCGGTGATCGCGCCTCACGGGGAGTTCGACGCGGACACGCTCGAACCCCTGGAGCGGGACATCGAGGCCGCCATCGCCTCTCACGGCGGCCTGATCCTCGACGCCGGCAACATCACCTTCGGCGACTCGACCTTCCTGCAGCTGATCCTCACCACCCACCAGCGGGGCTGGCTGCGCATCGCCGCGCCCACCGCACCTCTGCGCCGGCTCTTCAGCGTCACGGGGACCGACATGGTGCTCCACCTGCACCCCGACGTCACAGACGCCGCCCTGGCGGCATCCATGGAGGCCGGAGCCGTCCCCAGGGCGTAGAGCCCACCGCCACCCGGCACCGCCCGGCGCGCTCCGCGACGGGCCGCGAGAAAGGCCGGCGCAGCGCCGCACGCCTTCCCCGACTCCCCGTCACCCGCCCCGCCACCTTTCAGCAGCCAGGCCCGGGGAACGAGGGGAAGCCCGAGCCGTGGTGAGCGCCTGTCCCGGCCCTGACCTGGGGGAACGGGCGGCCCGCGTCCGGGGAGGTGCAACAGATGTCGCAACCCCTGGCGCTACGGATGGTGCTACCGATGGCGCATCACATAGTGCTACCGATAGTGCGCCGTCCTCCCGTCGGCCCCGGCCAGGCCCGGACGCGGAGCGGGCGGTCTCCAGGTCGAGGACGCTGTCGGGGCGCCACCGGCAGGTCGCGCCTCACGTCGCGCTCCTGGTCGCGCCTCTGGCCGCACCGGCCGGGCAACGTGGCGGACATCAGCATTTCGACGCATCCGCCCCTGCTACCTCCGCCTGCGACGCGTTTCCATTTGTTCGAGCGCCTGGATGCGCCGCTGGCGCGCAAGACCGGGCCGCATGCCCTGGATCTCAGCCACTATCTCAGGGTGCTCAGTGACCGAGTGGTAGTGGATCTCCTCCGCGCCAGCCCTCTCCTCCCCCTCACCGAACCAGTCGGTGGTGTGTCCGCACTGGCCACACCGGAAGCGTCCTTGCTCAACCACGGGCTCGCCCCTTCCTCTACGACGGGTCGTCAGATCGCAGGGTAGGCACGCGGTCACCCATCGTTCTATGCCGCCGGCGCACAGCTGTCTTGAACCAGCTCCAGCGGCCCCAAGGGGAACGAGGGGAAGTCGGGGCCGCTCACCACGCCCGCCTCGGTGTCTGGCCTGCAGTGGGGCGTGGTGAGCGGGCAGGGCTGGTGCAACAGACACCGCAACCCATGGCGCACCAGGTGGTGCTCCGTCCTCCTGCCGGCCCCGGCCGGGCCGGGCGCGGAGTCCGCGGCCGCTAGGTCGAGGACGCCCCCGGGGCGCCACCGGCAGGTCGCGCCTCTGGTCGCGCTCCTGGTCGCGTCTCTCGTCGCGCTCCTGGTCGCGCTTCTGGTCGCACCGGGCGGGTAGCCACGGACCTGGTCAACACCAGGTCAGGCCGCGTTTTCCGGGACGCGACGGACGCCGACTACTTCCCTGAGGACCCTGGCGGGGAGCGAACCTTCTATGGTGCGCCTGTCGTCGTCCGGGCCGATCCCGGGCCGAATTGAGGGGTGGGGCAATGGAAAAGACCTGGTTCGAGAGCGTGTTCCGCAGGAGACCGCACGCGGTGCTGCGTTTGCTGGGCAACCTGGTGCTCTGTGCGATGCAGGTCTTCTGGGTGGTCTGGGTGCTCGTCTCCTTCGACGGTGCGTGGCGGTGGCTCGCTGTCCCGCTCGGATTCATGGCGCTGCTCAGCGACAGCCGGGGCGTGGTCCTGGCGGTGCGGGACCTGCGGAAGCGTGGCGGCTCCCCCGTACCGGACTGAAACACCGCCCGGCGGCCGGGACGGGCCGCCGGGTGTCTGTCACTGAATTGCGGGGGATTCCTCCGGATGTGAGGGACACATGCGTGTGGTGCGGGCGCCCGCTCCCGGCTGGAGGGGGCGGCCGCCGCCGGTACTGTGCCCGGCCGCGGTCGTGCCGGCAGGCGGCCTACCGGGGCCGGAAGCGGGCCGCCGCCGCGATGCGGGCCCGGATCGCCCTGCTCCAGATCAACGGGGAGATCCGCACCCGGTGCGAGGCCCTGGAACAGGTACTCGCCGACGCGGTCGAGCACCAGCACGCGGCGGCCGGGATCCACAGCACCGCCGCGGCCGACGCCGCCGCCCTGGCCCGGGAGCTGGTCCGCGTCGCGGTCCTCGCGGACCGGGCCGCGGGCGCGACCTGGCAGGAGATCGGCCGCACGGACTGACCGCCGACGCCGCACGCGCCCGCTGGGGACACCTCCGCCTCCTCTGGCCCCCCGAGCGCCCCACCCCCTGACCGCGCCGAACTGTGCTCGCAGGACCGCCGCCGACGTGGGGTGGGTGAGTCCGCCGACTCGACCTCGTTCCGGTACCCGGCGGGCCATCCAGGGCGCCGCCACCCGGGGTGTGGTGACCTCCCACCGCCACCCGGGGTGGCGGTGGCCGGGCGGTGGTGGTGGCGGTCCTGACCTGCACGCACGCCGAAAACCCGGTCATGGTGAGTTCCGGGCCGGACCCGGGTTCGCGGGGCGCTCCGCCCGTATCCGTCCAGACAGCCGCTGGGCATCCGCTGGCATCCGTCCGCGAGATCCCGGACGGATGCCAGCGGATGCCCAGCGGATGCCGGCGGACCGGCAGGCGCACCGGAATCGGACCGGCGAGGCACCGGCAGCCACCGACGCAGCATGCCGGTGCACCGGCCCCGCACGCCGGTGGCTCGCCGGACCGGCAACCGGTCCTGACCAGCGGAAACAGCCTGAACCTCACAGGCTCACAGCCAAACTGCGTCCACCAGGCAAAACAGGGGCGGACCTCTCAGGTCACCTGAGAAAAACGGACATCCCGGGCAGAGCTGGGAGCACCGTGACGGGGACCTCGTGTGCACACGCGTGCCCGTGCACGAGTGCACGCCGAACTCGCGCGAGCAGCTCCACCGGTGCGGTCGGCCCCGGCTTGCCCTACAACTTGCCTTTCAACTGGCCCTACAACTTGCCCCACCAGGTCCGGGCGGCCGGGGAAAACCGCAGTTGAGAGGCTTGGTCAAGGGGCGCCGGGCGCGCCGACTACTTCCCTGGGAGACCGCTTCGGGGCACACCGGCCCGGTTCCGCCGGGTCCCGGCCGCTCCGCTCCGGGGTTCCCGGCAGCCTCGGCGTAGACCACCGCCAGGAGCACCGCGCCGTGCCGTGCCCGCCGGAGCGAGCAGTGCCGGGGACGGTGCGTCGGCCGGCACGACCGGCCGCTGCTCCTGGCCGTGGTTCCCGGACCGGCGCCGCCGGGCGTTGGCCTCGCCGCGGAACGTCCCCCGGCATCGAGGCCGCAGGACCCGCGCGGGTGCCCGCACGGCAAACGCGACGCCCTGTACGGCGATCTGCGGGCCCAACGCGACCGCCCCGGACTGGATTTTTAGGCCCGGGGCGACTGAGATGCGCTGAGCTTGGCGTGTGCGGGCTTTCTCGGGTCGGTCAGTGGATCTGCTGGTCATCCCAGAAGGGTTCTTGCTCTTGCTCCGGGAGGACGAGGCCCGCAGCGGCGGCCTGGTCGTCGGTGAGGGTGACCGTGCCGACCGGGGCGTTGCCCTGGTGCTGGATCGCCTGCCACGGCCACCGCAGGCCCTGGCAGAACTGCGTGGGCCAGTCCCGCTCCGAGCGCGGCCCGCGCCAGGGCATCCAGTCCATCAGCCGCAGCGCCTGGGCGCCGGGGTTCTTGGCCGGGTCGGCCGGCGCGAGTCCGAACTCTGGCCACCGCATCCAGAGGCTGAAACCGATCGGGCGGAGGTCGCGCTTGCCCATCTGGGCATGGGAGGCGTGGGCCTCCACGATCATCGCCGCGCCGCCCGAGACGGCCCGCATCATCTCCAGCACCGACATCACCGCGCGGGCCGCTTCCTCGTCGTTCTTCGCGTTGGCACTGAGCTTGTACAGCGCCCCGATGCTGATCAGGTCCGGACGGGTCTGCTCGACCAACCGCGCCAGCCACGCCCGGTCACGGGCCTGCGTCACGGCCAGGCCCTCCGGGATCAGCCGCATGAAGAACCGGCCGCGCTCGACCGGCGCACCCTCGGCTTTCGCCGCGTTGAACATCATCTCCAGCCAGGGGAACGCCTGGCTGTCGGAGTTCTCGGCGTCGATGTGGAGCACGCGCACCAGAGTGATCCGGGCCATCTTCCACGGGTGGAGGCCGGACGCGGCCCGCATCATGACCTGGCGGAGCATCAGGCTCTTGCCGCCGCCCTCTCCCGCCGTGATCATCAGCCGGTCCCAGCGGGCCAGCACTCCCGGGATCACCCAGTCCGGCTCTGGTGGCGTCTGGGCCAGGAAGTCCAGCAGGTCGATTGCGCCGTCGTCCAGGCGCTGGATCTGCTGGTCCCTGACCGCGCGGGCGGCGTCGACCGCGGCTTCGGCCGCCGCGACCGCCGTGCCCTCCCGGCGCTGCACGGCCGTCATCGTCCGGGCGGCGGCGACGGACAGGGCCCGCCACTGCGCCTCCTCGCGGATCATCTCGGCGTAGGCCGGGGCGTGCGCGACGGTCGGTACCGCGTCGTGCAGCTGGTGCAGCCAGGCCGCCCCGGCCGGCCCCGCCAGCCGCATCAGGTCCCCGCGCTCCCGCAGGACACCGGTCACGGTGATCGGGTCCACCGCCCGCCCCGCCGCCCACAGCGAGGACAGCAGCTCCCACAGCTCCCCGTGCCGCACCTGCGAGAAATCCGTGCCGGACAGGGCGCTGGTCAGGTCCGGCGCCGGGTCTTTCGCCTCGGGGTGCAGCAACGTGCCCACCACCGCGTCTTCGGCCTCACGCAGCTCCGCCGACCGCTCCTCGGACATCCCGCTCATGCTGTTCACAGACCCGACCCCCGCGCCAGAATCGCCGCCTCGACCCCCGCGCCAGAATCGCCGCCTCGACCGCCGGCGTCACCGCCGCCTTCCCGCCTGCACCGCTCCTGCCGGCCGCACCCGGACCGGCCGCCTGCTCCGGCAGCGGAACCCGCGACCCCTCGCAGTGCAGCACGAGGTCGGTCCAGCCGTTCGCGGGCATCTCCGCCGCACGCGCTGCCACCCACACCACCGGGTAACCCGCCGCCAGCAGCTCCACGGCTTGCGCCCGCAGCCGCTCACGTGACCCGTTCACCAACGGACGACCGAACGCCTGTGCGTACGCGTCCACGACCACATCAGCCCCATCCGGCTCCGGCGTAGCCGCCTCTCTCTCGTTTCTTCGCTCTCGTCCCGCGCGTCACGCGCGTTCTTGAGAGAGAACTTCTAGAGAAGAAGAGGAACCGCCGCATGGGTGCGGCCACCCTGGCCGCATGGGTGCGGCCAGGGGTAGCCGCATCAGTGCGGCCACCCTCGACATGCGCGTCGGCCTCATCCGCCGCCTTCTTCGCGGCACGGGCCTCCGCCTTCGCCTGCCGTTCGGCCTTGCGCTTCGCGGCCCGCGCCGCCGCCCGCTCGTCCCAGATCTCGTGATCGAGCAACCGGTACAGCGAGGGGATGTTCCGCTTTGGGTTGTCCGGGTCCTTGCGCCGCTCGTGCCGGAGGGGCCCGCTTGCGGGGCCCTCGCGCTGCGCCTTCGCCGGTGCGCAGCACCGGCGTCTCGCTGCTGGGTCGCGCAGCGACCCAGGGACCCGCTGCGCGGGAGAGGGTAGTGAGGGTGCGCCAGGTCCTCGCTGCGCCCCGTGTCGGCCCGTCAGGGCCCCGGGGGGAGTCGGGGCGGCATACGGAAGGGCCCCCAGGGGCTTCCTGGGGGCCCTGCTGGGGTGTGGGTGTCCCTACGTGAGGGCGTCGCGCAGGACGCCGGGGTGAGGGGTGGCGCCGGTGGCGAGGTGGCGGATGCCGTCGCCGGGCGGGGGCACGGCTGCGCCCTTCCCGAGGGGGTGCCGGCAGGAGATGGCGGTGCGCCACCCGGCCCGTTCGTCCCAGACCAGGGCGGGGGCCGGGACGTGCGTGCCGTCGAGCACGATCACGGCCGCGACCACGTCGTCGGCGGGGTGCTGGACGACAGGGTCGGAGTCGGCGGACGTCCACCCCGCGCGGTGGAGCTCACGGGCGACGGAGGCGAGGTACGGGGCGGCCTGGCGAGCGCGCAGCACGGTCTGCGCCCGTACGACGGCGCGCCTGGTCTGTGCGGGCGGGTAGCCGAGGTTCTGCGCGGCCTGCTGCGCCGTCAGGCCCGGGTCGGCTGCCATGAGGTCGGCCATCCGGTCGGCGCGAAGCCGCAGGAGGGCGTCCTGCGCTGTGTCGCGGTGGACGCCGAGCGCGGCCACGACTCCGGCGGCCGTGATGCCCGGGTCCGCGTCGAGGAGCGGGGCGGTACGGGCGAGGAGTTGGTCACGGGGGACCTGGTCGCCGGTGCGGGCGGGTCGGCCGACAGCCGCGGTGAGCGTCCTGCCGGTACGGGTGCGGGCGACGGAGCGGGGCCAGTGCTCGACTTCGCCCACGACGACCAGGTGCTCGGCGGTCTCCGGGCGGTTTTTGTAGACGTCCCAGGACCGCGGGGACACGCCGCGCACGGCCGCGCACTCCCGGCGGTCGAGGAGATCGTCGTCGGACTCCGTGTCCGGGAGCGCCGGTACCGGGCGGCCGGAGAGGTGGGCGTCGGTCTGCTCGCCGTCGTAGAGGCGGTTCCGGGCGCCCGGGGAGCTGATCGGCGCGGGGAAGCCCTCGGCCAGGTGGGCGGAGTGCCCGCCGTGGGACTCGGCGAGATCGGTGGGGGTACGCACATGGTGCTGGCGGCCTGCACGGATCATGAGGGGGGTCCTGACTGTCCGTCGCACGAGTGTCGGGAAAGCCGTACCGTTGAACCACGCGCGGGGGGCTCCGCATGGGTAGACTCGCCGCGAGGCCGATACCTTCAGTGGGTCAGGTTTCTGGGTCGGCCGGCACCCGTGCCACCCGCTTCGGCGGACTGAGGGTGCCGGCCACTTCCTTGTCACGGCGAACGGGCATCCCTGCCCTCTGGCACCGGCGCGCAGACCGGAGGACACCGTGGGCGCCGAGCTGACGGCCGAGGAGACCTGGCTCCTGCACTCCGCGTACGCCTCGCCGCCCCGAAGCACCCCCTCGCCCGTCTGCTCCTCCCCCACGGCCGGCTCTTCACCCCGGCCCCCTGGCCGGACGGAGAGCCACCCGGTGAACTGGGCCACTGCTACATCGAGTCCGCGTCCCGGGCCCGGGCGTCGGACGGCCTCGCGTACGTCGAGGGCCTCGCCCTGGACGAGTGGGTGCAGCCGTAGCCGCACGCGTGGTGCGCGGGACTGGACGGAGTGGCACAGGACCCGCCGTGGCCCCGGGCCGGACGGGCGTACCTCGGCTTGCCCGTCCGCGCGGAGACAGCCCGGCGCATCTTCGCGGGCGAGACCATGGCGGCCGAGGAGGCGCTCCCCTGCTGGCGGCTTCGACGTCCGGGTGCGCCATCCCGAAAGAGTCCGCGCGTGCTCGGGATGGGCACGGGCGCCCGTCGGATCGTGCGGTGCGGCGAGTTGATGGGGGACACACGCTCCCGAAGGGCTTGGCCCGGAGAGAGGAGGCGGCGGCCAGCGGGTCGGCGTGACGGTGGTCAGCATGGCGGTGGTCGGGCGGTTGCTCGCCGAGGGGCGGTCTGGCCTGCGCCCATCCCGCTCGGCCTGTTCACGGGGCCTGGGAGGTCCTCCGCTCGCAGCCCGTCTGCGTCCCTGCGTGCGTGCGTCACTCCTGCTCGATGCCCAACAGGTCCAGGAAGGCGACGGCCGCAGGGGTGAGGCTCTCCCGGCTCCAGATCACGTACTCGGCGCGCGCAGGTGCGTCCGTGACCTCGATCGTGACCATCCCGGCCAGACCCGCGACGTACGCGGGCGGGAGCAGGGCCACGCCCAGGCCCGCGCCGACCAGACGGGCCAGGTAGTCCGCGTTGGTCACCTCGAAGGCGACCTCGCGGGTGAGGCCGGCGGCGGTGAAGGCCAGATCGGACTGGGCCCGGCCGGCGGTCTTTGCCGGCAGGTCCACGAATACCTCCGAGGACAGTCGGCGCAGGTCGACCGAGGTCTCACCGGCGAGCGGGTGGTCCGGGGAGACCACGGCGACCAGCCGCTCGTGCGCGAGCTTCTGGGCTTTGACTCCCTGGGGGCGGGCCGAGACCGGGATACCGAGAAGGGCCACCTCGATCTCGCCCTGCCTGACCATCTCGGTGAGCTCACCGCTTGCCCCCACGCTGAGGCTGATCCGGGCCTTCGGATGGCGCCGGTGGAATTCCTTGAGGACGGCGGGAACGTCTACGGCGGCGACGGTGGGGATCAGCCCCATCGCGAGTCGTCCGCGCACCTCCCCGATGGTTGCGGCGACTTCGGCCGCGGCCCGCTCCGCCGCGTCCAGGCAGTGGCGGGCGGCGGGCAGGAAGGCCGCGCCCGCCGAGGTCAACCGGACCCGGCGGCTGGTGCGTTCGAAGAGCCTCGCGCCCAGTTCCTTCTCCAGGCGCGCGATCTGGTGGCTCAGCGCGGACTGGACAACGAGGCAGCGTTGCGCGGCCTTGGTGAAGCTGTTCATCTCGGCCACGGCGATGACGTACCGCATTTGCTGGAGCTCCATAGATCCATCGTGATACGAGATCTATCAGGTGACAAGCATGTGTTGGACTCATTGATGCTCCGGCCCGAGACTGGAGGCACCCGCACACGGCCGGGGCGTCCCCGGGCGCACTGCTCCAGCGGGCCCTGAGCCGGGGGCGCCCCCACGGCATGTCTCGAAGCCGCGAAGCCGCTTGCGCGCTCCCCTGCCCTTCCACACCTGCCCGCGCTCTTGCGCCCGTGACAACCGAAAGGACGAGCGACCGCCATGAGCACCACACCGGGCCGTTCCGAGACGACCATCGCCGACATCTGGGTGGACCCCCGCTGCCCTTGGGCGTGGATCACCTCACGCTGGATCCTGGAAGTGGAGAAGGTCAGGCTGCTGGAAACTCGTTTCCACATCATGAGCCTGTCGGTCCTCAACGAGGGCCGCGAGGTCCGGGTGAAGTACCGCCAGGGCATGGTCGACGGCTGGGCCTGCGTGCGCGTGTGCGTCGCGGCGCAGCAGCGGCACGGCGCAGCAGCGGCACGGCAACGAGGTGCTGTGTCCCCTCTACAACGCCATGGGCCATCTGATCCATCACGAGAAGGCCGGGCTCGGCCACGACATGATCCGCACCGCTCCGGAAGACGCGTGCCTGCCCGCCGAACTGATCGGGGCAGGGGATGACACCGCCTGGGACGAGCCGCTGCGGGCCGAGCACCACCAGGGGATGGACCCGGTCGGTTCCGAGGTCGGCACCCCTGTGATCCACGTGGCCGGCCCGGACGGGAAGCCGGTGGCGTTCTTCGGCCCCGTACTCACCCCCGCGCCTCGTGCCGAGGCGGCCGGAAAGTTCTGGGACGGAGTGCTGGCCATGGCGAGCACCGACGGCTTCTTCGAGCTGAAGCACGGCCGGGACCGCGACCCGATCTTCGACGGAGCCGGCGGACGGACGTCGGGGCCGCGGTGATTGCTACGGGATGTGAGGCGAGATGAAGAACAGACAGAATGTGCTCACGGCGGCCCTGACCGGCCTGGCTCCGGCGGTCTGGGGCAGCACCTACGTGGTGGCCACCGAACTGCTGCCCCCGGACAGGCCGCTCCTGGCGACCACCATGCGGGCACTGCCCGGCGGTGTGGTCCTGCTGGCCCTCGGCCGGAGGCTTCCCGCTGGCATCTGGTGGTGGCGCGCGCTGGTGCTGGGCGTGCTGAACATCGGCGCCTTCAACTTTCTGCTGTTTGTCGCGGCCTACCGACTGCCGGGCGGCATCGCCGCCATGATCATGTCGGCGCAGCCCATGTTCGTGGTCATCCTCGCCGCCCTCTTCCTCAACGAGAGGATCAGACTCGTCCATGCGTTGGCCTGCCTCATGGGCGCCGGGGGCGTGGTGCTGCTCGTCTTCCAGGGAACGGGGTCGCTCGACACCGTCGGGCTCCTCGCCGCAGTCGGCGGAGCGCTGTGCATGGCGTCAGGCATCACACTGACCAAGCGGTGGGGCCGACCGCGGAGCGTCGGCCTGCTCCCGTTCACCGGCTGGCAGCTCACGGCGGGCGGTCTTGTGCTGCTGCCGTTCTGGCTGTCGCTGGAAGACCTTCCCGACGGTCTCACCGCCTCCAACGTCATCGGTTTCGCCTACCTGATGACCCTGGGGGCGGTCCTGAGCTACATCGTCTGGTTCCGGGGCATCGAACGCCTGCCGGCAGTCGCGGTCTCCTTCCTCGCACTGGGCAGCCCGATCGTGGCAGCCCTGTTGGGCTACCTCATCAAGGAACAGACGCTGTCCGCCCTCCAGATCGTCGGTATGGCCGTCATCTTCCTGGCGGTCGTACTCGGCCAGCCACGCCCGCCCAGGCCGAAAAACGATCAGGCCCCCTCGGCTCCGCCCGGCACCCCCCTCTCGCACTTCCCCGACCCACCCCTGCTGGAACAGGACCGCAGCGGGTAGCGCCGGGGTCCAGCTCCCCGCGCCATGAGCTGCTTCTCGTCGGCGGCTTCGACCAGTTCGTCCACCAGGTTCGTGGCCAGCGTGCAGCGGACGCGGTAACCCTTCATCGCGGCCTCGGTGCCCAGGGCGATGAGCATGGGGGACTTCCCGGTGCCGGAGTCGCCGATCAGGCAGAGCGGCTGGTTCTTCTTGATCCACTGGTAGCTGGCGAGGGTGTGAATGGTCGCCGCGTGGATGTCGGGGTTGGAGTCGAAGTCGAAGGCCCGCAGCTATTTCTCCCGCGGGAAGCCTGCGGCGTTGATCCGCCGTTCCGAACGGGCGGCGGGGCCGGTCGTCGCACTCGGTCAGCTCAGCCAGGAAACCGCGGTAGGTCATCTGGGCCTTCATCGCCCGGCCGGGATTTCGGAGAACTCGTTGCGGATCGGAGGCCGCCGCAGGAGACGGCAAGCGCTGTCGATCGCGGCGTGGGCTGCTTGCTCGGTCAAGCCTCGCCGGCGGGGCAGGGGCACTGGGCTTCTCCCCCACGGTCGTCACCCCGGCCTCTGGCCGGGCGGAGAACCACCCGGCCAGGGCGCCGACGCTCGCCCGCCGGCTCGCGGACGGGGCAACACGGTTCGACGGCCCCGGCGGACACTTCGCAACCCCTGACAGGTCGCGCCTCCAGTCACGCTCCTGGTCGCGTCTCTGGTCGCGCCGGGTGGGCGCCCACTGATCTGGTCAATGCCAGTGCAGAGGGCTTCTCCCGGAGTGTCGGACGCCGACCACTTCCCTGGGAGCCCTTCCCAGGGAGCGTCTGACCGTCACTGCCGCCGGATCAGAGCGGTAACGGTGGCGAAGGGGCCCGCCACTCCGCAGACGCTGCCGATCACCGCTACCGCCACCGCCACCGGCACCAGGGCCCGGGCCAGATGTGCACGATGATCGCCGCGACGACGCCCGCCAGGAGCAGCAGCAGGACGACGGCGAGGACAGTGGGCGCCACCCACGACGGCATGCTCGAGGGCGGGGCCGCAGGGACGGGGGGAGCAGCCGCGGGTGGGACCGGCGCCGGGGCGGTGGTGGGCTGCTGAACGGTCGTCATGGCGGGTCTCCTCGGCCGGGCGGCCACAGCCACGACCGTGCTGGTGGCCGAGACCCCGCCCAGTCGTCCGGTCGGACCGCTGGCGGCGGGTCAGACAGCACAGTGCGACGGGCAGGGGCAAGCCGCGCAACCCCGCCGGGAGGAGCTGCCACGGGTACTGCCACACCGAGACCAGGTACGGGTTTCGGGGGGTCCACTCAGCTCAGCACCCATGGCAGCAGCCGGTGTGGCAGCACCCATGGCAGAACCTGCGGCAGGCACCCGAACAGTGGGACCATCGGTGCCCGGCGCGCTCCGCGAGGGGCCGGGAAGAGCCGGCGCAGCACCGCACGGCTCCCCCACGCACCGCCACCCGCTTCCGCCCGCCCACCACCCAGCAGCCGGCCCCGGGAAACGAACGGAGGTCCGGACCGCTCACCACGCAGTATCTGGAAGCTGACCTGCGGCGGGGTGCGGCGGGGTGCGGCGGGCAGACCGGAGTGGTGCCACCGATGTCGCAACCCCTGGTGCTACGGATCGCGCTGCCGATGGTGCTACCTCCTCCTGGCCGCCACGCCCGCTCCGGGCAGCGCAACGGCCAGGCCGTGGCCGTGGACGTCGTCGGCCACGCGGCACGGGCCGCGCATAGAGGCGGCGACCCCACCGCGACAGGCCGTGGTGGGTCGCGGACCGGCATGGTGAGTCCGCCGGCCTCCCCGGCTGCGGTCGCCGCGACAGCCCTCTCGTGTGCACACGCACCGGGGTGCACGTGTGCACGCCGAGCGCGCGCCCGGCGGCCCGCTCAGTCCTTCTGGCGGCGGTCCAAGTGGCTCTCGATCAGTCTTACGGCCAGCTCGTGACGTGACTGGAACGCAAGGTGCATCGGAGTCAGGCCTTCGCTCGAGGGGCGCCCGGGATCGGCGCCGTACGCGAGAAGGACAGCTGTCGCAGCAGCGTCCAGCGGTTCTCCGGTCTGTACAGCGCTATCCGCTTCACCCGCAATGGCCCGGAGCAGCGGAGTCCAGCCGTTGAAGCCGTCGAACTCGTCGGGATCGGCCCCCGCGTCCAGCAGACGCGTCAGCTCTCTCAAATCGTCACGCTCCACTGCCAGATGCACAGCGGACATCTCATACCGCTCACCCACTCGATTCACCACGCCACCATCCAAGCAGCCCCCCGGGCCAGACCTGCCCGGGAGGCCCGGCACCCCGCCCCGCCGGTCCCGGACCCGCCAGGCGCTGACCGACTAAGAGGTCATCTCATTTGGGAGAGCTCGGTATTCTGTGAGTCATGGTGGGGATCGTTGAGCGGTTGGTGCCGGACGAGTTGTGGAGGTTGTTCCAGCGGGTGGTGCCGGAGGCGCCGTC
>NZ_JBIAJC010000035.1:0-16548 GCF_042871745.1 Streptomyces sp. NPDC005576 | reverse complement strand
GCCCCAGCGCGGGCAGCGTCGCCCGCCACGTCGCCGGGTCCGCCCGGTCCATGTCCTCCGGGGCGAACCACTCGAAGTACGCGGCGCGCGGCCGGACCGCGGCCGGGTCCTCGGCGAGCGCGGCCCACAACTCCTCGATGAGCGAGCGCCCGTTCGCCCGCTTCTTGTTGAGCCACACGCTCTTCGTCGTCCCGCCCGCCGACGCCCACAGCAGCTGGGCCATGGCCCGGGTCAGCATGGCCGGAGAGAACGCCTGCTCCAGCCGGTCGTCCCCATGGGCGAACGCCTCGTCGATGATGCCGAGATCCAGGGGCGGCCCGTGCCCGGCCGACTCGGTGTTGGCCGTGATCCCCATGCGCGACCGGGTGGCCGGCCACAGGATCTTCTCGTTGCCGTTGCTCTTGCGGATGCGGGCCCGGGTGGCCAACGAGGAGCTGGAGATCTTCTCCCAGAACTCGTCCTCCCACCGCTGCCGCGCCATGTTCCGGTCCTGCGCCGCATAGATGATGTTCTGCTGCGGCCACGCCAGAGCCCGGTGAACCTGGAGCCCCAGCATCAGCTCCGTCTTGCCCTGCTGCCGGGACACCGACAGCCCCACCTCGCGGTGCGCGAACGCCCCGGTCGCCGGGTCGAGTTCCAACGCCACGTCACTCACGTACTTCTGCCACGGCATCGGCGGGGCGCCGAGGCGCTCCATCACCTTCCACAGCTTCGGGCCCAGCGACGGCCGGTCCGGGTGGCGCGGCGTCCCCCAGCGCGGCGGGCACGTCAGCCCATACCGCTCCTCCAGGTCCGCGGCGAACTCAGTCGGGGGAGCCCAGGTCTCCGAGGTCGTCGTCGTCATCCGTCGCCCGCCCCTCCAGCAGCTGCGCGAGCGTCTGCCGCAGCTCGCGGTTCAGCTGCGGCAGGAGCTTGCCGTCCTCCCCACCGCCGGCGTCGATCTCGCGGGCCAGCGTGTACGCCATCTCCGACAGGGAGGGCTCGATGCGGACCAGGTCGCCGAGCTGCTCGACGTCGGACCGCACCGCCTCCTCGACCGGGCCGGCTGGCGCCTTCGCCATCTCGCCTCCAGGTGATCGGTGCAGGTCAGCGGCCCGCGTTCATGATCACCCCGTGGCCATTGGCCCGGGGAGAGAAAAATAAAAGCTGGGCGCGGGGCTGGGGAAGATCATTCTCAAAAAAGTGGGCCTCTTCGAGCCTCTGACCTGCGCCTTTGTCAGGCGCGCGGGCGCGCCTTGAGGCGGTTGATCTTGTTGAGGAGTACGCCTTGCCGCTGGTCCTTGATGCCGAGGAAGGCGCGAGCGCGGTAGCGGGTGTGTAGCCAGAGCAGCGTCATGCTGGCCATGGTGTCACCCCCGCTCAGGCGTACCAGTCGCGCGAGGTGTTGAGCGGGGAGCGGGCGAGGTCCGCGCCCTTCTCTCCGTTGCAGTTCCGCCCGCAGGTGGGGCAGCGGTGTACGCCGTGCGCGGGCGCCCAGTTGTCCTGGTCCCTCGGGTCGGCACCGCGGGCGACCGGGTGAACGTGGTCGACGACGTCGGCGCGGTCGTGGCCGCAGAGGTGGCACACGTCGTTCGCGGCAAGGAAGAGCACGCGCGCCTTGCGGTAGTCGTAGCTGGTGAGGTCGGCGCGACCAGCCATCGGCCACCTCCCGGGGGTCAGGGCCGGACGGGCGGCTACTTGTAGTGCTCGATGGATGCCCGGTGCAGGAGGTGTCCCGGCGCCCGGTCAGCAAGCAGGGCCTCAGTCGACACGGCGATGATGCAGATGCTGGCGTCTTCGTCGGGGCTGTGCACGCAGACGAAGCCGCCGGGGGTGAACTCAGCTCCGGCGAGAGCGCGGCCGTTGGCCAGCCGAACGATGAATGGCGTTGCAGGGGTCGGTACAGCCATGGTCACCCTCTCCGGAAACGCGAAAGGCCCGCCGAGTGGGCGGGCCGTGGTCCGGACATGCTGGACGTGCCCCGAGTGTTACACCCGGTGTGACTGCTGGTCAAGCGACCTTCGCCATGCCTGTGTCGACGAGTTCGTTGAGGTCGATCAGCGTGCGGCCGGCGCGGTCCTGTCCATACCGGGTGAGCGTCCCGCGGTGGAGGCGGACCCGGAGCGTCCCGGGGCGTATCCCGGTGGCTGCGGCCGCGGCGTACACGTCGACGAGGAGAGGCGGCGTCATCTGCCCATTCTCGCGCATACCGGTGCCCCACCGCCGGGGGATTGTGGCGGTGGGGCTGGGCGTGGGGTGGGTTACTTCTTGGCGGCCTTCTCGGCGGCGCGGGCCGCCTGGGACTGCTCGTTCTTCCGCCGGAGCTCTTCGAGGCTCATGTTCGGGAGTGCCATGATGCGGGTCCTGTCTCGTGGTTGGGGATGGGGCCCCGGGGCGGCCGGTCGCCTGGCAGTGAGTCGGCCGCCCACGGGCGCGGGCGTCAGGCTCGCTTCGCGCGGCGGGCCGGGAGCCACGGTCGGCGCCTCGGCTCGGGCTCGACGGCGGGCGGTACACGCGGGGAGCGCGACGCGATGGCTTCGGCGAGCGCGGTGAACGCCTGGGAGATCACCGCGTGCACAGCCGCCTGGTCGTGGCTTCTGTTGTAGATGTCGTCGGTGATGAGGCGGTCGGCTTCCAGCGCGTACTCGACGGCCTTGGCGAGGGCCTCGCCCTCGGTGATGTTGGCGATCTCGGTCTGGGTGGGCATCTGTTCCTCCTGCGGTGTGACGGGCCGGGCTGTCCGGCTCCCCTCACCGCCCCTCTCACGCGGGCGGGTCGGGCAGGCGCCAGGGCGGCGATCGGGGCTCTACAGCCCCCTTCTACGGGTGGTCTACGCGGGGTCTACGGCCCCTTCCCGATTGGCCTGACCTGCGTCTACGGGTTCGGAAGGGGTGTCTACGGGTGTGGGGGAGAGGAGGGCCGCAATGTCCTCGGCCTTGATGCCGCTGCGCCCGGTCTCGGTGGAGCTGATGCGGACGCTGCGGTGGATGGTGATCCCGCACTGGACAAGTACGGCGCGGAGCCGGGCGTCGTCGAGGTGCGCGGCTGCGGGGCGGGCTTGGAAGGCGTCGTACACCTCGCGGACGAACACGGCGGGCCGGTCTCCGATGAGGTGCTGTACGCCGAGGAGGACTCGGCGCTGGAGCTCTTCGGCGGTCGGGGGGACGGGGCGGCCGGCCCGCCAGGCCCGGATCGCGTAGAGCCCGGCGGCGGCTGCGAGGAGCTGGGGCTGTTCGTGTCCGGTGCGCCAGGCGGTGAGTGCGGCGAGGCCGAGGCCGGCGGCCCTGGCGGTGACGGTGCGCCCGCGGGTGGGGTGGCCTTCGGCGATGGTCCATGCCCGGAGCCGGGCCCATTGGGCGAGGTGCCCGCGGGCCAGGCGGCGGGGGTGGATGCGTTGGGCCGCCCACCGGGGCCGCCCGTTCCCGAACTCGGGGACGGGCGGCAGTTCGAGGGTGTCAGCCTCGGGCTCGGTCACGGTCAGGCGTTGCCGGCGAACGTGGCGACCATCTGGGCGATGGACGCGAAGAGCTGGGCGACCATGGCGCCGATCTGGGTGCCGGAGAGGGAGAGGCCGAGGCCGATGCAGATGATGGCGGGCGGCAGGTGGAGCTTCTTGTTCTTGTCGCCGTGCTTGAACATCCACCAGGCGACTCCGCCCAAGCCGATGATCAGGAGCACGGAGATTGGCACGGAGCCACCGCTGGGGAGGGCGGCGGGCGGGGCGGCGATGGTGTGCTGGGAGGCGGTGTTGATGGCGGCACGGAGTGCGGTGTTCATCATGGCGTGGTGGTCCTTCAGTACGAGAAGCCGACGAGGGCGGCGGTGACGAGTAGGGCGGCGAGGAGCGCGCGGGATACCAGGCGGTGCGCGCGGGATTCGCGCGGGAGGAGCCGCAGGAGGGCGGCGCCGCCGAGGCCGATGAGGAGGCCGTAGTAGCCGAGCCCGTGGTACGTGATCATGACCGGTTCCCCTCGACCACGTCGCGGCGAAGGTCGGTGGCTTCGCGGCGGGACAGCCCGTACTCCTCGCGGAGGCGTTCGATGGTCACCGGGCGGTTCGTCTCCCTGACCACCTGCCGGTTGAGTGCGCGGGCTTGTCGTCGCAGCTCACCGGGGGTGATGGTGACCGTGGCGGTGACCACCTGCCGGGGGTCGGCGGCGGGTACGGCGGTGGTCACCAGTTCCTTCGTGTGCTGGTCACCGAAGGCGTTGCCGGGAGGCCACAACAGGGACTTCCACCCGGTCTCGATCGCGGGCCGGGTGACC
Source organism: Streptomyces sp. NPDC005576 (assembly GCF_042871745.1). Taxonomy (NCBI): domain Bacteria; kingdom Bacillati; phylum Actinomycetota; class Actinomycetes; order Kitasatosporales; family Streptomycetaceae; genus Streptomyces; species Streptomyces sp. NPDC005576. The sequence continues at coordinate 12,304 of NZ_JBIAJC010000035.1, read as the reverse complement.
ACCTGGGCGGGCGCCGGGGCGACTCGCTCGATGGTCACCTCGGGCGGTTCCTCGGTGGTCACGTCGCGGGCGACGAGCGGCAGGGTCCGGACCCCGGCGGGTACCACCTCGGCGGGGCGCGGTGACCGCGCGGTCGGCCGGGCGATGACCGGGAGGGTACGCACACCGGTGGGTACGACCGGGAGGCGCTGGGGTGGCGTCCAGGCGACGGGGATGGTCATGGTGACCGGGTCGGCGGCGGGCTGCTCTTGTCGGCTCGCGAGGAGCGAGTGGACCTGTCGCATCAGCGCACCGAAGGCGAGGAGCGCGGCGACGGGCGGGGCCGCGGCGACGACGTACTCCATGGGCTGGGCTCCGTCGCCGACGCCGGCCACGTTCAGGGCGATGGAGCCGAGCGACCCGATCGCGGCGAGGGCGATGGCCCAGCCGTCGATGCGCCGCCGGAGCGACGCCCGGAGGATGAGGAGTTCGCCGATGAGGATGAACGCGTCGATCGTGCCGGGCCAGGCCCAGGCGCGGGCCCCGTTGAGCCCGTTGTCGTCGGCGACGTCGTGGAGGTGCTCGTAGCTGAGCCAGAACGCGCCGGTGGTGAGGATCGTGGTCGCGGCGGCCACGACGGAGGCGAGCCCGCTGTCGGGAGTGAGGCGCTTCATCGGTTGTCACCGCCCCGGTGGGGCCAGGTGTTGCCGAACACGTCGCGGTGCTCGGGGTGGTAGGCCCGGTTCCCGATGCACGGGTAGTCGGGGCGTCCGGGCTGTGGGAAGGCGCAGACGACGCTGTCCCCGGCGAGGGCGCCCTGGTGCCAGTCGAGGAGGTTCGGGTCGATGCCCGCGAGGGGGTCGCGGCCGGCCTGCTGGTCGAGGGCGGCAACGAGGTCGCGGAGGCGCTCCTCCAGGTGGATCGCGGCCCGCAGCATCGCCCGGTCGTCGTGGATGTTCGCGGCGCCCTGTTCGGCGAGGCTGGCGCGGGCGAGACGGAGCGCGGCGTCGAGGCGGGGGCCGCCGATGCTGCCCTCGGGCTCCGGGGCATGGAGCGGCTCGTAGGGCTTGTCGCTCATCGCAGCCCCCTGGCGACGTCGCGGAGGCGGAGCGCGTAGGCGTCGGGGGTCTCGCCGTCATGGATGGACGGGAGAGCCCTGGCGGCGGTCACGCTGACCTCGGCGGCGACGACCGCCGGGACGTCGACGGTGACCGCGAGGAAGGCGTCGAGGAGGTACGCGTTCAGGGTGTCGAGGTCGAGCGGGGCGAGCGGGTCCTCGGAGAGGAGCGCCGAGGCGACCATGGTGAGGATCTGCTGGGGGTGGGACGGGACGATGAGGAGCTGGTTCAGCTCGGCGTCGATGCTCACTTGCCACCGCCGGCGCGGACACGGCGGAGGGCCTCGGTCATGTCGGGGTCGCTGTCGCCGTTGCCAGCGAGGGTGGCGGTGCGGAAGCCGGTGGCGGACGGCGTGTAGTAGCCGGCGGCCTGGTCCATGGGGCGGTTGGCGTACTGCCAGTCGCCGAGGTCGGCGGCCTGCTCCATGGTGTTCTTCTTGGTGCGGAAGTGCTGGGCGACGGTGCGCCGGGCGATGGTGGCGACCCAACCGTAGGTCTGCGCGTCGGTGGTGGCTTCGCACTTGTGGAGGTGGAGCCACACCTGGGTGAACGCTTCGGCGGTGAGGTCGTCGGTGAGGTGCTTGTCCTCGGTGTTGTAGATGTTGCGGCCGACGAGCGCGGTGATGCGCGGCAGGTAGGCGGTGTAGATGGTCGCGAAGCGCTCGTTGAGCTGCTGCGACGGGGTCATCGCGGACTGAGCCGCGGGCATGGCACGATGAGCCATAGCCGTCTCCTTGGGTTCATCAAGGTGGGCGGTAGGAGCCGGCCGCGTTCACGCGCGTCCGGTGTCCCGGGTAGCAGCCCCTCGGCTTGGCGGTGGAGTCGCCTTTGCCGGGGGGTCTACTTGTTGCTCGGGTGTTCGGTTGTTGAGCCCGTGGGCGGTGGAGTCGCCCCGTACTCGCGGATGGATCTTCGTACTGCGCTTACGTCGATGCCGACGGCTCGCGCCACGGCGCTCTTCGTTCCGAGTTCCGCCACCCCTTCTTGCAGGGCTGCGGCCCGTCTCCGGGCGCTGGCGGACATCTCTTCCAGCAGGTCGCGGTGTCGCTGTTGCTCGACCTCGAACCGTTCGCGCCAAGTGGAGTTCGGCACGAGCAACACTCTATAGGACACCAGTGTTCCAGGGCAAGCACTATGCGGCATTCGAGGCCGCCGCGTCCTCGTCCATGAACACCTTCAGCCCGGCCCAGGTCGCCGGCGGGAACGAGCACCCGCACCAGTCGCACGTCACGACCCGCTCGCCCTGGCGCAGCTGGAGCACAGCACCGCAGATCGTGCCGTTCTCGTGGACCGCCGGGCAGTGCCCAATCCGCCGCCCCCGCTCCGCGGCCGAGCTCGGGCTGACGACCGACGCGACGTCGCGGGCCAAGTCGCGGATCTCCGCCGCGAACTCACCGGCCATCGGCCACGACACGGTAATCCACGGCATGTTGCGGAGCAGCCCGACCACCGCGCCGTTCAGGCGTCCCTCGATCCCGCCGGACGGGGCCAGGGGGTGCCAGCCTCGTTCCTGGCGCACGGCGGCCAGCCAGCTCTCGACGACGCCGACCATGCCGCCGGCCGCCCGCAGGTCGAGGACACGCTCGTTCACGGGCAGCGGGGGCGGGCCGCCCTTTCCCGACCGGCCCTGCCCGACGCCGCTGGCAGGGGCGAGGAACGGGGCGAGGCCGCGGTACAGCGCGGGCAGGCACTCCAGGCGGACGATCGTCTTCTTCGTGCAGCCGGGGCACAGGTAGCTGCCGGTCTCATCGGGCTGCTCGCACAGCAGGCAGGTCGTCATGCCGCCCTCCGGCCACGGGAGTCGAGGCGGGTCTGCAGGCGGTATGCCTGGAACCCGTGCCAGAACAGGTCGGCGGACGTGCGGCGCACCGCATCCCGGGCGGCGGCGGCCGAGATCTCCGCCGCGCGGGCGGCGGCCCACGTCGTCCACACCATGTGGACGACGGAAGCCACCAACACCCCCAGCACGAAACCCTGGAGCACCAGGTCCGAATCGCTACTCACGCGGCCAGCCCTTCCATGTCGGGCCACTGGCACCCCGCGAGGCCCGTGGCGTTCTTCTCCGGGACGTCGGCGAGCGGCATCCCCAGGTGGTGCAGCCCCATGGCGAGCAGCGTGTAGGCGTCGGCCATGTCGTAGCGGCCGACACCGTCCAGGTCGACGCCGTACCGGTGGGCGATCCCGTCCCGCACCTCCCCCTTGGACGCCGACCCCTTCCCGGCCGCGTACAAGGCCCGACAGGACGGGGGGACGACGGCGTAGGGGATGCTGCGGCGCCAGCAGGCGTGGCGGACCATGACGCGGAGGCCGGCCAGGTCTTCGTGCCGGTGGGCGACGCCGCCGCCGAACGACGGCCCCTCGATGACGACCAGGTCGGCCTTCTTGATGAAGGAGGTCACCTCGTCGACGATCAGGTTGAGGCGCGGGTGGCCGCGCAGCGTCTTGGGGCGGATGTAGTCGGTCCAGCCCTCACCGGCAACGCCGGTGCAGGTGAGGGACAGGTCGAGGCCGATGACGAGGGTGCGGGCACCCGTGACCGTGTCGGTCACGGGTGCGACACCTGGGCTGGCGATGTTCATGGCGTGCCTTCCGATCAGGCGGCGAGCGCCGCAGGTGTGTAACTACGAAGTGCCTGGCTGGCTTCGTGGATGTCGATCAGGTCCGAGACCTCGCCGGACGAACTCCCAGCCGGGACGAGCACCCGCTTGTACCGGCACAAGGCGCGCTGCTTGGCGTTCGCGGGCCGGTCCCGGTGCCTCGCGGCCCGTTCGAAGAACGCGGGGCGCACGAGCTGGCGGGCTCGGGACTCCTGCCAGGCCATGGCTTCAGCGAGGGGGTATTCGTTGTCCGCCCCGGGGGCGAGCACGCCTTGGGCGGGGTCGTGGAACCGCAGCCGGTACAGGCCCGGCTCAGTACCGCGGATGAGGAACAGGTAGGTGCTGGCCTTGAGGGGGATGAACCACAGTCCGCCGTCGGTCTGGAGCCAGCGGACCGGGGACTCGTGGAAGAGGTTGACGTCCTCCCACTCGACCTCGCCGAGCGGGGCCGCTGCCAGGTCGTCCTCGTCGCATGCCTCTCCGAGTGACTGGCCCTCTTTGGGGGCGATGACGTCTTTGCTGGTGAGGTCGACGATGGATGCCAGCTTGTGGCGGGTGGAGGCGCCCAGGACGTCGAGGACGAGCGCGTTCTGCTTCCCCTCGTGCAGGCGGAGGCCTCGGCCGACCATCTGGCAGTAGAGACCGGGTGACTTGGTGGGCCGGGCGATGACGACACAGGACGTCCACGGGGCGTCGAACCCCTCGGTGAGGACCATGCAGTTGGTCAACACCTGCACCTCGCCGGTCTCGTACCACTTGAGGGCGGTCTGCCGGGCCTCCTTCGGCATGTCACCCCAGATGGTGGCGGCGCTGATCCCCGCCTCGTTGAAGGCGTCGGCCATGGTCTGCGCGGTGGCAACCGTCGGGGTGAAGACGACGCCGGGCCGGTCGGAGGCGAACTCCTTGTATGCCTCGGCGACGACGTCGGCGGCACCGGAGTCATCGAGGGCCTGGCCGAGCTGCCCGTCGGCGAGGTCGCCGTTGCGGGTCTTGACCTTGTCGAGGTTGAGGCCTTCTACGACGACGCGCTTCCCGCGGACGTCCACGAGGTAGCCGTCGCGGATCATGTCGAGGATGTCGAGGGTGAAGACGACCTCTTCCCAGACTTCGGCGAGGCCGCCGCCCTGGCGGGTCATGGTGGCGGTGAAGCCTGCGACGGGGATGCCGCGCCAGGCACCGAAGTGTTCGAGGGTCTCCATGTAGGTGCGGGCGGCCGCGTGGTGGCACTCGTCCACGATGATCAGGCCGATGTCCTGGATCGCGCACCGCCGCCGTTCGACGGCCAGGGTCTGGATGCTGGCGACGATGACGTCGACGTCGTGGTGGTCGTTGTACTGGGCTTTGACGATGCCGACTCGGAGGTCGGGGCGGACGGCCCGGATCTTCTCGGCGGCCTGGTCGATGAGTTCCTTGCTGTGCGCGATGACCAGGGCGCGCCGGCCGTTGAGCTGGCTCAGCATGCCGCTGATGAGGTTGGCGAAGACCACGGTCTTCCCGGCGCCGGTTGGGAGGACGACGGCGAGTCGGCTGTTGCCGCCTTCCCAGCCGGTCGTCAGGGCCTGGATCGCCTCGGTCTGGTAGGGGCGCGGGCTGAATGCGGGCATGGCTCTACCTCGTTCCGGAGACGGCGGAGAGGGTGACGAGCCGGGTGGTACGGGCTGCGTACCACTGCGTACCGGGCTGCGTACCACCCTTAAAGGGCTTCTGACCTGCTGTTTTATCTATATTGAGAGGAGTGGTACGCAAGGTACGCAGGAACAGACACCCTTGTACGTGCGCGCACCCGCACCCGCACACGCGCGCGCACACGCGCACACGCACACGCCTGAGGGGTGCCATTCCGGCAGAGCTGCGTACCGTCCCCGCGCCCGCATTTGCAGGCCGCTGACCTGCTGCTTTGCATCCGATCCCCTGGTACGCACTTCCTGCGTACCAGGGGACGAGGGACGTACTCATGCCGCCTCGTCAGCGGTGTCACGGACGTTGATGCCGGTTGTGGTGAAGGACAGGCACTTGGGGCGCATGCCGTCGAACCGGCGCGGTACGAGGTACTTGGGGCGCTGGGACTCAAGGGTGTCCAGGTATCCGGCGTCGACCCAGCTGTCGACCACCGCGTCGAGCGAGTAGCCGGCGTCCGCCAGGATCTTCTTCACGCGGCTGGGCAGCAGCGCGACCCGCGTGGTTCCGTCCTTGGCTTCGGACAGAACCCCCAGCCATCCCTGGAAGGGGGGTTTGTCCTCGGGGTGCCGGTTGGCACTCCACAGTTCCCAGCTATGCCCAGCGACGTGCTCACGTAGGACGTCCATGGCCATCTCGGGCCGGTTGTCGGTGGGGTTGTGGGCGGTGAAGAGCTTCTGCCATTTCTCGATGGGCATCGGCTCGTAGGGCAGCAGTCCGATCCGGCATGCGGTGAGCTCGGCGAGGACCAGGACGGCCACCATGGGGGCTCGCCGCCCGGTCATGTTGCTGTCGCCCTTGAAGGACTCCGTCAGCTCCTTGTGCCGGGCCCTGAGGGCGTCACGGCCTCCCGGTGCGGCCAAGCGCTCGATGATGTAACTGACGAACTCGGGCCCGGCGTGCCCATGGTTGGCGAGGACTCCCTCGCGGGCGTTGAAGGCCGCCTCGCCGCCGTTCTCGCCGAAGGGGGAGATGGTGGTGCCGAGGATGCGGGCGGCCGCGCCCTGGCTGGTGGTGAAGGAGAGTGCGGGGCGTTCGCCTGAGGAGAGGAGGATGGTCTCCCAGGGCAGCATGTTGCCGAACGCGCCACCGCTGCGCGCCTTCCCGTGGTTCATCGGCAGTTGGTAGAGGACTTCGTCGATGAGGCTGTCGTCGGTGACGGCCATCGTCTCGTCGAAGACGGTGACGATGCCGCGCACCAGGTTGAGCCTCTTCTCGATGGCGTACAGGGTGGTGCGCCAGTTGGACATGGCGGAGGCATGCTCGGAGGGGTCTGCCCAGATGCTCAGGGCGCACTGAAGGCAGGTCGTCTTGCCCTTGGTGGACCGTGAGGAGATGTCCAGAGTGAAGCTGTTGAGGCCGAGCGGCTTGAGGAGTACCGCAGCGAGGCCGGCCGCGATGGCGACACGAGGCACGGGGTAGTTGGCGAGCGGCTTGACCGCTTCCTTCCACCCTTCGAGGGTGCCCTTTCGTCCGTGCGCTTTTGCGGGCCCGCGCATCTCTTCGTAGACGACATCGACTTTGGTGCCGTCTTCGGGCGAGCAGACGAACGATCCGTCGTCCTGCCACCCGAGCCAGCGGGCCAGCTTCTCGGCTGGGATCTTGCCGATGTTGGAAGCTTCGAACTCGGCCAGCCACTTCTCGACGACGCGGGCGTCGCCTTCCACGGCGGGCAAGCCGGCCGCGCCGAGCTGTTCGATGAGTTTGCGCCCACGCTTTGCCGTCTCGCGGGAGACGATGCGGGAGATCTTCCGGGTGAAGGTGAGGCTGCGGTCGAGCCAGGACAGCTCGATGTACTGGTTGCCTTCGGGGTCTTCGAAGGTGGCGGTAACGACGAGCGGGGAGAACGCGAACCTGACCTCGACTTCGCTGTCTCCGATGCCTCGCTTGACCCAGACGCCTCGGCTGTCGGTCTTGTAGCCGGTGGGCGTCTTGATGCCTTCGGGGAGGCCGAACACCGTGTGATACGGGAAGTTGGGCGGCTTCTCCGGAGTGGTCTCGGTGCCCTTCTCCTCGCCGCTGTCGTCGTTAGGGGTGACGTCCGGCTGTAGGGCGTTGGCCCCGTCGATGGGGGCTTCGGTGCGGGGCGCAGGGACGGACCGCAGGTATTGGGCCTTGTTGGTGCGGGACGTGGTCCGGACGTCGTCAAGAACTTCTGCGGGCAGGGCGTTCGCTGCGGCGCTGGCTTTCGGGTTGCCGTTGGCGGCGCGCCGGATGTCGATGGCTGCGGCGCCCAGGTCGCCGCCATGGTGGAGGGCGGCGAACAGCATGCCGGGCGACAGCACCTTGCTGAGGGAACCCTGGTCGAAGCCGGGGAAGTTGTCGGTGCGCACGGTTACCGCGGCACCGCCCTTGTGGACGGAGATGCCAGTGGTGGACGCCCCGGTTGCCCACCCGGGGCGCAGCCACTGCTGGCAGTCGCCGCCGCAGTACGAGCAGCTGCCGGGTTCCTGCTGGTGGTAGGTGCAGCCGACGAACGAGAGGATTTCCCCGCAGCACGGGTGGTTGCCGAGGATCTCGATCGGTCCCGGCCCGTCGCTGCGTCCCGCAGCGGTAGTTGCGGCGCGGGGCTCCGGGGCGGTTCGGGCGGGAGCGGGCTTCGGCTTCGGCTTGAGGGCGGCGGCCAGCTCCAGCATCGCGTCGAGGCTGTAGGTGGTGCCGTTGTCCTCGATGACGCGGCGCATCGCGGGCTCGCGGCCGGGCTTGCGGTTGATGGTGCCGACCGCGCCGAGCACCCGCGCCAGGTCTTTGACCCCGGTGCCGTAGCCAACACCCAGCTTCTTCGCGCCGAGGAGCAGAATGTTCTGCCAGTCGGCGGCGAGCTGGGTGGCCGCGTCGTAGCTGATGTCCTCGCCGATCACGAGGGGCTGATCGAATTCCCACCAGGCGTAGAGGCCTGCGCCAGAGTGTTCGACGCGGGTGGGCTCGGGGAGCTTTGCGAAGCGGGGGATGTCGCGTGCTTCGTCGGCTGTTGCTGGCAGGTCCTTCGCCTTGTGGAGGTCGTTACCGAAGTCGATGTCGGACCACATGCCGAGCAGGGCGTGGGAGTCGCGAGCGCTGCCGCGACTTCCGGCGGAGAACCGATTGGTGACGGTGGTGACCCGGCAGTAGATGCCTTCGGCCCCGGCGCGGTCTTCGGCCATGGCCCAGGTGACGGCGCGGTCCAGGTCGTCTGTCTGGATGCCGGTCCAGTTGTTCTTGGAGCAGAGCGAGACGAGGCCCGGCGCTTCGAAGCGGGGGGCCAGCCAGGCGCGGAGGATGTCCGGGTCGGCCGTCAGCGGCTCGGTGTTGCTGTTCACGAACCGGTGCTCTCTTCTCCAGGGGCCGGGACGGCGAGGTGGTGGGCGGCGTTGTCGAGCTGGCCGGCGAGCGCGCGGAGTTGCTGGGCGAAGTCGCGGACCTGCTCGGGGTTCGTCATCTGGCGGCGCAGGCCGAGGGTGAGGCTCTCGTAGCTGTAGGCGACGATGTACGGCTGGTGTCCGGTGATGGCGACGTGCTCGACGGCGAGCGCTCCGCCGGTGTCGAAGGTGACCTCGCCGAGTTCGTTGGAGCAGGTGTCGTCGCTGTGCCACTGGGCGTCGCACTCGGGGATGAGGCACCCGGGGGCCGGGCGGCCCAGTTTTCCCTGGGCCACCGCGGTGGTGAGCGTCTCGGTCACTTCGTGTCCGCCTTACGGACGGCCTCGCGGGCGCGCTCGGTGAAGTCGGTGAACTCCACCTCGAACGGCTTGGGGAGCGGGGTGATGTCGTGGCCGAGCGCCTGGGCGATGAGGTACCGGAGCACGCACTCGGTGAAGAACTTGTCGCGGCCGGGCGAGGTGAGGATGGTGATCCGCCCGTAGCCGATGTGGACGCCGCCGTAGAACTCGGTGTCGGTGATCGACGCGGTCATGAGGCGGATCCGCAGGGTGCTGATGAGCTGGCCGACCGGGAGGTTCATGACCTCGGCGAGGGTGAACGTGGTGGCCTGTTCCGGCTGGCCGGGCGTTGTCTGTCGGCTGTCGGTGGCGTCTGCGATACTCATAGGGAACCGGCTCTCTCTGCTATTCACGTGGTCTGGGTGATCGGTTCGCTCGAAGCCGTTGCGGTTGCCTCCGCGGCGGCTTCGCTGTTTTCCGGGGTGAGCCGGAGGAATCGGTGGAGGTCGACGGTCCGCACCATGCGGCGTCGGCCAAGTCGGATGACCTCCAGGTCGGCGGGGAGTCGGTTCTCCGCCGCGAGCTGGTAGGTGGTGGATTCGGCGAGGCAGAGGGCCTTGCCGACGGTGGGCCACAGGGGCACCAGCGCGGGCTGGTCGAGAATCTCGGCGACCGAGAGGCCGGCCGTCATGCGGACTCTCCGGTCTGCTCGACCGTGAGGGAGCGCTCGAAGCGCTCAATCTCGGCCGGGGCATAGAGGATGCGGCGCCCGACCTTGACGCCCTTCGGGCCGTAGCCGATGTGCCGCCAGTAGCGGACGGTGCTGGCGGCCGTGCGGTACCTGGCGGCGACGTCCGCCGTGGTCAGGTACTCGCTTCCGCTGTTGATGAGCAGCATGGACACCACTCAACCCCCAAACGTTGTTGGCGCTGAACACCACAAGTATGTCCCTCATTGCGGTGTAGCGCAAGAACAACGTTTGGGGGTAGCGTGCCCTGCATGAAAGGTGTTGATTGCGTTGGACACTGAGAAGCCGCCCCCTACATGGCCCGACGCTGAGGCGGCGTTCATCTCCGAGATGAAGCGCCAGAGGGCAAGGCAAAACCTGTCGCAAGGGGACTTGGCTGAGCGCGTGAAGTCTCTGGGCGGCAACATGTTCCAGCAGACGATTGCCAAGCTTGAGACGGGCCAGCGGGCCCTGCGCATGTCAGAAGCAGATGTGATTGCGGGTGCTCTCGGCATGACGGTGTCGACCATGCTGGCCGCTGCATACGCTCCTGCAGCGCAGCCTGCAGAGGCCGAGGCCAGGCGTCAGTTTGTTCGAGTTGAGCAGCGCTACGAGCAGGTAAGGGTGGGTATCCACAGTGCTCGCGAGCGAGCGGCTCAGGCCGAACACCAACTGGTACAAGCTCAAGCAGAAGCCATGAGTCTGGATCGCGAAGCTGAGGTCCTACGAGCGGAACTGCAAGCACTGGCCAAGGTCCTTGGCATCTCCGAGGATGACGGGTGAGCCGTCCCGCACAATTGATCTGCGGCTCGCATGCCAGGAGGGGTAACCCATGAAGGGTTCGACGTACCGCCGTTGCTACTGCCGGGACGCTGACGGCAAGGCGCTGGGCAAGACATGCCCGCAGCTGTCGTCGCGCCGGCACGGGGTCTACGCGGTACGGCAGGAGCTCCCCGTCCGCGGCGACGGCACCCGCAGGTCGTTCTCCCGCGCCGGGTACGAGTCGGCGAAGAAGGCGCAGGAAATCCTCGACCAGGTCCGCGCCCTGCTCGCCCTCCCCGACGGCGACGACGCCGACGGCCAGGTCCGCATCGGCGACCTCCTGGAGAACGTCAGCAAGGACAAGAAGGCACCGCTGCCCGACCTGGAGCAGACCCGGCGCCGCTTCCGTGCCGGGCAGCCACTGACCAGCCGCCTCACCGTCGGGGACTGGCTGGACGAGTGGCTGGAAGCGAAGCGCCGACGGAAGACGACCCTCACCGGTTACGCCTCCCACATCCGCGTGCACCTGCGCCCCCGCATCGGGCACCTCCAGCTGGACCGGCTGAACGTCGGGCACCTGGTGGAGCTGTTCGACGCGATCAACGACGCCAACGAGGCGATCGAGGCGGAGAACGAGGAGCGGCGCGAGCAGGAACGGCGGGCGACGTGGGGCAAGAGGTCCCGGCCGCCGGAGTCCGAGACCGCGCGCCTGGCCGCCGAGCGGGCCAAGCTCGCCGGCATGCCCCCGTACCGGCGGGTCACGGGGCCGGCGACCCAGCAGCGGATCAGGGCGACGCTCCGGTCGGCGCTGAACACGGCGATCTCGAACCAGATGCTGACGTTCAACCCGGCCTCGCACGTGGAGCTGGCGTCGGGCAAGCGGCCGAAGGCGCTGCTGTGGACGGCCGAGCACGTCGAGCGGTGGCGGGCCACGGGTGAGAAGCCGTCGGGGGTGATGGTGTGGACGCCCGAGCAGGTGGGCCAGTTCCTCGACCACGCCGAACAGGACCGCCTCTACGCACTGTTCTGCCTGATCGCGTTCCGGGGGCTGCGCCGCGGTGAGGCGGTCGGGCAGGCCTGGCCCGACATCGACTTGGTGAACGGCACCCTGCGCGTCTCGAAGACGATCATCCAGGACGGTTGGACGCCGGTGGAGAGCCTGCCGAAGACGGAGGACAGCCAGGCCGTCATCGCCCTCGGCCCGGCGATGGTGGAGACGCTGCGCGAGCACCGGCAACGGCAGGCCCTGGAGCGGGCGGTGCGCGAGGAGAAGCGGCTGCCGTGGGCGGACACCGGGAAGGTGTTCGTCCAGGAGGACGGGACGTGGCTGCATCCGGAGAAGGTGTCGGACGTCTTCCGCCGGCTGACGCGGGAGGCGGACCTGCCGCCGATCAACCTGCGGGACCTGCGGCACGTGGCCGCCACCCTCATCCACGCGGGGGGCGGCGACCTCCACGCGATCAAGGAGACGCTCCGGCACGGCACGATCCAGTTGGCCGGCGACACGTACACGAGCCTGCTGCCCCAGGTCGACCAAGAGGTGGCAAGGAAGGCCGAGTCGGTCGTCCCCCGCGCCCGCCGTACCCCGTCCTCCGACACTGCCGCTCACGCACCGCTCACGCAGGAGCCCTGAAACACCGGAGCGCCCTCGCTGGTCTAAACCAGTCGGGGCGCTCGGATGCAGGTGGGAACGTTTCTCTCGACCTGCGCGAAGGTGGGGCGGGTGGGACTCGAACCCACGGCCGACGGATTATGAGTCGCCAGGTTCCAGTCTGGCTCACTCCGGATGACTCTGGAAGCCCTGTAAA
>NZ_JBIAJC010000034.1:0-17797 GCF_042871745.1 Streptomyces sp. NPDC005576 | reverse complement strand
GAGAACGACGGAAACCCCAGCTCACACACGCTCTGAGCTGGGGTTTCTCGGTAGGCCGTGTGGGACTCGAACCCACAACCAACGGATTAAAAGTCTGCCGTCTGCTCCATGGGTCTCGTGTGATCCCGTTGTCCTTGATCGGCCCCGTAGGCTCCCGCGCTGGTCAGGGCCAGTACGCGCGTCTCTCCCGCTTTCGCCCATGCGGCTTCGTGTGGTCTCGTACGGTGTCGTTGGGTGGCGTTGGGGCCAGCAGGGGGCCAGCAGGAAGGCCCCGCCACCTGGGGTGACGGGGCCTTCCTCTGTTCCTCAACAAGCTTACTCCGCCAGCGACTTCACCGGGTTGCTCTCGGCCTTCTTCCTGGCGCGCGGCACCACGGCCGCCGCGCGCTCGGTCAGCTCCTCCTGGTAGTCCTGGAACAGCTCCATGTACGTGTCGCTCGTAAGCACGATCGTGGAGTGCCGCAGCTTCACCTTCGCGTCGTGAAGGTCGCCGCCGCCGGCCTTCACCAGGGCCGCTGCCCCGTGGCGCAGGTCCCGCAGGTTGATGGGCGGAAGGTCGGTCGTCGCCAGGATCTCCCGGAACCCGTCGGAGAACTCCTCCGGGTGCACCCACGAGCCGTCCTCCGTGGTGAACACCTTGCCGGTGGAGTGCCACACCTTGCCCGCCGACAGCCTGGCGTCTCGCTCGGCCTCCTGGCGGGCCCTGTGCTCCCGCAGCACTTCGACGGTCCCCCGGTCGATGTGCACCGTGCCCGCTGACCCCGCCGTCTTCGGCTCGGTCTCCACGGGGGTCCAGCCGTCGACCACCAGCTCCTTCGCAACGGTCACCGTGGCGAGGTCGAGCTGTACGTTCTCCCAGTCCTGGCCCGCCCCCTCGCCCCGACGGAACCCGTGGTGCGCAACGAGGTGGTAGAACGCGTAGAACCGGTGTCCCTCGGCTGCGTCCAGGAACTGGCCAAGCTGCGCCGGGGTCCAGACCATGACCGGGGACGGCTTCTGACCCGTCTCCCGCCACCGCGCCTCTCGCTCCTCGGTCCAGAGGAGTCCCTTGGGCCTGGCCGCGGGCGCCAGCTCCACGTGCTTCGCCGCGTTGAACTCGGTCAGCTGCTTCTTGATCGCGTAGTTCAGCACGATCCTCAGCGTGCGCCGGATGCTCTGCACGGTGGCAGGCCCGGTCACGCGGCGGAACGGGGGCATCGCCGCCAGTCTCGCGCGCTCCTGTGCCAGGCGGGCCCGCTCTGCCTCTGGTGGTCGGCCACCGCCCGGCCACGTCGCACGGGCCACCTGCTCACGGCGGGCTGCATTCTCCGCGCGGATCACGTCGGCCCGATCTGCGAGAGCGTCGAAGAACTGCTGCGCCTGGCCGACGCCGAACCGGTCGACCCGGTAGTGCCCGATCGCGGGGTCCAGGTGGAAGCGAACGTGGGACCGGTACCCGTTCGTCGTCGTGTTGCGGGTCTTCTTCGAGTCGAGCCAGGAGTCGAACAGCTGGCTCATGGTCGACTTGCCTTCGAGGTCTACTCCGACGCCGAGGCGGCGTCTCACCTCGGCGGGGTCCGGGATGTCCTTACGGTCCCGCATCACGCCTTGGAGGAGGTCGCCGACGCGGCGTGCACCCTCCTCGTCGTCTTCGTCTGGGAGGTCGAGGATCGAGCGGAGCTTGTCGAGGTCGCCCTGGGCGTCCTTGACCGTGGCGTACCCGGTCCGCCGAAAGGGCCGGCGTTTCCCCTCGGCGTCGAGCGGTAGTTCCTGGCGGACGAAGTAGGCACCGTGGTTCTTGCGGGCCAGCTTCGGGCAGGCCGCGCTCAACAGGCGGCCGTCAGCCCCTCGGCACTCGCATCGCTTGCTGACGCTACCCGCGCGACGGGACGTGGCCACGGCTTACTCCTTCTGCTGCTGTCCGAGGATGCCGCACGCGGTGAGGGCGTCGTACATCTCGTGCAGTTCGACGAGTACTTCAGGAGTAATTTTGCCCTCCCGTACAACCATGACCACGCCCGTGAGCGTCTGAATCGCTACAACGTGCCGCCCGGTGGGGACATCCGCGCTCACCGCGTACCTCACGGCCCCCGTGCTCGCCGCCTTCGTCGATGCGTCCATCGCTCGGCCCCCGTTCGCTCAACTGTTCGATTCCTGGAGCGTACAACTCCGCTTTATGTGCGCTCCGTCACGTGCGGACATCATGTCACTACAAAGCGTTGGTGCCTACACCCTTTCGGGGGGTTTCACACTCTGCTACGCCAAGGCCAACGGCATATTCACTCACCTGGTGGCGCGAACGCGTCGATCAGGCGTAGCAGCTGCTCCCGCTGGTCCGCCGTCAATTTACTGGCCCGCCGGACGAGAGCGGATGCCTCGCCGCTCTCTGCCCACACCCGTTCGATGCCGAAGAACTGAGCGCTGGCCGCGTCTTGGAGCTTCCCCAAGGGCAGACCGGTTGCGGCCCCGAGCGCCCGCAACTGCGGAAGGCGGGGTGGAATCACCCGCTCGCCGGTCTCCAGTCGGTGCGTCCACCCGCTCTTCACCTGGGCGCCCGTCACCGGGTCGATACTGCGCGCCTGGAATTCGTTCAGGCTCAGCCCCAGCTCCGCCCTCCGCCCGCGGATCAGGTCTGCGAACTCCGTCGTCTCGACGTCGGTGTTCGCCCCGTTTTCGATCATGACACTCATCCTGTCGCTCCAGTGCGTGGCTGTTCAGGGTGATCACTCGCGTACAGCCCCATCTCACCATGTCGCAACCGGGGGCCATCGTGCGACCTGAACGGATTGTTCAGGCAATGACACGGATGCGCTAGGGCGCAAGGAGGGCGCAGGGCCGTGCGGCGCGCCTGATTTTCAACTATCTGGACAGTTCGTTCAGGTCATGCAATGCTCGGTGCGTTCAGAAAAATGAACGGCACACTCAGCGAGGTGAACATGAGCGAGGCACCCATGTGCCGCATCTATGACCGTGAGCTCCTGGCACGGCTGATGAGGCGGACCGGAACGGGGGCGCGGCTCACGACCCGCGACCTCGCCAAGGTCGCCGCTGTCCCCCACGGCACCGTCGGCGGCCTGCTCTCCGGGGCGACGCGGTTCATCACCCGGGAAAAGGCGCAGCGGATCGCCACCGCGATCGGTGTGGACCTGATGGTCCTGTTCGTTCCGTGCGAGCGCGCCGGCCGCGTCTTCATCGACGCCAAGGCGCAGCGCCAGGCGGTGACGGCATGAGCGCCAAGACCGCCGCAGCACTGACCGAGAACGAGGTTCTCGCGCTCCCCGCCATGACCACCGCCGAGCAGGCATTCGCGGCCCTCGGTATCGGCCGGGACCTCGGCTACCGGCTCATCAAGGAGGACGAATTCCCCGTGCCCGTCGTACCGCTCGGCCGCACGTACCGAGTCCGGCGGCGCGACCTCCTGGCCTTCCTCGGCCTAGAAAACAGCGATGCCGCCAGGGGTGGAGCCCTGACGGCATCGAGCGAACGCACCACAGATACAGCCGCGAAGCAGATCGGAAGCGCTCGATGACCACTGTACGAGAGGGCACTGACAGCCCGCAGGAGTACGCCGCTAAGCCGGTGTGCCAGTGACCCAGCCCATGACCGCCGCAACGACTGGGGTGCCCACCGCCCCCGGCCGTCCGGCCCAGGCCCAGCGCGTCATGGCCTGCCTCTTCATCGACTTCGGCAACAACCGCGGCCCCGAAGAGACGCACCGCCCGCCCCGCGCCCGCTACGAGTGCGTCCGCTGCAACTACCGCAGCGAGGTCGTGAACGGCCCCGCCGCTGTCGCCGCCTTCACCGCCACCGCTGCCGACACCCACCGGGCCGCCTGCCCTGCACGCCAGGAGAACCACCAGTGACTGATGCGCAGACTCCCGACATGCGGGCCGCCGCCCGCGAGCTGCACGACGCCGGGCTGTGCGTGCTCCCCATCAAGGCCGACGGCACCAAGGCCCCGGCCGTCCGCTCCTGGACCCCGTACAAGGTGACCCGCTCCACCCCGGCTGAGCACGACGCGTGGTTCCCCGCGGGCAGCACCGCGGGCATCGCCGTCGTCTATGGCGCGGTGTCTGGTGGCGTCGAGATGATCGAGTTCGAGGGCTCCGCCATCGAGGAGGGTCTCCTCGACGACGTCACCGAGATCATGATGGGCTCGGGGCTGGGCGAGGAATGGCAGGCGATCCTCACCGGGTGGGCCAGCGAGTCTCCGTCCGGCGGCCGGCACTTCCGTGTCCGCCCCGACGGCGCGCCGGTACCCGGCAACACCAAGTTGGCGTCGCGGCTCGCCCGTCCGGAGGAGTACACCCCGGAGGAGAAGCAGCGCCTGGCGGAGAAGCCGACCGCCCGCATCGTGCGCGTCCAGATCGAGACACGCGGCGAGGGCGGGTACGGGCTGGTCGAGCCGAGCTCCGGCACCGTGCACGCCACCGGCCGCCCCTACCGTCAGGTCGAGGGCGGGCCCGGCACCATTCCCACCATCGCCGCTGACGTCCTGGACGCTATCCGCGAGGTGTGCCGAATGGTCGACACACTGCCGAAGGCCGAGACTCCGAAGGCGACGCTGCGGCCCATGCCGCCCCTGCCCGACGGTGGGCTCCGTCCCGGCGAAGACTACGAGCGCAAGGTCGAGTGGGAAGAGATCCTTCACGGCGTCTTCCGACCGGTCATCACCCGGGGCCACACCACGTACTGGGGGTGGGCGGACGGGCAGGCCGGCATCAAGGCCACCACCGGCCGGGCAGACTCCGACCGGCTGTACGTCTTCACCACCAGCAGCGACTTCCAGGCCGAGGTGCCCTACTCGAAGTTCGGTGCCTACGCCCAGCTGCACCACGGCGGCAACCACAAGGCTGCAGCAGCCGAGCTCCGACGCCAGGGCTTCGGGTCCGAACCTGCTCGCCGACGTCTGGCGCCCGCCCCGGCGCCGGCCGGACCGTTCAGCGACGGCTCGGCCGCTCTCGACCCGGGCGCCTCGCCCGAGGAGCACAGCGAGCACACGCCGCCCGATTTGCAGGTCGTCCCGACCGCCCGCCCGACTCTCGACATCACCATCGAGGCGGACGCCATCGACGGGGTGCTCGACCTCATGCGGACCGGGCAGCTGCCCGACCTCTACAAGCGCAGCGGCGGCCCGTGCTGGGTTCACCAGGACGACAGCGGGTCCCCCGAGGTGAAGACCCTGGGCACGGACAACTTGCGCGCCTACCTCGCGGACCAGCTGAGCAGCTACACCGTGCGCGTCGACCCGAAGACCGAGATGGAGCGGGAGGAGCGGGAGCTCCTCATGCCGAAGACGTGCGGCACGATCCTCGGCCGGAAGGACTGGCCGCTCCCCCCGCTCCGAGGCATTGTCACCTCCCCCGTGGTGCGGCCCGATGGGTCCCTGCTCCAGGCGCCCGGCTACGACGCGGCGACGGGTCTGTACCTCCACCCTCGTGTCGCGCTCCGGCGCCTGCGGGCCGAGGTCACCGCGGACTCGCTCGCCAGGGCCAAGGACATCGTGCTGCACCAGATGCTGGCCGACTTCCCGTGGGAGAAGCCCGCCCACCGGGCCCACTTCCTCGGCGCGCTGCTGACCCCAATCCTGCGCCCGTACTTCCACGGGCCGACCCCGATGGTGATCGTGTCGTCCACCTCGGCCGGGTCCGGTAAGACCCTGCTGAAAGACATCTTCAAGTACGCCTACGGCAGCTCGGATACGCCGTGGCCGGAGAACGACACCGAGCTGCGGAAGTCGATCACCACCCAGCTCTACACCACCGGGCAGCCGGTCATCGTCCTCGACAACCTGCCCAACGGCTACACGATCAAGAGCCCGGTGCTGTCCGCGCTGCTGACCACAGAGACATGGGGCGACCGGGTCCTCGGCGCCAGCTCGGCCGTCAGCATGCCGAACGACCGGCTGTGGATCCTCACCGGAAACGGGCTGCAGACCGGCGGGGACAACGGGCGCCGCGCCCTCTGGGTCCGCCTCAACCCGAACGTCCCCGACCCTGACCAGCGCGACGGGTTCAAGGTCGGCGACCTCCGGCCCTGGCTTCGGGCGAACGCCTCCACGGTCGTCGCCGCCCTGGTGACCATGGTCCGGGCGTGGGTGGCCGCCGGAGCACCCACCGTCCGTACCCGCATGGGCGACTACTCCGAGTGGGCCAGCATGCTGGCCGGCCTCCTCGGTTTCCTCGGCGTCCCCGGGTGGCTGACTGACCGGGCCGACGCCATGCGGCAGGACAGCGAGACCGCCGAGTGGGCCGCCTTCCTCATCGCCTGGCGTGAGCGGTTCGGCGACGAGATCATCACGGCGGGTGCGGCAGGCAGCACCCTGGCCGAGCACGCGCCGCGCCACCCGAAGACGGGCGAGCTGCCCAGCGCGAACGTTTTGGGCGGATGGCTCAAGGCCCGGGACGGCCGCTTTTTCGGCGACCTCCGGATCATCCGCGTGTGGGACTCGCACCGCTGCTCAAACCGTTGGCGCGTCGAGGCGCACGAGCGCCCCGGGGCCGAGCAGTGACGACCCCACGCGATGCAGGGACCGCAGGGACCTTGCAGGGACCCGTGCAGGGAGCTGACCGGCTCCCTGCACGGCCCCTGACCTGCGCCCCCGCCGGGAGGCAGGGAGTTGCCGGGGCCCGGCCCCACTCCCCTTACACCGTGCGCATCACACACACATCGCACACCACACATACCTCTGCGTGTGATGCGAAGTTCTCCAGCTCCCTCACTGCGCAGACCTATGAGTTCCTCCCTGCAAGTCCCTGCGTCCCTGCAAAACCACAGGCCAGAGCGCCACACCGGCGCTCCGCAAGTCCCTGCACCACTTCCTGCGGCTCCCTGCAGTCCCTGCAAAGCCCCAGCACTCACAACGAGGTGACCCGAGTGAACGCCTTCACCCCGCGCCCGTACCAGACCGCCGCTATCCAGGCCCTCACCGCCGGATGGGCTGGACCGACCAACCGCCTGGCGATCGTCTTGCCGACCGGCGCCGGCAAGACCGTCGTGTTCGCCAATCTCATCGAGCAGATGCGTGCCCAGCTCGGACGCAAGCGGGCGCTGGTCATCGCGCACCGCGAAGAGCTCATCGAGCAGGCCGCCGCGAAGATCCGCGCCGTCTGCCCGGACCTCAAGGTCGGCATCGTCAAGGCCGAGCGCAACCACCACCGCTTCGTGGACGTCGTCGTGGCCTCCGTGCAGACCCTGGCCGTGGCCCGCCGCCGGGAGGCCATCCAGGACATCGGCATGGTCATCGTCGACGAGTGCCACCACGCGGCCGCCGCCACGTACCGCCAGGTGCTCGCTCACTTCGGCGCGTGGAGCGGTGTCCCGGTCGCCGGGTTCACCGCGACCATGACCCGCACCGACGGTGGTCTCGCCGAAGTCTGGCAGGACGTCGTCTACACCCTCGACATCCTCGACATGATCAGCGACGGCTACCTGTGCGACGTCCGCGGGAAGCGCGTCACCGTGGCCGGCCTCGACCTCGACAAGGTGAAGACCCGCAACGGCGACCTCGCCGACGGGCAGCTGGGCCAAGCGCTCGACGACTCCGGCGCCGCCGCCACCATCGCGGCCGCGTACACCCAGCACGCCGCCGACCGGCCCGGCGTCGTCTTCACCCCGACCGTGGCCACCGCCCAGTCGATGGCCACCGCGTTCACCGACGCCGGGGTGACGGCCGCCGCGATCTGGGGCGACATGCCGCGCGAGCAGCGCGCCCAGGAGCTGGCCCGGTACAAGAGCGGCGCCGTGCAGGTGCTCACGAACTGCATGGTGCTCACCGAGGGGTTCGACGCCCCGTGGACGTCCTGCGTAGTCATCGCCCGCCCGACCAAGTCGCCCGGTCTCTACTGCCAGATGGTCGGCCGCGGCCTCCGCCTCCACGAAGGCAAGCGCGACGCCCTGGTCCTCGACGTCATGGGTGCCTCGACCCGCCACAAGCTCGCGTCGATCGTCGACCTGACCGCGCAGGAGATCGGCGAGGTGCCGGAGGACAGGCCGCTGCGCGAGGTCGCCGAGGAGCACCGGGCGGAAGAGGCCCGGCGGCTGGTCGTGCAGCAGCTGCACATGGAGGAGTTCAGCCTCTTCGGCCAGTCCGCCACGCAGTGGCTGCGGACCGAGGCCGGCACCTGGTTCATCCCTCTCCGCCAGGACCTGTTTCTCTTTCTCGTCCGCGACCTGGGCGGCCGGACCTACCGCGTCCGCCGCTGGGACGCCAACGGCGGTGTACGCGCGCCGAGCCCGGACCCTGCCATGCCTCTTCCAGAGGCCATGCAGTGGGCTGAGCGCGCCGGCCGGGCGCTCGCCCCGGCGCACTTCGTCGCGAAGCACGCCGCGTGGCGGAAGCGGCCCGCCACCTCTCGGCAGATCGGTTACTGCCGGGCCCGCAGCATCCCCGTCCCGATCGGGGCAACAGCTGGCGAGGTCGGCGACCTCCAGGCCATCCACCGGGTGAGCAGCGTGCTCGCCCTCGTGGTCGGCGTGCCCGTAGCTGCATGAAGGCCGGGCCTGTCGTTACCAGGCCCGGCCTCCCCACCCATCACACCACGGAGGAAGGCATGACCAAGACCATCACCGCCGCCGAGATTGCCGAGCAGGCGATCTGCGCCCAGACCGACCCGGAGCTGTTCTTCCCCGAGCGCGGGGAGAGCGGCCGCGCGGCAAAGCAGATCTGCGCCGGCTGCCCGGTGCGCCGCCCCTGCCTCGCCGAGGCGCTCGCCGCCGAGGGCAACGCATGCGCCGACAACCGCCACGGCGTCCTCGGCGGACACACCCCGCGCGAGCGGGCCCAGATCGCCAAGAGCTGGAGGACAGCGGCGTGACGACCGCCCTCGACCGGGCCCGCCGGGTCCTCGACCTGCCGCCCGTCCCGGCGATCCCCGGGCAGATGACCGCGCCGCACGGCCTGCGGATCGGCTCCGTCTGCTCCGGCTACCGGGGCCTCGACGCCGCCGTGGAGACGGTGCTCGGCGGGACGACCGCCTGGGTGTCGGACATCGACCCCGGGTCGAACGGGGCCGGCCGCCCGCCCAGCATCCCACCGACACCCCACGTCCACCGTCCCGGCCACCCGGCCGACACACCACCCCGGAGACACCCGATGACCACTGACCTGACCATCACCGAGACCGTGACCGTGACCGTGAACTGCTTCGACGTCGAGCTGGACAACGGCGAGGATCTGCGCGGCCTCGACACCGGCTGCTACCTCGAACTGGCCGAGCCCGTCGCCGGGATGACCCCCGGCACGTGGCAGGTCGTGGCCTGGCAGGGCGACGACCTGGACGCGGCGGTGATGCGCCCGGTGTCCGCCACCGAGGTGCTGGAACTGCGCCAGGACGCGTCCGAGGCGCTCGCCGCCGTGTTCGCCCCCGCCCCGTCCGAGGAGACCCGCTGATGCCCACCTTCGCCACCGAGACGGTCACCTCCACCACCCGCCGGTGGATCGTCCCCGCGGCCGAACCCATCGGCGCCTACGTCGGCGACATCACCGCCGCGCTCCGCGCCGCCGCCGTCACCTACCGGGAGGTGCACGGGATGCCCGCGGACGAGCTGCTCGCCGACGACTCGCTCACCGTGCACGCCCAGGACGACCAGATCGTCATCGGTTTCACCACCGAGGAGCCAACCCGATGACCACGACGCCCGACCGTATTCCGCTCGACGACCTCACCAGCGACCAGCTCGACACGCTGTACGCCCGGATCGACACGCTGGAGGCGGTCTGCGAGAGCAACAAGCGTGCCTACGTCGGTGCGGTGCGGGCCGTGTGGGCCGCAGAGGCCGCAGCGAAGCGTCTCCGCGCTGCTTGGACGGCCGCCCGCCGCCGCGCCGCCCTGTACCTGACGAGCAACCAGAACCTCGCCGCCAGCCTCGGCAACCAGCACGCCGGATACCTCCAGCTGGCCGAGCAGTACCGCGCCGCCGAGGCCCAACTCGACACCGTGTACCGCGAGCGCGCCCACCTGGTCGCGCACCTTGCCGCGATCCACCCGTCGCACATCGGCCCCACCGACCCGGGCGCCCCCGAGTACGCGGTCGTCACCGTGGAGACCCCGGCCGGGCAGATGACGTGGCACATCGCCGAACGGGACCTCGACCTCTTCGCGCATGTCCGGGCCACCCTCGCCACCGACCCGGTGTGGGACGGGCACACCACGGACGAGAAGTACGAGCAGCTCCGCGACCTCACTGAGGTCGAGGCGAACCTCCCGCCCACCACCTGACCCGCCGGCCGGGACGTGTCGCCCGCACCGTCCCGGCCGGCGCCCAACACCAGACCTGTCCCACCGCACGAACCGGAGCCTGCCGTGACCGTCACCGTGATTCCCTGCCCGCTGTGCGACCGCCCGACTGACGGTCAGATCTGCGCCCTGTGCACCAAGGGGCTCCACGTCCGCCTGGAGGCGTTGCCCGAGCTGTACGCGGCGCTGGCGCCCTGCCTCGCCCCGGGCAGCGCTCCTGCGGGGCTGGGACGGGGCAGCACCCCGGTGTACGCGCCGATGCCCGTGCGCGAGGAGGTCCTCGACCTTCGCGGACCCGGGGGGATGGTCGGTGTCCTGGAGGACTGGCTGGACGCCGTACGGCGCGACCGGGGCATCGACGTCGACCCACACCGCGGGGGGACGGAGTCACGTCTCGCCGGGGCGGTCGGCGGGCTGATCGCCAACCTCCCGTGGATCGCCGGGTGCTGGCCGCAGGCGTCCGAGCTGGCGACCGAGGTACGGGACCTGGTGCGCGACGTCCGGGGCGTCCTCTTCCCGGTGGAGCGCGGCATCCGCCTCGGGACGTGCCCGAGCGCGGGCACCAGCGGCGAGACCTGCGGGGCGGTGCTCCGCTACCGCGCGGGCGAGCAGATCGTCACCTGCCGGTGGTGCAGCGCCACCTACCCGCCGGCCACGTGGGCCGGGCTGAAGCAGCGGATCGACGAGGGGGTGGCAGCTCACGTGGTGTAGAAGCTTGCCATAGGACACCCCATCCTAGTAGGCTGATGGGGTGCCAGCAACCAACTGGCGCGAGCGCGTTGAAACCGAGTCTCGGCGACAGCGCGAATTGCGAGACGAGATGGTGGCCAGCGCCCGAAGGCGAGCGGAAGCGTTCGCGGAAGGAGTGGTCATCCTCGGCTCCAAGTCGGCTGTCGCCCGAGAAATCGGGATCGACGTCCGCGCCGTACGAAGAGCGATCAACGAGTACGGACCGGCGACTGCACCGCCGCCCGCGCTCGCCAAACAACCGAACAGAGACAAGTAGACCCCCCAGCGACTGGCGACTGCACCGCCAAGCTGAGGGGCTGCTACCCGGGGTGCCGACCGTGCTTCAACACGGCCGACCACCTACCGCTCACCTTGAGACACCAAGGAGACGGCTATGGCTCATCGTGCCATGCCCGCTGCCGCGCGCAGCAGCCTGCCCGACCGGCGTGTGATCGCTGTCGGCACCATCCGCCGTACCGTCGGCCGCACGGTCAGCACCGTGCGCACCGCCGACGGTGTCACCGGCACCATCACCCGCCGCTGCCCCGTTTGCCGCTGCCCCTTCGAGGAGTGCACCTGCACCGGCGGTGCCCAGTGAGCATCGACGCCTTCAACACCGAGCTCCACCACCTCCTCGACGCGCCGACCCGCCCGCAGCAGATCCTCACCGCCGTGGCGTCCGCGCTCCTCTCCGAGGACCCGCACCAGCCCCTCACCCTCGACGCCCTCAACGACTACCTCCGGGGCGCCAGCCTCGTCATCACCGACCAGCTGCCCGACGTCGTCGCCACCCAGGTCATCGAGACCGCCGCCCGCGCCCTCCCGTCCATCCACGACGGTGAGACCCCGGACGCCTACGCGCTCCGCCTCCGCGACGTCGCCAGGGGGCTGCGATGAGCGACAAGCCCTACGAGCCGCTCCACGCCCCGGAGCTCGAGGGCAGCATCGGCGGGCCCCGCCTCGACGCCGCGCTCTGTCTCGCCCGTGCCAGCCTCGCCCAGCACGCCACCGCCAACGTCTACGACGACCGTGCGATGCTCCGGGCCGCCATCCAGCTGGAGGCCCGCCTCCGCGACCTCGTCGCCGCCCTCGACCAGCAGGCCGGCCGCGACCCGCTCGCGGGCATCGACCCGAACCTCCTCGACTGGCACCAGGGCGCCCTCGCCGGCGACAGCGTCGTCTGCGCCTTCCCGCAGCCCGGACGCCCCGACTACCCGTGCATCTGGAACCGGGCCTACCACCCCGAGCACCGCGACGTCCTCGGCAACACCTGGCCCGCCCGGGGCGGTGACGACCGATGAAGCGCCCCGCTCCCGGCTCTGGGCCGCGCCTCGCCAAGGCGGTCGTGTCCGTGGCCGCGCTCGCCACGACCGGCTGGTCCCTGTACGCGGTCGCCCGCCACTACGAAGCGCCCAAGCCGATCGCGGTCGGTATCTTCGCCGTCTTCGACGGGATCGCCTACGCCGCGCTGCACCTCGCGTCCGAGGCGTCCGCCGCCGGCCGCTCGGCTTTCGGGGCGCGGCTCACCGCGTTCGGCATGGCCGGGGTGTCGGTCTACCTCAACCGGTTCCACGCGGACCTGATCCACGGCGGCCTACCTGCCGCGCTGCTCTTCGCCATCCCGACCATCGGCCTGCTGCTGCTCTCCGAGCTGTCCTGGGCTGGCCCCCGGGCCGCCGCACGGGCCGAGCGCGGCGCCGAGCAGCCGTACCGGCTCCCCGCGTTCGGCGGCTGGGCCTGGGCCCTGGCCCCCCACCTTGCTGGGAAGACCGTCCGGTCCCGCGCCATCGCGCACATCATGAGCGAACCCGAGCCCCCGGCGCCGGCCGCTCCGGAACCGCCTGCCCGGCACTCGGCAACCGAGGTGCTGCGGCGCCGCTTCGCCGAGATGGACCCGGCGGACGCGATCCGTGTCGCACATGATGCGCAGCCTGATATGCCTCCCGCCGATCTGGCTTCTCTTCTCGTCACCTACGGGGTGATCGTGGACGCGGTACAGGTCGCCCTGGTCCTCCACGACCAGCCCGAGCGCATCACCGTCGACCGAGATGACACGGATGACACGGACGGTGATACGCCCCCTGATACGGGTGATACGCCCCAGGTCAGCCCGCCTGCGCTCACCAAGAAGCAGGCCGTCCTCGACGCGCTCACCGCGCTTGGACCCGAGGGCTTCACCCCCAAGGACGTCGTCGACCGTGTCAGGCGTATCAACCGCCTCGACGTGAAGCCCGACTACGTCAGGACCGTCCGGCACCGGGCCCAGAAGGATCAGCAGGCCGACGGCGGCGACCGCCCGATGGAAGGCGGATACGCATGATCGAGCCCCGACACATCCCGCCGCCGCCCAACTACCCGCCCACCTACGTACCGCCCCCCGCCCCCTACCAGCCCGCCCCGGCCCCCGAGACGGGTGGCACCAAACCGGGATGGCTCACCGGCATCCGCCCCGTGTGGAACCTGACCGCGATCGCCGCCGCCCTCGCACCCGTCTACGACGGCTACAGCCTCGTCACCGGCGCCGGCACCTTCCTCAGCGACATGGTCAACACCGGTCACCCCAGTGGTGCCTGGACCGTCGACATCGCCGTCCTCGCCACCACCGCCTACCTCAACCACACCCGCGACGGCTGGCTCTACCGAGTCCTCCTCTTCGCCGTCGCCCTCGGAACCGTCCTCACCCTGCCCTGGCTCAACGCCGTCCTCCGCCTCATGACTGGAGCATCCACGTGAACACCACCCTCACCGTCGGCGGACTGGCCGTCGGCCTCAGCGTCCTCGCCTGGTACCTCATCCGCTGGTGGAACGCCCAGAAGGCCGTCAAGACCGGCAAGGACTGGAAGTCGCTCACCCCCCTCGCCTCCGGCATCACCCTCGGCATCCTCGCCGCGTCCTGCGGTGGTGGGCTCCTCGGCACCCTCGCCGGATGGGTCCGCAAGATGAGCAACGCCGCCGGAGACAAGGTCGTCGGCGGAGCCACCGGCACCGGCACCCAGGGCCTCGGCGCGGCCGGTGTCCCCGCGCTCACCGGGGGTGGCGCGCTCCTCACCGTCGTCTCGTTCGTCGTCCTGGTCGCCCTCTGGAAGAAGATCAAGGACACGTCCCGCAAGCCGCTCGCCCTCGGCAGCGTCGCCGGAGTCACCCTCGGCATGTCGCCCGGCATTGCTGGAACCGTCGCCCTCGCGCTCATCCCGCTCGTCAACAGCGCCGGTGACAGCATCCTGGGAACCATCTGATGGCCGCCGGACTCCGCAACGGGCCGCTCGTCCGCCGCACCGCCCGAGGCAGCCGCATCAACACCGCCCGCATCAAGGGCTGGACCACCGAGGTCGGGACCACGCAGTCGACCGCCTGCCGCGTCAGCGTCCTGTGCGCCGGGGGCTACGTCCTCGTCACCATGGTCAGCAACGGCCACGGCGTCCTCTGGTGGATCTGCGGGATCTGGACGCTCGCCTCGTTCCGCGCCGGCCTCCGCGCCGAGCGCCAGGACGCCGCCGACGCCACGTTCCTCCAGCTCGTCCGCGACCTGATCGGCGACCACAACGGCGTCCACCTCGCCCGCATCGTGACCGCCCTCAACGCCCCCCTCGACAAGGACACCACCCCCTGGGAGTTCGACACGCTGCGCGTCGAGCTGGACCGCCTCACGGTCCCCGTGCGGGACTCCCTCAAGGTCGAGGGCGATGTGTCCCCGGGCATCCATCTGGACGACCTCACGAGTGTGTGCGACCTACAGGTAACCCCTCCCCCGGGGGAGGGGAGCCCCTCTCGGAAGGGCAAAGCCGCAGGTAACTACCGGACTACCCCCACCGTGACCGTCAGCGCGAACGGGGCCCAGATCACCGTCACACCGCCCAGGAAGGAGACCGCGGCATGACGTACTGCGAGACCTGCGGCTGGTGGACCAAGCCCCACTGCGGTCACTGACCCCCACACCGAGGCCCCGGTCGCCACCACGGCGACCGGGGCCTCCTGAGTGCAAGGGCACCCCAAGCTTCCCGCTACCGGGAGGCTTCGCCGAGGTCCTTGCGCGGCGGCGCCCGCTACTCGGGGCAGCGCTCCGGCTGGCCGGGCACCGTGGAGTGACGGACGTCCTTCAGCTCCTCACCCGGACGGGGAGCCGAGTAGCTGATCAGGCGACCGCAACGCGGACAAGGGTTACCGGTGATACGGGACATGGACACACCCTTCGTAGGAACCGCTTCCACCCCCTAGGTAACCCAGGCGCCGCCCCACAGCATGGGACCCCAAGAATCCTTAGTGCGTCGCCACCCACCCTGCACGGCCATAACGACCGCGCAGGCCCACGGTGGCCCCCGTCGACCTGGTGCGGCGGGAAGCCGCACCAGCCTGGTCCGCACAATGTGCGTACCAGCCCGGCACACTGGTCACATGGAGTACCTGCTGCCACCCCTCGGCACCCTCACCACGTCGATGGCCGCCATGTCCGCCGACGTCGCCCCCGCCACCATCCGCGACTGGCGGCGCCGCGGCATCCTCACCCCCTGCGGCGGCAGCCCCAAGCGCCCCCTCTACCGCGTCGCAGACGTCCACGCCGCCCGCAACGCCGCCAAGCCGACACGCAACAACCAGCGCAGCGCCAAGGCCGCTTGACCTGCGGCAAAACATGCGCCACGATTTGGGCACCACACGCATGCCCGAACACCCCAGGCCCACCCACCCGGTGGGCCTTCGTCGTCTCCGGAGGCTCCCGTGGCTGGCCGTGCCGACCTCACCAGCTACGACTACCGCAAGGGCCGGGCCGCGTTCCTCGCCGACAACGACGTCTGCCACCTGTGCGGTCACCCCGGCGCCGACGTCATCGACCACGTCCGGCCCGTCGCCGCAGGCGCCGACCCGCGCGACCGAGACAACTGGGCGCCCGCGCACGGCGTGCATCGCTGCCCCACCTGCGGCCGGAACTGCAACGGGGAGAAGGGCGCCGCCTCCCACGCCCCGCGCCTCAACACCTCGCGCGACTGGTACGCCTGAGGGGAGCAAATCGACGTGCGAAACAGGCCATTTGCCCTGGTCAAACGCACGAAATCGCACACTGATTTGGGAAAACTTCGCTCAGATCCGGTCCGGTTTTTTTGAAAGATCATCTTCCCAGCCCCGCGCCCAGCTTTTATTTTTCTCTCCCCGGGCCGATGGCCACGGGGTGATCATGAACGCGGGCCGCTGACCTGCACCGATCCCCTGGAGGCGAGATGGCGAAGGCGCCAGCCGGCCCGGTCGAGGAGGCGGTGCGGTCCGACGTCGAGCAGCTCGGCGACCTGGTCCGCATCGAGCCCTCCCTCGCGGAGATGGCGTACACCCTGGCCCGCGAGATCGACGCCGGCGGTGGGGAGGACGGCAAGCTCCTGCCGCAGCTGAACCGCGAGCTGCGGCAGACGCTCGCGCAGCTGCTGGAGGGGCGGGCGACGGATGACGACGACGACCTCGGAGACCTGGGCTCCCCCGACTGAGTTCGCCGCCGACCTGGAAGAGCGGTACGGGCTGACGTGCCCGCCGCGCTGGGGGACGCCGCGCCACCCGGACCGGCCGTCGCTGGGCCCGAAGCTGTGGAAGGTGATGGAGCGCCTCGGCGCCCCGCCGATGCCGTGGCAGAAGTACGTGTCCGACGTCGCCCTGGAACTCGACCCGGCTACCGGGGCGTTCGCGCACCGCGAGGTCGGGCTGTCGGTGTCCCGGCAGCAGGGCAAGACGGAGCTGATGCTGGGACTCCAGGTTCACCGGGCGTTGGCGTGGCCGCAGCAGAACATCATCTACGCGGCGCAGGACCGGAACATGGCGCGGCAGCGCTGGGAGGACGAGTTCTGGGAGAAGATCTCCAGCTCCTCGTTGGCCACCCGGGCCCGCATCCGGAAGTCGAACGGCAACGAGAAGATCCTGTGGCCGGCCACCCGGTCGCGCATGGGGATCACGGCCAACACCGAGTCGGCCGGGCACGGGCCGCCCCTCGATCTCGGCATCATCGACGAGGCGTTCGCCCACGTCGATGACCGGCTGGAGCAGGCGTTTAGCCCGGCCATGCTGACCCGGGCCATGGCCCAGCTCTTGTGGGCGTCGGCCGGCGGCACGACGAAGTCGGTGTGGCTGAACAAGAAGCGGGCGAACGGGCGGGCACTCATCGAGGAGCTGTTCGCAATGCTGGCCGAGAACCCAGCTGCGGCCCGGCCGCGCGCCGCGTACTTCGAGTGGTTCGCCCCGGAGGACATGGACCGGGCGGACCCGGCGACGTGGCGGGCGACGCTGCCCGCGCTGGGGCACACGGTCACCGAGGCGATCATCGCGGCCGAGCTGGAGAAGCTCGACCCGGCGGAGTTCGACCGGGCCTTCCTCAACCGGACGCGGAAGCCGACTCCGCCCGTCGACCCGAATGTGCCGAAGACTGCGTGGCCGGGACTCGCGGATGCGGACTCCTCGCCGGGCGGTGACGTGGCGCTGGCGGTCGACGTGTCGGCGGACCGGGCGCACGCGTCGATCGGTGTCGCGTCGCGGCGGCCGGACGGCCAGGTCCACATCGAGCTGGTGGACCGGCGGGCCGGGACGGCGTGGGTGGTGCCCGCGCTTGTCCGGCTGAAGGCGGCACGCGACCCGCTGCTGGTGGCCATCGCGAGCAGCGGCGCCCCGGCCGGGTCGCTGATCGACGACCTGGTGAAGGCGGGCATCACCGCGCCGGAGGACAAGGACGCTCCGCACCGCGGGCACCTGGCGGTGCTGCGTACCAACGACATCGTCGAAGCGTGCGGACAGATGGCCGACGCGATGACGCAGGACGCGGTACGCCACCGCGAGCAGGCGCCGCTGACCGCCGCGGTGAACGGGGCCCGGACCCGCCGGGTCGG
>NZ_JBIAJC010000033.1:0-25308 GCF_042871745.1 Streptomyces sp. NPDC005576 | reverse complement strand
GACGGCAGCAACGGACCCACCAGCTCCCACAACCCGTCAGGAACCAACCGCAGCGACAGATCAGCACTCACAAACAACAATGATGCCGCACGTCAAGGCATCACCACATGAGACATCCCCTTAGCTGTTCGGGCGCGCATTGTGTTGCGGTGTGTCGAGCCCGACGTCGTACTACGCGCCGGTTGCCGATGACTTGGGCGTGTCGGCCATGGCGGTCGGCAAGTGGCGCAGCGGTTCGCGGAGTCACGGCTGGAGGGCCTGGCGGACACCGACCGACCGGGGCGGCCGAGGACCGGCTTACCCCGTGCAGCAAGCAGGGCAGCAACATTCGGTCGGCCGCCTCGGCCTACCGGATCCGGACGGCTTCGTCCCTGTTGCGATATCGGTTCACCGGCCGTCTGCGACGTGGCCGCCCGGCTTGAAGACAGGCAGTGGGCGGCGGCCGGACGGGTTCTCGTCGACGACCCGGCAAGACGCAAGGGGGGCCACGGTCTCTGCGAGGCGCCTGTCGGCCACGACCTTCAGGTGCCCTGGCCGAGCATGTCCAGCACCAGGGGGACGAGTTCGTCCAGGTCGGCCCCGGCCAGTGCTCCCAGGGTGCCGCCGTGGCGGCAGAGCACGATGCCCACGAACGCCGCCACCGCCAGCTCCGCCCGCAGCCGGGGCCGGTCCAGACCCTCGCGGGTGAAGCGCTCGCACAACGGGTCCACCAGGCGCCACTGAAGCTGGTCCATGGCAGCGTCCCGAACGGACGGCTCCTTCAAGGGGTCGACCGCCGAACGGAAGATCGGCCCCGGTCCGCGAAGATCCACACCACTCACCAGCCCGCGGTTGCGCTCGGGTTCCAACAGGTCGGCCGGCCGGGCCCCCGTACGGTCCAGGTCGAACACCGCAAGGTAAAGCTGCGCCTTGCCCCCGAAGTAACGGGCGATCAAGGCCGGATCCACACCGGCACGCTCACCGATCTCCCGTGTAGTACTGCGATCGAAGCCACGTTCGGCGAAGAGGCCGGCAGCCGCCTCCAGCAGCAACTGCCGACTGCGGGCGGCGTCCCGCCGTCTGCCCTCGCTCACCGGACGGGTCCGCCCGGTACCGCGGTCACACTGTCCTCGGCGCCCTCAGCGTCCGCGATGCTCTCTTCCATCAGCAGTTCCTCGTCCACGGTCGTCCCGGCAGTCGCCCCGGACTCCCTTGCCTCGGCCCGTCCGGGCAGGACGATCGTAACGATCCCGGCGACCACCCAGATCGCACAGCCCAGCCAGGCGGCGGCCTGGTAGCCGCTGTCCGTCGGCAGGATCCGGCCCGGGGCGGTGTGCGCCTCCAGGACCACCGCGCTGATGACGCTGCCGGTCGTGTAACCGATGGTGCGCACCACCTGGTTGAAGCTGATGGCGCTGCCGGTCTCGTGTGCGGGCACGGCGTTGACGATCAGTCCGGGCATCACGGCAAAGGTGCAGCCGACGCCGAGTCCGGCGACGCCCATGACCACGAAGAGCTCCCACAGACTGCCCCGGGCGCACAGGAACAGCACCATCGAGGCCAGGGAGATCCCGCAGCCGATCGGCAGGACCGCCGCGGTGGACGTCCGCCGGACCAGCAGCGGCACCAGCTTGTTGGAGGCCACGCTGGCGGCCGAGAAGGGCAGCAGCACCAGTCCGGTCACCAGCACCGACGTGCCGAAGCCGTAGCCGGTGGAGGCCGGGGTCTGAGCAAAGCGGGTGACCAGCGACATCATCATGTACATCGCCACACCCGCGATGAGGCCGGCGACGTTCGCGGTCAGCACCGACCGGTTGCGCAACGTCCGCAGGTCCACCAGGGGGTGGGCGGTGCGCAGTTCGTGGAAACCCCAGCCGGCCAGGAGCAGCAGCGCGAAGACCACCAGGCCCAGCACCCGGGCCGAGGTCCAGCCCCAGACCTCCCCCTCGCTCAGCGCAAGCAGCAGCGAGGCCAGCCCGACGGCGAGCAACGCCGCCCCGGGGGCGTCCAGTGGCCGCCTTTCCCGTTCACCCGCCTGCGGTACGACCAGGGCGGCGGCCAGCAGGGCGAGGCCGCTGATGATGGCACCGAACCAGAAGGCGGCGTGGACGCCGATGGTCTGGGTGATCAGTCCGGTGAGCGGATAGCCGAGTCCGACGCCGGCCACGGTGGTGAGGGAGAGCATCGCCACCGCGGAGCGCGACCGCCCTCCCGGCAGCGCGTCGCGCGCGGTGGCGATGGCCAACGGCACGAGACCGAGGCCCACTCCCTGCATCCCGCGCCCGGTGACCAGGAAGCCGAAGCCGAGGGGAAGCGCAGCCAGCACGCTGCCGGCCAGCACCGTCGCGAGGGCTCCCAGCACCACCCGCCGCCGGTGGGGGCCGTCGCCCATGCGCCCCATCACGGGGGTGGCTATGGAGCCGACGAGCAAGGTGATCGTGAGCGACCACTGGGCGTCGGACAGGGACACGTGGTCCACCTCGGCGATGGTCGGCACCAACGGAGCCCCGAGGCTGCTGATCACCGCGACCACCGTGCCGATGAACACCAGTACCGGGACCATGGCCCGTTGCCGCAGGTCGGCGGGGGTGTGAGGGGCATTCATCGGCATGCTCTCCCGAGATTGTCATCAAGTGATGTCTTCAGATGATGACATGTTCTCGCGGTGCCCTGCATGGCCGGCCGCGAGGCGACGACCGCCACCACCGCCTGCCACGAGCACGGGGCCTTTGCGGGGTACTACGTCACACGGCCGGGTCGAACCCTTCGGGGCGGAGGGTGCCGTGATCGGAGCTTGCTGCCTCGGACGGGTTGCGCTCTGCGGGTCGGCGAGGACATGCCGCTTGGGGCGGTGCCGCGATCGCTGCACCGCCCCAAGGGCCGCCCGGACTGAAGCGGGGCACTCGCGTACAGACAAGAAGCATCCGTCGGCCCATGCGTAGCACCGTCGGGCGCCCCGTGGCTGAGGGGCGGTGACCGAGTCCGCCGGTCAGTGACACTGCGGTCAAGGAGACCTCGGGGGCTCCTGCGGACGAGCGCCCGAGCCCCCATCCGTCACCGGCTGAGGACCTCCTGCGGGAGGTAGATCGGCATGGAGTCCTCCCACTGGCTGTCGGTCAGCATCTTCTTGCCGGACCCGTCGGCGTTCATGCTGAAGATCTGACCGTAGGGCTGGAAGGTATTGTCGTAGAGCGCGGCCTCCTCCCGGAAGCCGTACATGCCGCTGCTGTACAGAATGCGTCCGTCGTAGTTCCAGACCGCGTGACCGTCGTTCGCGCCGGTGCTCGTCAGCACCATCAGGCCGGTCCCGTCCGGCCTGATGGTGCACACGTCGAAGTTGGTCGCACTCGTCTTGCGGGTGAACAGGATCAGCTTGCCGTCGGGCGACCAGTCGGGCAGGTTGTCGGACTCGGTGGTCAGCACGGTCGTCGCACCGGACGAGAGATCGAGGATGCGCAGGCCGTTCTCCTTGCCCCACACGCGGTACACGAGCCGGTTGCCGTCGGCCGCGTAGCTGGGGAAGCCCGCGTTCGTCGTGCTGTCCGTGAGTGCTTCCAGCCCCGATCCGTCGCTGCGTATCCGCATCACCGTGGCCGTGCTCACCGCACGTTCCTGGAACCAGCCGCCCAGGCCGAAGGCGAGCCACTTGCCATCCGGTGACCAGGCCGGACGGAAGGCGCCGGCCAGTCCCTTGGCGACCATCGCGGGGTCGAGCCCGCTGTCCGCGGTGTTGAAGACGACCTTGGCGTCCGAGCCGTCGGGATTCATGGTGACGATCGAGGAGTTGCCGAGCCCGGTCTGCTTCTCCGTGAGCGCGAGCCTGCCCTGCGACGAGACGATGGGAAACACGTCGCAGAATCGGTAGTCCCAGTCCGCGTCCCAGCTGTAGAGCGGTGCGTCGAGGGCGCGCGTGGTGAAGTCGACCTTCTCGTAGATCACGGACCGGCCGTCGGGCGACCAGACCGGCGAGCGCAGTGCCCGCTTGACGGCCGGCCGCGTGCCCGACACATAGGCAAGCCCCTCATTGGCACCTCCCTTGACGAGATAGCCGATCTCGGTCGCGTTCACATACTGCGGAGCCACCTTCAAGCCGGCGCCGGAGGTGTGCTCGACACGGCCGGTGCCAGTCGCCACGTCGACCGAGACGATCTGCGATTCGACGGTCCCGATGGCTTCGGGACGGTGCGCTCCCCAGGTGCCTTCGGTGGTGATCTCGTAGTAGACGATCCTGGTGCCGTCCGGCGACCACTTCGGCGAGCCCAGGCAGTACCCCGGCTTCGTCGCCACGCGGCGGAACCCGGTGCCGTCCCGCTTGATGACGTAGATGCTCAGTTCTTGGGTGTGTTCCCAGCCATGACCGTCGTTGTGCCCGCGCCATGTCGTGTTGCGGTCGCTGGAGAAGGCGATCCACTTCCCGTCGGGCGACCAGGCCGGACGGAAGTGGCCGTCAGGACTGGAGGGATCGCCGGCCAGGGCCGTCGTGCCGGTCAGGTTGGTCAGCTTGCGGGTGGCCAGGTCGAGCAGCCAGATCTGCGAGAGGTGGTCCGCCGAGCGCGTGGAAGCGAAGGCCAGCGTTTTGCCGTCGGGCGACAGTGCGGCGGCGTCGTCCATGGCCGGGCCGGTGACCAAGGACTGGAGGCCGACCCCCCGGCCCGATCCATTGAGGCCGGCCCAGTAGATGCACGAATTTCCGTCGCCGGTGCGCTCCGAGGTGAACAGAACCTTCTTGCCGTCGGCCGAGAAGGCGGCGTGACGGTCGTACGCCGCACTGTCCAGCAACTTGCGCTCGTTGGAGCCGTCGGCGTTGGCGATGTACAGGGTCGACGACGACGGCCCGATCCGGTTCATCAGCATCACCCCCTTCTTGCCGGAGGCGGCCGCGGCCACGGCGAAGGACTTGGGCAGGATCGCGGCACCGGTTACGGCCGCGCCGGCCGTGAGAAACGCTCGGCGCTTCATGTCAGGAGACATCGCTGTCTGGTGTCCTTTCGTTGACGGCGGACGTACGACCCCGGAGGACATCCCGCACGTCGCGGTTGTCGGCTCTCCCTTGGGGCTCCGCGGACCTCACGACATCCGCTGAGATCGTTCCTGTGAGGTCGCTCGGTTGTTCCATCCCGCGATCCGCCGCATGGATTGTCGAACAAGTTGGGCGTGACCGTAACACCACAGAAATGCGCCCACAAGGGTAAGCGCTGTGAATGAAACCCTGAGCCGCAAGTGGGGGCTACGACCCGGGGTGGAGTTGTCAGACAATCGTAGCTCGTCACTTGAGGTATCCCCTCGGGCCGCAGACCACGTGTCGCGCGTCCCGCTTGAGAGTCGGAGGTAGCCCCTGCACGCGCCGCCGCCCATGCCCAGCCCGGCCCTGTTGGTGCACGGCGGGCGCCCGGTCACCCCAGATAGGCGTTGGTCCAGTCGTCCACCGTGATCTCGGCGTCGTCCGGAAGGCTGCCCAACTCATCGACGGAGCGGGAGGTTTTACTCCAGTCCTGTGCGCTCATGTCCGCGAAGAGGGGGTACTCGGCCTCCGCGATGCTCGCCTGCACCACGGGGCCGGGAACGCCGGGCAAGGCCGCTTCGGCCACTGCGACGACAGACGGGTCGTTCACGTGCGCAGCCAGATGGACAGCCCCCTCCCGCACCGCGGCCATGAACTTCTTGACCGTGGCCGCGTGCCGGCCCGCGTAGTCCTTGCCGGTCACCACGACCTGTCCGTAGCCGGCGTAGTCGCTCGACCACTCGACCACTCGTTCCGAGCCGGCCACCACGACGCCGCCCCCGGAGTGCTGGATCCGCAGAGGAGCGGCTCAGAGGTGAGGAACCAGTCGATCTGGCCGTTGGCGAGCGCGGTCTCGTCCGCCCTGGGACTGGGCAGCGACACCCGTGCGACGCCCTTGGGCTCGACTTCCCATGCGTGGAGGAAGATCCCCGCCTCGGCCTTCGTGTGGGCCGAGCTGAAACCGCCGGTCGAACCTTCCAGCGCTTTGGCCACCTCACCCAACGGGGACGTGGCGTCGAGTGCGAACCGCTTGGCTCATTCGTTGCTCACGACGAGGCCGAGCGGGTTCCCGAGCCCGTCCACGCCGACCGCGACCATGGGGAAACCCTTCGCCAGTCCCTGTAAAAAGTTCATGGGGCTGGAGTTGAGGAATTGAAGGGCGCCCGATCCCAGGGCCGGGGTACCCGTGGCGGCCGTCACCTTCACGAACTCGACCTTCAGCCCGCGCTTGTCGAAGTAACCCTCCGCCTCCGCCACCCGGAGCGGAGCGTCGAACACGTTCCCCGCGACGCCGACGCTGACCGTGCCCGTCTCCTCCGCATCGCCTTTCTGACAGGCCGTCAATAGGGTTGCACCCGCGACCATCGCGGTCGCCAAGGCGACCGTCCGGCTGCGGGCGACCGTCGACGGCAGCCCCACCGTGGAGGCCGGGGAGTTTCTGTGATGAAGGTTGGTTCCCCGTGACTCTCCCGCTGTTCACCCCCTCGGTCCTCCACACAGGGGCTGCGGGGTTCGGGGCTGCGACGGCTTCCATGAGCGCCGGGGCGGTCCTGGGCGGGTTCATGGCGGTACGGGGCCCGCGGGTCACCACCAGGTCCCTGTCGGTGTCGGGGGTGCTCTGGGGGGCTCTGATCTGTGTCGCCGCGTCGGCGCCGACCCTGCCGCTGGCGCCGGCCGCTCTCGTTCTCGTCGGCTCCGGATCGATCACGTTCGACTCAGGCGCCAAGACCCTCCTCCAGGTGACGGCGGCCCCACCGACGCGCGGGCGCGTGGTGTCCATCTGGTCGATCGGCTGGATGGGAGGCACCGTCGTCGGCGCACCGCTCGTGGGAGCGATCGCGGCGGCGGCCGGCCCGCGCAGCGCTCTCCTGCTCGGGGGGCTTGCCGCCGCAGCCGTCGGGCTCGTCATGCTCGCCCTGCCGGCCTCTCGCAGAGGGCATGACGTCGCCGGACCCGGCGGTGGTTGACCACAGGGCCCGGCGCCATCCCGTGATCAGGAGCGGCCGTGCGAGGAGCGAATGCCGATGCAGTCAGGATTGGGGACCGCCACGGAGGTACCGGTGTCCGTGAGGCGCCCGGATCGCGGATCCACCCGGAAGAGGTTGACCGTACCGCTGACCTCGTTGGCGACGAACAGCCACCGACCGTCGGGGTGCAGGGAGAAACTCCACGGTGTCACGCCGCCGCAGGGCAGGCGTTGTGCCTCGGTGAGCAGGCCGGTGTCCGGGTCGACGGAGAAGACGACCAAGGCGTTGTCACCGCGGTTGGAGGTGTAGACGTGACGCCCGTCCCGGCTGACGGCCAGTTCGGCGGCGCTCGTGGTGCCGGTGTGGGCCGGAGCGTTCGTGGTCAGGACCTGGCGGGAGGTCAGTTCGCCCCTTCGCCCGTCCCACCTCAGGACCTCGATGTCCGCGGTCAGCTCGTTCAGCAGATAGACCGACCGGCCGTCCGGGTGGAAGGCCAGCCGCCGGGGCCCCGACCCGGCTGCCGTCGCGTACGAACCGGGGCCGCCGGTGGTGCCGACGGACATCTGGTGCGTCGCCCGGTCGTAGTCGTAGACGAACACCCGGTCGGCGCCGAAGTCCGCGACCAGAGCGAATTTCCCGCCCGGCTCGACGAGGACGTGGTGCGGGTGTGGTCCGGCCTGCCGCGGACTGGGGCCGGACCCGGCATCGTGCACCCGGGAGGCTACGGCTCCGAGTTCACCGTGGCCGCCGACCGGGACGGTCGCCGCGGAGCCCGCCGAGAAGTCGGCGACCAACAGCGTGTCCGCGTCCTCGTTCAGCCCGATGTACGACAGCCCTCCGACCACACCCGGGGCTGCCTGCGCCTGGACCTCGCCGGTCTGCCGGAGGGTTCCCGAAGCGTCGTCGATGCGGAAGACGCGGATGGCACCGCCCTGCTCACCGGCCGCCACGTACAGGACGGGGCGGGTCGGGTGGACCGCGAGCCAGTTCGAACTGACCTCGGCCATGGCCCCGAGGGGCGTCATGGTGCCGTGGACGGGATCAAATCGTACGGCGTGCACCTGGCTCCGGCCCCAGGTGCCGATGTAGAGCAGGTCATCGGCCCGGCGGGGGGTGGCGTCGGCCGGCGCGGCGGAGAGCAGCGGTACCGCTGCCGCGGTCGACGCGGTGAGGGCCGCCAGTACGGTCCTGCGGGAGTACTTCCCGGATGTCGACGGCCTGTCACCGGGGGAAGTGCTCGATTGTCGGTTCATCTGATGGTCCGGCCTTTCTC
This sequence comes from Streptomyces sp. NPDC005576, assembly GCF_042871745.1. Classification (NCBI taxonomy): domain Bacteria; kingdom Bacillati; phylum Actinomycetota; class Actinomycetes; order Kitasatosporales; family Streptomycetaceae; genus Streptomyces; species Streptomyces sp. NPDC005576. Next base: position 17,087 of record NZ_JBIAJC010000033.1, on the reverse strand, counting down.
CTGGCGAGGCGAGGCGGTTCACTTCTTGGCCTGGGGCCGGCGCCGTGCCGCCAGGCCGAGGCGCTTGAGGGCATAGGTGTCGAGGGCGCTGAGCACACCGTTGAGGGACAGGGTCAGCACGACGAGAATGATCAGGCCGGCGAACTCCGACGCCGCGTCGAGGTTCTGGGCCGACGTGAACAACTCGTGCCCCACGCCCTCGGAGGAGGCGATGAACTCCCCGCCGATGACGCCGAGGATGGCCAAGGGGCCACCGGTCTTGAGAGCGGCGAAGAACGGCGCGGCGAGCGTCGGGATCGTCACGTAACCCAGGACGTGGTGCTTGCGTCCGCCCATCACCTGGACGACCTCGACCAGCTCGCGTTCCCGCAGCCGCAGCCCCAGATAGATGTTGTAGAAGACCACGAAGGCGACACCGGTCATCGCAATGGTGATCTTCGACCACTGCCCGATGCCGAAGAAGAGCAGGAACAACGGGGCCAGGGCGATCTTCGGGATGCCGTTGACGGCTGCCACGAGAGGTTCGAGCACCCGTCCCAGGAGCGGGAAGGAGCCCAGGACCAGGCCCATCACCGTGCCCGCGGCGACGCCGAGACCAAAACCTGCCAACACCTCGATGGTGGTCACCTTGATGTCGGTCCACCCGGAGGCGGAACCGAGCATCGTGGTGAGAGCGTCGTACACCTCGGTGGGCTTGCTGACCGCGTACTCGGGTACGACAGGACCGCTCATCATCTGCCACAGGACGAGAGCAGCCGCGATCACCAGGATGCGCAGCGCGATGACCGAGCCCGTGCTCTGCCAGACGGCACGTGATGTCCTGGCGGGCCGTCCCGCGGTTTCGGGCTCGGGCTTGGTCACGGCGTTGTCGGTGACGGTTGCCATGGTCTGCTCCTCTCCTCTTGGGTTCGGCCGTGTCACGGCAGGTACGTGTTGGTCCAGTTGTCGGAAGACACCTTCGCGTCCGGCACCGCGCCGATGCCGTCCTTCACGAAGGTGACCGTCTTCTCCCATCCGGCCGCGTCCTGCTTGGCGGTCTCGGGCCAGTCCACCTGGGAGACGGCGACGCTCAGCACGTCGTCGGGCACGCCCGGCAGGCTCTCGCGCGCCGCCGCCAGCACCTTGGTGTCATCGGACTTGTGGGTGTCGAGGTAGGTGGTGGCCTGCTGCACCGCGGTGGCGAATCCCTTGACGACGGCGGAGTTCTTCTTGGCGTAGTCCGCCTTCACGACGACGACCTGGCCGTAACCAGCCTGCTCGTAGGCCCACTCGGGAACCTTGGTCGGATCGGCCACCACGATGCCGTCGCCCTCGTGCTGAACCTGCAGCGGGATCGGCTCCGAGGTGATGAACCAGTCGACCTCCCCCTTGGCGAGTGCTGCCTTGTCGGCGGCCGGGCTCGGCAGTGACACCCACTTCAGCTTGTCCGGGTCGACACCGTGGGCCTTGAGGAAGATGCCGGCCTCGGCCTTGGTGTTGGCGGAGCTGGCACCGGCGGTGGAATCCGCCAGCGCCTTGGCCACCTCGGCTGCCGGCGTCTGCGCGGTCAGGCCGTGCTTCTTCGCGAACGCGGTGCTGACGGCGATGCCGAGCGGGTTGCCTCCTCCGTTCGTGGCGACCGAGAGCTCCGGCAGTCCCTTGGAGAGACCGGCCAGGAAGCTTGTGGGGCTGGAGTTGAGGAACTGCACCGAGTTCGACTGGAGCGCCGAGGTGCCGGTGGAAGCGGTCAGCGTCACGTACTTGATCTTTATGTTCTGCTTGTCGAAGTACCCGTTCTCGTCAGCGAGACGGATGGACATGTCGAAGACATTGCCGCTCACGCCCACCGAGACGGTGGTCTTGCCGTCCGAGCCGACCGACGACGAGCCGCTGTCGCCACAGGCGGTCAGGCATGCGGCACCGCACAGGACGGAAACGGCCATGACCAGGTGCGGGCGGTTCATGCGGTAGTTCATGGGAACTCCTTTGTTCACCAGGCTTGCTGAGTGCGGAAAAATCGGATCCAGAAGTCGGTGCGAGCCGGATCGGAGACAGGAATCGTCCGGAAGTCCGCGCCGATCTCCATGACGGTGTCGGCGCCCGAGAAGGCCTGCCAGAGGGGCAGTCCACTGCCGTTGGGGTCACCGGTGGAGACGAAGTTGGTCCAGTACGCGGAGACGATCCGCGCGATCCTGTGGTCCTCTTCGGTCCACGCCCCGGTGCCGCCGACGGGGTTACGGAAGACGTAGTCGATCTCCGAACCGTGGCCGGCCCGTCTCGGGCCGCCGTCCCGGGACGGGGTGCGGTGGGTCCAGAAGTAGGTGTGCAGGTTGCCAGTGGCGTGCCGGGTCCAGTCCGTACCCCACAAGCAGGTCGAGATACGGGAGTTGTCGCGTACCGCACGGCTGCCGGCGCGGGCCGCCTCGTCGTCCGTCGCGGCCGGGTACAGCCGCAGGAACTCCTCGGCGAGATCCCCAAACTTCCGTCGCGCCGCAGCGACATGCTGCTCAAGGCACACGTTGATCGCGGGCGAGCCCGGGCGGACGGTCCTGCGCCCGTTCCGCAGGGCGGCCACCACCGTCTCCGGTACCGCACCGCTCTCGTCGAGATTGTTCCCGGTGAGGTAGTCGACGTCGTTCTGCAGGCCCTTGGCGTACGTCTCGTCATAGCCGGCGGGCAGGGCCCAACCGTCCAGGACAGGGCGGAACAGCGGAGGCGACGTGACACTGCCGGTGTCGACGCTCGCGTCGACGGGAAGACGGCCATCGATCAGTTTCCGCCAGTGCAGGGAGCGTAGCCCTCGCGCCGTGCTCGCGCCATGGGTGCGTGCGTAGCGGTCACCGGCGCTCTCGGCGTCTGCCGGCAGGCGGTAGGAGGTGGACAGGTAACGGAGTTCGGGATCGTGTGCGTACCGGGCGTGGCTCTGCGCGATCGCACGGTGGAACAGGCCCTTGGCGAGAGGGGACATGGCCAGGAAGTTGACCATGCCGGCGCCTGCGGACTGGCCCGCGATGGTGACGCGGTCCGGGTCGCCTCCGAAGTGCGCGATGTTGTCACGCACCCAGCGCAGGGCGGCGACGCAGTCGAGCATCCCGTAGTTACCGGACGACCGGTGTGTGGACTCGTCGCTCAACTCCGGCGTGGCCAGGAACCCGAAAGCCCCCAGGCGATAGTTGAAGGTGACGACGGTGAGGCCGTCGCGGGCCAGATTCTCACCGTCGTAGCGGGGATTCGCCCCCGTGCCCTCGTGGAAGCCGCCCCCGTGGATCCAGACGAGGACCGGGCGCCGCTCGTCGCGGTGGCCCGCACCCGTCCAGACGTTCAGGTTCAGGCAGTCTTCGCTCATGGGAACGTCGACGCCGGTCGCGGCCGCGTCCGTAGGTGTCTGGGGGCACATGGGACCGAACCGGTCGGCGCGCCGGGTCCCTTTCCATCCCTGGGGAGCGACCGGCGGTCGGAAGCGCAGGTCGCCGACGGGTGGGGCGGCGTAGGGGATGCCTCGGAAGACGGCGACGGTCTTGTCCCGGCAGAAGATCCCTTCCACGGGTCCCGCTTCGGTCTTCGCGGTGGGGCGGCCCATTCTGTCCTTTCCGCCCCGGGCGCTCCTCAGCTCAGGAGTGCCTGTGGGGACTTGTCGAGCAGCAGCGCCCGGCGGGCGGAGCCGACATGGTGGCGCATCGCCGCGTTCGCCGCGTCGGGGTTGCGCGTGACGATGGCGAGGAAGATGGCCTGGTGCTCCTCCACCGACCCGTTCCTCGGGTGCTGCGCGGAGAGGTTGCGGTACTGCCGCATCACCAGTGGGTAGAGCAGGGTGTCGTAGGCGCGGGCCAGAGTCGTCTGGTGCGAGGCGTGCTTGATCTGCTGGTGGAAGCTGCGGTTGCCGCGCGAGTAGGCGTCTCCGTCCCCACGGGACTGCGACTCCTCCATCCCGTGAAGCGTGCTGCGCAGCTTCTCGATCTCCTCGGCCGTGGCGCGCTCCGCCGCCTTGCCGGCCAGAGCGGACTCCAGAATCTCGCGGGCCTCCAGGATGTCCGCCGCCTCCTCGATGGAGAAGCTCCGGGTGCGCACCCCGCGATTGACCTCGCCGGTGACGTAGCCCTCCTGCGTCAGCCGCACCAACGCGCTCCGCACAGTGCTCCGGGACACGTCGAACATCCGCGTCAGGTCCGCCTCGGTCAGCCGTGTGCCGGGCTCGATGCTCCCCGACAGCAACAAGGAGCGCAGCCCCTCGTACGCATGGCTGTAGCGGGTGCCCGACGCCTTCGCCCGCGACTCGGCACCGGTGCTTTCGCTCTCCACCTCGACCACCTCTGTCTTCCGTGAGAATGAGAACTGAGGCGGGCACAGTAGCCGACGGCATGGAGGGTCAGCTCTTGTGTTCGCCCAGGGACGGGTACAGCCGCCGGGCCGTACCCGCGAAGATCTCCTGACGGCCGGTCTCCGGCAGGCCCGTGAGGACTCCCTCGGCGAGGGCTCGGAGCTCGGGCAGTGACTGCTCGGCCGCCGGCAGGTTCGACCCCCAGGCTATCCGCCCGGCGCCGAACGCCTCGACGACCGGGGTGAGGAAGTCACCGGCCCGCTCGCCGGCGTCCTGCAGCCGTTCGAGGTTGCGGTGGGTGAGCTTGAGGTGCAGGCCCGGGTGCACACCGAGTTCCGCGACCTCGGCCCCGGCCCGGGCGGGCGAGGAGGCGATGTCGGGGTAGCCGATGTGGTCCAGGAGTACCTTCACGCCCGGGAACCGTTCCAGGAGTTCCACCAGCTGCTTGGTGGCGGGTCCGAGGCGCATCTGGAGGCAGACCGGCAGGTCCAGCTTCGCGGCCTCCTCCCAGAAGGGGAACGTCTCCGGGGCGACGAACCACTCGCCCTGGGTGGGTACCGTGCTGCCGCTGGTGAAGAGCCGCACCCCGGACAACCCGCCCTCTCCGACGGCGGCCTCGAGGTTAGCTGCGGCATCCGGGCGCAGCGGGTCGACGGTGCCGACGGCGACGAAGCGTTCCGGCCACCGACGGCTGCTGTCGAGGACGTACGAGTTGTCGTAGCCGTAGTTCGTGGTGGCCTGGACCAGGACGGCCTGGCCGATGCCGGTCTCGTCCATGCGGGCGATCATGCCCTCGGCGGTCACGGGCCGGGTCGCGGCCCATTCCGACTGCTTGCCCCCGATCGGAGCCTTGGGGTAGGCGGCCAGGTCCTCGGAGATGATGTGGCAGTGTGCGTCGACGAAGTCCACGTCTGGTGCTCCCTTGTCTTCGGTGTGTGCGGTACGGGCCGGCTCAGGCGTCCGGGTAGTCGCCTGCGGCGAACAGCGACGGCAGGTCGGCGGAGAAGTCCACGTCGAGCAGCCCCTGATCCTTCGCGAAGCGCACCATCGCGCTCAGGCTGGCCTCGTTGGCCTTGATGCCGTAGGGGACCGGGTCGCCGCCGATCGCACGCCCCTGGCGGTTGAGGCGGGGCACCGCCGACCAGTCGGGTTCGACGGCGAGGTGCCTGCGCTTGCTCTCCGCGAAGGCCGCGTACAGCTTGGTCGGCAGGCCGGGGTCGCGCTCGACGAGTTCGGTGCGGATCGAGATGAGCGAGTGCAGTGGGTAGACGCCGGTGCGCACGTAGTGGTCCACGGCGAGGGTGCCGGCTTCCGGGAAGAGCGGGTAGGGCCCTTCGTCGCCGCTGGGCTCCGGGGTGGTCGCCGCCGTCCAGCCGGCCTTCGGGGCGCCCGCCCGGCCGGTTCCGGCGTTGCCGGTCAGCGCGGCGTCGATCTCTCCGGCGCGCAGCAGCTCGCCCAGCGAGCGGCCGTCGGTGACCCGCTCCACGTTGGCGGGGACGCGGCCCTCGATGTGGTCGTCGTCGTCCACCACCCAGGTGATCGTGTCGATGTCCACCCCGTACTGGTCCCGCAGCACACCACGGACCCACACTCCGGTGCTCACCGAGTAGGCGCGCACCCCGATCCGGCGTCCCTCGAGGTCCTTCGGCACGCGAATGCCGGAGTGGGTGGCGCACTGCACGTCGCCGTGGTGGAAGCGCCGGTTGAGGAACACCGGGATCGCGGTCAGCGCGATCCCTTCCTGGCGGGCCATGAGATAGGAGACCGGTGCCAGTTCGCACACGTCGAACTCCAGGTCCCTGATCATCCGCCGGTAGGCGCCGATGACCGGCTTGACCTCCACGGGCTCGACCAGGAACCCGTCTATCTCGGTGTCTCCGTCCAGCAGCGGCTGCGCGTGCGGGAAGTCCCCGAGAACCACCGTGAGCTTGTCCATACCCTGTCCTTTGTCGTTTCCGTTACTGGTCCGGCAGTGCTGCGGCCGTCAGCCGCCGAGGCGTGCCGGTGAGACGCCGAAAGCCGCGCAGGACCGCTCCACGAGCTCGTCGTAGTCCACCGCCCGCGGGATCACGTCCTGGTCCAGGGCGTAGGCGGATGCCTTGGTGAATGCCGCGCGCAGTCCCTCGAATCCCACGGGGTGCAGGGGGAACGGCCGCCCGGCCTCCTCCTTGGCGGTGAGCACCGACTTCATCGCGTCGTACGCGGCGAGGATCGCCCCGGACTGTTCGGCGGCGGCTGCCTCGGACACGCCGACCACGTGGTTGACCGGGATGAATCCCTGGTTCCTCGACCACTCTTCGGCGACGTCGTGTGCGTCGTCGATGGCGGTGTGGACGCGCTCGTCGGCGGGCAGTTCGTTGCCCATGATCCCGAAGTCGATCCGGCCGTCCAGGAAGTCCGCGGGCAGTCTGGTTCCCGCCGGTGCCCGCTCCACCCAGGACGGGTCCTCGGCGCCCTCGACGTGGTGGCCCTCGTACGTCGTCCAGCGCGCCTTGCGCAGGTCGACGCCGTACTGCTCGGTGAGGAATCCCCGCATCCACACACCGGTGGTCTGGCTCCAGGCGCGGACTCCGACGCTGTGGCCCTCCACATCGGCGACCGACAGTTTGCCGAGGGTCACCAGGGTCTGGTGCTGGTGGCGTCCGAGGGTCGTGACCGGCAGCAGCAGCACCGGCTTGCCATGGGCGACGGCCTGCAGAACGGTCACGATCGCCAGTTCGCACAGGTCCGCGCCGGATTCGTTCACGAAGCCGCGGGAAGCCTTGTGCACAGGCTTGATGTCGATCCGTTCCGGCTCCGACCCCGCCTCGCGGGCCGCTGTCAGCGCGGCTGCCGCGAGATCATCACGGCCAAGCACCAACTTCATTACTCTCTCCTCTTCTTGCAGGAACGGGGGTCAGGACCGCTGACCGGGAGGTGTCGTCGGCGGTCTGTGGTGCCGCTCATGGTGCTGGCGCAGCAGGTCGACCCCGAAGTCATTGCCGTTGGGGGTGCGCACGATGGTGTGGATGTGCCGGCGCGAGGGGTAGTCGTTGTCGAAGAGCACTCCGGCCATGTGCTCGAACTCGACGAGGATCACCGGGCTGTGGAAGCGGTAGTAGAAGGTGCCGTCGGGGTCCCCGGCCCAGCCGAAGTGGGTGTCCCCCTCATGGGCCAGCACCTGGGCCATGCGCACTCGGGCGTGAGGGTCGTCGGCCCGGTTCACGTAGAGGCCGAGGAGCTGGAGCGCTGTGTCCCGCTGCCCCGAGGACATCTCGGCGAGCCGGAGCCCTTGGTGGTCGAGCTCCCAGTTGTCCCGGAAAGCTCCGACGAGCAGTTCCTTCGGCATCGTGTCCGCGATGCCGGCCCTCTCGCGCTGCCGGCCGTCGAGCTGGGTGTACAGCTCGTGGCCGAGTGCCTCTTCGCCTCGGAAGGCCACGGTCCCGGCGTACTTCCCGGAGCCGGCGATCACCGGCTCGGCCCCGAGGAAGGAAGGGGTGAGGACCATCTGGTCCCCGACGAAGACGCAGTTGATGTTGACGTGGTGCCCGTCGAGCTGCCAGCCCCAGGGACCGCCGTCCTCCGGCTCACCGTAGAGGGAGAACCAGTACAGCCACTCGTTGAGCCCGTCCGTGTTGTCGCTCATCTCGCCGATGGTGAGGTTGAGGCGCATCAGGTCGACCATCTGGCGGTAGCCTTCCACGCTGAGGCTGGCCCGGATGACGGCCAGGGCCCGCTCGCGCCCCGCGTCGTCGAAGTCTTCCAGCAGCAAGCCATGACGCAGGAAGTACCGGGCACCGTTGTTCCAGTGGCGCCAGCTCACGTCGTCCATCGGGAACCGGCCCTCGGCGAGCTGCTCCTTCGTCAGGCCGGCCAGGTAGTCCTCCGCTGCCAGGTACACCTTGCTGACGTCCGCACCTGTGTCGCGCAGCGGGAACAACCCCGGCCGGATGCCGTCGGACGTGGCCACACCCCGGAAGGGCTCGTTCGCCGCCTTCACACGCCAGGCGACCTTCTCGAGCAGGTCGGGCGTCCAGATCTCCGGCTTGCGCGTGGGCGGGTTGCCCCGCTTGCGCAGACCAACTGGCTCTCCCATCACTGCTCCTCCTCTCGATGTTCCTTCACGGGTGCGCCGCCGGGCGGCGCACCCCTGCTGGTCGCCTTCTCACTTGTCGAGGAAGGCGGACTTCTTCTCGATCTCCGCTACGTTCACCGGGCTGCTGATGAGGCTCTGCTCCAGGGCGTAGCGCGCACCGATCTCCAGGCAGGTCTTGAGCGAGTCGCTCCATCCCGCCGCGACCGCGCGCCCGGCGGGCGAGTCGTCCCGCTCACCGGCCGTGTCCGCGATCGCTCTCTTCAGGGCCCGGTAGAGGGCGAGCACGGCGTCCGGGCGGGTGCGCAGGATGTCGTCGCGCACCACCAGCAGGTGATTGGCCGGAATCGTCCCGTGGCGCTCGGTCCACGCCAGCCCGGCGTTCTCGGCGTCCGGCAGGAGCGGGACCAGCCCCGCGCCCTGCCCGCCGATCGCCTTCGGGCCGAGTACCGCCGCTTGGACGTCGTGGGAGCGCAGCAGGTCCGCGACCCGCTCCTCCCTGGACCGCTCCACGTACGAGGGATTGGCGTACTGGGCCACGTGGACGTCCTCGGTGGTCACCCAGGTGACGTCGGAGGACTTGATCCCGTACTCCTCGCGCAGCCAGCCGCGTACCCACAGACCGGTGGTCTGTCCGTACGAGCGCACACCCACGCGCCGGCCGATGAGGTCGCGGGGGCTGAGTTCCGGGCCGTCGGGCAGCCTGGTCAGGGAGCGGTGGTGGGTGCTTCCCACCAGTACCACCGGCAGCAGGGTGACCGGGACGCCGGCGTCACGTGCCTGGAGGTAGGTGGCCGTCGGTATCTCACAGATGTCGTAGGCGAGTTCGCGGACCATCCGGGCGAAGGCCGGTGGCAGCGGGGAGGACTCCAGGAACGCGCACGCGGCACCGGTGACGGGGACGGTTTTGTCCTTGAGCGGCCGGGTGTGCGGGTAGTTACCGAGGAGCACGGACAGCGGAGCCGTCGGGTAGGTCTCCCTCATGGTGCTCATACGTCCTCGCCGTACTGGATACGGCGGTACGGGGTGCTCAGGACCTCGCGGGTGATGCGGACGTCGATCACGGTGGGCCGGGGGGAGCGTACGTACTCCGCCAGTGCGTCGCGCAGTTCCTGCGCTGTGCGGACGGTTGCCCCGCCGCCGCCGAGCGCCTGGGCGACCGCGCCCAGTTCGGGTGTGGAGATGGTCGCCAACTCCGGGTCCAGCCCCTTCGCCTTCGCCTTGTGGTATTCGGCGCCGAGGCCCTGGTCGTTCATCACGACGACGAGCAGCGGGATGTGGTAACGGCACGCGGTCTCGAACTCGGACAGGTGCATGATGAAGCTCGCGTCGCCCTCGACCACGAAGCCGGGCTTGTTGCCCTTCGCGACCATCTGGCCCATGGCGATCAGCGGGGCCTGCCCGATGGCGCCGAACATGCCGTAGTTGGAGAGCACGTCGCGGGACCGCTGGAAGAGCATGGTGCCGAAGTCGGTCTGGTGGCCGCTTCCCAGTACCAGCCCGAACTCACCGGGGAGCTCGTTGTCGAGGATCCAGATCGCCTCGCGCGGGTCGAGTCGTCCGGGCTCCTGCACGTACTTCGGCTGCCGGCGCCGGCCGTTCAGGTGCTGGCGGACCTGGTCGGTGTGGTAGCCCTCCAGTCGGACGGACCGCTCCTGGAGCACTCGGCTCAGCTCGCCGAGGGCGGTGGCCGCGTCGGCCTGCACGTAGCAGTCCGCTGTCCTGCCGTTGCCCATGACCAGGTGGGGGGCCGTGTCGATCTGGACGTACTTGGCCTCGGGATAGAGGTAGCCACTCTCGATGGTGTAGTGGTTCAGGCTGGCGCCCACCGCGATGACGCAGTCGGCCTCCTGGAGCAGCTCCATCGACAGCTTGTCCCCGAAGAGACCCGACAGGCCGACGTGGAAGTCGGTGCGGTCGCACAGCCAGTTCTTCGCCTGCAGGGTGGTGGCCAGCAGTGCGCCGGTCCGCTCCTGCAGGCCGAGGATCTCCTCGCCGGACTCCGCCTTGCGCGCCCCGCGTCCTGCGATGATCACCACGCGCTTGGCGTCCTGGATCAGATCGCAGGCGGCCTGGATTCCGGACGGGTCCGGCAGGAGCCGGGGCTTCTTGAGCAGGGCGGTGGAGGGGACGTAGTTCTCGTCGTAGTCGTCCATGTCGGCGACCTGGACGTCGAACGGGGCGCTGATCATGACCGGCCTGGACTTCGTCCGCGCCAGATAGAAAGCGTCGCGTACCGCTTCCTGCGCGTTCTCGGGCCGGGTCACCTGGATGAACTCGCACTCGATCGCGGCGGCGAAGCGCCGCTGGTCCAGGTACTGGGTGGCACCCTCGTCGCCCAGCGGGGTCTCCCCGCAGAAGGCGACCAGGGGGGTGCCCGCCCGGCTCGCGCAGAGCATCGAGGTGGCCAACTGCGAGACGCCCGGGCCGCTGGTCGTGGTGACCACACCCGGCGCGCCCGCACCGCGGGCCCAGCCGTCCGCCATGCCGAGGCCGGAGCCCTCGTGCCGCACCTCGTACAGTCGCACCCCGCGGTCGGCGAGCGCGGCCATCCAGTGCATGTTGGCGTCGCCCATCATGCCGAAGACGTCGCTGGTGCCTTCCTTGACGAACGCCTCGGCCAGGGCTTCGTAGACCTTCACTTCTGGGACTCCTTCGTGTTCGCCGCGGCCGTCGTCCGCGCCTTCAGGACGCCGTCGAGCCGTGCGAAGACCCGCAGCGCGTTGCCGCCGTAGACCGCCTGGCGGTCGGTGTCGCTCAGGCTGTCGATGGAGTCGAGGGTGTACTTGGTGTCGTCGAACCGACGCCCGGTCTCGGGGTCCACGCTGCGGACCGCGCCGATCATCTCCGAGGCGAACAGGACGTTCTGCGCCGGAATGATGTCCAGCAGCAGTTCCATGCCCCGCTTGTGGTACACGCAGGTGTCGAAGTAGACGTTGCGCAGGATCGACTCCTCCAGCGGCGGCCGGCCGCGGTCCTGCATCATTCCGCGGTAGCGGCCCCAGTGGTACGGGACGGCGCCGCCGCCGTGCGGCAGGATCAGCTTCAGCGACGGGAAGTCCTTGAACAGGTCCGACTCGCACAGCTGCATGAACGCCGCGGTGTCACCGGCGAGGTAGTGGGCGCAGGTGCCCTGCATCGCCGGGTTTCTCGACATCGCGACATGGATCATCGCGGGGACGTCGAGCTCGACCATCTTCTCGTAGAGCGGGTAGTAGACCCGGTCCGTCAACGGAGGCGCCTGGTAGTAGCCGTCCGAAGGGTCCGGGTTGAGCAGGCAGCCGACGAAGCCCAGCTCCTCGACGCAGCGTTCCAGTTCGCCGACGGAGTTGGCCACGGAGGCGGGCAGCGCGTCGCCGGGGGACTGCGGTAGCTGACACACTCCGACGAACCGCTCGGGGAAGAGAGCGCAGACGCGGGCGATCAGGTCGTTGCTCAGCCGGGACCAGTCCAGGCTGGTCCGCTCGTCGCCGTAGTGGTGGGCCATCTTTCCCGCGCCGGGCGAGAAGATCGTCAGGTCGGTGCCGCGCTCGGTCTGCAGCTTCAGCTGTCCGTTCTCGATGGCGGTCCGGATCTCGTCGTCGCTGATGTGCAGTTCGTCGGGCGAGACCCGGGCTCCGGACTCCTCGAACGCCTGGATCTGCCGTTGGCGCCACTCCCCCAGCGCGGGAGGCGCCGTGGTGAAGTGGCCGTGACTGTCGATGATCATGAATTACTCCGAAGGGTGCGGTGCGGGGGGTGACCTGGGGCCGTACGCCTGGTCAGGCGCGGCCAGTCAGCTCCCGGGCCTTGTTCAGGCCGGGGTAGGTACGCACCGGAGCCGACATCAGGAACCGGTAGCCGTCCTTCAGTACCTGCTCGACGTTTCCGGCGGTGACGTGCGGGTGGCCCACGGCGATTCCGCGCTCACCGCAGATGTCGAGGATCTGCCGCTTGCACTCCAGGACGTGCGGGTGCTCGTACTGGCGCGGAAAGCCCAGTTCCTGGCTCATGTCGCCCTCGCCTATCAGGATCAGCCCGATGCCCGGCACCTGGTCGAGGATGTCCGGCAGGTTCTTGATGCCGAGCTGGTCCTCGATCATGAGGCCGACGAGGATCTCCCCGTCCGGGTCGAGCGGCCATACGTCGGCCCGGGCGTAGTACTCGATGTTCGAGATGCCCCAGTAGCGTGTCGCCGCGTGCGGGCCGTCCCCGCGCAGGCCCGCCGGGTCGTAGCGTGGCGCGTCGGGCAGCCGCGGGTAGCGGCAGGCGGCGACGGCGTTGCGTGCTTCCTCCACCGTGGAGATGTGCGGCCAGATGATGCCGAACGCACCGAGGTCGAGTGCCTGCTTGGCATGCCACTGCGCTTTCTCCGCACCGTTGGCGGGAATGCGGACGATCGGAGTGACGTCCGGGGCGAGGCTGGCCGCCTCATGGACCCGGCGCCGGCTCAGCAGGTACTGGAAGCTGTCCTTGAGCGCGTTGATGTCCCAGGGCTTGTGCTCCATCTCGAACACCACTGCGTCGTAGTCCGAGTTGCTCAGCTCGATCGCAGACGTCGGGTCGGCGGCGGAGAAGGTCGCGAAGACGTGCTGCCCCGCGTCCAGGGCCCCGATCACCTTGTTGAACCTGGACGTTGTCATCGCCGACCTCCCTGGTCGAGTGCTTCCGCGGACCTGCTCTCCGGACTCGGCGTCGCCTGTCCGGGGCGCTTGGAACGCCGCCCCGCCCACCACGCCCGAAGCCGGGCGAACAGGCCGGCCGGCCGGGACGGAGCCGTCGCGCCGCCGGGTACGGCGGTCGGCACCTCGTCGGACGCTCGCGCGTGCGGCTCCTCAGGAGACTCTGCGCACTTGTGGACCAATTGGCCGGTGAACTCCCCCGTCATCCTGGAGACCACCATCCCCGCGCCCGACTCGATCAACTTGGCGAGTTTTCCGTTGAGTTTGATCTCCCCGTCGCAGAAGACCTTGGAGGTGCCGGGGGTATCCCCCGCCACGACCCGGAAGGTGGCACCGGCGCTGAAGCGGGTGGCGCCCTGTCCGTCCGCGCCGCGGGCCGTGAGGCGGCCCTCATGTGCGGACTCGTCCAGGTCCAACGAGATCCGGGCGGCGAACTTGACCCGGAGTCCGCCGAACCTGATGGCCAGGGTTCCGTCGAACGAACCGTCGTCGTGCGATGCCCCGAGTTCGGCGCCGCCGATGCAGGACACAACGGCGGAGGGGTCGGAGATGATCTCCCAGACTCGTTCGGGCGGACTCGGAACAGCGATCTCTTCCGTGATCGATATCAAAGCGGTGAACCTCACTCGGCGGGGGCGCGACGTCAGACGGAAAAGGGCATGACGGCACGACCGGCATGGTGGCTTGGGGCGCGGAGCGCCGGGCGTCGGATCAGGGGTCCGCGCCGCGGGCTCCGGCTGGGGGAACTCGGCCGCGTTACGCGGCGGCCTTCCGCTCGGCGGCGAAGAGCCCCCAGAGGTCGTTGTAGAGCTCCGCGAATTCGGGCGACTCGACGAGCGAGCCGATCTGGCGCGGGCGTTCGAAGGGGACCTTGATGACACGGCGGATGGTGCCGGGGCCCTTCGACATCACGATGACCTCGTCGGCCAGGTAGATGGCCTCGTTGAGGTCGTGCGTGACGAAGATCAGAGTCCCGTTCTGTTCCCGCCAGATGTTGAGCAGCTCCTGCTGGAGTTCGAGCCGGGTGATGGCGTCGAGCGGCCCGAACGGCTCGTCCATCAGCACGATGGACGGGTTGTAGATCAGTGCGCGCGCTATCGCGCAGCGCTTCTGCATCCCGCCCGACAGCTCCCGGGGAAAGTGGTGTTCGAATCCCGTCAGGCCGACGAGCTTGATCCACTGGGCGGTCCGCTCGTCGCGTTCCTCCTTGGGAACCTTGCGGAACTTCAGCGCCAGGCCGATGTTGGCCTGGACACTCAGCCAGGGCAGCAGGTGGGACTGCTGAGTCACGTACGCAGCGTCGGAGTTGACGCCGTTGACCTGTTCGCCGGCGTAGAAGACGCGCCCCTTTGTGGGGGTGAGCAGTCCGGCGGCCAGGTTGAGGATGGTGCTCTTCCCACAACCGCTGGGCCCGATCACGGCTACGACCTTGCCGCGCTCGATGGTGAAGGACACGTCCTCGATCGCCGGTCGATGAGTGCCGGGAAACTCCAGCGTGACGTGCTCGAGGCGGAGTGCCTCCGAGTGGGAGTTGCGCTGCGTGGTCGACATATCTGCCTCCTCGGCCTCCTCCTCGCAAGAGATGAATCGGAGCCGTGCGCTCGTGCCTGTGCGGCGTTCGTGAGTGGCGGTGCTGTGACGGTGGTGCGACCGATGCGCAGAACGGGCATCGAGGTTGCTTGGTTCTCCTGCCGCTACAACCAACGGCGACGCTTGATGCCGCCGGGATTGTCTGACAACCGATGATGCGAAGCTAACACCGCCCCCTAGGCGGCACAAGAAGTGCGCAGGAAGAATCTGCCATTCACAGAAACTCCTGTTTTCTGGGCCGAGAACTGTCAGACAAAGAGAGTGGCCAGCTCGCTGCGCCCGTCCCAACCCCCCTGGCGCGAGGCGTGGTGGACCGTGGCGGTTCCACAGCCGGGGCAGCGCATCGACAGCGGCAGCGGCAGCGAGAGGGTGGGGGGATCGCGGACGAGGCCCGAGCGGGCGCCCGGCGCCGCCTCCGACCCGGGGCGGGCCGATGCGTGCCTGCGGTCACCGACGCTGATGACGGCATCAGGCTCGCCCTTGCAGCCGCCGTGGTCGACTCCGATGTCATGGACGGGACCATGAACGGCTTCAACAGAAGCCCCGTGACAGTGAGGACGGATGGTTCCACGCGGTGGGGTCCCACCAGCAGAACGTGTCGGGCATGGTTACCGTGACTCCGGGGCACGACGGTGAGCCGAAGGTCTCGCTCGACTACCAGGTCAACGTGGGGGCCCGGTACAACTGGGACTCCGGTAAATCGACTGCATTCCCCGGCCGCGAGGGCTCCCGGGGAGACCTCTCACGCGGCGACGAGGAGGACCGTTGAACAGCCGATCTGCCCTGCGACCACGTCTGCTGGTGGTGTTGGGGGCCACTCTTCTGCTCGCCTCCTGTTCGAGCACCGGCGGGAATGACCACCGGACGACGGACGGCCGCGCCTCCCACTGGGGAAAGGGCATGGGCGCCCCGGAGGCATCGGCGTTCATGAAGGTGGCAGTGCCCGGGAACGCGACGGAGGTGAAGGGTGCCGTGCAGATCAATCCGCAGGAGGACATCTACCTTCTCTCCTTCGTGACCGACGAGAAGAGCGCGGTGGGGGTGGCGGAGGATCTGCGTCCCGAGCAGCCCCTGCGCATGAGGAACCAGGACGTTCCGGCGTCCACTGAACTCTTCGGGCACCTCGGCCTCGCCGAGCCCCAGAGCGAGAAGGGCGCCCGCTGGGCCGGAGTCTGCCCGCCTTGCGTGGGAGACAGCCGCCGGAGCAAGGTCCAGTGGATCGAAATCCACGTCGTCGAACTGGACGCCGGCACAACCCGGGTGTACATGCAGGCGTTCTGACCGTGGCGTGAAGTAGCGCTACCAACGGAGAGCAGAGCCGATCGACGGAGGCGAACAGGCCCCGGAGCTCCCGTCCGGCTGCCACACCGCAGCAACCGACGCCGCCCTGCTGCGCGCGCCACCACCTGACCGGCCACCGCTGAACGCACCACAGCCCCGCCACAGAATTCAAGTGACCGGCGGGGCCGTCGTGCTGTACGGACGGCGGTGATCAGGAAGTGAGGTCCAGGACACGGACCGGCCGGGACTACGTTCAGGCACCCGGTGTCCGCGTCGTATCCCACGGCCCTGGCCCGGCCGACGAGTTTGGGGGTGACCGCGGCGAGGATCGTGTCGAAGCGGGCGAGGACGGTTCCGCCGGCGGCCGGGGCGGTCGGTCAGCATCCGGCTGATCGCACTGCCGAGGCCGAGCGGCTCGCGGCCGTCGCGCCGTACGACGGTGGTGGCGCGACGCTTCGGCTTCGGTCGACCGGCACCGTTCTGTACTGACGCGACACACACGCCGTGGCACTTCCGTCCTGGAGACACGACGGACGGTGACGCAGACAACCGTCGCAGTCGCGTTCGACCACCACACTTGCGCCGCCCGGATGTCTAGTAGACTGTCGTGGCTAATGTTTGGGGTATAGGTGGCGCAGTTTGATGCGTGCGTCGTGGGTGGTGAACTGCCAGTGCACCTGACGTTGGTCGGTGTTGGTGGCGTTCTGCCAGGCCGAGAGTTCGGTGTTGAGGGTGTCGAGGTCGCTGATCCGGCGGTCGAGGCATTGCCGGGTCGGCGCGGAGAGTTCGATCTCGGCGGTGTTGAGCCATGAGCCGTGCTTGGGCGTGTGGTGGATCTCGAGGCGTTGGGCCAGGGCGAATGCCTCTTCCGGTGCGAATGCCTCGTACAGCGAGGCGATGTTGTGGGTGTTGAGGTTGTCCATCACCAGCACCACGGTCCCGGCGTCGGGGTAGTCCTCGGTCAGCAACCGCCTGACCTGGCCGGCCCAGTCGATCCTGGTGCGACGGGGCCGGGCGTCCACTCGGCGCCACCCGTAGGGGTTCGACCCATACGAAGACCGAGCATGTGCCGCAGCGGATGTACTCGCTGTCCTGGCGGGCGTCGCGGCCGGGCTCGGCCGGGAGCGGGTCGCGGGCATCCGCGAGGAGCTGGTAGGGCTTCTCGTCCATGCACACCACCGGACGT
>NZ_JBIAJC010000032.1:0-27389 GCF_042871745.1 Streptomyces sp. NPDC005576 | reverse complement strand
CCGATCAAGGACAACGGGATCACACGAGACCCATGGAGCAGACGGCAGACTTTTAATCCGTTGGTTGTGGGTTCGAGTCCCACACGGCCTACCGATCGCAGGGCGGGAGACATCCTCGGACCTGCCACTGAGCGCCTCGACCGGCTTCTGCCGTTCGGGGCGCTCAGTCGTTCCGGGGCAGGCTTGAGCGATGCGTGGACGCCTCCGGGCGGGGCCGGCCGCTTGGCGGCGTCCTGCACCGTGCCCCTCGCCCGCGGGGCCGGCCGGCTACCCGCCCACGAGGGCCGGCCGGGCACCCGCCCCGCCCGTCAGCGGTGAATCCCCATCGCGTCGGCGTCGACCGCACCGCGCCGTGCGGGACGGTGACCTCGATCGGGCGGCCCAGGCCGGTGAGGGCCAGGGTGCTCACGGACGAGGCGGCGCCTTCGAGATCGAGTGACATCCGTACCCGCGCGGCCCGCGCCTGCTCGTCCACCCATACGTCGATGGGCACCGGGATCTCGCCGCCCACCATGGAGCGGAGGGTGCCGGCGGTCCTCAGCGCGTCTTCCGACATCTCCAACGTCAGCGCGCTGAAGGGCGGTCGGCCGCGGTAGTGGGTGGTCGGGGTGGAGCCGACCTTCTCCTCGCCGGTCTTGCGGAACTCCGTGGCATCGAGCGCCGACCCAACGCGTGCCGTGGTGCGGCCGTCGAGGCGACCTGCCGCACCACGGCACGCACCGCGCACAGCACGGAACAGGGCACGGGCGGGGACACCCCGTACGTCATATCGGGCAGCGGTGTCCAGGACGAGGAATCCGGGTCGTCAGGAGCAGCGAGGGGCGCTGAAATCGGCCCGCCTACTGCTGCTCCGACAGCCCCTGGATACCTGTGTGGTCGCAGTGGGCCACCGATCCGGCTTCGGTGGCCGTCCGGGTGCCCGCCCCGGCCGGGCGGGAGTCACCCGGTGCTCCCCGGCGCTCGACGGTCGCCCGTCGCGAGCGCCTTCCTGATGCGGTGGCCGCGGCTGTGTGCCGGGGGCCGGCACTCCGGGGAGCCGGGCGGGTGGGCGTACGCGTCGGGCCGGGCGCCCGAGGCGGAGTGGCCCTCCGCCGTGGTCACCGCGGGGCCGCTGATGGTCCGGTCGCAGTCGACGCAGATGAGCGGGATCACTGACGGGCCGCCCGCCACGCACGGCTGAGCCGGTCCGCGATCTCGCACTCCATCCGGTCCGACCGGCAGGCCGTGCACTCCGAGGTGTGGGTGATCAGGGTGCGGTACTCCGCGTCTCCGGGGGCCGTGCCGCCGGCCGGTTCCGCCATGTCGGTTCTCCTTCGTCTCGGGGCGGGGTGGTCGATCTCGGCCCACACCCGTGCGACGCCGTCGGCGCCCACCTCGTGACCGAAGCGATCGCCGCGCGCCAGCGTCATGAGGATCGTGCTGTGGATGGCGCTGCTCAGAGGGGAGGGGAGAGGCGCCTCCACCCGGAACGCGCCGGGGGCCTCGGTCACCAGTGGCTCGTCGTCGATCGCGGCGGCGAGCATGCCCGCGAGCGCGGCGACACGTGGCGGCACGGAGGGCATGGCTCTCCCCTGGGTGATTGCATCACGTTTCGTAATGCTGAATATTCAGCTTCGACCTGATGGGTTAGCTTTGTCAATGTCCGACTTCCACTGCTGGGAGCTGTGCATATGCCTCGCGACACCCCTTACCTTCAGGTGGCCGACGCTCTCCGCGACCGCATCAGGGCGGGCGAGTGGGCCGTGGGTGACAAGCTGCCCAGTCGTGCCCGGATCGCCGAGGAGTACGGGGTCGGCGCATCCGTCGCCCAGCGCGCCATGGAGCGGCTCACCATCGAGGGCATCCTCGAAGGCCGGGCGGGGTCCGGGACGTACGTCCGCAGGCCGCGTGAGCGCCGGCGCATGATCCGTACGAGGCCTCCGGAGCGCCAGGACGCCGCGCTCTACCGCGCTGTCCTCAACTACCAGGACCACGAGGGTAAATGGGAGTCGCGTTCGACCGCGCGGACTCCGGCGCCGGAGCGCATCGCGGAGCGGCTGGCCATCGAGCCGGGCGGCCTCTGCGTCGTCACCGACTACGAGTTCCTCGTCGACGGGCTGCCCGTCCAGCTCTCCAGGAGCTGGGAGCCGATGGCGATCACCGGGAACACCCCGGTCGTGCTCCCCGAGATGGGCCCGCACGCCGGAATCGGCGTGGTCGAACGGATGCGGTCGATCGGCGTCACCATCGTGCGCGCCGTCGAGATCCCGCGACCGGCCCG
This sequence comes from Streptomyces sp. NPDC005576, assembly GCF_042871745.1. Classification (NCBI taxonomy): domain Bacteria; kingdom Bacillati; phylum Actinomycetota; class Actinomycetes; order Kitasatosporales; family Streptomycetaceae; genus Streptomyces; species Streptomyces sp. NPDC005576. The sequence goes on along the minus strand of NZ_JBIAJC010000032.1, from coordinate 25,129 downwards.
TGCGAACCAGGAGCAGGCGAACCTCCTCGGCATCAGCATCGGTGGCCTGATCACGGAGCTGGAGCGCACCTTCTACGACACCGACGGCCGCCCGGTCGAGACCGCGGACGTCGTGGTGCCGGACGTGCGGTGGGAGATCGCGTACGAGATCGCCGTCGAGCCGCGCGGGTAGCGACGGCCGCCTTCGGGGGCGGTAAACAGCCCTTCCCCTAGCCGGAGTTCGCGGTGTGCCGACCTACGGGCCGGTGGGGGCCGGTGCGACGCGGCCGATGCCCGGACGGTGACGCCACCGGAACGGTGATCCCGCGCGGATGGTGGTGCCGCGCGGATGGTGGTGCGCCCGGATGGTGGCGCCACCGGGACGTGATGCGGCTCGGGCGTGACGGCAGACGGACGTGACCGCGCGGGGACGTGACCGCGCGGGGACATGACCGCGCGGGGACATGACCGCGCGGGGACATGACCGCGCGGGGACATGACGCTGCCCCCGCCGGGCCGTGGGGCCTGGCGGGGGCGGGGTCCGGTTGGGCGACCCGGGTGGCTGGGGCTCAGGCGCCGGTGGGGGCCTTGGTTCCGGCCGCCTCGTCGGGCGCTCCTTCGGGTGCTGCCTCCGTGCCGGCCGCTTCTCCGTCGGCTGCCCCGCTGATAGCCGCCCCGGTGGTGGCCGCCCGGGTTTCGGCGGCCGCGGGTCTTGCCGGCTCCGCGGGCGTGGCGGACGCGGAGCCGGGGGTGGTGGCCGGTTCCGCCGTGGCCGCGCGGGCCGCCGATGCCGCCTTGCTCTGGTAGATCATCAGACCGATGAAACCGGCCAGGAAGCCGCTGATCAGGCCCGATATCGCGTTGTTCAGGGCGTTGGTGCCCTCACCGTCCGGCATCCCGATGATGAAGTAGACCACCGCCGCGCTCATCACGGCCCCGGCGAGGCCGCCGATGATCGCGCTCGCGGCCGAGGTGCGCACCCGGGCCCCGAGGGAGGTGTCCGACGGGGCGGAAGGGGCGGGGGTGAGAGGCGTGGTCATGGTGGAGTCCTCCGGAGACAACGGCGTTGCGGGACCGGGAGCACGTGGCCGACGCCGGGGCAGGGCGAAATATGCCGCCACGGGGGCACGCGTCCGCACGGGCAGCCCGCCGGTTCCGGGGGATGCAGCCATATCCTTGGCCAGAAGAGCACGCCTGGCAACTACCTGATCCAAAAAGACCGTTGTAGCGGGAGCTGCGCGGTTTGGCCCTAAGTGGGCTGATCCAACGGTGACATGGTGGCGCGCCGTACCCGGCGTGGGTGAAGTCGGTGCGCCGGGGGCGGGGTTACCTACTTCTCGTCCTTCTGATCGCGCCCTTCCGGGCGTCGGCGGCGCGGTCGCGACCGGTCGCGTCTCCCGCCTGCGCGGTCCCGGAATCCGGAGGTCGTTCGTCCGGGTGGTCATGAGCCCGTTCAGGATGCCGTAGAGTTGTGTTCATCGACGCGGGGTGGAGCAGCTCGGTAGCTCGCTGGGCTCATAACCCAGAGGTCGCAGGTTCAAATCCTGTCCCCGCTACTGAAGGCCCGGGCCCGGCACGCACAGCGTGCCGGGCCCGGGCCGTTTTCAGGCGTTCGCTCGCGTGTGTCCGTTCGTGGGCATCGTCCGCTCGGTCCGCACCCTCGGTCCGGCGGCGTAAAGATCTGCCGCAACGGGCATGAACTGGTCCATCCAGGAAACCTCTCGCACTCCCGTACGGTCGGTGTCATTCGATCGAACGCGTTGACAGGTGTCCGGGTGTCCGGGGCGGCTGCTCCGCCGCTCACGTGCGGGGCGCACCGGCGTTCGCCGGACAAGGATCAATCCCCCCACCCCACCGGGCCGGTGCACCCGGCGTACGCCGGCGGTGGGGGGCGCTCGAAGGGGAGCCGTGCGCTCCCCCCTATGGACGACGGGGAGTCGCCGCGCGGCGCGGTTCGGGATAGCCCGGGCGGGGAACGGTAGGTTCCGCAGCCGTGGCGGGACAGGGCAGGAGAAGCGCAGAGGTGGGGAAACGGCTGTACGGGGATGGCTGGACGTCCGGGGGTGTGAGCGCCCGGCGGTTCGTGCGGGTCCTGCCTGCCCTGCTCATCGTGGGCGGGCTCGTCTTCGACATCGCGTCACCGCCACGCTTCACGGCGGTGCCCCTGTTCGTCGCTGCTCCCCTGATCGCCGCGCCGTTCGCCTCCCGGGCCGGCACCGTCCGGATCGGCGTCGCGTCGCTGACCGCCGTCATCGCGATGCGGGTGTACGTGGGAACGCTCGGGCAGATCGTTCCGATCATCGAGACGCTCACCGTGGCCACCGCGGCCGTGTTGGCGCTCGTCATCAACGGAGTCGTCCGACGCGGCAACGAGCAGCTCGCCTCTGCCCGGATCATCGCGGAGACCGCCATGCGCGCGGTGCTTCCCGTGCCGGCCGACCGGGTCGGCGGACTCCACGTCGCCGCGCGGTACGAGGCGGCGCAGGCGGACGAGTACGTCGGCGGAGACCTGTTCGCCGTCGCGGACACCCCGTACGGGGTACGCCTCGTACTGGGCGACGTCCGGGGCAAGGGGCTCGACGCGGTGGAGGCGGTGGCGGTGATCATCGGCGCGTTCCGGGAGGCCGCCGAGCAGGAGGAGTCGCTGGAGGGGGTGGCGCAGCGGCTGGAGCGCGCGCTGGCCAGGGACGCGGCGCGGCGCGGGGGGCTCGATCCGGTGGAGGGATTCGTCACCGCGGTGCTCGCCGAGATTCCGCCGGGCTCCGAGACACTGCGGATCGTCAACCGGGGCCACCCCGAACCGTTGCTGCTGCATGCCGGAGGAGCGCTGGACGTGCTGCGGCCCAGTACGCCCGCGCTGCCGCTCGGCATGGCCCTGGGCACCTGGCCGGACCGGGTGGACGAGTGGGACCTCCCGCCGGGCGCGACGCTGTTGACCTACACGGACGGGCTCTCCGAGGCGCGCGACCGGGCGGGTGTGTTCTACGACCCGGCGGAGCGGCTGCGCGGCCGGATCTTCCCCGGTCCCGACGAGCTGCTCTCGGCACTCACCGACGACGTCCGGCTGCACACCGGTGGCCGTTCGACGGACGACCTGGCGCTGCTCGCGGTCGCCCGGCCGGCGGAGGACCAGCCGGCACGCCGGACCACCGTGCCGATCGTGGGCCGCTGACGCGATTACGGCCTTCCCGGAGCCTCTGCGATCTCCCTCCGGACGCCGACGGTGTCCGTCGGCGTCCGGCAGTGTCCCTCGGGGCCCGTCGGGGTGGTGTGTGGAGGTTCGGCCGACTCGGCGACGGTCCGTAGCAGCACGGTGCCGCTCGATAACAGATGACATACCGTCAGATAATCCGGGGTGCGGAGTCTGCTCGCAAGTCGCCCCGATGAGTGCATGAATGCCCAGGTAAATCCCGGCCCGAAGCAGGAATGATCAAGGGGAGCGGCTTGGAATCGGAGCCGTCTGTCTATTAACGTTCGATAACGCAGCGCGGTCGTCCCAGCCGTCGTCAGAGACGGCGCCGTGCGCGAGCGCCGAATTCCGCAAGGGAACCGGGGAACCACCTTCTTGGGGTGAATCGGACACCTGTGTCTCGGAAGAGACACCGGGCGTCCGTAGGAGACCTTCCTGCTCCGAACCCGTCAGCTAACCCGGTAGGCGAGAAGGAAGGAAAGGAGTGCGCCCACGTGGCGTCCAACCAGCCTGCCCCCGAGGCCCCGTCACCCTTTGCCACCCGTGAGGGGTTCGGCTTCCCCGGCGACGCCGACAGGGCCTGGGAGGAATGGAACCCCACCGAGGATTCCCTCCGCCCCGTACGCGGCCGGCACCGCGTGGCCAAGCAGCGCGGTCTCGCGCGTAGTTCCACCGTCCTCGGCGTCGGCGTCATCGCGGCCGTCGGTGCGGGCGGCATGGCCACCGCGCAGAGCAAGCCGCCGGTCTCCATCTCCCTTCCCGATTCGCTCGCGGACAGTCTTCCCGACGCCAAGTCCCTCCCCGGGCTGGGTGCTCTGATCACCGCGGTCGAGTCCGACACGCCCACCGCGCCGGTGGTGGCGTCCGCGCCGCTCACCGCGGCCGGGCTCACCACCGCGAAGACCGAGCAGGGTGCCGCCGACGCGGGCGAGGCACTGCGCGCCCGTATCCTCCAGCAGGCCGAGCAGCAGCAGTCCGCCGCCGACGCGGACGCCAAGGCGGCGGAGGAGGCGGCGGCCGCGACCAAGGCCGCCACCGAGGCGGAGAAGCAGCAGGACGCGGCCACGGCGAAGGCCGCGGCGGAGAAGAGGGCGGCCGAGGAGGCCGCGGCGAAGAAGGCCGAGGCCGAGAGACTCGCCAAGCTCGCCGCCAGTTACTCGCTCCCCACCTCCGCGTACACGATCACCTCCACCTTCGGCGAGGCCGGCACCATGTGGGCCTCCGGGCACCACACCGGCCTCGACTTTGCGGCGCCGACCGGTACCCCGGTCAAGGCCGTGCACGGCGGGACGGTCAAGTCGGCGGGCTGGTCGGGCTCGTACGGGTACCGCACGGTCCTGGAACTCGACGACGGTACGGAGATCTGGTACTGCCACCAGTCCTCCATGGACGTCGTCGCCGGCCAGCAGGTCAGCACCGGCGACACCATCGGCCGCGTCGGAGCGACCGGCAATGTCACCGGCCCGCACCTCCACCTCGAAGTCCACACCCCGGACGGCGCCGGCATCGACCCGATGGCCTGGCTGACCGGCATGGGCCTCACGGTCTGACGCCGCCCTCATCCCCGGCAGCCCCGACGCTCCCCCGACGTCAGGGCTGCCGGACCCTCCGTGCTGCCAGGATCCTGCCGGAAGCGCGCCGGAGCCGCTGTTGGAACGGCCGACAAAAGCCGCTTCCGAGGCCCGGAGCCGGAATACGGTCGGGCGTCCGCTCCGTTGAAACCCTCATGGCTACTTCCCTTCGCAAGCTCGGAACGTCCGGCCTCGAGGTCTTCCCGCTCGCTCTCGGCGGCAACGTCTTCGGCTGGACCGCCGACGAGGCGCACTCCTTCGCGGTGCTGGACGCCTACGCCGCGGCCGGCGGCAACTTCGTCGACACCGCCGACTCGTACTCGGCCTGGGCCCCCGGAAACCAGGGCGGCGAGTCGGAGACGCTGATCGGCAAGTGGCTCAAGGCCCGCGGCAACCGCGCGGACGTCGTCGTCGCCACCAAGGTCGGTGCCCACCCCCAGTACCGGGGACTCGCCCCCCACACGATCAAGGGCGCGGTGGAGGAGTCCCTGCGGCGGCTCGACACCGACCACATCGACCTCTACTACACGCACTTCGACGACGAGAGCGTCCCGGTGGAGGAGATCGTCACCGCCCTCGACCACCTGGTGAAGGAGGGCAAGGTCCGCGAGATCGGCGCCTCCAACATCAGCCCCGAGCGCCTGCGCGCCTCGCTCGCGTTCTCCGAGCGCGAGGGGCTGGCCCGGTACGTCGCCCTCCAGCCGCACTACAACCTGGTCTCCCGCGACACCTACGAGGGCGCCGCGCAGGACCTCGCCGCCGAGACCGGTCTGGGCGCGGTCCCGTACTACGCGCTGGCCTCGGGCTTCCTCACCGGCAAGTACCGGCCCGGTACGCAGGTGGAGAGCGCCCGCGCCGAGAAGGCCGGGGCGCACCTGGAGTCCGAGCGGGGGCGGAAGGTGCTGGGCGCGCTCGACGCCGTCGCCGAGGCGCGGGGAGCCGAGATCGCCACCGTCGCCCTGGCCTGGCTCGCTTCCCGGACCACGGTCGCGGCGCCGATCGCCTCGGCCCGTACGCCGGAACAGCTCCCGGCACTGCTCGCGGTCGCCGACCTCACGCTGACCGATGAGGAACTGAACCGTCTGACGGAAGCCTCCGCCTGAGCGACGGCCTTATTGCGGGGGTTGCAGATAGGGGTTGTGGCCGCCGTACCGGCGGTGCGGGGGCGGCTGCTGGGGTTCCGCTGGGAGGGCCTGCTGCCCGGCGCCCCCGGGGGGCACCGTGCCCTGTCCGTACGGAGTCGGGGGCGAGGCCCCCTGCGCGCCCGTTGCCGCGGGCCAGGGCTGCTGCCGCGGCGGGTACGGCGACGGGGGCGCGTACCCCCGGGCGTGGGCACCGTGTGCGGCGTGGGCGCCGGGGCCGTACGGACGGGGCACCGGGCGGCGGACTGCCGGGCGGAACACACTGCGGGCCGCGTGGCTCAGCGCGGGGGCCGCGACGTCTCTGCGCTCCCAGAGGTGGTGCAGCAGCTCCTGCTCGCGCGCCGCGAAGTCGCCGCCCACCACGCCGCGCCGGGCGTCCCGCCGCAGCGCGGCCAGCGAGGTCGCGAACGACTCGTACTCCGCGACGGCCCGGGCCGCCGCCCGGCCCCGGGACCGGTCCGACGTCCCGTGCCAGTGCCGCGCGAGGTCCCGGGCCATGCCCCGGGCGCGCATCGAGGCGAGCGCGAGCGGTTCGGCCGGGGTGAGCCAGCCGGCCATCGCGTACGCCGGGAACTCCGCCGCGAGCGTCCGCAGTTCCCGTCCGCGTGACCAGATCGCCAGCCAGGTCAGCAGCCCGAACGCGGGCATCATGGCGGCGCCGTAGACCAGATAGAAGCCGTACGGTCCCCAAGTGGCCGAGCTGTTCCACAAGGCGTGCATGCCCATCGCGAGCAACAGCCCGAGCAGCGGGAGCGCGATCCGGCCCACCCGTCGTCGGCGGCCCCCGGCACGGCTCGCGGCGGCGAGGCCGAATCCGATGCCGGTGAGCGCCGTGAAGACCGGGTGCGCGAAGGGCGACAGGACGATCCGCACGAAGAAGGTGCCGACCGTCAGTGACACGATCCCCACCGTCCCCAGCTGTCGGTCCTCGCCGAAGGCGTTGCCGAGGTAGAGGATGTTCTCGCTGAACGCGAAGCCGGTCGCGGTGAATCCCGCCGCCACGATGCCGTCGACGATCCCGTTGAACTCCCGTCTGCGGAACAGGAAGAGCATCAGCACGGCGGCGCCCTTGGCGCTCTCCTCGACGATCGGCGCGACGACCGTGGCCCCCAGGGTGTCGGCGCCGGCGGGGTCCGCCGAGAGGTTCGCGATCCAGTACGTCGCGAAGGAGTTCGCGACGATCGCGACCAGCGCCGCCGCGCACGAACCCCAGGCGAAGGCGAAGAGGAGATTCCGCCAGGGCGCCGGTTCGACCCGGTCCAGCCAGCGGAACGCGGCCATCAGCAGCGGCACCGGCAGCACCGCGAGCCCGAGGCCGACGAGGAACCCCTCGGTGCCGGTCTCCTCGCGTACGAGCGCCAGGATGAGCAGTCCGCAGATGGCCAGCGTGACGATCACCGCGCCCGCGCGGAACGCCCTGCTGCGCCACACCAGCCCCACCCGGCGCGGGTGGTAGCGCCAGTGGGCGCGCTCCGGGACGGCGCCCAGGATCTCGCCGAGCCGTTGCTCCTCGAGCACGGGGACGGCGGGCTGGTCATGTCGGTGCTGCTCGGACCCGGCGGACATGTCCCGACCCTAACGAGGGGGACCGACAACTGACCAGGCGGTTCCCGCGCGATCCCGCCGTGACCCCGTCGCCGGGGCCGCGCCGGTCCGTCGGGGCCTCCCCCGACGGACCGGTCGTCAGATCCTGGTGAAGAGCAGGTCGTGGACGACGTGGCCCTTGTCCAGGCCCTGCCCCTCGAACCGGGTCAGCGGCCGGAAGGCGGGACGCGGTGCGTAGCCGCCGTCCGCCCGGGTGTTCTCGAAGCGGGGGTGCGCGGTGAGCACCTCCAGCATCTGCTCCGCGTACGGCTCCCAGTCGGTCGCGCAGTGGATCACCGCACCCGGCTTCATGCGGCCCGACACGAGGTCCAGGAAGTCCGGCTGGATCAGACGGCGCTTGTGGTGGCGACTCTTGGGCCAGGGGTCGGGGAAGTACACCCGGAGGCCGTCCAGCGACTCCGGCTCCAGCATCTCGCGGAGCAGGATGATCGCGTCGCCGTTGGCGACCCGCACGTTGGCCGAGCCGGCCTGTTCGGCGAGGCGCAGGAGGTTTCCCTGGCCGGGGGTGTGGACGTCGACGGCGAGGATGCCCGTGGCCGGGTCGTCCGCTGCCATCTGCGCGGTCGCCTCACCCATGCCGAAACCGATCTCCAGCACGACCGGCAGACCGTCGAACATCTGGCCGAGGTCCAGGATGCGCAGGCCGTCGATGTCGAAGCCCCACTGCGGCCAGAGGCGTTCGAGCGCCTCCTGCTGGCCCAGCGTGACCCGGCTGCGGCGCGGCTGGAAACTACGGATGCGGCGCTCGTGGTGGGAACCGGCCGGGTCGGCGGCGGGACCGCCCGGGAAGCGCGGCTCCTGCCGCAGCCGGCGCTGCCGGTCGAAGGAGGCGGCCCGGCGGGCGGCGGCGTCGGCGGCGTCGGCGTCGGCGTCCACCGTGTCCACCGCGTCAGGGGCGGCCGTCGGACCCGGCTGGTCCGGTGACTGCCCGTCGGCCTCCTCGGGGCTGCTCGCGGCGATGTTCATGGCGGGGGCCTCGGCGGTCCCGGTGTGCGCGCCGGGCTCCGTGCTGGGGTTCAGGGGCTGCTCAGACACAATGCCCCGATTCTACGGCGGGCGGCCTCCACCCCGCCCCCTGTGCCAGGGCCAGCGCCCGCCGGGCGATCTCCCGCCCCACCGGCAGCGCCGTGGCGAGCGCGGCGTCCGCCGGGACGTGGAGCACGTGCACGGTGTGCGGGGCCTCACGGATCAGGAAGTCCTCGACCGGGGTGCCGTCGCCGTGCACCGCCTGGGACCGCACCACGGCGTGCGCCGGGCGGAGGTCGTCCTCGGTCACGTCGGGCAGCAACCGCCGGAGGGCGGCCGTGACCACCGCCCCGGTCGACCCGGCCCGTCCCGCCCGCTCCGGGCCCCCGGCCCGTCCGGCCCACTCGTCCGGCGCGAGCCGTCCGTGCGGCCCGGTCCGCTCCGGCGGCAGGGCCGCACCCGCCCGGACCAGGCGCGCCCCGTCCCCTACGTACCCCTCCTGCCGGCGGCCGGTCCGCCAGGAGGCGGGCCGGGTCAGCGCGGAGAGCAGACCGCCGGGGTGGACCACCGGCCTGGCCCGTCCGGGGGCCGTCGCGCCGACCGGGCCCACGTGGACCGTCCCGTCGAAGGACCGGACGAGGCCCCGGATCAGCTGAGCCCCGAGGAACGGGTGCCCGGTGTCCGGCACCGGGTGGACCACCCCGCGGACCAGCTCCGGCCTGCGCAGCTCGTAGTAGGTGTCCCGGACGGGTACGACGCGGACCCCGGGCTCGTCGCCCGCGAGCCGCGCCACCCGGTCGCTCTGCGGGCCCGCGGTGTTGACCAGGACCCGGGCACGGACCACCGTGCCGTCCGCCGTACGGGCCGCAACGCCCCAGGGACGCCGGTCCACGGCGGTCACCCGTGCCGCGCACCGTACGACCGAGCCGGCGGCGGTGACCTCGCGTGCGAGCGCGGCGAGAACCCCGGTCGCGTCGCAGACCCCGGTGGTGGAGACCCGGATCGCTGCCTGCCCGCGCACCAGGGGCTCGTACTCCGCGATCTGCGCCGGACCCAGTTCGCGCACCGGCAGCCCGTGCTCCCGGCCGCGCTGCGCGAGGGCGTGCAGCCGGGGGAGTTCGGAACGGTCCGTCGCCACGATCAGCTTGCCGGCGACGGTGTGGGCGATGCCGTGGCGCGCGCAGAAATCGGTCATCTCGCCGCCGCCGCGCGCGGCGAACCGGGCCGTGAGGGAACTCCGGCGGTGGTGGACACCGCTGTGGATCAGCCCGCCACCCGGCCCCGCCAGGTGGTCGGCGGGGTTCCGCGCCTCCTCAAGGACCGTGACGCGCGTACCCGGCGCCGCGCGCGTGAGCGCGTACGCCGTCGACAGACCGACGATCCCGCCGCCGATCACCAGCACGTCGCAGTCGTACTCCGCGTGCGTCCTCATCACGCCACCTCCCACCCCGATAGTGCACTGACCCGCTGACAACCGGATCAAACCCCGGACGGGGCGGGGACGTGGCGCGTGTTCGGGCGCGCGGGCCCGTGGGACGGCGTGAAGGTTCCTCGGCGGGTGCGCCAGGGGGGCCGTCAGGCGGGTGCCACCAGCAGCGGTCGGGCCCGCTCGCGCAGCTCGGCGACGCGTGGCTCGTCCCCGTACGGTTCGAGGCGGTGCAGCAGGTCGCGGACGTACTCGGTGGTCCGGGCGGAGGAGATCCGCCCCGCGACCTCCACCGCGCGGGTGCCGGCCGCACACGCGGCGTCGAGGTTGCCCGACTCCAGCTCGGCGACGGCGGAGACGACCAGCCGCAGACCGTGCGAGCGGACGAACTCCTCGGTGGGTTTCGACAGCGCTAGCTCGGTGAACCTGCGCACCTGGCGGGGCGCCTTGAGGTCGCGGTAGCACTCCGCGGCGTCGGCGGCGAACCGGTCGTACGAGTAGAAGCCGAGCCACGGGGGATCGGCGTCCCCCGGCCGCGACCGCTCCAGCCAGCTCTCCGCGCCCCGGAGCGCGGCCCCGGCCGCCGGGGCGTCCCCCGCCTTGGCGTGGGCGCGCGCTTCCACCAGCCGGAAGAAGCTCATCGTCCGGGCCGTCGCGAGGCCCCGGTTGCGTTCGACCGCAGCCTGCGCGAGGTCGACCCCCTCGTCGGCGAATCCCCGGTAGGTCGCCTGGAGCGACATCGAGGCCAGGACGTACCCGCCGAGCGGGACGTCGGCGGCGGCCCGGGCGAGCCGCAGGGCCTGGATGTAGTAGCGCTGGGCGGCCTCCTGCTGACCGGTGTCGAAGGCCATCCACCCGGCAAGCCGGGTCAGTTCGGCCGAGGCACCGAAGAGCGCACGGCCCACCTCGTCGCTGTACGAACCGAGCAGGAGGGGCGCGGCGTCGACGCGTAAGCACTCCGGGACCATCGACGAACGCCAGTCCCCGCCGCCGTACTTGGAGTCCCAGCGGCGCGCGTCCTGGGCGGCCTCGCGCAGTTTGGCGACGTCACTGTGGCCGACCCTGAGCGGCGAGGCATCGGCCACGGACTCCGGTCCCGGCTGCACGGGGACCGTCCCGTGGCCGACCGGCAGGACGAGGCCGCCCTGCGCCGGGCCCGCCTGCGCCGGGCGTACCGCTCCCGGGCCCGCGAGGAGCGCCGTCCGCGCGGCCGTGGAGTCCCGGGCGACCGACGGGTCGGCGGGGGTTATCAGCCAGCGTGAGGCGGGCGTCGCGTAGGCGCTGACGGAGAAGGATCCCGCCAGCGACTGCCAGATGCCGTTGCCGCCGCGCCGACCGGCGAGGTCGAGGCGGTACAGCTCCGTGGCGGAGCGCACTGCCTCCGCCACGTCGCGCGGGAAGGCGAGGCCCACCTCCGGCGCCGGGTCGGCGTCGGCGAGACCGATCTCGTGCAGCGGGACTGGCCGGCCCAGCTTGGCCCCGATCGCCGCCGCGATGAGATGCGGTGCAGCGCCCTGCGGCACCATGCCCTTGGCGACCCAACGGGCCACCGAGGTCTTGTCGTAGCGAAGTGTCAGCCCGCGCTGTGCTCCGAGGTCGTTGACCCGCCGGGCGAGCCCGGCGTTGCTGATTCCCGCGAGGGCGAGAACCGTGCCGAGCTTCTCGTTCGGCCCGCGTTGCTCCCTGGACATGCGCCACCCCTCGACACACAGACAGCCGCCGCGTCACCGGGGGCGGCGCGCGGCATTCGTACCGTGTTCTCCTCGCGGCGGACGCTCGTGGCCGGGCGCACACGCAGGTGGCCGAGCCCCGAGGAATATGCCGCCGTGCTGAGACCATCGGTAAACCCAGCGTAGTTCTCCGCATCCCTACCGTTAAGGGGCATGGGGTCGGATGGCGGGATTGTGGTCGGTGCCGGACATCGTGCGGGGGTCGCCCGGGGGTCGGTCAGGGGTCGGTCAGGGGTCGGCGGGGGCGGCGAAAGGTGTCCGATGTGCCCCGGCCGTGTGGCCGTGCGCCCGGCCGTGCGCTCTCGTCGGGGCAGGCGTCGAAGCGCTTCCATGGAGCACGCGTGGGTCGGCCCGCCGCACTGGACTCGGCGGGCTGGGGGACACTGCCGCCCCATTCCCCGCGGGCGGCGGACCGGCCCGGGAGGTGCGCGCCATCTCCCGGGCCGAGCGCCTGACGGGACCCGGCGGGGCGGTCGGCGGGGCGTGACACATGCGTGGACCGTCGGGGGGGCGTGCGCCCGGCTCGCGTACGGAGCCGGCTCGCGGAGCGGCGGACCAAGGGCGCGGCCGCGGGGTGGCGCCGCCGGGGTGCCGCTGTCGCGCCGTCGAAGAATGGCCGGATGTCGACGGTTGCTGATTCGTTGGAAACCCCCGCGAGAGCGCTCCTCCGGTGGCTGGAATACATCTGATGGGACGTCGGGTGCTGCGTCGAGCGGCGTGACCGGGTGGGCATCTGATGGGGTCTGATGGGCGTCCGACGGGCGTGTGATGCGCTGCTGATGTCGTGGCGGCTGGCGGCCCCGGCGCTCCGGCCGTGGGCCTCCGGGGCGCGGATTGGCCCGTGTGGGGAGGCGTGCGCGGGCACGCGGAGGAACGACGGGGCTTGCGGTGGCGCGGCCGGGGGCCTGTGGAGGGGCGCGGAGGGCGCGAAAGGGATCCCCGGGGTGAGAGGCGGTGGCGGCGCGGGTGCTCCGCCGGGCGCGCGCGGTCGCGAGGCGCCCTCGGCGGTTGTGGCGGGGGCGGGGCGGCCCAACAAGCGGAAGGCGCAGTTCCGTTGAGTGGGGCTCCTCCGGACCGGCCGTCCGGCTCATGCCAGGGGCGCATGCTCTTCCGGCGTGCGCCGCGCGTACCCCCTCCCGGCCGCCGCAGTCGTGGCAGCATGTCCCGCAGCGGCGCTCCGACGGACCATGTGCGCCGCCAGTCCACGGCCTGTGGAGGCGGCGATGCGTTGGTTGGTGGGGTGGAGCAGTATCGCCGCGAGCTTCGGCACGGTGGGTGCGGTCGGCGCGGGCGGCGAGGGGCGTGCGGTCCATCCGGTGGGTTCCCAACTCCTGTGGGGCGACCCCGATCCGCTGTGGGCGGTCGGTGACTGGCGCCCCGACGAGATCCGGCTCATCGACGCCGCGACCACGGTCGGCGCGCCCACCACCCGGCTCGCGGTCCTCGGCTGCTGCGGGGCGACCGACGAACAACTCCGCGTCGGACTCCTCTCGGCGCGCGGCGGCGCCCTGCGCCATCTCACGGCCTGGCCGGGCAGCTACACGGTCGTGGTGCAGATAGGACGGCGCGTCACCGTCGCCGGTGACCTCGCCGGAGCCCGCCCCGTCTTCCACACCCCCTGGGCAGGCGGTACCGCGTACGCCACCGCCGCACTGCCGCTCGCCGACCTGATCGAGGCCCAGCTCGACATCGGCCACCTGGCTGCCCTGCTGGCCTGCCCCGACACCCCGGAAGCCCTGGGCGACGGGACGCCGTACGAGGGCGTGAAGCGCATCCCGCCCGGTCACGCGCTCATCCTCCGCGAAGGTTCCCGCGAGATCACCGGCTACGAACCCGTCGCCTCCCTCGCCGTGGCCGCCCCGCAGGCCGACCCGGTGCACGCGGTGGAGGGCGTACGGGACGCCCTCGTCGAAGCCGTACGCGCCCGGCTCACCGCGCCGCGCCACGCCCCGGAAGCGGGGCCGCAGGACCCCGGGCCGGTCCCGGGAATGGGGCCCGCCGACCGTCGTGCGGCCCGTGGCCGGGGGCCCGTCCCCGGCATCGGGGCCGACCTCTCCGGCGGCAGCGCCTCCGCGACCCTGGCCCTGCTCGCCGCCGGTCTGCCCGGTCTCCCCGGTACGGTCCTCGGCCACGGCACCGGCGCGGGGGAGCGGCTCCTCGCCGTCACCTTCAACGACCTCACCACCCGCGGCGACGAGGACGAACTCGCCCGCGCCCGCACCATCGCCGCCAACCCGCGCCTGCACCACGTGGTGGTCCCCGCGGGCGAGGAGGCCCTCCCCTACGCGGACCTTTCGGTGGAGAACGGGGTGATCACCGACGAGCCGGCGCCCTCCCTGATCGTCGCCGAACGCCACCGCCGCCGCCTCGCCGCCGGCAGCGCCGACCACCTGGTCGGGTACGGCGCCCGGCAGGTGCTCGACGCCCACCCGGCCCGCCTGGCCGACCTCCTCATGGACCGCCGCCGACGGGATCTGGTGAAACCCGTCGCGGCGCTCACCCGCGCCGAAGGCGCCACCGCACACTCGATGTTCGTACCGCTCGCGGTCTACCGCGCCGCCCGGCGACTGGCCCGCACCTCCTACCGCACCGGCCTGGAGACGGCCGCCGGACTGCTGCCCGAAGCCAACCGGTACCCCGCCGGGCCCGACCGCCCCGACGGCCCGGCACGCGACAGCACCCCCGCCGACGCCTCACTGGCCGCCCTCACCTGGTCCAGGCCGGGCCCCGCCGCGCGCTGGCTCACCGGGGAGGCACTCGCCCAGGTGGCTGTCCGGCTCCAGGAGGCGGCACTCCGCCCCACCACGGCGCAGCGACCGGGCCAGGCCCGGGCGGGTGCGGCCCTCGCCCGGACCGCCGCCGGACACCGCATCCTGGAGCAGGCCGCCGACATCCGCAGCCAACGGCTGCACGCGCCCTTCCTCGACAACCAGGTCGTACGCGCGGCCCGAGCCCTGCCGGAGTCGCTCCGGGTACAGCCGGGGGCGCGCGCCGCGATTCTGCGCCGGGTCCTGTCGGGTGCCGGCATCCATGAACTGCCCGTCGGTTGGGGTGCCCCCTCGCTGGCCCGGTCGACGGAGGCGAACCGCACCGGACTCCGCCTGGCGCTCCCCGAGTTGCTGGATCTGTTCGACGCGCCGCTGCTCGCCGACGCCGGCCTGATCGAGGCCCGCGTGGTCCGCAAGGCGCTGCGCGCGGCCGCGGACGGGGAACCGCTGCCGCTCGACGGGCTCGCGGACCTCGCCTCCACGGAGCTCTGGCTCCGCCGCCTGATGGGCCGCCGGGGCACCTGCTGGACCGGCACGGCGGCGCCGCGCAGCCGAGCCGTCGCCGGGGGCGTCCTCCCTGTCGCCCGCCGCTCGCTCCAGGCGTAGCGGCAGAGCGCGCGGGGGACGCGCCGAGGGTGGTGGGGATGCGCTGAGTGCGGGGACGCTCTGAGTGCGGGGACGCGCTGAGTGTGGTGGGGGCGCGCTGAGTGTGGGGACGCGCTGAGTGTGGTGGGGGCGCGCGGGACTCACGTGCGGCCGGCTGAGGGCGCGGCGGCCGCACGGGCTTGCCCCTACACGCAGGTGAACCGGGAATCGGCCCAGTCGGCCGTCGTCGCCCCACCGAACGCCCCCGCAGGCTCGACGACGAGGCGCACCGTCGTCTGCCCCTCCAGCGGAACGCTCACCGGTACGGCGGGGGAGCCCGCCCGCACGATCCCCGAGGTCCACAGCACTCCGCCGCTGCCGCCGACCACGGAGAATCGCACCGCGCCCAGACCCAGGGCCAGATCATCGATGCCGGCCATCGCCTCGTAACGCGCGCAGCGCCCGCCCAGCCTGACGGCCACCGACGAACGGCCGCTCACCGTCACGCCGTGCGCGTACGAGGTGGAAGCGATCGACAGGCGTCGGCGCTGCCAGATCGGGCTGCTCCCGGCGAGCTGCACCGTGGGCCCGGACCCGTCGTCCAGGAGGTCGTAGCGCAGTTCACTGAACCGGTAGATCGAGGAGGCGGGAGGCGTCGGCGCGGGCTCTTCGGCAGGCGGGGGTGTGGGTGCCGGCGCGGGAGACGTCCCGGCGGGCGGGGCCGAGGGCGCGGGCGGAGCGGGGGGCGCGGGTGCGGCCGGGGCGGTGGGCTCCGGCACGGACGGTTTCGACGCTGCCGGTTTCGACGCGGACGGCTTCGGTACGGGCGGGGAGGGCGACGCCCGCGGTGCGGCGGGCGGGGACGGTTCCGGCGGGAGGGGCGGCGACGGTACGGGGGGCGGCGGAGCCGGCGGTTCGGGCGCGGGCGCGGCGGACGGGATCACGGCCGCCGCCACCGGGGGCCTGGCCACCGGTGGCCGGTCGTCGCCGGCCAGCGCCCATACGAGTCCGGCAGCTGCGGCCACCGCCACCGCAGCCGCGATCCCCACCTTGACGGGGGCGCCCACTCCCTCCGCGGCGCCGCCGCCGGCCGCCGACCCACCGCCGGACCCGCCCGCCGCGGTGCCGCCCGCAGAAGCCGCACCCGTGGCCGTGCCGGTGGCTGAGCCGGCGCTGCTTCCGGTCGCGGCGGCTGCCGCCCCGGCCCCGGCCACACCCAGCGTGCCGCCCGCGACGACTCCCGCCGCCTTGAGCGAGTACGTGGCGGCGAACCAGCCGATGACCGCGATCGGCAGCAGCGCGGGAATGCCCGCGTTGACCTGCTGCAACTCCCCAGCCGCCACACGGCACTTGGCGCATTCGTCCAGGTGATTGCGGAGTCCGCGCTCCGCCCGCATCCGCAACCCGCCCCGGGCGTACGCACCGAGCCGGTCGGCGTACCGCGCGCAGTCACCACCCGCCACGAGGGCCTGGCTGACGTGTGCCTGGAGGTATGCCTGCTTCAGACCCTCGCGCGCTCTTCCCGCGAGCACCGCCGTGGCGTTGGCGGACAGCCCGAAGAGCGGGGCGATCTCGCTCGGCGACTCCTCCTCCACGGTGGTGTGCCAGAGCACGGCCTGCCAGCGTTCCGGCAGACTGCGGAACGCCTGCAGGGCCATGGACTGTTCGGCCTCGTGCATCGCGCGGACGTCCGCGCCGAGGTCGAGGGTGTCGTCGTCGGACAGCTCGGAGGTACGTGTCGCCCCGGCGGCGAACGCCGCGAAGTCGTCGACCAGATGCTCGCGCTTCGCGCTCTTCGTCCAGGCGGCGGCAACATGCCGGACCGCGGTCATCAGATAGGCGCGGACGGCCTCTTCGGGCCCTTTTCCGCCGCGTACCGCCTGAAGGGTCCGGGTGAACACCTCGGCCGTCAGGTCCTCCGCGGTGTGTGCGTCCCGGCAGCAGGAGCGCGCATAGCGTCGGACGGCTCCGGAGTGACGCCTGAACAGCTCTTCGTACGCACGATCGTCACCGGACCGCATGCCCTTGATCAACTCGGCGTCCGACACGGTGAGGCCGGTCGTGGCCGCCCGTCCCGTGCGCTGCGGGGGCACGGACCAGGGTCCCGGCAGCACCGTGCCCCCGCCACCGACCGCCGGAGCCTCCGGACCGGGTTCCCGGGGGCCCGGGATGCCTTGCGCCGCCCCTGCCGCTCGTGCTCCGGAGGCTTCCGGTCCGTGTCCACCGTCAGGCGAGTCGGTCCCGGGCGCCGCGGTGCCGGAGAGGCTGTCCGCGCCACTCTGCGGAGGCACCTGTGCACGGCGGCGGGGGACCGTCCTCTTCCCGTTCCCGGAGGCGCCCCCGGTCGAGACGCCGTCGAGCGGCTCTTCCCGTGTGCCGTCACCGCTCATCGCGGAGCCCCCGTACCTGCCGTGAACCCGATTCCGGGCCACACTGCCACAAGGCCCGTGCGCTGCGAGCCGGTTCAGCACCACGTTCCACTCGTCCGGGGTGCCTGATCGAATGAGAGCGCGAGAGGTCATCCGAACGGGGACTCTTCCGGTCGACTGCCGTCAGCCGACCGGATGTCGGTCGACGGCAGCCGACGTCGACCGAACGACCGTGTGACTACCGACTACCGACTACCGACTGCCGGCAACGCGGCCGCCCCACCGCTCGCCCGCGCCTTCATGAGCTCACGCCACCACGCCCCTCACGCCACCATGAGCTCACGCCACCACGCCCCTCACGCGGCGGGGCGCGAACGCAGTCCCTCCAGCAGGATGTCCAGCAGCCGTGCCGACGCGGCGGTCTGCTGGGCCGAGTCCGGGAGCGAAGGCGCGGAGGTGGCGATCACCAACAGCACGTCGGCCACCGTCACATCGGCGCGCAGCTCGCCGGATTCCCTGGCGCGCTCGACGAGTCGCCCCACCACCTCGAGCAACTCGCGCGTGCCCGAGCCCTCCTCGCCCTCGAGTGCGTCCGCCGGCTGCGGGGCCTGGCGGAGGTCCGTCGGGGCCGCGCTCTGCCGCTGCTGCGGGACTCGTGTGGCGTCCACGCCGTCGCCGGCGGTGCGGAGGGCCTCTTCGCGCGTCGGGTCCCCCTTCGAGGAAGCCTCGACGCGCAGCACCTGCGGCGGCAGCAGCCTGCCCGCACCGGACGCCACCGACGTGCGGAGGAAGCGGGAGAGCGCGGACCACGCCTCGTCCTCCTGGCCGAGCGCGGCGCGCGCCTGCTCCGTCAGCCGAGCCGTCTCGGCCTCGGCTATTCGACGCACCAGTACGTCCTTGCTGGGGAACCGGCGGTAGACGGTCCCCACACCGACGCGTGCCCGCCGGGCCACGTCCTCCATCGGAGCGCCGTACCCCAGCTCACCGAATACCTCCCGCGCCGCGCGCAGAACGTGCTCCAGATTCCGCTGCGCGTCCACGCGCAGCGGTGCCGAACGAGCGGGCGCCCCCGTGGCGGAGCCGACCGCCGGAGCGACCACCGATCCCGCGGTCGGCATGACGGCCGAACCGTTCGACGTGATGATCCCCGCTGTCCTGCCCGAGCCCGTGCCCGCTCCACCGATCGGGCGCGACGCCTCGACCACGGCGAGCGCTCCCGGCGCGTTCAGCCGCGCGACGGCCTCGGTGGAGGACGGGACGGCAATCTGCCCGTGCGAATCCTGAATGTGCATGACTTCCCCCGGTTATGACGTCTCCCCCCGGAGACTTCCCCACCATGTGAACCGGAGAGGGAGTGGCGAACTGCCCCATCCCCCACCCCGATCGGCTACGAACATAGTTGAGCGGGGGGCAATTCAGAAGGGGCAGTTCCGCACGGAGCGCCCCTCGATCGGAGCAAGGACCCGTTGATTCCTGTTTCCGCCCATGCGCGCGCCCCCTTCCTCCCCGTCTGACCTGCGGGGCTACCCCGACATTCCTGACGGGTAGTGATCCCGCACGCCGGAGCTTCCCGGTCACACAATTTGCAGGGCCTGTGGACAAACTCGCGACTCCGTTGCGTCATGGGGTGGTGATGGCTCCAGAATCCCGGGGAACGGCCCCCGGCAGCAGGCCGAGTGTGCGCATTCTCGTCGTCGGCGGAGGCTACGTCGGGATGTACACGGCGCTGCGCCTCCAGAGGAAGCTGAAGAGCGGGCTGAAGAGCGGCGAGGTCGAGATCCTGGTCGTCACGCCCGACCCCTACATGACGTACCAGCCGTTCCTCCCCGAAGCGGCGGCCGGCTCGATCTCGCCCCGGCACGTCGTCGTTCCGCTCCGCCGGGTCCTCGGCCTGTGCCGTGTCGTCGTCGGCGAGGTCCACCGCATCGACCACGTGAGCCGGACCGCCACGGTGAGCACCCTCGCCACGGGTGGGCCCGGCGAGGGGGCGGAGGAGATGCCGTACGACGAATTGGTCCTCGCTCCCGGGTCCGTCGCGCGGACCCTCCCCGTCCCGGGACTCGCCGAGTTCGGGATCGGATTCCGGACGGTGGAGGAGGCCATCAAGCTGCGCAACCACGTCATCGAGCAGATGGACATCGCCTCGGCCACCCGCGACCCCGCCCTCCGCGACGCGGCTCTCACCTTCGTCTTCGTCGGCGGCGGGTACGCAGGCGTGGAAGCACTCGCCGAACTGGAGGACATGGCCCGCTACGCCGCGCGGTTCTACCACAACATCCGGGCCGACGACCTGAGATGGGTCCTCGTCGAGGCGACCGGGCGCATCCTCCCTGAGGTCGGTGAGGGCATGGGTACGTACGCCGTGCGGGAGTTGCGCGGACGCAATGTCGACGTACGCCTCGACACCCGGCTGGACTCCTGCGAGGACCGCGTCGCCGTACTGAGCGACGGTTCCCGTTTCCCGACCCGCACGCTCGTCTGGACGGCCGGGGTGAGGCCCGCGCCGCTCATCGCCCACACCGGATTCCCGGTGACCGGGCGGGGCAGGCTGCGCTGCACCGCCGACCTCCGGATCTCCGGCACCCGGCACGCCTGGGCGGCGGGCGACGCGGCAGCCGTGCCCGATCTGACGGCCCCGGAACCGGGCACCGCGACCGCGCCCAATGCCCAGCACGCCGTCCGCCAGGCGAAGGTCCTGGCGGGCAACGTCGTCGCCGCTCTCGAAGGGCGTCCGCTCACCGAGTACCGGCACGCGTACGCCGGTTCGGTGGCCTCCCTCGGTCTGCACAAGGGAGTCGCCCACGTCTTCGGACGGAGGCTGAAGGGCTATCCCGCCTGGCTCACGCACCGGGCCTACCACCTCAGCCGCGTGCCGACGTTCAACCGGAAGGCGCGCGTCCTCGCCGAATGGATCCTGGCCGGGCTCTTCACCCGCGAGATCGTCTCCTTGGGCTCGCTGGAGCACCCCCGCGCCGAGTTCGAGCTGGCGGCCGGGGGCACCGGCCCCCATCGAACCCCGCCTCCCCGCCGGCCTCCCGGTACCCGCGACGAGTCCCCCGAGCCGAAGGAGCCGCCGGGCTGACCGCCCCGTCCGCCGTTCGGGGCCGTCCGCTGCCGTCCGCCGTCCGCGTCACGCTTCCGGGGAGACACGAGATCCTGTCGTACCGATGTCGTACCGACGCCCTGCCGCCGCCGTACGAGCCCGACCCCGCCGTCCCGCTCCGCCCCCGAAGTCCCGGGGCGGGCACCTGCGCCGCCGTGTCCAAAACCTCCGGAACCTCCAGACATACGGACGCGCCCGGGTTCCGTACCGACGGCCGAATGACGACTGTCAGTACGCTCCGTCACAATGGACGTGTGACCATAGGTACGTCCGCATCTGCACAGAGTGACCCGGTCGACCGCGATCCGAGGTGACCGCCGAGGTGACCCGGCTGCCGTCGGCCCGGTCACCGGCGGACAGCGACGTCGCACCGACAGCACGACAAGGCCTGCCGCGATTACCGGGCCGCGCCCCTCCCCCGCCCCGGCGAAGGACGCGGAAGCCGGCGCGGCGGACGCGGACGGAGCACCGCACGGCGAGCGGACGAAGGGGCGGACGCGGAGCCACGACGCAGCAGATGCACAGAAGCAGCCAGCCCGAGCGGACCAGACCGACACACGAGGCAGAAAAACGTGAACTTCACGCGCTGGAGCGCCCGTCTTCCCGGAACGCAGCGTCGCGCCGCCGCCCGGGACGACCGCGGTTCCGTCCCCGCTGCCCGTGCCGAGTACGCACACACGGAGTCCCCCGCCGCGCCGCCGGACGCCACCGGCCGGCGGACACCCGACGAACCGGCCGCCGCCCCGCCTGTGTCCGACGGCGCGTCCGGCACGGTTCCGGTCCTCGACGACCTGCCCGCCCACGAGATCCTCGCCCGACTCCCCGCGCCCGTGGCGCTGTTCCACGGCCCCGACCACCGGGTCGCGTACGTCAACGCCGCCTACGAGACGGCCTTCGGTCCCCGCGCGTGCGGAGCGCCCGCCGCCGAGGCCATGCCGGAACTGGCCGAACTGAGCGTGCTGCCCCTGATGGACCAGGTCCTGCGCAGCGGCACCCCGCGTACGGTCAAGTCGCGCCGGACCCTCGGTGGCGGCTCGTACACCGTGACCTGCACTCCCGTCGCCCCGTGGGACACCGGCACCGACGGCGGGACCCGGAGCGAGGGCGGTGTGCTGGTGCACGCCGCCGACGTCACCGACCACGCCGAGGCGGCCGAACGGCTCCGCACCAGCGAACGCCGCCACCGCGAGATGGCCGTCACCCTCCAGCGCTCGCTGCTCCCGCAGGAGCTGGAACAGCCGGACGACCTGCGGATCGCCGCCACCTACCAGCCCGGTGGCACGGACGCGGCGGTCGGCGGCGACTGGTACGACGTCATCACCCTGGGCGCCGGCCGCACCGCCCTCGTCATCGGCGACGTGATGGGCCGCGGGGTCCGTGCCGCCGCCGTCATGGGCCAGCTGCGCACCGCGGTGCGCGCGTACGCCCGCCTCGACCTGCCCCCGCACGAGGTGCTCCAGCTGCTCGACGGCCTGGCCGCCGAGATCGACGCCACCCAGATCGCCACCTGCGTCTACGCGGTTCACGACCCGAACGAGGGTCACCTCGTCTTCGCCTCGGCCGGACACCTGCCGATCCTGGTGTGCGACGAGGACGGAGCGGTGCGCGTCGCCGCGGACCCGACCGGTCCGCCGCTCGGTACCGGCGGCTGGATTCATACCTCCGGCACGATCGCGCTGCCGCCCGGGTCGACCGCCGTCCTCTACACGGACGGCCTGGTGGAGCGCCGCAGCGAGGACATCGACGAGGGCGTGGCCGCGCTCGGCCGGGCGCTGTCCGGTGCGAAGGGCTCGCCGCAGGTCGTCTGCGACCGCCTGATCCGCTCCCTCGGAGTGACCGCCGAGCACGACGACGACGTGGCGGTCCTGGTGGTCCAGCACCCTGCGCGCAAGGGCGCGGACGCGGAGCTGTTCCACAACGCCTCGCTCGACCTGCTCGGCGGTGTGGAGGCGGCGCCGCGGGCCCGCGCGTTCGCCACCGGGGTGCTGACCTCCTGGCGCTTCCCGGACGAGCTGCGCGACCGCGGGGTGCTCGCCGCGAGCGAGCTGGTCGCCAACTCGCTCCAGCACGGCACCCCACCCACGCGCCTGGGACTCCGGCGCACCGACCGACGCCTGATCATCGAGGTGACGGACGGGGACGACCATCTGCCGCGCCGCCGGAGGGCGGAGCCCGGGGACGAGTCGGGGCGCGGCATCGCGATCGTCGCGGCAGTCGCCACGTCCTGGGGCAGCCGCCGCACTCCGGGCGGCGGCAAGGCGGTGTGGTGCGAGTTCGCTCTGCCCCGCTGACACGGGGCGCGGACCCGCGGTCCTCAGACGGTCGGCGCGGGCACGGGGACGGGGCGTGCCGCCTCCGGCACCGACACCGCGACCACCCGTGAGGGCACGGCGGCGAGTGAAGGCTGGTCCTGCACGGGGGTGAGCTGCCGGCCCAGCCGCAGCGCCAGCACCGTGATCCCCAGCGACACCAGGACGAACGTCACGATGTACGGGGCGTGCAGCGAGGCCCCCATCGGACCGCCGACCGCGGGCCCGAGTGCCAGCGCGAACTGCTTGCACAGGGCGAACACCGAGTTGTACTGCCCGACCATCGACTCGGGCGCCAGGTCGGCGACGAGCGGCGCGACAGTCGGCGACAGCATCGACTCGCCGAGCCCGAAGAGGGCGTACGTCGAGATCATGGCGGCCGTCGCCATCGTCTGGCTGCCGTGCCCGAGGCCCGCGTAACCGGCCACGACCCAGGCGAGGGCCCAGATCAGGCCGACGCCGGCGATCACCCGGCTGCGCTTGCGCCGCTCCACCAGCCGCAGCACGACGAACTGCGCGACGACGATGGCGGCGGTGTTGGCGGCCAGCGCCAGTCCCAGCGTGGACGGATCGATGCCGGCGGCCTCGGTGCCGTAGGCCACGAGCCCGGACTCGAACTGTCCGTAGCAGGCGAAGAACACCACGAAGCCCAGGACGCAGAGCTGGACCATGGCCCGGTGCGAGAGCATCGCCCGCAGTCCGCCCTGCCCGGCCTTGCCTGCCGCCGCGGTGCGGACCCCGTCGACGGAGCGCGGCACGGCACGCGTGTGGGGCAGCCGGACGGTGCTCACGACGGCGCCGAGCACCAGGAACATCACCGCCTCGACCACGAAGAGCAGGGTGAACGTTCCGGGCCGGTCGGTGTCGACGATCTGTCCGCCGACCAGACCCCCGATGCCCATGCCCAGGTTCTGCAGGAAGAACTGCATGGCGAAGGCGCGCGTACGGGTCGTGCTGGTGGAGGAGCGCACGAGCAGGGTGGCGAGCGCCGGCTGCATCACCGCGGTGCCCGCACCGAGCACGGCGGCCGACAGCACCGCCGTCGTCACGTCGCCCGCGAAGCCGAGCCACGCCACACCGATCGAGGCCACGACCGAGGCGCCGATGACCACCGGCAGCGGACCACGCCGGTCGATGACCCGCCCCGTGAACGGCAGGACGACCAGTGCTGCCATGGCGAAGACCGCCAGCACGACTCCGGCCGTACCGGCGCCCAGACCGCGTACCTGCGCCACGTAGACATACAGATACGGAACGGTGAATCCGGTGCCGAACGCGCTCAGCGCGCTGCCCAGCTGAATCCGCCGCAGCGCTGCGCCCATCTCCCTGGTCACACTCACCTACCCCAACGATCACGGGGCAGCACAGTGCGCCCCCGAACTTCATAGACCCGAAGACTTTAACACTAAAGTTAGAACTTCAACAATCAACCTCGAAGGACTTCGAACGCCGAGGACTTACGTGTGATACTGCCTGCCATGTCCGAAACCACCGAGCTGGGTCCCGACGAACCGAGCCTCGACGAGCAGATCGCGGCCTACCAGCGCGAGTACAGCGACCTGGACCCGCAGGTGGAGCAGGTCGTATCGGCCCTGGGGCGGCTCAACCGCCGGATGAACGTCGCATACGGCAGACAACTCGTGGCCCTGGGCATCAGCAACGCCGAGTGGGAGGTCCTGAAGACCCTCGTCCTCGTCGGCAGCCCCTACCGCCTCGGCCCCGGTGAGCTCGCGAAGCGCCTCGGGCTCACCCCCGCGGCCATGACGCACCGCATCGACCGCATGGCGGCAGAAGGGCTCGTCACCCGCGACCGGGACGAGAACAACCGGGTGCGCGTCATCGTGGAGGTGACCGACGAGGGTCGCGCGAAATGGCTGGAGGCGATGCGCATGGCGACCGTCTTCGAGGAGGACGTCCTCCAGGACCTCTCCGGCGACGAACGCGGAGTCCTCAGTGAAATGCTGTTCCGGCTACTGCGCCGGGTGGAGGAGGCCCAGCCGGACGCGGACGGCCGACTCACCGACCTCTCCTGAGAGGTCCCCGGCCGACTCCCGCTCCGAGCTCCGAAGGCACCACCAGCCCGGGTTGACACCGCGCTCCGTGATCCGTAAAGTTCTCCGAGTTGTCACGGAGCCGGATGGTTCCGGGGCAGCCGATCCCGCCGCGCACCGCGGCAAACAAACTCTGTACGAACCCCCACTCGGGATAATTTCGGCATGCCGGAATTCATTTCGAAGGCTCGATTATGAGCCACCGGGGAGAACCGCTAGGGTTTGAACGTCGGAACGGCCCAACGGCCCGGATGACAAGCCCGCTGACTGGGAATCAGGCCCGAAAGGATCTGATAGAGTCGGACTCGCCGGAAAGGGAAACGCGAAAGCGAAGA
>NZ_JBIAJC010000031.1:0-29207 GCF_042871745.1 Streptomyces sp. NPDC005576 | reverse complement strand
ATCCCCGGGACGGGCCTTGTCACGAACTTGGTACGCCGGGCGGCGGACCCGTCACTTCACCACGGTGAGCGGCAGCAGCTTCTTGCCGGTCGGGCCGATCTGGATGTCCAGGTCGAGCTGCGGGCAGACCCCGCAGTCGAAGCACGGCGTCCAGCGGCAGTCCTCGACCTCGGTCTCGTCGAGCGAGTCCTGCCAGTCCTCCCAGAGCCACTCCTTGTCCAGGCCGGAGTCGAGGTGGTCCCAGGGCAGGACCTCTTCGTAGGTCCGCTCGCGGGTGGTGTACCAGTCGACGTCCAGGCCGAAACCGGGCAGCGTCTTGTCGGCGCAGGCCATCCAGCGGTCGTAGCTGAAGTGCTCGCGCCAGCCGTCGAAGCGGCCGCCGTCTTCGTACACCGCGCGGATGACCGAACCGACGCGGCGGTCGCCGCGCGAGAGCAGGCCTTCGACGATGCCGGGCTTGCCGTCGTGGTAGCGGAAGCCGATGGAGCGGCCGTACTTCTTGTCGCCCCGGATCTTGTCGCGGAGCTTCTTGAGCCGCGCGTCGGTCTCCTCGGCGCTCAGCTGCGGCGCCCATTGGAAGGGGGTGTGCGGCTTGGGGACGAAGCCGCCGATGGAGACGGTGCAGCGGATGTCGTTCTGTCCGGAGACCTCGCGGCCCTTGGCGATCACCTTGACCGCCATGTCGCCGATCTGGAGGACGTCCTCGTCGGTCTCGGTGGGCAGGCCGCACATGAAGTACAGCTTCACCTGACGCCAGCCGTTGCCGTACGCGGTGGAGACCGTACGGATCAGGTCCTCCTCCGAGACCATCTTGTTGATGACCTTGCGCATGCGCTCGGAGCCGCCCTCGGGGGCGAAGGTGAGACCGGACCGGCGGCCGTTGCGGGTCAGCTCGTTGGCGAGGTCCACGTTGAACGCGTCGACGCGGGTGGACGGCAGCGAGAGGCCGACCTTGTCCTCGGTGTACCGGTCCGCGAGGCCCTTGGCGATCTCGGCGATTTCGGTGTGGTCGGCGGAGGAGAGCGAGAGCAGGCCGACCTCCTCGAAGCCGGTGGCCTTCAGCCCGCGCTCGACCATCTCGCCGATGCCGGTGATGCTTCGCTCCCGCACGGGGCGCGTGATCATGCCGGCCTGGCAGAAACGGCAGCCGCGGGTGCAGCCGCGGAAGATCTCGACGGACATCCGCTCGTGGACGGTCTCGGCGAGCGGGACCAGCGGCTGCTTCGGGTAGGGCCACTCGTCGAGGTCCATGACGGTGTGCTTGGAGACCCGCCACGGCACGCCCGACCTGTTGGGCACGACACGGGCGATGCGGCCGTCCGGGAGGTACTCGACGTCGTAGAAGCGCGGGACGTAGACGCCACCGGTGCGGGCGAGGCGGAACAGCACCTCGTCCCGGCCGCCGGGCCGGCCCTCGGCCTTCCAGGCGCGGACGATCTCGGTGATCTCCAGGACCGCCTGCTCGCCGTCGCCGATGACCGCGCAGTCGATGAAGTCGGCGATGGGCTCGGGGTTGAACGCGGCGTGGCCGCCCGCGAGCACGATCGGGTCGTCCACCGTGCGGTCCTTGGCCTCCAGCGGGATGCCCGCCAGGTCCAGGGCCGTGAGCATGTTGGTGTAGCCGAGCTCGGTGGAGAAGCTCAGCCCGAAGACGTCGAACGCGCCGACGGGCCGGTGGCTGTCCACGGTGAACTGCGGCACCTTGTGCTCGCGCATCAGCTCTTCGAGGTCGGGCCAGACGCTGTAGGTGCGCTCGGCCAGAACCCCTTCGCGCTCGTTGAGCACCTCGTAGAGGATCATGACGCCCTGGTTGGGCAGACCGACCTCGTAGGCGTCGGGGTACATGAGCGCCCAGCGGACGTCGCATTCGTCCCACGGCTTGACGGTGGAGTTCAGCTCACCGCCGACGTACTGGATGGGCTTCTGCACATGCGGGAGCAGAGCTTCGAGCTGTGGGAAGACCGACTCGGCAGACATCTCGCGAACCTTCGTGAGCTGGCAGGGGTGACCATCCAGCGTACCCCGCTGCTCAGCTCTTCAGCGCCGCCCGCAGCCCGGCCCCGGAGGCCCTGGCCCACACGTGCGGCAACTCGTGCTCCAGACGGGCCGCCGCCTCCTCCTCACGGCCGTACAGCAGTCCCCAGGTGAAGGCGGACTCGCCGGCTCCGTGCGCGTGCACGGCCAGGGCGCGCAGGGCCTCGCGGGCGACCACCCCGTCCTGGTGGTCGCCGAGCAGGCTCTGGACCGCCTTGACCCGTTGGGCGAGCCGCTTCGCGGGCTTGCCGAGGGCGGGGCGGGCTGCCTCGCTCGCGTACCGGGTGCGCTTGGCCGCCTTGCGGGCCTCGTGCATCGCGAGGTCCCGGTCGTGGCCCGGCGGCAGGTCCAGGGCGTGGTGGACCCGGGCGGCGAGCCGGTCGTGGTCCTTGAGCACCGCCCCCGCGAGTGTCCCTGCGGCTTCCTCGCCGGCCGCGGGCAGCAGGGGTGGGTCGGCGAGGAGCGCGTCCAGGGTGTCGAGCAGCGCGAGGTGGCGCTCCCCGTCGAGCACGGCGACGATCCGGCGGCGGGCTCCGGCGCGTTCCGCCGCACCCCACCGCTCCAGCCTGCCGCGCACGGGTCCCAGCAGCAGGGTGGGTTCCACCCCGTCGACGCTGCGGAGCAGCCGCGCTTCGAGCACCTCGTGGTCCCGGGCGGTTCCCAGCTCGGCGCCGAGCCACTTCAGCTCGGCGCCGATCGGGTCGGTGACGGCCCGGTCGAGGATCTTGCGGCCGGTCTTGAGGATCCCGCGCAGCCGCCGGATGGCGACCCGCATGCGGTGTACGGCGTCGGGCAGGTCGCGGCGGACCGCCGGGTCGAGGGTGACGATCGTCCCGATCTGCCGGCGTACGTAGGCGAGGACCTGCTCGCCCGCGGTGCCGGGCGCCGGGGCCTCCCGCACCGTCTGTGCCGGTCGCTCCCCCGGTGCCGTCTCCGCGAGCGCGCGGGCCAGTTTGGAGGCGTCGGCCGAGGGGCGTACGCCCGCCGCGGCGAGCCGCTCCTCCACGGCGTCCAGGTAGGCGGGATCGACGTCGTCGGCCAGCTCGACCTCGATCTCGGTCCACTCCGCGGTGGCTCCCGCGCCGTCCCCGGTGAGCCGTTCGGCGAGGACCGCGTCGACGCTCAGCTCGGCGAGCAGCCGGCCCTCGTCGTCGACGAGGTGGTGGACGTCCCGCGAGGAGAGCAGCCGGGCGACCGGGACGACGGGCCGGCCGCGGACCCGGGAGCGGATCAGGTCGGCGAGCGCGTCGGGAAGGGTGTCGGAGAGCGGTGCGCGGATCTCGTCGCGCACGTGGGGGCCGACGGGGAACTTCACGTGCCAGCCCTCGTCGTCGCCGCCGGTCCTGCGGCGCAGGGTGACGGAACCGGCCGCCAGCCGGAAGTCCTCGGTGTCGTGGTAGACGGCGTCGAGTTCGGCGACCCCGCGTGGCACGGACCGCGCCGTGCCGGCCACCCCGGTGAGGTCGGGCAGCCCGGTGCCGGGGGCCGCTTCGTACTTCCGCTCGATCTCACGCTTCACGTCGCCCATGTTCCGAATCTAAACCGTTTCGGAAGTCCCGCCCGCCCGGGCAGCGCTCCGGCCCGGTGGCTGCTGCCACCGGGCCGGACCAGGGAGGTGTCGTGGGGTGCTCAGGCCGTCATCGGCCGCTGCACCCGGATCGACTGGAGCAGCCCGATCGCCACCCAGACGGCGAACATCGACGACCCGCCGTACGAGACGAAGGGCAGGGGCAGGCCGGCGACCGGCATGATGCCGAGGGTCATCCCGATGTTCTCGAACGCCTGGAAGGCGAACCAGGCGATGATCCCGGCGGCCACGACCGTGCCGTACAGCTCGGTGGTCTCGCGGGCGATGCGGCAGGCGCGCCAGAGGACGACGCCGAGGAGGACGATGATCAGTCCCGCTCCCACGAAGCCGAGTTCCTCGCCGGCGACCGTGAAGACGAAGTCGGTCTGCTGCTCGGGGACGAACTGGCCGGTGGTCTGGGTTCCGTGGAAGAGCCCGGTGCCGGTGAGGCCGCCCGAGCCGATGGCGATGCGGGCCTGGTTGGTGTTGTAGCCGACGCCGGCCGGGTCGAGGGCCGGGTTGGCGAAGGCGGCGAACCGGGCGATCTGGTAGTCGTCCAGCAGCCCGAGCTGCCAGATGGAGACCGCGCCGAGGGCGCCCGCGCCGAGGAGGCCGAAGACCCAGCGGTTGGAGGCGCCGGAGGCGAGCAGTACGCCGAGGACGATGAAGACCATCACCATGACCGAGCCCAGGTCGGGCATGAGCATGACGATGCCCATCGGGATCGCGGCCACCCCGAGCGCCTTGGCGACGGTGCGGTGGTCGGGGTGGAGCTGGTCGCCGGCGTCGACGCGGGAGGCGAGCAGCATCGCCATGCCGAGAATGATGGTGATCTTGGTGAACTCGGAGGGCTGGAGCGAGAAGCCGCCGCCGATGATGATCCAGGCGTGCGCGCCGTTGACGGTGGCGCCGAGCGGGCTGAGGACCGCGAGCACCAGGACGACGGAGAGCCCGTAGAGGATCGGTACGGCTCCGCGCAGGGTGCGGTGGCCGAGCCAGATCGTGGCGATCATCAGGCCGAAGCCGATGCCGGTGTTGAGGGCGTGGCGGAAGAGGAAGTAGTACGGGTCGCCGTGGGTGAGGGAGTCGCGGCCGCGGGTCGCCGAGTAGACGAGCATCGACCCGATGAAGGAGAGCGCGAGCGCCGAGCCGAGCAGCGGCCAGTCGAGCCGCCGCACGACGGAGTCGCGTGCGGTGAGCCGGGCCCAGGAGGTCCGCTCGGGGGCGTACCGGGAGACGGAGAAGCCACCGGCCATCAGTCCCGCCTCCCGAGCGTCGCGGCGAGCGCCTGCTGTCCGTCGCCGAGGGGCTTGTTGGCGTCGGGGTCGTACGGCTTGACCTTCGGGGCGTTGATCGTGCCGTCGGGCTGGATCTTCGGAAGGGTCTTCTGCGGCGTGGGCAGCAGTGCCTTCTTGAGGTCCTGCTTGCCTTCCGCGTCGAGGCCGTAGAGGGCGTTGTAGATGTTGCGCACGGCGGGGCCGGAGGCGCCGGAGCCGGTACCACCCTGGGAGATCGTCATGACGATCGAGTAGTCCTTGGTGTACGTGGCGAACCATGAGGTCGTCTGCTTGCCGTAGACCTCGGCGGTACCCGTCTTGGCGTGCATCGGGATCTTCTCCTGGGGCCATCCGCCGAACCGCCAGGCGGCGCTGCCCCGGGTCGCGACACCCGCGAGGGCTGCGTCTATCTCGTCGCGCGTGTCTCCGGTGAAGGGGAGCTTGCCGTGCGAGGTGGGCTTGATCTCCTGGACCGTCCTGCCGTCGCCGCTGACGATGGCCTTGCCGACGGTGGGGTCGTAGAGGGTGCCGCCGTTGGAGATGGCCGCGTAGATGGTGGCCATCTGGATCGGGGTGACGAGGGTGTCGCCCTGCCCGATCGAGTAGTTGACGGAGTCACCGGCGCGCATCTTGTCGCCTTCGCGGCAGTTCTCGTACTCGATCTGCTGGGCGTACGTGCCGTCCTTCTTGCCGTCCTTGCACCAGAAGGCCTTGTTGGCCTGGAAGAAGTCCTCCTTCCACTGGCGGTCGGGGACGCGGCCGGCGACCTCGTTGGGGAGGTCGATGCCGGTCTCCTTGCCGAGTCCGAACTGGTGCGCGGTCTTGTAGAACCAGTCGCCGCGGTTCTTCTTCGGGTTCATGCCGCCGTCCTTCAGCCACTCCTTGTGCGCAATGCCGTAGTAGACGGTGTCGCAGGAGACCTCCAGAGCGCGGCCGATGGTGATGGAGCCGTAGCCCTGGGACTCGAAGTTCTTGAAGGTCTGGCCGCCGATGGAGTACGAGCTGGGGCACGGGTAGTTGCCGTCGAACGGGTACCCGGCGTTGACGGCCGCCGTGGACGAGATGACCTTGAAGATGGAGCCGGGGGCCGCCTGGCCCTGGATCGCGCGGTTCAGCAGCGGGAAGTTGGACTTCTTGGTGGTGAGTTTCGTGTAGTCCTTGGCGGAAATGCCGCCGACCCAGGAGTTGGGGTCGTAGTCCGGCAGCGAGGCCATCGCGACGACCCGGCCGGTCTTGGCCTCCATCACGACGACGGCGCCGGAGTCGGCCTTGTAGTTCATGTCGGTGTTCTTGTCGAACTCCTTGCGGGCCGTCTTCATCGCCTTGTCGAGCTCGTACTCGGCGACGGACTGCACCCTGGCGTCGATCGAGGTGACGACGCTCGCGCCGGGCTCGGCGGGGTCGTTCTCGGCCTGCCCGATGACCCGGCCGAGGTTGTCGACCTCGTAACGGGTGACGCCGGCCTTGCCGCGCAGGTTCCTGTCGTACGTGCGTTCCAGGCCGGAGCGGCCGACCTGGTCGGAGCGCAGGTACGGCGACTCGGTGTCCTGGGCCTTGGTGATCTCCTCGTCGGTGACCGGGGAGAGGTAACCGAGGACCTGGGCGGTGTTGGCGCCGCCGGGGGCCGCGTACCGGCGTACGGCGGTGGGTTCGGCGGTGATGCCGGGGAAGTCCTCGGCGCGCTCGCGGATCTGGAGCGCCTGCTGGGTGGTGGCCTCGTCGGTGACCGGGATCGGCTGGTAGGGCGAGCCGTTCCAGCAGGGCTGGGGTGTCTTCGCGTCGCAGAGCCGGACCTTGTCCTTGACGTCCCTCGGCTTCATGCCGAGGACGTCGGCGAGGCGGGTGAGGACGGCGTCGCCGTCGTCCGCCATCTTCAGCAGCTCGGTGCGGCTGGCGGAGACGACGAGGCGGGTCTCGTTGTCGGCGAGCGGTACGCCGCGCGCGTCGAGGATGGCACCCCGGACGGCGGGCTGGACGACCTGCTGGACGTGGTTGTTCTTGGCCTCGTCGGTGTACTCCTGGCCGTTGCGGATCTGGAGGTACCAGAGCCGGCCGCCGAGCGTCAGGAGGAGGGAGAAGACGAGGATCTGGATGACGACGAGGCGGATCTGGACGCGCTGGGTCCGGCCGGTCTCGGGGATGTTGCTCACGGTGCGCCCCCGTCGGTGGTGCTCGGGTGCTGGTCCGGCCTCACAGTCGCTTGACCCCCTTGATCCTTCCCGCGCGCGCGGCGCGATTGCGGGCGGCCCGGACGCGGAGTCCGCCGCGCTGGTTGCCGATCGTCAGGCCGGTGCCCGAGGAGAGCCAGCCGGCGGAGACGTCGCCGCCGGCCGACTCGGAGACCGGGTCGTTCTCGGTGCGTCTGGCGAGCCCCATGATCAGCGGTACGACGAACGGTGCGAGCAGCAGGTCGTACAGAGCCGCCGTCAGCACCAGGCTGGTGAGGCCGACGTGCCGGGCCGCGGTGTCGCCGACGAGGGCGCCCACGAGCGCGTACAGGAGGGTGGTGCCGATGGCCGCCACGACGACGAACGCCATGGGGCCGAAGGCCGACCTGAGTTGTCCGTTCTCCGGCCGGACCAGCCCCGCGAGGTAGCCGATGACGCAGAGGACCAGGGCGTAGCGCCCTGCGGCGTGGTCGGCGGGCGGGGCCAGGTCGGCGAGGAGTCCCGCGCCGAAGCCGATCAGCGCGCCGCTGACGTGCCCGTACACGAAGGCGAGTCCGAGGACGGTGAGCAGCAGCAGGTCGGGGACGGCTCCGGGGAGCTGGAGTCTGGCGAGTACGGATACCTGGACCACGAGGGCGACCACGACGAGGGCGACGGAGAGCAGCGTCCGGTTCAAGCGCATGGGGATCAGCCCTACTCCTGGTCGTCTGCCTGGCCGTCTGGGTCGGCGGCAGCGTCGGTATCGGCGTTGGTGTTCGCGTCGGGGAGCGCGGCGACCTCGGTGGCACCGGCCGCCTGGCCCGAGGCCGTCGCGCCGGGCGTCTGGTGGATGTTGCCGACCACGTTGCCGCTGCCGTCGACGAGGTCGCCGTTGGGCTGGACGGTCACGGTGACGGTCGGGGTGGGCTTGGGCTTGGCCGGCTTGCCGGGCTTCTTCGGCAGGACCGCGTCGCGCGGGTCCGTGCGCGGGGCCTCCACGACGACGCCGACGATGTCGAGCTTGGTGAAGCCGACGTACGGCTTGACGTAGACGGTACGGGT
Source organism: Streptomyces sp. NPDC005576 (assembly GCF_042871745.1). Lineage (NCBI taxonomy): Bacteria > Bacillati > Actinomycetota > Actinomycetes > Kitasatosporales > Streptomycetaceae > Streptomyces > Streptomyces sp. NPDC005576. Next base: position 21,120 of record NZ_JBIAJC010000031.1, on the reverse strand, counting down.
GAGGTCGCCGCCGGACGGGTCGACGCGGACGACCTCACCGACCGGGACGCCGGGCACGAACGGCTTGTCCTTGCTGGAGCCGAAGGTGACGAGCCGGTCGCCCTTGGCCACCTTGGCCTTGCCGTTGAGAAACTGCACCGAGAGCGGGCTGTTGCCCTGACCGGTGGCGAAGCCGAGTTCGTCGGTCTTCTCCATCCGGGTGCCGACGGTGAAGTCCGGGTCGTTGGCGAGGAGTACGGTCGCCGTGTCCGGGCCGACCGTGGTGACGCGGCCGACGAGTCCTTCACCGTTGAGCACCGTCATGTCGCGGGCGATGCCGTCCTTGGACCCCGTGTCGATGGTGATCGTCCAGGAGAAGCCCTGGGCCGCTCCTATGGCGATGACCTGGGCGCCCTTGATGCCGTACTGGCCGGCGTTCGCGTTCTTGAGGATCGCGTCGAGCTGGCGGACGCGGCTGTTGGTGCGGGCGTCGCTGCCCAGCTCCGTCTTCAGCCGGGCGTTCTCCTTCTCCAGGGCCGCGATCCGGTCGTGCCGGTCTCCGGAGTCCCGGACGGCGCCGATGGCGTTGCCCACCGGGTCCACCGCCGCCGCCACGCCGTTCTCCACCGGCCCGAAGACCGTCGCGGCGGCCTGCCGGGCGCCGTCCACCGGCGAGTCCTCGCCGCCGCGGATGTCCACCGTGATCAGTGCGAACGCGATGACGATCAGCAGCACCAGGAGCAGCCGGCTCTCTCGTGTGTCCCTCACGTGCGGCGGCCGTGCCTTCCTCGTAGGAATGTTCGTGCCTGTATATCAACGATCTGCCGTACGGGGCGGCAGCGCCCGTACGGCAGACCGAAGGTGTGTCAGTTGCCCGCCCGAGGCCCGTCAGCGGCGGGGCTGCGCGTCCAGGACCTGCTGGAGTGCCTCGAACTCCTCGACGCACTTGCCCGATCCGAGGGCCACCGAGTCCAGCGGGTCTTCGGCGATGTGGATCGGCATGCCGGTCTCCCGGCGCAGTCGCTCGTCCAGTCCCCGCAGCAGCGCGCCCCCGCCGGTGAGGACGATGCCGCGGTCCATCACGTCGCCGGAGAGCTCGGGCGGGCACTTGTCGAGCGTCGTCTTCACGGCGTCGACGATCGCGTTGACCGGCTCCTCGATGGCCTTGCGGACCTCGGCCGCCGAGATGACGACGGTCTTGGGCAGTCCGGAGACGAGGTCCCGGCCGCGGATCTCGGTGTGCTCGTCCTTGTCCATGTCGTACGCGGAACCGATCGTGATCTTGATCTGTTCGGCGGTGCGCTCACCGAGAAGGAGGGAGTACTCCTTCTTGATGTGCTGGATGATCGCGTTGTCCATCTCGTCGCCGGCGACCCGGATCGACTGGGCAGTGACGATTCCGCCGAGCGAGATCACCGCGACCTCGGTGGTGCCGCCGCCGATGTCGACGACCATGTTGCCGGTGGCCTCGTGGACGGGGAGGCCGGAGCCGATGGCCGCCGCCATGGGCTCCTCGATGATGTGCACCTGGCGGGCACCTGCCTGCGTCGACGCCTCGATGACAGCGCGTCGCTCCACTCCCGTGATGCCGGAGGGCACGCACACGACGACGCGCGGGCGGGCCAGGTAGCGGCGCTTGTGGATCTTGAGAATGAAGTAGCGGAGCATCCGCTCGGTGATCTCGAAGTCGGCGATGACGCCGTCCTTCAGCGGCCGTACGGCAACGATGTTGCCCGGCGTACGGCCGATCATTTTCTTGGCCTCGGCGCCGACCGCGAGAATGCCGCCGGTGTTGGTGTTGATGGCCACGACGGACGGCTCGTTCAGGACGATGCCGCGCCCCCTGACGTACACCAGCGTGTTGGCAGTCCCGAGGTCGATAGCCATGTCACGACCGATGAACGACATTGATTCCCCTTGTTCCCCATGAGGATGCGGCGGTGCCTTCCCGAAGAAAGCATGATGGCTGATTCTGGTCGGCGAATCCGGCGCGCTGCGGGTGTGGAAGCTTCCATCGTAGTGCCGGGTGCACGGACACAGCGCGAGGGGCATTCGCCTTACCGGGTGGAACGGCTACGCGTCCCACCCAGGGTGACGTTACGTCGGTGGGATGCGTTCCCGCGACGGGACCACGTATACCGAAGGGCGACCGAATTAATTCGGTCGCCCCGGGTCACCAGCGCTGTTTGGCCGATCGACCGTCAGGACAGACCCGGAAAGAAAAGTTTCAGCTCCCGCTCGGCGGACTCCTCGGAGTCCGAGGCGTGGATGAGGTTCTCCCGGGTGACCGTCCCGAAGTCGCCGCGGACGGAACCGGGCGCGGCGGCGATCGGGTCGGTCGGGCCGGCCAGGGCGCGGACGCCCTCGATGACCCGCTCGCCCTCGGCGACCAGGGCGACGACGGGACCGGAGGCCATGAACTCCACGAGCGGCTCGTAGAACGGGCGGCCCTTGTGCTCGCCGTAGTGCGCTTCCAGCGTGTCCCCGTCGAGCGTGCGCATCTCCAGAGCCGTGATCCGCCAGCCGGCCTTGCGCTCGATGCGGCCGACGATCTCACCGATCAGCCCACGCCGGACCGCGTCCGGCTTGAGGAGGACGAGGGTGCGCTGGGTCATGTGGAGCGGCTCCTTGCGAGTGACGGGGTGCGGGAGAGCGAGATTACAGGGACCGGCCGCGGCCCCGACGGGTGGGGTTGTGCGGCGTCGGTCCCGGGGCCGATCGTGCGCTCGGAGGCTCGGGGTCAGCCGGCGGCCGGAGCGGGGTCCGCACGGGCCTCCATGGCCGCCCAGCGGGCCTTCGCCTCGTCGATCTTCCGGCCGTAGTGCACCGACGCCCACCACAGGGCAGCGAAGGCGATGCCGAGGATGTACATCACCGGGACGAAGACACCGCTCACCACGAGGGCGATCTGGAACGCCCAGCCCAGCACGACCCCGCCGGGGCGGGTGATCATGCCGCACAGCAGCACGGAGAGCAGCATGCCGATGCCGCACACGGTCCAGACGGTCGCGGCGGTCAGGTCGTCCGACTTCATCGCGACGAGACCGGCGAAGCCGATCACGAAGAACTCGCCGATCAGTGTCGACGCGCAGAGCGTACGCACAGGGGTCAGCCCCTTCCCAGAAGCAGCCGGGCCTCGCCGACCGTGATCACGGAACCGGTCACCAGCACGCCGGCGCCCGCGTATTCGTCCTCTTCCTCGGCGAGGGTGATCGCCGCTTCCAGCGCGTCGTCGAGCCGGGGCTCCACCTGGACGCGCTCGTCGCCGAAGACCTCCACCGCGACGGCGGCCAGCGTGTCGGCGTCCATCGCCCGTGCGCTGGAGTTCTGGGTGACGACGATCTCGGCGAAGATCGGCTCGAAGGCTTCGAGGAGTCCGCGGACGTCCTTGTCGTCGCTGGCGCCGACGACGCCGATGAGCCGGGAGAAGCTGAATGCCTCGGAGAGGCCCTCGGCGCTGGCGCGGGCGCCGGCCGGGTTGTGTGCGGCGTCCAGGACGACGGTCGGGCTGGACCGGACGACCTCCAGGCGGCCCGGCGAGCGGACCGAGGCGAAGGCCGTGCGGATCGCGTCGATGTCGAGCGAGCGGGTCTGCTCGCCGCCGATGCCGAAGAACGCCTCCACGGCGGCGAGCGCCACCGCGGCGTTGTGCGCCTGGTGGGCGCCGTAGAGCGGGAGGAAGATGTCGGTGTACTCGGAGGTCGGCCCGCCGAGTCCGCGCAGCGTCAGCAGCTGGCCGCCGACCGCGATCTCGCGGGAGACGACGCCGAACTCCATGCCTTCACGGGCCACGGTCGCGTCGGCCTCGACGGCCTTCTTGAGCATCACCTGCGCGGCGTCCACCGGCTGCTGGGCCAGTACGACCGTCGCGCCCTGCTTGATGATCCCGGACTTCTCCCCGGCGATCTCGGCCGGCGTGTTGCCGAGCCGGTCGGTGTGGTCGAGCGAGATCGGGGTGACGACGGCGACGCCCGCGTCGATGACGTTGGTGGCGTCCCAGGTCCCGCCCATGCCGACCTCGATCACGGCGACGTCGACCGGCGCGTCGGCGAAGGCCGCGTACGCCATGCCCGTCAGCACCTCGAAGAAGGAGAGACGGTACGGCTGCTGGGCGTCGACCATCTCGACGTACGGCTTGATGTCCTCGTACGTCTCCACGAACCGCTCGGGGGCGATCGGGGAGCCGTCCAGGCTGATCCGCTCGGTGATCGACTGGACGTGCGGCGAGGTGTACCGGCCGGTGCGCAGGTCGAAGGCGTTGAACAGCGCCTCGATCATGCGGGCCGTGCTGGTCTTGCCGTTCGTGCCGGTGATGTGGATGGAGGGGTACGCGCGCTGGGGCTCGCCGAGCACGTCCATCAGGGCGGCGATCCGGGTGACGGAGGGTTCGAGTTTGGTCTCACCCCAGCGGCCCGCCAGCTCCTGCTCCACGGCGCGCAGCGCCTTGGCGGCTTCGGGGTCCTCGGGCGTGGCCGGGGGCGCGTCGGACACGGGCGGCCCGGACTGGGTGCGCAGCGTGCGGCTTCCGGCCTCGATCACCGCCAGGTCGGGGTCGCGCTGGGTTGCTTCGTCCACGATCTCCGCGAAGGTGTCGTCGGACTCTGACGCGTCGTGCCGGTCTGAAGGGCGGGGCTCACTCACAGGGCCAGTCTACGGATCGGCGGGGACATCGTGCGCAGCGCCCGTCCCGAGGGCCGGGGCCGGGGATACGACGAGGCCCCCGTACCCCGGTGGCCGGCTCGGGGTGCGGGGGCCTCGGGTCGCCCGGGAGGGCGCGAGGGCGGGGCGGGTCAGCCCTGCGGCAGGCTCGCCAGCTGGGCGGTGATCCGCTCGATGTCGGCGTCCGCCTTGGCGAGCCGGGCGTGGATCTTCCCGACCACGTTGTCCGGGGCCTTGGCGAGGAAGGCCTCGTTGCCGAGCTTGGCGTTGGCCTGGTCCTTCTCCTTCTCGGCGGCGCCCAAATCCTTGGTGAGGCGCTTGCGCTCGGCCTCGACGTCGATGGTCCCGGACAGGTCGAGAGCGACCTGCGCGCCGGCCACCGGGAGGGTGGCGGTGGCGTGGAAGCCCTCCTCGGCCGGCTGGAGGCGCAGCAGCTGGCGGATGGCCGCCTCGTGCGGGGCCAGCGCCGTGCCGGTGAGGGTCAGTCGGGCCGGGACCTTCTGGCCGGCCTTGAGACCCTGGTCGCCCTTGAAGCGGCGGACCTCGGTGACGACCTGCTGGACCAGCTCGATCTCGGCCTCGGCCGCCTCGTCGCGGAAGCCGGAGTCCTGCGGCCAGTCGGCGACGACGACGGACTCACCGCCGGTGAGGGTGGTCCAGAGCGTCTCGGTGACGAACGGCACGATCGGGTGGAGCAGACGCAGCGTCACGTCGAGGACCTCACCGAGGACCCGGCCGGAGACCTTGGCCTGCTCGCCGCCGGCGAAGAAGGTGGTCTTCGACAGCTCGACGTACCAGTCGAAGACCTCGTCCCACGCGAAGTGGTAGAGGGCGTCGCTGAGCTTGGCGAACTGGAAGTCCTCGTAGAACGCGTCGGCGCTCGCGACCGTCTTGTTCAGCCGGGACAGGATCCAGCGATCGGTGGCCGAGAGCTGCTCGACCGGCGGGAGGTCGCCCTCCACCGTCGCACCGTTCATCATCGCGAACCGGGTGGCGTTCCAGATCTTGTTGGCGAAGTTCCGGGACGCCTGGACCCAGTCCTCACCGATCGGAACGTCCGTACCGGGATTGGCGCCCCTGGCGAGGGTGAAGCGGACGGCGTCGGAGCCGTACTTGTCCATCCAGTCGAGCGGGTCGACGACGTTGCCGAAGGACTTCGACATCTTCTTGCCGCGCTCGTCACGGACGAGGCCGGTGAGGGCGATCGTCTTGAACGGGACCTCTCCGTCCATGACGTAGAGGCCGAACATCATCATCCGGGCGACCCAGAAGAAGATGATGTCGTGACCGGTGACGAGGACGTCCGTCGGATAGAACTTCTTGAGTTCCGGTGTCTCCTCGGGCCAGCCGAGCGTGGAGAACGGCCACAGGCCGGAGGAGAACCAGGTGTCCAGGACGTCGGTGTCCTGCGTCCAGCCTTCGCCCGTGGGCGGCTGCTCGTCGGGGCCGAGGCAGACGACCTCGCCGTCGGGGCCGTACCAGACGGGGATGCGGTGACCCCACCAGAGCTGGCGCGAGATGCACCAGTCACGGAGGTTGTCGACCCAGTCGAAGTACCGCTTCTCCATCTCCTTGGGGTGGATCGTGACCCGGCCGTCACGGACCGCGTCACCGGCGGCCTTGGCGAGGGTCTCGACCTTGACCCACCACTGGAGGGAGAGCCGGGGCTCGACCGTCGTGCGGCAGCGGGAGCAGTGGCCGACGGAGTGGACGTACGGACGCTTCTCGGCGACGATCCGGCCCTGCTCGCGCAGCGCGCCGACGAGGGCGGACCTGGCCTCGAAGCGGTCGAGGCCCTGGAACGGACCGGGCACGGTGATGACACCGCGCTCGTCCATCACGGTCATCGACTCCAGGCCGTGCCGCTGCCCGATCGCGAAGTCGTTGGGGTCGTGGGCGGGGGTCACCTTGACGGCGCCGGTACCGAACTCCGGGTCGACATGGGTGTCGGCGACGACCGGGATGGTGCGGTCGGTGAGCGGCAGCTTGATCCGCTTGCCGACGAGGTGCGTGTACCGGGCGTCGTCCGGGTGGACGGCGACGGCCGTGTCACCGAGCATCGTCTCGGCGCGGGTGGTGGCGACGACCAGCGTCTCCTCACCCTCGCCGTACCGGATGGAGACGAGCTCGCCGTCGTCGTCCTGGTAGTCGACCTCGATGTCCGAGATGGCCGTCAGGCAGCGCGGGCACCAGTTGATGATGCGCTCGGCGCGGTAGATCAGCTCGTCGTCGTACATCTTCTTGAAGACGGTCTGGACGGCGGCGGAGAGGCCCTCGTCCATGGTGAAGCGCTCACGCGACCAGTCGACGCCGTCGCCGAGGCGGCGCATCTGGCCGAGGATCTTGCCGCCGTACTCTTCCTTCCACTGCCAGACGCGCTCGGTGAACTCCTCGCGCCCGAGGTCGTGGCGGGACTTGCCCTCCTCGCCGAGCTGCTGCTCGACCTTGTTCTGGGTCGCGATGCCTGCGTGGTCCATGCCCGGCAGCCACAGCGCCTCGTACCCCTGCATCCGCTTGCGGCGGGTGAGAGCGTCCATCAGCGTGTGCTGGAAGGCATGGCCGAGGTGGAGGGAACCCGTGACGTTCGGCGGCGGGATGACGATCGTGTACGGGGGCTTCTCGCTCGCGGCGTCCGCCGTGAAGTAACCGCGCTCCACCCAGCGCTCGTACAGCTCCCCCTCTACCTCGGCCGGCGCGTACTGGGTCGGCAGTTCGGGGTTGCTGGCTGATGGCTGCGTTGAGTTCTCGGTCACGAGGGACAGTTTAGGGCCGTCACAGCCGTGCCCCGAAACCGGTTTGTTCAGTAACGGTGTGCCTGCGGGTACCCCACGCGGGGGCGGCTTCCGCGAGGATGTCCGGAAGGCATAAGCATTCTGGAGGGGACAGCGTCATGAGTAACAACCAGCCGGGACCGTACGGCGGCCAGCCGCCGCAGGGCCGGCCCGGGCCCTACGGCCAGCAGCCCGGTCCGTACGGCCAGCAGCCCAACCCGTACGGAGAGCAGCCGCAGGGCGGACAGCCCGGCTACGGCTATCCCCAGCAGGCCCCCCAGGGCGTCCCCCCGCAGCAGCCCCCGCCCCCGCCCGCGCAGGGGTACGGCTACCCGCAGGGCCAGCAGCCCGGCCAGCAGCCCGGACCGTACGGCCAGCAGCCGGGTCCGTACGCGCAGCAGCCGCCCACTCCCCCGTACGGCGGCCAGCAGGCCTACCCGGGGCAGCCGGGACAGCCGCCGTTCCAGCAGCCGAAGAAGAAGCGGACCGGCCTGATCGTGACGGCGGCCGTCGTGGCGCTGGCGGTCATCGCCGGCGGGGCGTACCTGCTGACCTCGGGCGGGGGCAGCAGCGATGTGGCGGACTCCACCAAGGGGTACAAGATCACGCCGCCGGCCTCGGTGGGCGACTACAAGCAGGACGCCGCAGCGGCGAAGCCGGGTGCCCCGATGACCGGCCAGGACAGGACCGACGCCGAGGCCATGGGGATCAAGAAACCCAGCAAGGTCAGCACCCAGTACGTGAGCGGCGACATGGAGAAGAACCCGCTCACCGCGAAGTTGCTCGTCGTGGAGGGCAGCTGGGGCGAGATCGCGGACCCGGAGAAGGTCATCGACGCCTCGTTCGCGAGCGCCGCGAAGGAAGCGGCGGCCAACGAGTCCAGCGAGGGATCGCTGGTCGGAAGCCCGAAGGCGGTCAAGCCCGCCGGCTTCACCGGCGCCCTGATGAAGTGCCAGAACGCCAAGATGGTCAACTCGGAGGCCGACGGCTCCGTCGAGAAGGGCCCGAAGGAGATGATCCTGCCGGTCTGCGTCTGGGCCGACTACAGCACCGTGGGTGTGGTGATCGGTTTCGACGTCGGTGGCGCCATGACCAACAAGCCGATGTCCCAGGACGAGGCGGCGGCTCTCACCGCCAAGCTCTACAACACCTCGCGCACCAAGATCTGACACGCGAAGGGGCGCCCAGCCGCTGCTCCCAGCGGCCGGGCGCCCCTCGTGCGTGGTGGCGGGCAGAGCTAAGCGGACTTCTCGTGCCTGCCGCCGTCGTTCTTGCCGATCGTGCGCGGCTCGCGCGGCACCAGCGTGGGGTTCACGTTGTTGCGGACCACGTCCGGGGTGATGACCACGCGGGCGACGTCCTTGCGGGACGGGACCTCGTACATCACCGACTGGAGGACTTCCTCCATGATGGCGCGCAGACCGCGGGCGCCGGTCTGCCGCAGGATCGCCTGGTCGGCGATGGCCTCCAGCGCCTCGCGCTCGAAGTCCAGCTCCACACCGTCGAGTTCGAAGAGCCGCTGGTACTGCTTCACCAGGGCGTTGCGCGGCTCGATGAGGATCTGGAGGAGTGCCTCGCGGTCCAGGTTGTGGACCGAGGTGAGGACGGGGAGGCGGCCGATGAACTCCGGGATCATCCCGAACTTCACCAGGTCCTCCGGCATGACCTCCTGGAACTGGTCGCTCGCCTGGATCTCCAGCTTGGAGCGGATGGTCGCGCCGAATCCGATGCCCTTGGCGCCGGACCGGGACTCGATGATCTTCTCCAGTCCGGAGAAGGCGCCGCCGACGATGAACAGGACGTTCGTCGTGTCGATCTGGATGAACTCCTGGTGCGGGTGCTTCCGGCCGCCCTGCGGCGGTACGGAGGCGGTGGTGCCCTCCAGGATCTTCAGCAGCGCCTGCTGCACACCCTCGCCCGAGACGTCGCGCGTGATCGACGGGTTCTCGCTCTTGCGGGCGACCTTGTCGATCTCGTCGATGTAGATGATCCCGGTCTCGGCCTTCTTGACGTCGTAGTCGGCCGCCTGGATCAGCTTCAGCAGGATGTTCTCGACGTCCTCGCCGACATAGCCGGCCTCGGTCAGCGCCGTCGCGTCGGCGATGGCGAACGGGACGTTGAGCATGCGGGCGAGCGTCTGCGCCAGCAGCGTCTTGCCGGAACCCGTGGGGCCCAGCAGAAGGATGTTCGACTTGGCCAGCTCGATCGCGTCGTCGCGACTGGAGCCACCGCCGTTCTCCCCGGCCTGGACCCGCTTGTAGTGGTTGTACACCGCGACCGAGAGGGCCTTCTTCGCGGGCTCCTGCCCGACGACGTAGCCCTCCAGGAACTCGTAGATCTCGCGCGGCTTGGGAAGTTCTTCCCAGCGCACTTCCGAGGTCTCGGCGAGCTCCTCCTCGATGATCTCGTTGCAGAGATCGATGCACTCGTCGCAGATGTACACACCGGGTCCTGCGATGAGCTTCTTCACCTGCTTCTGGCTCTTTCCGCAGAACGAGCACTTGAGCAAGTCGCCGCCATCACCGATGCGTGCCACGAGGTGCTTCCCCTTCGCCTGGGAGACGCCTGGTTCAGCGACTCCTGGTCCCTCTGTTCGACGGTACCTTGCCTGGCCCCCCGTTCGGGCCCCCCTTGGCACGGTTCACACGACCGGAGACCGGTCGGATGTCCGTGCCAAGGGGTAAAGACCGACGTCAGACCGCAGATCCGGCCGAGGTCTTACGGGTGGAGACGATCTGGTCCACAAGACCGTACGCCAGGGCTTCCTCGGCGGTCAGGATCTTGTCGCGCTCGATGTCCTCGCTGATCTTCTCCAGCGGGGTGGTCGAGTGCTTGGCCAGCATCTGCTCCAGCTGGGTGCGCATGCGCAGGATCTCATTGGCCGCGATCTCCAGGTCGGAGAGCTGCTCACGGCCGGTCTGCGAGGACGGCTGGTGGATGAGCACCCGTGCGTGCGGGAGCGCCATGCGCTTGCCCGGGGTGCCGGCGGCCAGCAGGACGGCGGCGGCGGAGGCCGCCTGGCCCATGCAGACCGTCTGGATGTCCGGCTTCACGAACTGCATCGTGTCGTAGATCGCGGTGAGCGCGGTGAACGAGCCGCCGGGGCTGTTGATGTAGATCGAGATGTCGCGGTCCGGGTCCATCGACTCCAGGCACATCAGCTGCGCCATCACGTCGTTGGCCGAGGCGTCGTCGATCTGCACGCCGAGGAAGATGATGCGCTCCTCGAAGAGCTTCGCGTACGGGTCGTACTCGCGCACGCCCTGCGAGGTGCGCTCCACGAAGCGCGGCACGATGTAGCGGTTGTCCACCTGCGGGCCGGTGTAGAGGCCGCTCGCGGAGGCGCCGGGGAAGTTGGTCATGTGGGTGTTCACCATCCTGGTGGCGTTTCTGTGGGCTGTTTCTCGGCGTACGAGAGGCGTGCGGGAGCGGTGCCGTCCGGTGCGATCCGGATCAGGCGCCGGTGCCGCCGCCGCCCGGGATGCCCGACGCGGCCGTGATGATCTCGTCGATGAGGCCGTACTCCTTGGCCTCCTCGGCGGTGTACCAGCGGTCGCGGTCGCCGTCGCGGATGATCGTCTCGACGGTCTGGCCGGAGTGGCGGGCGGTGATCTCCGCCATCCGCGTCTTGGTGCGGAGCAGGTACTGGGCCTGGATCTTGATGTCCGAGGCCGTACCGCCGATGCCGGCCGAACCCTGGTGCATGAGGATGTCGGTGTTGGGGAGCGCGAAGCGCTTGCCCGCGGCACCGCCGGTGAGCAGGAACTGGCCCATCGAGGCCGCCATGCCCATACCGATGGTGACGACGTCGTTCGGGATGTACTGCATGGTGTCGTAGACCGCCATGCCGGCCGTCACCGAACCGCCGGGGCTGTTGATGTAGAGGTAGATGTCCTTGTCCGGGTCGGCGGCAAGGAGCAGCAGCTGTGCGGTGATCTTGTTGGCGATGTCATCGTCGACCTGCTGACCGAGGAAGATGATGCGCTCGCCGAGCAGTCGGCTGTAGACCTGGTCGCCGAGGCCACCACCGAGGGACGGCTCTCCGGCGGCGTAGGGCATCAGATTCGTCACGTATCCACCTGCTCGTCTCTGACGGCTCCGGCCGTCTCAGCGTCTTCGTACCGGGGGGCCGGGACTACCCGACCCTTCCTCTTCATGGACCCTAACGCGCAGGTGGAACAAGACCATCCCGCTTCCATAACTGTTCGCTGGGAGCGCAAGGTACGCAGTGCGCACACGGGTTCTGAGGGGTCGTCGCGGACGCGCCGCGAAGGGCCGCGAACGCCACCCAGGCGCTTCCTGCGGGTACGACGACGGGCCCCGGACGGCGTGGTGCGTCCGGGGCCCGTCGTGCGGATCAGCGGGAGGCTCAGGCCTCCTTCTTCTCCTCGGCGGCGGCCTCGTCGGAGTCCGAGTCGGCGGCGGCCTCAGCCGTCTCCTCCTCGGTCTCTTCGTCGTCCTCCAGGTCGACGATCTCACCGTTGGTGTCGGTGACCTTCGCGGCCTCGACGACCAGCGCGAGCGCCTTGCCGCGGGCGACCTCGCCGACGAGCATCGGCACCTGGCCACCCTCGACGACGGCCTGGGCGAACTGGTCGGGGCTCATGCCGGAGGAAGCAGCGCGCCGCATGAGGTGCTCGGTGAGCTCCTCCTGGTTGACGTTCAGCTTCTCCTTGTTGACGATCTCGTCCAGCAGGAACTGGGTCTTGATGCCCTTGACGGCCTGCTCCGAGGTCTCGGCCTCGAACTCCTCGGCGGTCTTGCCCTGGATCTCCAGGAACTTCGCCAGGTCGAGACCCATCTGGCCGAGCTGGTGGTGCTCCAGGTTGTGCTTGCGGGTGTTGATCTCGTCCGCGAGCAGCTTCTCCGGGATCGGGACCTCGGCGAGCTTCAGCAGCTCCTCGAGGACGCGCTCCTGGGCCTGGGTGGCCTGGTCGTACTGCTTGGTGTTCTCCAGGCGCTTGCGGCTGTCGGCGCGCAGCTCCTCCAGCGTGTCGAACTCGCTCGCCATCTGGGCGAACTCGTCGTCCAGCTCGGGGAGTTCGCGGGCGGCGACGGCGGTGACCTTGACGGTGACCTCCGCTTCCTTGCCCTCGGCGGAGCCACCCTTGAGCTCGGAGGTGAAGGTGGCCTCGCCACCGGCCTCCAGGCCCTTGACGGCCTCGTCGATGCCCTCGAGGAGTTCACCGGAACCGATGGTGTACGAGACACCGTCGGCCACGCCGTCCTCCAGGACCTCGCCGTCGACCTTGGCTTCCAGGTCGATCGTCACGACGTCGCCCTCGGCGGCGGCGCGCTCGACCGGGTTGGTGGAGGCGAAGCGCTCACGGAGCTGCTCCACGGCCTTCTCGATGTCCTCTTCGCTGACCTCGAGGGCGTCCACGGTGACCTCGATGCCGGAGTAGTCCGGGATCTCGATCTCGGGGCGCACGTCCACCTCGGCGGTGAAGGAGAGCAGCTCGCCGTCCTTCAGCTCGGTGATGTCGACGTCGGGCTGGCCGAGGACGTTCAGCTCACCCTCGTTGACCGCCTCGGTGTAGAACTTCGGGAGGGCGTCGTTGACGGCCTCCTCCAGCACCGCACCACGGCCGAACCGCTGGTCGATGACCCGGGCCGGGATCTTGCCCTTACGGAAGCCCTTCACCGTGACCTGCTGGTTGATCTTCTTGTAGGCCGCGTCGAGGCTGTCCTTGAGCTCCTCGAAGGGCACCTCGATGCTGAGCCGAACCCGGGTCGGGTTCAGGGTCTCCACGGCGCTCTTCACGGTTCGGTCTCCTTGGTGGCTGACTTCGGGGGGTTCCGCGCGCCGCCTGTCGGCGGCTTCGCGGATCGGCCCGGCTCATCAGACACACGGGCACGCACTTTGCATAGTAACGGCAAGGGGGAGGAGTCCCCCAATGCGCTCCCCATGCGATCTTGCTGGTGGTCGGGGTGGCCGGATTCGAACCGACGACCTTCCGCTCCCAAAGCGGACGCGCTACCAAGCTGCGCCACACCCCGTCGGTGCGACACAGAGGGTACATGCAGAAAGGGCACCCCTCCGCCGCTTTTCGACGACCCTGCGGCAGATGGCCCGCGCCGACTACGGCAGCGGGCGGAGTACACCGGCACATTCCCCGGCCCGCGCGGTGCGCTCCGGGACACGGGTGTGCGGGCACCGGCTCCGACCCGCTACGATGCTCTTCGTACCCGGGGCCGGCCACGGCACCGGTGCGGTCCTGCGGGCGTAGCTCAATGGTAGAGCCCTAGTCTTCCAAACTAGCTACGCGGGTTCGATTCCCGTCGCCCGCTCCATGACGAAGGCCCGGCGCCGCGTCCCGTGATCACACGGACGCGGCGCCGGGCCTTCGTCGTACGCCGACCGTGGGGACGGCGACGCGCGCGACGCCGCCGGCCGTGGGGACGGCGGCCGGCGGCGTCGCGGCGATCTTCGACCGGAGTGAGCGGGCGAACCGCTCCCGGCTCAGAAGCTGATCTGGTTGATCGTGTCCGCTATGGAGTTCATGAACCTGTTGATCGAGGGCGCCATGCCCGTCGACGCCAGGAAGAACCCGAAGAGGATGGCGACGATCGCCGGCCCGGCCTTGATGGATCCACCACGGATCAGCACCACCAGGATGATCGCCAACATCAGCACCACAGACAGCGAAATGGCCACGACTGCTCACACCCTAGGTCGGTCCGCCTTGCCGGCCCGGGGGCGTGCTCCGTCGCGCGCCCACCGTTCACTCCATCGTGCCATCAACTCCCGTGGAGGCGACGACTGCTGACGGAGTGACCTGGCCGGTTTTCGCCATTCTTGCCGTTCTCGCCCTCGGCACACCCACCGGAGCCTCAGGGAGGCGGGGTGCGCGGACGGGCGGCACCCGTGTGCGGCCCGGAGGGAAGCGCCGTACGGCCACCCCGGCCCTCCGCGGGTCGCCGCCGGGGTGGGACCCGTGGTGCGCCACAGGAATTCACCCACTCCCCACAGGCCACGCGCATTCCGTCCCGCCGGAGAGAGCACCGTCATGCTCGCCTTTCAATTCTGCCGCGATGTGCCCCGGTTACTAGTGATACAACCCGAACACAACGGACATCACTCGCATGTTTCGGTGTCGAATTGACGGGCAGGCGCGAGGCTTCCGACGCGCCACACGAAAACGGAAGACGGGTCTGGGTTTTTCGAATGCTTCCTGCTCCGAGTCGCACACAGCGGACCGCGCTCCCCCCGGAGACCCTGGATCCGGAGCCAGGAACGAGACCCGCGGCGGCCTCGGCCACGATTCCCCCGGTATCCGAGCCGACGTCACGGGAAGCCGCCCCCTCGGCCAGGAAGCGCGATCCGTACTTCGACAACGTGAAGTATCTGGCCATCGTGCTCGTCGCAGTGGCGCACGCCTGGGAACCGGTGATGGGCGACAACCGGGCACTGCGCGCGCTGTACATGATCATCTATACGTTCCACATGCCCGCGTTCATCCTCGTCTCCGGTTACTTCTCCCGGTCCTTCGACGCGAGCCCGGCCAGAATGAAGCGGCTCGTCACCGGGGTCGTGGTCCCGTACGTGGTCTTCGAGACGGCCTATTCGCTGTTCAGGCGGTACGCGGGCGGGGAGCCGGACGCGCCGATCACCCTGCTCGACCCGCTCTTCCTCACCTGGTTCCTGGCCGCCCTGCTCATCTGGCGGCTCACCACCCCGCTCTGGCGGACGCTCCGCCACCCGCTCCCGGTCGCCCTCGCGGTGGCCGCCCTCGCCTCGGTCTGCCCCGGCATCGGAGACGATCTCGACCTGCAACGCGTGCTGCAGTTCCTGCCGTTCTTCGTGCTGGGCGTGCTGGCCCGCCCCGAGCACTTCACGTGGGTGCGCCGACGCCAGGTACGACTGCTCTCACTCCCGCTGTTCGCCGGGGCACTGGTGTTCGCGTACGCGGTGGCTCCGCACATGAAACTCGACTGGTTCTACCGCGGCGACAGCGCCCAGGAGATCGGCGCGCCCTGGTGGTCCGGCGTCATGATGACGCTGCTGATGTTCGGCTGCGCACTGCTGCTCACCGCCGGGTTCCTGTCCTGGGTGCCGGCCCGGACGACCTGGTACACGGCGCTGGGCGCCGGAACCATCTGCGGATACCTTCTGCACGGCTTCCTGATCCGGGGCGCCGAGTACACGGGGCTGATCGACGAGAACGCGTGGCTCTCGGGCCCCGCCGGGCTGCTGCTCGTCTCCGTGATCGCGGCCGCGGCCGTGACGCTGCTGTGCACCCCACCGGTCCGCCGGGTGATGCGGTTCGCGACCGAGCCGGACATGGACTGGGCCTTCCGCCGGAGCCCCGCCACCAGCGGGCCCGGACCGGCGGCCGCGTCACCGGCCCGCACGGCGGGGCGCTGACCCGTCGCGGGCGCACGCCCTGTCCACGCGTCCGCCCCGTTCGCCCCGTTCGCCCCGTCGCCGGAGCCCTCCGGCCCTCCGCCCCGGCCCTCAGGCGGAGGCGACGGCCGAGGAGGGGGCCGGGGGCAGGCCGTTTCAGTTCGGGCCGGGGTTGGCCGAATTCATTCGGTCTGTAAGCGATTCATCGACTTGGCGACCAAGAAGTCGCCGTACTTGGGCATATTTCTCGGTCAGCCGATCGCGGGTGGCCGGCTCCAGCAGCGCCAGCCGGGCCGGATCCGCGTTGTGCGCGAGGTCCGCCTCCTTGATCAGCAGGGCCCCCGGGGTGGCGAGAATCCTCGCGGTGTACGAGGCGAGATCCTCGCCCTCGCCGCGGGTGAGGGCCAGCACCAGCTCCTTGACGTGGGGGTCGAGCGCCGCGCCGTCCAGCCACTCACGGCTCAGCGCCCCGTCCTCGACGGAGTCGTGCAGCCAGGCGGCGGCGATCTGTTCGTCGTTGCCGCCTCCGGCCCGTACCCCTTCGGCCACGGCCGCCAGGTGCCCGGCGTACGGGCGGCCCGCCTTGTCGGTCTGGGCGGCGTGCGCGGCGCGGGCGAGCGCCTCCACCTCGGTCAGGGTCAGCAAGCGATCCGGCATGGGCCGACTCTACGGCCGGGCTCCCGGCCGGAACAGAGAGCGGCACCCGCCGATCCCGAGGGGAGCGGCTCAGCCCCGGCGGGAGAGCAGGAGCAGCGCGCGGTCGTCGTTGACGTCCTTCGCGCACGCCTCGATCAGATGCCAGGCCGCGCCTTCGAAGCCGGTCGTGACGTACCGGTCGGCCTCGCCGGTCAGCCGGTCGATGCCGTCGGCGATGTCCCGGTCCGCTGCCTCGACCAGGCCGTCCGTGAAGAGCATCAGCACGTCGCCGGAGGCCAGCGAACCCTTGACCGCGTCGAAGTCGGCTCCGTCGTAGACGCCGAGCAGCGGTCCCTCGGCGGCCTTCTCCTCCCACTGCCCGGTCGCGGCGTTCAGCTGCAGGGCCGGCGGGTGCCCCGCCGAGAGGATCTCGTAGTCACCGGTCTCCAGGTCCAGCACCAGGTGGATCGAGGTGGCGAACCCCTCGTCCCAGTCCTGGCGCAGCAGGTAGCCATTGGCCGCGGGCAGGAAGCCGTGCGGGGGCAGGGAGCCGAGGAGGCCGCCGAAGGCGCCGGAGAGCAGCAGGGCGCGGGAGCCCGCGTCCATGCCCTTGCCGGAGACGTCGGTGAGGACGACCTCCAGCCTGCGTCCGCCGTGGGTGCGCGCCGCGACGACGAAGTCGCCCGAGAAGGACTGGCCTCCGGCGGGCCGCAGCGCCATCTCGCAGTGCCAGCCCTTCGGCAGCCGGGGCAGCGCGCTCTGCACCCGGATGCGTTCGCGCAGGTCGAAGAGCATCGTGCCGCCGCGCCGCCAGGGCACTCCGACGCGGGCCCGGAACTGGGCGAGCACCAGGCCGAAGAAGCCGCAGGCTCCGACCACGAGCACATTGCCCGGGGTGACCGTGACGTCGGCAGGGGCGGTACCGAGGGTGAAGGACTCGACGATGAGCGCGCCGGCCGCGACGGCGTACAGGGTGAGGAGGCTGGCGGGGCGGAGCAGCAGGCCCCCGGCGACGATCGGCAGCACGAGTGCCGTGGGCGAGAACCACTCCGGGTTCCAGACGGTCGCCACCGCGAGGGCGGGGATCGTCAGCGCCAGGCCCGCGAAGGCTATCCAGTCCGACCCGTCACCGCGGAAGTAGTCGACCCCGGAGCGGCGCAGCGCGATGCGGGCCCGGTGGGCCGTACGACGCCACCGGGCCAGGTACGCGTTCACTCCGTCGCGAGAGGCCATTGTCGGGACCTTATCGACCGAACGGCCCCCCGTGCAGGGGGACCCCTGGGCGGAGGGGTACGAGAAAGGGTCGCCCCGCCGGTGGAGACGCAGGTAGGCGCGGCGTACGGCCATGGACCGGGCGGACCGGAGACCCGGGCCCGGGGCGCCGCGGACGGCCCGGTGGGAACGTGCTTTCGACGGGGTGGGTGAGCGGTACGCGGTACGCGGAGCCCCCGGTGTGAGCGAGCCCCGGTGTACGCCCGCCCGGCGGTGACCGGTGCGGGCGGCGCGGTCAGCGCTTCTGGCCGGGCTTCTGGCAGGTGGGGCACCAGAAGAGGTTGCGGGCGGCGAGTGCGGCGGTGCGGACGCCGGTGCCGCAGACGTGGCAGGGCCGCAGGTCGCGCCGGTAGACGTAGACCTCGCCGCCGTGGTCGTCGACGCGGGGCGGGCGGCCCATCGCCTCGGGGAGGTGTTCGGGGCGGACGGTGTCGATCCGGTTGTTCCGTACCCCTTCGCGCATCAGCAGGACGAGGTCGGCCCAGATCGCGTCCCACTCGGCGCGGGTGAGGTCCTCGCCGGGGCGGTACGGGTCGATGCCGTGGCGGAAGAGGACCTCGGCGCGGTAGACGTTGCCGACGCCGGAGACGACCTTCTGGTCCATCAGCAGCGCGGCGACGGTGACCCGGCTGCGGGAGATCCGCCGCCAGGCGCGCGTCCCGTCCTCGTCGGTGCGCAGCGGGTCGGGACCGAGGCGCTCGTGTATCGCCTGCTTCTCGGGCTCGGTGATGAGGGTGCAGGTGGTGGGGCCGCGCAGATCGGCGTGGTGCTCGTCGTTGCGCAGCCGGAGGCGGACCGTCTCGGTGGGCGGCGGCGCGGGGACGGTACCGAAGCCGAGCTTCCCGAAGAGGCCGAGGTGGATGTGGACCCAGCCGGCGGCGCCGAAGCCGAGGAAGAGGTGCTTGCCGTGGGCGTCGACGGCGTCGAGCACCCGGCCGTCGAGCAGCGCCGCGCTCTCGGAGAACTTCCCCTGCGGGCTGCTGACACGCACCGGCCGTCCGGCGAACCGCTCGTCGTGGTCGGCGGCGAGGCGGTGGATCGTGTGTCCCTCGGGCACGGACGCTCTCCTGACGGGGCGGACGGAATGACGGGTGGGCGGAATGACGGGCGGGCGGCAGCACGGCGCGCGGAAGCCGGCGGGACGGCGGCGCGCGGAAGCCGGGCGGAGGCCGGGTGGCACGACGCGGCTGAACGGCCGTGCCGCCGGGCGACGAGGCCGGGCGGCACGGTGGGTGGTCGGCGGGTACGGGGCGGTCGGGGTCAGCCCTGCTGCGGGTGGTGGGCGGGGATCGGCGGGAGCGCGCCGGTCTCCTCGTACGCCGAGAGCATCTCGATGCGCCGGGTGTGGCGCTCCTCGTTGGAGTACGGCGTGCTGAGGAAGATCTCCACGAACTTGGTGGACTCCTCCTCGGAGTGCATCCGGCCGCCGATGGCCACGACGTTGGCGTTGTTGTGCTCGCGGCCGAGGGCGGCGGTCTGCTCGCTCCAGGCCAGCGCCGCACGGACGCCCTTGACCTTGTTGGCGGCGATCTGCTCGCCGTTCCCGGAGCCGCCGATCACGACGCCGAGGCTGTCCGGGTCCGCGGCCGTCTTCTCGGCGGCGCGGAGGCAGAACGGCGGGTAGTCGTCCTGGGCGTCATAGATGTGGGGTCCACAGTCCACGGCCTCGTGGCCGTGGGCCGTCAGCCACTCGACGAGGTGGTTCTTGAGTTCGTAGCCGGCATGGTCCGATCCGAGGTACACGCGCATGCCGGAAAGTGTGGCACGAGCGCGGCAGGGTAGCCGTCAGCGGGGTCGGAGCCCTTCGCGGGGTCGCGGCAGGACCGTCAGCCGGACCCGCCACGGACCCGCGGAGCCGCGCAGGTGCGGATCTCGGCTCGGGCAGGGGCGGTTCGTCGCGGTCCGCCCGGACTAGTGAAGGATTCCATCCATGACGTCGCAGACCACGGTGGCGGGACGGGGACCCGGCGGGCCGGACCGGCCCGCCGGGTCCGAGGGACATGACGGCTCCGACGGGCCCGGCGGTCCCGAGGGGCGTGGCGGCTCCGGCGGCGAGCTGCGGGCCGGGCTCAAGAACCGTCATCTGTCGATGATCGCCATCGGCGGGGTGATCGGCGCGGGCCTCTTCGTGGGTTCCGGCGCGGGCATCGCTGCCGCCGGCCCCGCGATCCTCGTCTCGTACGCCCTGGTCGGCACCATGGTCGTGCTGGTGATGAGGATGCTCGGCGAGATGGCCGCCGCGCGGCCCAGCTCGGGCAGCTTCTCCGCCTACGCCGATCAGGCGCTCGGGCGGTGGGCGGGCTTCTCCATCGGCTGGCTGTACTGGTTCTTCTGGGTGGTCGTGCTCGCCGTGGAGGCCACGGCCGGGGCGGCGATCCTGGAGAGCTGGGTGCCGGCCGTACCGCAGTGGGGCTGGGCGCTGATCGTGATGGTGGTGCTGACCGCCACGAATCTGATCTCGGTGAGTTCGTACGGCGAGTTCGAGTTCTGGTTCGCCGGGATCAAGGTCGTCGCCATCGGCGCCTTCGTGATCGTCGGGCTGCTCGCGGTCTTCGGGGTGCTCCCCGGCTCCGACAACGCCGGTTCGGGGTTCGCCCATCTCACCGACAGCGGCGGCTTCCTGCCGAAGGGCCCGGGGGCGATCCTGACCGGGGTGCTGATGGTGGTCTTCTCCTTCATGGGGAGCGAGATCGTCACGCTGGCCGCGGGTGAGTCCTCGGACCCCCGGCGCGCTGTCTCGAAGGCGACCAACAGCGTCATCTGGCGGATCGCCATCTTCTACCTGGGCTCGATCCTCGTGGTGCTGACGCTGCTGCCGTGGAACGACCCGTCCATCGTGGAGAAGGGCAGTTACGTCGCCGCGCTCGACTCCATCGGCATTCCGCACGCCGGGCAGGTGATGGACGTCGTCGTGCTCACGGCCGTGCTCTCCTGCCTCAACTCCGGCCTGTACACGGCCTCCCGGATGGCCTACTCGCTCGGCGGCCGGGGCGACGCGCCCCGGGCCTTCACCCGGGTGAACCGGCGGGGCGTCCCGCAGGCGGCGATCCTCTCCTCGGTCGTCTTCGGCTTCGTGGCGGTCTTCTTCAACTACCTGTGGCCGGACACCGTCTTCGCCTTCCTGCTGAACTCCTCGGGAGCGGTGGCGCTCTTCGTCTGGCTGGTCATCTGCTTCACCCAGCTGCGGATGCGCCCCATGATCGAGCGTGAGTCCCCGGAGAAGCCGGTCGTGCGGATGTGGCTCTTCCCCTACCTGACCTGGGCGACGATCGCGATGATCTCGTTCGTCCTCGTCTACATGCTCACCGACGACGCCGGCCGCGAGCAGGTGCTGCTGTCCCTGCTGGTCGCGGCGCTGGTGGTCGCGGTGTCGCTGGTACGGGAACGGCGTGGGCGCCGGCCGGCAGCGAAGGACTGACGACCGCACGGAACGAGCGGAAGGCCCGCCGGGAACGC
>NZ_JBIAJC010000030.1:18504-35855 GCF_042871745.1 Streptomyces sp. NPDC005576 | reverse complement strand
CCCGCGGAGCGGGTAATGCAGCGCTGGCGCGCTGCATAGAACGGGAATGCGCTGCGCGCATTCTGAAAGGCGCTGCGCGCCTTTGATAAATCGCTGCGCGGTTTATGATGAATTCCCGCACGCGGGAATTACATTTACCGCTGCGCGGTAAATGTGGGCGCCTCTCCGCTTCGCTCCGTGGCGGGGCGTCCGCTGCGCTCCCGCCCTACCGGCTTCGCCGGGCTGGCTACGGGCAGCGGACGGTGCATCAGGCGCGGGCCCTTGTAAGGCTTGGGGTTCCGGCCCACTGCCCCGGGGCGGCCGGGGTGGGTTGACGGGCCGCCAGGAGGACGCGGGGGCAGGGTCGCCACCACGGGGACGGCAGGGCGGAGAAACCCCGGGTGATGCTGCTTCAGATCGGGTGCGGGATGAACTCTGAAACCAGCCCACACCCTCGCTGCATCAAATGATGCGCATGTTCCTTTGGCGGAACCGGGCCACACCCCCGGGACACCGCTCCCCCTCGGTGCATCACTTCGAGAGTCTGTGTAGTGATTGGGACTCTGGGCCCCTACCGGAGGTGCTCGGAGCGCCTTTTGATGCGCGGGTAGAAACACGAACGAATCGGCATCTCCGGCCCGGGAATCTAAACTCCGGGCGTACCGGCAATTCACGTGTTTGGAGTTCTCAAATTTTCGATTTTGATTGCCGGTTTTACGGTGTGTCAGTGGCGCCAGCGGTTGAATAGGTACCACTGGATTTGTCCTGGGAGTTGATGGCGCCAAAGCCACCAGGGCAGGTTCCGGCGTGGGACAAAGTCCCAGAGATCGTCGTCGGCCTCGTTGCCACGTGGCTGGGTGCGCAGCAGGGCGAGGCATTCCCGGTCGGTGGTGCGGTGCAGTCGCGCGACGTGTGCCAGCGCCACTGTGCCTTGGTGCTGCCGTGTGGGGTCGGTGGCGCGGAGCGCTTGGGCGACGCGGGGCAGGATGGTCCGGGGGTCGGGGTGGTGCAGGGCGAGCCCGATGACCGCGATGCCGACGTGGCGTTCACCGCGTTCGAAGGCCGCGTCGACGACGGCCGGGTCGTGGACCCCGATCAGTCCGGTCCCATGCTCCCAGTCGAGAACTGCGGGCTGGGACTCCGGCATCTCCTCGTATGCCATGACCGAACGTTAGTGCGGGCGGCTTGGTTCCGTTCCGGCGCCCGCCAGAAGCAGGAGCACAGAACGACGGTGTGCGCGGGCAGATGACGGGGCGTCTGATGCGCCATGTGCGGCCACGCCGACATCAGGGTGGGGGCTAACCGCCTGGCCCGGTAGACGCTTCTGCAACCTGCGGGGCATGACCGCTGCCCCTTCACGCTGTGTAGCGGCGAGGCGATGCGAAGACCCCTTGACCACCCCCTTGACCGGCTCCCTGGTGGGGGGTGATCAAGGGGTTTGTGCTCGCTTCGCCCCGCCGCTACCTTCCGTGACCGGCCGGAGGGCGGTGACCGTGCTGGTGCCGCCTGAGCGGGGCGCAGACCGGGCGCGGGGTGGCCGCGTGGTCCGCCGGGAAGCGGGTTCACCTGGTAGCCGCCAGGGCGGCGCCGGCCCCGACGAGGACGGCGGCGAACGTCCCGACGACAATCAGCGGCGTCGCGAGGCGGGGGTGGCGGTAGGCGAGGTAGCCGACCGCGGACAGGAGCAGCAGGCCGACCAGGGCCGCGAGCAGGACGACGGTCAGGGCGAGTGTGGACATGGGTTCTCCTTCGGGTTGGTGCGCCGGAGAGGGCCGGCGCGGGTCAGGGCGGAACGTCGGGGGCGGAGCGTGGAGGAGCTGCACTCCTTGCGTCCCGGCGAGATGGCGGAACAGCGACGCCCCGCCCGGAGACGGGGCGGGGCGGTGGTGCCCGTTGGCAGGTGGGAGCAGAGTGCGGCGGGCGGGGGTTAGCCACGCAAGGGACCAGTCCGGGGGATTACGATCCCGCGCCGGAGACGCACATTCAATGCTTTGACCTGCGGTTTTGCAGGGGTGCGGCTATTGAATGCGCAGCCGGGCGCTGGTAGGCGCTGGGCGGGTTCTCTTCCTGTACGTACCTGTCCTCTGGCGGAAAATCGTACGGGGAGTGACGTACATCACAGGAATGTGCAGGTGATGGCGCTGGAGGCGGGGCGCTCTCCGATACGCCGCGCCGGCTGCTTCTCCGGCCAGGGCGCCCCGCGCTGCGGCGGCTTGCCCTGCAACTTGCCTCAGCCGACCGAGTCCAGCGGGCGGAACCGCAGGTCAGACGTGCGGTCACGGGGTACCTGGTGCGCCGACTGCTTCTCTGGGACACCTCTTCGGGAAGCCCGGCCCGGTCCCGCCGGGTCCTCGATGCCGCCCAGGCCGTGCACACGTTTCCTACACGCGTACGCGTGCACGCGTGCTTGCGCCGAGGGATCCACCGGGGGCGGCGGTGATGAGGAGCCGGTGAACGCCGCCCGCTGGGCGCCGAGCCCGCCGACCGCTCCCGCGAGTCGACCTCGAGGTCGCGCCGCGAGCCCAGTTCGTCGACGGACCACCCGCCCGGCAACCGTGGCCGCGCTCGTTTCCCCCCTTCCTTCCCAACCAGACAGCGCGCTCCGACGCCCGCGAGCGGCGCGCCGCCGGGTCACTGCCGCGTGCGAACGCAGGTGACGACCAGGGCGGCCGTGGCGACGACAAAGGCGCCGAACGCGAGCATTGTGTTCAGCGGTCCGGCTGCGCCGGGGCGGACCAGGACGATGAACCCGACGAAGACGGCCGCAATCACGGCAACCGCGGCGGCGAGGCAGACAAAGGCTGCCTTGACCCCCGATGGGATCCCCAAGGCGGGCGGGACCGGCGGGACGGGAGCGGCCGAGACGACGGCGGGCTGCTGGGTCTGGGGGGTGGTGGTCATGTCGGGTTCCTCGCGGTGGTGGCGTGTACAGAGGTGACGGTGCGCGATACGGATCGCCGCGCACGGAGGTCCATCTCGGGTGGAGCGGCCGGAGTGGAGCACGTGCCGACTGCTTGCGTCGCGGGGTGGACTCCCCGGGGCGACGAGCAGCACTTTGCGGGGCAGCGGGGTTAGCCCCGCAACCCCGCTCTCACCTGATTTGAAGGGAGTCGGTGACCAGGTCACTCCTCGGCGATCCGGCCCCGGGTCGCCGTACGGCGGCCTGATGGGCAAACAGCACCGCCCCGGGCCTTGGGGAGGCCCGGGGCGGACGAGTTGCGCTGTGGTCGGCGTACGGGGGCCGGAGCGCCTGCTGTGGCTCCGGATCGGGACTTCGCCGTGAATTCGGCTGGTCCCGGCTACACCAAAGGCCACCACCCGGATCGGGTTGGTGGCCTTCCTACGGGCGTGCCCGTCAGATAACGGCGATTGTAGCCCTCTCCCTTGGGGTGCGCCAGAGCGATCGCCAACGAATCACCCACAACCGCCGTACGACGACCTGACGGGCGAACAAGACCGCCCCGGCCTTGGAAAGCCCCGGGTAACTGATGTGTGGTCAATCGCAGGTCAGCGCCTGTTCCCGCAGCGGGGCGGCCCTGACCACTCCCCGGAGACCTATTACGGAACGCACCGGCCCGGACGCGCACACGGCTGCGGCCGCGCCTGGGGAGGGGCGCGGCCGCAGCGGGATGGGTCGGGTTACTTCCAGGCGCAGTGGATGTGGGTGCTGTGGTTGGGGTCGCCGGGGCCGAGGACCTCGGTGGCGCCGAGGGCAGTGCAGAGCTTCATGACCTTCTTGTGGGGGGCGCCGCTGCCTACGTGGATGCCGTTGATGTAGTTGGCGTCGAAGGTGAGTCCGGCGTAGTGGCGGGAGGTCTTGCTGTGGACGCCGCCGACGAACTCGGAGATCTGCAGGGTGTAGCCGTACTTGTCGTGCAGGGTGATCAGGGCGCGGAGCATGCGGGGGTCGAGCTGGACGCGCTTGTAGCCGACGTGGCTGTTGCCGCTGGTGGCGGCGCCGATGCCCTTGGCCATGTCGTGGATGTTCTGGTAGGCGGTGGAGCGGGAGTCGACGGTCTCGGAGTGGGTGCGGGCGTAGGTGATGCCGCGGGTGTTCAGGAGCTGGCGGGCCAGGGCGACGGAACTGCCGGCCGGCTTGCTGGTGCTGGGCTTGGGGGCGGGCTTGGCCGGGGTGGAGGTAGCGATCAGGAAGTTCCACGTCTTCGGGCCGACGATGCCGTCGGTCTTCAGGCCGACCCTCTTCTGGAAGCTGCGGACGGCGCTGCTGGTGTTCTTGCCGAAGACGCCGTCGGTCTTCACGCCGAGTTGGACCTGGATGGCCTTGACCGCGGATCCCTTCGCGCCGGTGCGCAGGGTGAGGGAGGTCAGCTTCGTCCAGGTCTTGGGCCCGACTGCTCCGTCGGCTTTCAGGCCGGCGCGGTGCTGGAAGTTGCGGACTGCGGCCGCCGTCTTCTTGCCGAAGGCCCCGTCGGCCTTCACCGCGTGGCCGCGGGCCGTGAGGAGGTGCTGGAGCGTCAGGACGTCCGTGCCCCGGGAGCCGGTCTTCAGGACCGGCCAGAAGGCGAGCCTGGTGGCGTTGGTCGCGGCATGGGCGGCCTCCCTCGGCGAGGCGCTGGCCTGGTCGCCGGTCGTGCTCACCGCGCCGAGCGCGCCGCCGGCGAGGAGGGCGGCCGCGAGGCCCTGCAGCAGAAGGTTCCTGAGGTTCTTACGCATGTGGGTGTCCTTGTTCGTGTGGGGTGGCCGACCGCGTGCAGCGGAGGCGTGGGGTGTTTCGCCGGCCTGCTGGGCGGCGGTGACGAGGTGAAGAGTCGGTGTACCGCTGTTCCTTGGGAAGCCCGGTCCGCGTTTCAGGCGTTCCGTCCGTTCCGCGGCCTGGTCGGCGAGTTCCGCAAGCCTGTGAGCTGGGAGAACGGCGGGCTGCTGGAACGGGGACCGGCCGGTTGAAAGGGGCCCCGGTACAGGGCGAGGCGGGGGCCGGGGCTCCCCTCCCGGTTCTCTCACTTCTTCCGCCGGAGCAGTGCGGCGATGAGGGCCGGCAGGGCGCCGAGTACGGCGACGGTGTCGCCCCTGCGGGCGCGGAGGAGGGCAACGACGCACACGAACGTGGCGCAGAACAGCGCAACGATGAAGGCGACGGGTACAGCGGTGGCGAGCAGGGCGAGCGCGTCCATGGTGATGGGTCTCCTGGTTGAGGGCGTGCGGGGGTAGGGCGGTGGCGGTGCGGTGGAAGGAACAGTTCTCCCGGCCCCGACAGTGCGGAGAGGGGGGAGCGGTGCAGTGCCGTCCGGCGTCTGGTCGCGTCGGCATCAAAAGGGCCATGCGGATGAAGGCGGACGAGATGAGGTGAATGACGGGACGGGAACTCCGAGGCGCCCCGCAGGTGTGCGGGGCGCCTCGGAGTTCAGATCATCAGTTCGCGCGGCTGCATTCAATGCCCTGGGGAGATGTGCGAGTGGTGCTCGTACCGCTACCTCTTGCGCTTCACGCTGGTAGGGGAGTTGAGCGGGACCTCTACACCCGAATTCGAGAGGGGCGAGTGACCTACGCAACACTCCGCAGGTGCGATGTCCTACTTTAGTTATCGGGTGGTGGTCTCGCTCCTCGCGATCTTGAGGGTGGCTGCGGGCGACGGGGAGCCTCGCGGATACGGTCGGGCGTATGAACTGATGGAGCTGCCCACCCCCGAGTCCGTGCCGGTGTGCAAGCCCGACTCGTGCACGAATCCGCTGACCCCGTCGCGCAGGGCGGCTCCGCGGCGGTACTGCTCGTAGTCGTGCCGGCAGCGTGCCTACGAGCAGCGGCGTACCCGGTCGATCGTGGCGGTGACGGTCGGTGTCGAGCGTGCCCGGCACGAGAATCCGGCTCCCGCCCCTGTTCCCGCACGGGTTTGGAGATCATCACAGAGTGGGTGGAGTCCCACTCGACGATGTCCGGCTTCATCCGGCGCGCCTTCATGGTGGACGTGCCGATGACGTCCTTGAGGCGCTTGACGTTGAGCCGCCGATCCTCCGACAGTTACTCAGCCATGGCGAAGCGTGCCCTCGAAGGTCCATCACCTCGGGTGGGATGCGCTCGCGGGTCCGCGAGTAGGACTCGGTCGGACAGCAGCACGCCGCCCCGGGCCGGGGCCTGCCCGGGGTGGGGAGTGGGATGGGCTCGTGGCGGTGCGGAAAACGCCGACCGCCCCCGGCAGATACTGCCGGGGACGATCGGGGTGAGAGCGGGTCAGCTGACGTAAAGAGTGAGGTTCTTGGGCCAGCAGGCCTGGTCGAGACGCTTGAAAAGGTCCTTGATGTCGCCCGGCGTGAGCTTGATGCAGCCGAGGGACTTGTAGTCGTTGGCGCCGTCCCAGCGGTCGGCGTCGTCGTGGTTGGGGGTGTCCTTGCCCTGGCCCCCGTTGCGGGTCATCTCGCTGTGGATGAACAGGTCGGTCCGCGTGACTTTGCCGGTCTTGCAGGGCGTGTTCGGGAGCTGGATGGCGTAGCCGTCGATGGCGTTGCCGTCGCGGTTGGTGAAGTGGGCCTGCACCCTGTACGCGCCGGTGGGCAGCCAGCCGACTCCGGAGGCGCACTCGTTCGTGTTCTTGCCCGAGCCGGCGCGCCAGGACTTGAGCGTCTTGCCGTCGCGCACGAGGGAGAGCTTGGAGTAGGTGGGGTGCTTCCAGTTCTTCTCGAACTGCAGGGAGTAACCCTTGATGATCGGCTTGGCGAAGGAGCCGGTGATCAGGGCGTTCCACGTCCGGGCGTCGACGGTGCCGGTGGCGGGGAGGTTCTTCCTGGTCTGGAGGGCGCGGACGGCGGCGGCGGTCTTCTTGCCGTAGATACCGTCGGCCTTGAGGCCGAGCTGGACCTGGAGCGCCTTGACGGCGAATCCCTTGGCGCCGGTGCGCAGGGTGTAGGCGGTCAGCTTGTTCCAGGTCTTCGGGCCGACGGCCCCGTCGGCCTTCAGCCGGGTCCGCTTCTGGAAGGTCGCGACGGCGGCGGCGGTCTTCTTGCCGTAGACGCCGTCGGCCTTCACGGCGTGGCCGTGGGCCGCGAGCAGGTACTGGACGGTCTTGACGTCCGTGCCGCTGGAGCCGGTCTTCAGTACCGGCCACACGCCCTGGAACCCGGCAGGCAGGGCGGGGGTGCCGTACGAGGCGGGCGCGGGCTTCGTGGAGGCGTTGGCCTCGTCTCCGGTGGAGTTGACCACGCCGAGCGCGCCGCCGGCGAGGAGGACGGCCGCGAGGCCCTGCAGGAGAAGGTTCCTGACGTTCTTTCGCATCTTCATCCCTCGATCACGTGACCCACGTTCCCCCTGGTAGGGGAGGCGTGGGAGCGGTTGCGCCGCCCGGCCGGACGGCGCTGACGAGAGGAAGGTTCGGGGTACCGCCGTTCCATCGGTAGCCTGATCCCCATTCCAGGCCGTTCCGCCTGTTCCACACGTTCCAAAAGGCTCTTTGACCTGTGGAAATACAGGGTGTTGGAACACGCGGTTTTTCATGATCGTGTCGAGGGGGACGCGTGCTGTCCGAGGACGAGGGACACCGAAGCGGGAATCTGCCGGAGATCGAGGCCCTGCGGGTCGCGCTGGTACGGCTCAAACAGGAGAAAAGCCTCTCCCTGACCGCGCTGGCCCACGACAGCCACATCTCGCGGTCGACCTGGAACCGGGTACTGAAGGGCGAGTCGTTCCCGCCGCGCAAAGAGATCGAACGGCTCAGCAGAAGACCCCGGCTCGACGCGCAGCATCTGGTGGGGTTGTGGGAAGCCGCCGACGCGGCCGTCAAGCGAGCCGAGGCCCGCCCCACGGCGGGCGGCGTGCCGCTGGTGGGGCCCGACGGCGACATCGCCGTGAGCACGCCGGAAGCGGCGGGCGTTGCCCCAACATTCGCGAGTAGTTCCACCGCTTCCGCGGCGGTCACGGAAGCGGTCGCCGTATCGCGCGGCGATGCCCCAGTGCCTGGCGGGCCGCCCCTCCCTACCACCGTGGCGGCCGAGGCCGACAGGACTACCGTCCAGCCAGTCCCGGCCGACCACGGTGAGAAGGGCTCCGTCGGACCGGTAGCGGCTGCGGTCCCACCGCCCTCGGCCCCAGACGCCGAGGCGGCCGACGTGCAGTCTCCCGAGGGCGGCGAGACCGCAGCCGCTCAGTCCACCGTCTCGGCACCGGCGGGTGGAGAGATCGGTGTCGTCCGACCGGTTCCCGTACCAGGGCCCACCGCCAAGACCAGCAAGATGGCCAAGCTGCTGATCGCCCTCCTGGCGCTCACAGTGGTTCTCCTCATCGGACGGTGGGCCGCCATGCCCGATGCCGGCAAGGACGACACCGCGGCAACCGGCGCCATCGGCGACACCTTGCCCAGCGGCATCGAAAGCCTGCCCGGCGACGACGGAAACACCAACGAGGGCACGGAGGGCAAGAACGTGGGCGACAAGGAGCCATCCCAGGCCCCTGCCCAGCCCTCCGGTGAGCCGACAGCGGGAAACGACGACGACCCGCAAGATCCCCCCGTCACCGGCCCTGACGAATCCCTCGAGCCCGAGACATCATCCGGCAGCAAGACCACCGCTCCCCCGGCCGGCCGGGAGCCCCAGGACAAGGCGCCCTCAGCCCTCCCGGTCCCGACCACCGCGACGACAGCCGCTTCGCTCGGCGCGGAAGGGCGCACCGCGTGCGCCCACTACCAGCCCAACCGCCGCGTGACCCTGGCCAAGGGCATGGTCGGCACCAACGTCGCCCAGGTCCAGTGCCTCCTCAACCACAACTACGGCTACACCCTCACAGAGGACGGCACGTTCGGCAGCGGCACCGAGGCCGGAGTCAAAGCGGTCCAGCGCTGCTCCGGCATCACCGTCGACGGCCAGGTCGGATCTGAGACCTGGAAGTACCTCGACTATCCAAAGCCCGCCTGCGGCCACTGACCCGCTCCGGCTTCCACCACAGCCACCCGGCCCTGCCGCGAGCCCTTGTTCCGGGAGGAACGCGACCAGGCCGACGCATCCGTGGCCGCAGTCGGCCTGGTAGGAGTCGTACATGTCGGCGGTGGGCGCTTGTCCATTGTCGGCCCGCCAATGACGCTGGTGATCCAGGACGGCTCCACCGCGGTGGAGCCGGTCGTCCCTTCGCTGGTGGTGCTGATGCTCGTCGCCCGGGTGTTTCTGGACCGGTCGTGCTTCCGTGCCGTCGGTGCCGGACGCCATTCCAAATGCCTCGGTGCGACGAGCAGGTAGCTCCCGTGCCGAGCGCCATGACGAGTACGGCAGCAGCGCCACCGGGCGGCCTTCGGCCAGTTGCGCGCCCAGGCTGGGCCCGAGTACCAAAATGGACCGTAACTTCGCGGGGCCCCGAGCGCCTACGGAGGCCGGGGCGAAGACAAGCGGCACGGTGGAGGTGGCTGAGGGCACCTTCTGTGCGGTCGGCTGTGGGACCTTACCGCCCAGGCGCACGAAGATGCTCTTCCGGAGCATGAGGACATCGGGCAGGAACGCGGCGGCGCCGGGATGGAGCTCGTCGGCACGGACGCAGAAGAGACAGGGTCGAGGCAATACGTGACAGACGCCACATGAGTGCTTCAAGTGACCGGTGAGGGAACTGGACTGCGCCAAATGGCGTAGTCCGTCTGCGCTCAACAACGACGCTCAACGCACTACCAGTCCCTGCGCCCGAGGACGAAAGTGACTTCAACCTCCCGCATTCGGGCGGGAGTTCGCAGGTCACCGTAAGGGTGAACCTAAAATGCGATCACTCATTGACCGTCAAACGACTACTCCTCAACGGAGTTGTCCGCCCTTGAGCAGTCCTGAGCAGGTCGGTGCTGTAGGTGCGACCCGGTAGCATCTTCCCAACATCGTCTCTCGCGGCGTATATCGACGATCGGCTGGCCCGATCGGGGTCGATCGCCCCGCGTCCGAGAGGGGGTGATGCGGATGGATTCCCCGCCTGATGGCGGGGAGCGCAACAACCGAAATAAGGCCATGAAGAAGGTCCTTGGCTGGCTGGCGCTACAGGCACTGAGTGCCTGGCTGCGCCACCAGGTCGAGAATCTCTTCTAAGTGGTCGAGGCTCCCTGCGTCAACAGGGAGCCACGGATGGCGCTTCCACCGCCGGCCCTGTGCCCCCGCCAACGGATCGCAACCGTGGGGGTACAGGGCCACTTTCGTAGCGTTGCGCGCAACCACCGTTTCAACGCTCTGGCCTGCGGCGTACAACCTCGCGCATTCACGCGCACAGATCCACTAGTCCTGCCACTTACGAACACGTAGCTGCAGCTCAGAGCACTCAGATGTAGATACCCACACGCGCGCTCTGATGCTTCAATGTACCCCTAAAATGCCCCCATCGACCAGAAAGCACACCTCGATGACGCGTGGCCTGGCCAATTTCAGCCCTTCGAGGCTGAGAAGTTGCCGACTGGACTTCGCCCGGCGATCCGGGGGTCAACAGATGACTGCAGAAGGTCTCGCTTCAGCGGTCGGAACGACCAAAGCGCAGATCCTCGCCTACGAGAACGGGCACCGGGTGCCAGATCCACCGCGTATCAAGAGCCTGGCACGTGCCCTTCAGGTGCACCCCTGGTACCTGATGAACCTGGAAAACCAGGGGCAGTGGACGGTAGCCGATCTGAGGAGAGCATGCGGACAGCGCGCCAGCGACGTCGTGGACGCGATCGGGGTGGCTCCGAAGGTCTACCGCCGGTTCGAGGTAGAGGGCATCGTGCCCAACAGGCGGCCGCAGTTCCTCAGCGAGGTAGCCCGCACCTTTGGCGTGTCACGCAGAAGCCTGGAGAAGGCCATCGACCGGGCTCCGGCAGCTCGAGACCGCCGACGTCGCGCCGCCGATCTCGTTGTACGTCTCGCTGAGCGTTACGTACCCACTCGGGGAAAGTGGCAAGGGCCCACGGCTACGGACCCAGATCTCATTGAACTGGCGGCTCTTTTCGCCCGTCCGCTTACCCGGATGAGACGTGTCATGACCTACGAGCTGGGCGAACTGAGGCAGTGGCATGTACGGCTACTACGGGAACAAGCCATCGCGGACTTCGACACCGACCGCACACGGCAGGCAGGCGCGCGCGAGGCGGCGTATCACTGGAACGCCGTCGCTAGCCGCTATCGCAACAGAATCCCGGGCCGCCTGGAGCTGTTCCACCGCAGTGCCCAGCCCTCAGACGTATGGTCCCTGTTGGTTGATCTAATCAACGAGGAGGCAGTGTCGCGAGGTGACGGGCCATGGATAGTGACGAAATTTCTCACCGACCGTCCGTCACTGCTGCCCCCACACCTCGTAGACGAGATGCTCGTCGACGGCGTCCACGTGGTCAGGCTGTCAACGGAGGGGAACTCGCATGTTGCTCTGTTCGCCGGACTGTACGCAGCGCTTTATCCTGCTGCGCGCAAGCCCTCCCGAGCAACCCGCATGTCCTCCGCACGCAAGGTTCCAGCTCCTAGTACCTTCGTTCTCTCTAACCCCCACATCCGCCTGGCTGTCCCTCAGCCCTACCTGGATGCAGCTGGGCTGAGCGCAAGCCCCTCAAAAACCAAGCTCTTGGAACTGAACGACCGCTACATGCTGACCATCAACACCGGCACGCTCGCTGTTAGCGCTGTACCCACGCAGACCGATGAGGCGTTCAAGGAGGGTCCAGCCCTCGACAGGTGGATAGCCGATGAGGCGTAAAAGGCCAACCGCTCTCCTCGCTGAATCGGACATAAGGCTCCTTCCGAGTTCGCCCAATCTTGCCTATAGCCTTCCGTTGTGGAAACAGTGTGTGAAGCGAGGGTCTGGTCATGAGCAGGGTGCTGGCTGTGTACAGCGAGAAGGGCGGTGTGGGCAAGAGCGCCCTGTCCGCCGGGCTGGTGGCCGCCGCGCGCAGACGCAAGCTCGCGGTCGTGGCCGGTGACCTCGATCCGCGGGCGACGTTCACCGCGGAGCTCGGGATCTCGAAGGACGAGGCGCCGGCGTTCTCCATGAACGACTTGCTCGCGCTGGATCCGCAGGGCGACACCGGTCTCGCGGCCGACGCGCTGGTGCCGGCGTCGGAGGCGTGGTCGGGCGTGCAGGTGATCGCCGCCGAGCGGGCGCTGGCCAACCGGGAGACGGATAACGTCGCCGTCGGCCTCGAGTTCCGGCTGCGGATGGCGCTGAAGGGCGTGATCGGCCCGGACGGCGTCGGTGTCCTGGATCTCCCTCCCCGGGCCGGCGGGAAGCTGGTGACGTCCGCGCTGATCGCGGCGACGGACGTGTTCATCCCGGCGACGCTCGACGAGGACGGCCGCATC
Source organism: Streptomyces sp. NPDC005576 (assembly GCF_042871745.1). Classification (NCBI taxonomy): domain Bacteria; kingdom Bacillati; phylum Actinomycetota; class Actinomycetes; order Kitasatosporales; family Streptomycetaceae; genus Streptomyces; species Streptomyces sp. NPDC005576. Next base: position 23,655 of record NZ_JBIAJC010000030.1, on the reverse strand, counting down.
GGCGCGGCGGAGGCGCTGAACACGATCAAGCTCGTCAAGGACCTGGGGATGAACGCGGACCTGCGGGTCGTCGGGATCGTGCCGTCGATCGTGCCGGGCGGGCGCAGCACGCTGAAGGACGCCATAGGGAAGTACCTGGCGGACACCTACGGGCCGCTGTACCGCGACGACCTCGCGATCCCGCGTCACTCGGTGCGTCAGCAGACCCGGTTCGCGTGCGTGCCGATCACCGATGCTTCCGGGCGCGAGGCCCAGGCGCTGACGGAGGCGTACGACAGGATCCTGACCGCTGGAGTGTCGGAGTGAGCAACAAGCTGATCGCGGCGGGCACCAGCCGCTTGAAGAAGGCCGCCGACTCCGCCGTGGACCCGGCGGTCCCCGCCGAACTGCAGAACCAGTCGGTGCCGTCGCAGGCCGGGGAGCTGAGCGAGTTCGCCGGCGGCCGCGTCCTGGGCGCTGACGACGTCCAGGGCACCCCGGAGGAGCAGCTGGCGTACGTCGTCGAGCGCCTCACCGAGATCGACGGCCTCGGCAGGCGGGCCGAAGACTTCGTCGTCCTGAACAAGGGCGCCCTGCTGGAGGTGGCGCAGGAGCGCGAGCTGCACAAAGTGGCCGGGGAGGAGAACTTCGCCCGGTGGGCGGGCGGGGTCCTCGACATCGAGGAGAAGTACGTCTTCGAGCTGCTCCAGGACGCGGCGCGTATCCGCACGGTGGGTGAGCTCGGGACCGACCTGACCCAGCACCTGACGCGGGCGTCCGCGCGGAAGGTCGTCTCGGACGTCATCACGGAGCACGGCCTGGACGTGGCCCGGAACCTCATGAGCCAGGGCCTGGCCCTGGCTGCCGAGCAGGGGAAGAAGCGGCCGACGGCGGCTCTGCTGGCCGAGGTGGCGCGCGCCCTGAACGCGCCGGCGATCCCGCCGCAGGAGCAGAGGTCAGAAATTTCTGACCTCCCGGCAGCCGCCCCCACGGCGAATGCGGTTCCCGAGGTGGTGGCGCTCGAGCGCGCGGCGGCCGCGGTACGGGCCCAGGTCTACGCCGCGCTGGCTCCCGCATCGGTCGCGGCGGCCGTCTCGGCGAACCCGGCAGCGGTACGCGCCCACCTCGATGACCTGCAGAAAGAGATCGTCCGGGCCGCGAAGCGGATCGGCGCGGCCCAGCGAGCAGCGGACGCCGCCGGACAGGCCGAGGAGCCCGCTCCGGTAAGGAAGGGCTGAGCACGCACGCACCGAGGCCGCCGGTTCCTTGCCGACGACGTGGAGGGCCCCAGAACGCTCGCCGCCGCCGAGCACGGACGCCAGCTCGCCGAGGCCGAGGCGCAGCTGCTGCGCGATCAGCTCGACGCGCGGCGGAGCACATCGCGGGTCTTCAACAGGCGCTGCGGGCGTTGGCGCCTGGTCCGGACCAGGCGGTACTCCAGCCGTCCCCTTCCGTCCCCGGGCAGGCCCACCCGCCCGCCGCGGCAGCTGCGGCCGGCCGCGGCGCCAGAACCCGAGGGCGCGGTGGAAGGGTGGCGCCGTGGTGGCGGCGGTCAGTGCGCGGGCTCACATGCCGCGTCGGCGACGGCCTGCGGTGCGTAGCCGTCGCGCAGGAGCTGCAGGGCCTCCTGACGAAGCTCTCCAGTGCTGGTGAGGGCGGCACCGAGGCGGTCTTGGATCTGGGCGTCCAGGCTTTCACCCGGCTTCCATCACAGCGCTATGTGGCGGTAGCTGACGACCTGCGATGCCTTGGTCAGCGGCGCGACGGTGACAGCACGGCCGACGCCGGGGGCATGTATGACCTCGCCGTCCCCGATGTAGAGCTGAACGTGACCACCTCCGTTGCTGATCACCAGGTCGCCGGGGACGAGTTGGGCGCGGGTGGTGGCCTTACCGGCTTGGACCTGACTCCAGGTGGTACGCGGGAGTTTCACCCCGGCAGCCTCCCAGGCTCGCATCACCAGTCCGGAGCAGTCGTATCCCCCGGGGCCGGTGCCGCCCCAGACGTAGGGCTTTCCTACCTGGGCCCGGGCATACGTCACGACGGTCTGAGCCGTCGGCTTCCCGGCCGCCGACTTGCGCGTCTTCGCTCCGGAGGAAGGGACCGGGGTCCCCCGCGGTGTAGGTTTCGCCCGCTCGGCCGGCTCGGTGGAGGCGGGAAGGCGCAGGGTGTCTCCGGCGTAGATCAGCGTTGATGTGCCCAGCTCATTGAGCTGCTGCAGTGTCTTGACGGTCGTGTCGTACGAGCCGGCCAGCGCGTAGAGAGTGTCGCCCGGTCGCAAAAGGATCTTTTTGACTGTCGGCGGCTTCTTGGCCATGCCGCTGTCCCGTGCGGCCGGCTCAGCGATCTTCGGTCCGTGTATCCGCCCTGTCTGCGTACCGGGGGCCCTCGTGCCTGAAGGAGTGGGGGCGGTCGGTCCTTCCGGCGCGAGCGACAGACGGGGTCCGGGCGGCGCCGAGGACGACGATTCCGACGGGCCGTGCACGGCCAGGATCACCCCCGAGAGGAGCGAGAGCAGGAACAGCAGCACCATGCCGGAGACCGCCCACAGCCTGTTCCCCGTCTTTCGGGTCCGCGGCTTGCGGTGCGACACCTGCGCCCGCGACTGCTTCGAGGGCCTGAACAACATCTGCTGCGCCATCACAACCTCCTTGGGAGGACCGGGAAGTTCACGGCCCGAAAGAAGGCTGTTCCGGCCTCGCGGTGTCCCGCCAGAGCTCCAGGTGTCCTGGACAGTCCGCATCCGTCCGTGCCCCTGACCCCCCTCAGGGGGGGCGGCACGACACTCCCCGGCACTGCCTCTGACCAGCTGGGACAGGCGTGGGCTGTCCCAGCCGCCGCGATCCGCCCGGCCCGCAGCGCGGCGGCATCCTTCTCTCACCGTCTGCAGTCGACCCCGCCCAGGCACCGGTGTCGACGACCTCAGGCGGGCTCACTGCAGGCCTCTTCGGAGGAAGCAGCGGTCCCGGGCCTCTCGGTCCGCGACTCGGGGAACATCAGCATGCGCAGTACACGAGTACTAGGCTGTGGAAGGTGACGGAGCTCAGACAAGGCCTCCCGGCTGCGGAGACAGACGACGGTTTACCCCAGCCGCAGGATGCGGCGAATCCCGCACAGTTCGTGGCCGCAATGCGGCAATTGCGGCTATGGGCGGATCTGAGCTACCGGCAACTGGAGCGCCGGGCTGATGCTGTGGGAGACGTGCTGCCACGCACCACGATCTCCGGCGTCCTGAACCGGCCCGAGTTACCCAGAGAAGAACTCCTGGCTTCCTTCGTCCGAGCGTGCGGCGGTGACGAAGAGCTGGTCGGCGCGTGGGTCAAAGCCCGCCGACGCTTGGCCGTCGAATCGGGAAATCCCTCCGCCCTCATGCCCGCTGGGCCGATGGCGACAAGCGCACCCAAACGCGAAGCCGGACAAGGTGCGAAAGAAAGCCTCAGTTCCACGGCTGCCCTCGTGCAGAGCGAGGACTGCGGCCAACCCGCCGGGGAGCGTCTCCCCTCGGTCCCCGCACCGTCAGCTACGCACGTCGGCATTGCAGCTCCGCCAGATCCTTCAGCGGACGAGGGCAAGCCCGTTCTCCCGCGACCAAATGTCTCGAAGACAGTGGAGGAGGAAACCACTCCGGCGCGGGTGGTACCCCTTCATCGGCGGCCAAAGGTGGTGGTGGGAGTAAGTGCCGCGATTGTTCTCATCGCTGCCGGCCTCATAGGAATACCCCTGTTTCCCGACGACGACGCTGACAGGCCACACGCGCCCGCGACACGCGCACCAGCCCCGTCAGTGACAGTCAGCACTCCTCCGGCCCTCGTCTCCAGCACTCCCTCCTCGAAGCCAGCTGCCCAGCGCAAACCGGCACCGGGCCCGACAGGCCACACCCTGCCGGGCAACGCCACCAGCGCCCCGGCTCAGAGCTCGCCCCCGGTCCAGAGCCGGACCCCGTCTCCGAACCCGACCACGAGTAAGCGGCCTTCCAGCGGTCCTGCGCCGCAACTCCCCCAACCGGAAACGACTTTCTACGAGTCACCACCCCCGGCTTACACACCCTCTCCGACACCGACGGAGGACTCCTTCCCGGTGGAAACCTGTTGGGATGTCACCAACGACTGCGTGTAGTCCCCCTCCATGGCTGATCCTTGCTCTCGCAGGGGCGAGCTCCAGCCGATGACGTGGAGCGTGCGGTATCCGGAGTCTCGATGACCGCGTCCCGGGCGGCGGGTACGCGCAGGATGGCGCCCGCATAAATGACGGAGGAACCCAGTCCGTTGATGCGCTGCAGCCTCTTGGCCGTGGTGTCCGGCAAGGCCGTACAGCCTGTCTCCGTAGACCAGGAGGACCGTCTGCTCGGCGGGTCTGGGAGCCGACCAGGTACCTGCCTGACCCGGCTCCTGCATCTGCCCCGGGGCCGGCTCCTTCGGCTGCCCGGGTACTGATCGGGGTGCTCCTCCCGTCGCGGAAGGGACGGAAGGAGGCGGCGAGCCTTGAATGCCGACGACCGCGCCCCGAAGTACCGACGCCATCCCCCTCACACAGCGCCGGCACGAACCGCGCCCCTCTCCTCGCCGCCGAGGCACCTTCTCCGGCTGTACGCGGCGTGCGTCCCCGTACAGCCGACTTCGCGACCCTCCGACTCTCAGGCTTCTGTGCTGTCTTCGTCATCACAACCTCCTCCAGGGCCCGCGGCGAGGTAGCTGGCTGGGAAGCCTTCCCGGCACTGATCTGTCCGGCAGTTTTTCTGGAGGGACGGGACAGCCCAGCGCTGTCTGGGCCTGCCGCTGTTCCGGGCAGAAAGCACCCTCGGATTCCCCAGCCCTTGGGCTGTCCCGGCCTCCACGAGTAGCCCTGACCAGCCGGGACAGTCCAGGACTGTCCCGGCCGCCTTCATGCGTTGCCGGTGAAGGCACTGCCACGCAACGCTTCTCTCACCGCCCCGCACCGGCTCGACGACTCCCTGCGCATGCGTCTCCCCGCGTCTGCAGGTGGGTCGGCTCGCTGTCCTCGCTGGGCGAAGAACTCGGCTGCCCGGCTGCGGGGGGGGGGGGGGCGGGCGCCGCGCCCCCCCCCCCCCCCCCCCCCCCCCCCACCCACACCCCCACCCCCACCCCCCCCCCCCCCCCCGGGGGGGGGGGCCCCCCCCCCCCACGCCCCCCCCCGCCCCCCCGCCCCCCGGCC
>NZ_JBIAJC010000030.1:0-18495 GCF_042871745.1 Streptomyces sp. NPDC005576 | reverse complement strand
CCCGGGGGGGGTGGGGGGGGGGGGGGGGGGCGGGGGGGGGGGCCGGGCGGGGGCGCCGGGGGGGGGGGGGGGGGCCGGGCCCCCCCCCGCCGCAGCCGGCCCGACCATCCAAGGAGAAGACGTCATGAACACCACGCCCCATGCGACCTCCATCGGCCAGAAGCCGCACAGTGCTTGGCCTGCGGCCTTACGGATGGCCCTGGTGGCCTTGATAGCGGCGGTCGGGTTCATCCTGGCCGGCCCGGCGACCGACGCTTCGGCGGCTCCGCCCCCGCCTGACCCGGCAGCCAGCTCTCCGGAGAGTCAGCCCAGCTGGAGGAGCAAGCTGTCATGGAACATGTATGGGTCCTGGGTCCATGAGGAGCTGGATCCCCGGGACCGGTACTACCAGGTGAAGCTGCCCGTGCAGATACTCGCCCAGCGCATTGAGAAGCGGACAGCGGCGGGGGGGACCACGTTCAACGTCAAGGACGATGTGCCAGCTGCCGTAGAGGACTTCTTCACCTGGAACCGGAAGTCACGTGAGACCCCGAAAGTGCTCGCCAAGCAACTCACCAATATTGAGAAAAAGATCGAGCGGACCAAGAATCAGCGCGACAAGACCGCGAGCCCGAACAAACAAGCTAAGGAAAGGCAAAAGCTGGAAACGTTGTACCGGCAGCACAGGCACGTGTCAGGCAAGCTCCGCGACCCTGACGACACGAAGCCGGCGCCCACCGGCAAGGAAATCACGCAGCTCGACACTCAGGTCCGCACACTCAAGAAAAAGCTCGGCGATCTCGAACGTAAGGCGAGCAAGCAGCAGACCATGACCCGTGCTGGGCGCGATCGGGTGCAACAGAAGATCGACGGCACGCGGGCGGCACTGTCACGGGCTCAGGACGAACGAGACCGGCTCCGTCGCCAGGATGACGACGGTGACACCGGCGGAACACGCCCGGCGCCGACCGGCCCGAAGACCCCGCCGAAGGGGCCGTCGACCAGCAGCGTGGAAGCGCCCAAGGGGCCTGTTGTCAGCAGCGTCAAATCGCCGAAGTCCGGCCCGAATACGCCGCGTGGGGACCGCGCGCGAGGCACCGGCCTGGCTGAGTCCGAGGCTGACCGCCGCCGGCTCCAGGGACCGCCGGACGACGGCGACACTGGCGGTACGCGGGCGACACCGCGCGACCCGAAGCAGCCTCCGAGGGGACCGGGCTCCACCAACCCGACGACCACGTCGACCACGTCGCAGGGGAACAAGAGCGCAACCATCACCCGTCCCACGGCCATGTCGAAGACCGGGTTCCGGGGCACGGGCGCTAACCAGATGGCTGACGCCGTTGCCGGAGTCATCGCCGACGGCATCAGCCAGGACTACGCGGCCTCCCTGGACAGCAGGAACCAGCAGTTACTGGAGCAGGCACGCAAGGACCCGGCTCTGGCGAAACGGATCATCGACGACTACAACGAAATCAAGGACAACAACGAGATCGAGGTACTCTTCCGCGCCTTCGACACCTCCAAGGGATTCACCCAGGGCGCCACCCGCGCGGTCGCTCCTGAGCTGATCAAGTCCCAAAAGGCGCTCGACACCGCGAAAGCGATCGCCGACAAGTCGAACGCGGACCCGTTCGTTAAGAAGGCGCGTACCACGTGCGGCGGATACACCCCCTGCGTAAGAGAACGCGCTGACAGGCTGCGCAAGCAGAACGAGAAGGCGATCGCGGACTCGACGGATAAGGCGAAGAAGTCCAACGCCGACCCGCTCTATCAGAAGGCGCATACCGAGTGCGGCGGATATGACACTTGCGTCACCGAACGCACCCGCAAACTCCGCGAACAGAGCGCATTGTACCTGCAGGCTCAAAAGGAGTGCGGCGGATACGACACCTGCGTCACCGAACGCACCCGCAAACTCCGCGAACAGGCAGACGAGGCCGCCGCGAAGAAGCCGCGAACTGCGGAAGACACCAAGCCCGGCACCAAGCAGAAGCACACCGGAGCCACCAAGGCGAAGCAGCCCCACAAGGCACGCTCCGCCCCGCAGTCCACGTCCAGTACACACAACGTCGCGCAGCCCAAAAAGAAGAAGACGCAGACCCCGGACTACCACGGCAAAGGCGGCGTCGTGGCCTCGGCTTTCTGAACAACGCCGAGCCCGGACATCCAAATGGTCGTTGAGACCCCTCGAAGGAGGCATTAAGCCTTCCTAGCGACCGTACGGTGGCAGGGAACGCAGAAGGGCCCGAGGCGAGTTGAGCGCCTCGGGCCCCTTCTGTGTGGTGCTTGTGCCGGTCAGGCGTGGGCGTGCTCCTGGTGCTCCTGCGCGGCAGCGCCGTAGCCGTTGGCGACCGGGGCGCGGGCCTCGGTCAGGTAGTCGCTCGCGGTGGACTGCTTGACCTCAGCATCCTCGCCCTCGGCGGCCTGAACGTCGAGTACGCCCGTGAGGGCGCCCTCGGGGACATCGCCGTCCTGTGATCCCCGCCGGACCATCTGACAGCCGAGAACCCAACACCCCGCCCCGCCCCGCCCCGTGGCCCCCGGCAGCACACTGCCGGGGGCCACGGCCGTCCCGGTGCATCCCGTTTCCAGCACAGGGCGACCAGGCCAGAGGTGAAGCTCGACGCGTCAATGTGGGCGAGGCATTCGGGGTCGGGCCCGATCGCCTCGAAGGGCGGGTTCACACTGGGCGCCACCCTTCGTCACGTCCGCTGCGGACCAGGCGCCCACTGCCAGGCTCCACGGACTTACCTTCCCTACGGGAACTTGCAGAGGGCTCCAGCGCCGCCGTAGCGCAGGTTCGCGTCCCAGACCCATCCGGACCCGCGGATGTACGACCAGGTGTTGCCGTAACTGTTGGTCACGTAGCAGTTCACCGTCAGGGACTGGCCCGGCGCATACGAGTTGGTGGCAGTGCAGGCACCGTAAGGGCCGACACGAACCGTAGCGGTGGTTTCGGCGTAGTCGATCTGCTGGGTGGGATTGAGGTCCGCCGGCGGGTATCCCTGTGTCCATGGGCAGGCCGCAGTGATTTCGGCGGCCGCAGGTGGTGCCGCAACGAAGCCGGCAGTGGCCAGCAAGAGAGCAGCTCCAGTCGCTCCCAGATGTTTCAGCGCGGATCCGCGCATGGCGTTCCCTCCACTAAACGTACGAGTACTGGCACGGCAGAACTTCCCATCGAACGCCCGCAGAACTAACTTTGCGGCGCTTATGGCGCTGACTGAACGTCTGTTGTCCGAATCTCCGCTCGGGGTTGGGTGTACCCGCGCGTCATTGCGGTCGGCCGCGCCGGACCGTCTGACAGCCGAGACCCGAACACACCGTCCCTGTCCCACGGCCGTCTTAGTGCTCACCGTTTCCAGCACAGAACAACGAGTCCGGCCAGCGAGCCCGAAACCCCGATCACGGCGACGAACACGGTCACGGGGGGTGTGAGCGCCCGGCCCGAGGTAACCGGCGGCGACGACGCCCGCCAGCAGGAGTAGCAGAGTCCCTTCAGCAAACAGGACGAGTGCTAGCGCTGGTGAGGGGCCTGCGACCGGCTCGTACCCAGCAGCCGGGGACGGGACGAAAGCAGAACGAAGGCGATGGCCTGCTGCGGGGCGGTGGCCTCGGTGTCATGGTCGGGTTCCCCTCGAGGGTGGTGCGTCCGGACAGGTCCTTGGATGACGGGTTCGGCGGACGGTGCAGCCTCCGCCATGTCCCGGTGCCGGGCAGCACGATGCGGCACGACAGGCTTAGCTGCGCAACCCCGCCCCTTCAAAGGACGGGGTCCAGCCTGGCAACCCTGGCAGGGTCCGGTGAAGGTGTGGGTGCCATAGCCCTTCACCTGCAAGGACCCTGTGTGCCCCCACGGCACGGCCGCGCATGGCATCGGCCCTGGCCTGACAGGAGCAGCTCCGGTCTCGGGGGAGGATGAGCCCATGAGCACGCGTCCGTTGCTGAACCAGCGCGAGGCTGCCGCCGCGTGCGGCGTCTCCCGCACGACCATCCGCCGGCGCCGCGAGGCGGGCGACCTGCCCGGCGCGGTCCAAGACCCGCAGCGTGGGTGGCTGATCCCCGTCGAAGACCTCCTGGCGGCCGGGTTCCGGCTGCATGCCCCCGCCGGACCCGACGAGGTGACCGCGGTGATGCCGGCCGGGCCAGACCCGGGCGTCGTCGCGGACCCGGAGGACGGGGCCGGGCTCCGCGCCGAACTCGACCGCGTCCGCCACGAACACGCCTTGGCCCTCGCCACCGCCGAACACGGACGCCAGCTCGCCAAGGCCGAGGCGCAGTTGCTGCGTGATCAGCTCGACGCGCGGGCGGAGCACATCGCCGATCTTCAGCAGGCGCTGCGGGCGCTGACGGCAGGCCAGGAACGGGCCGTACTGCAGCCGTCCCCGTCCGTGCCCGGGCAGGCACATCCCGTCGGTGGCGGGAACGAGCCGGTGCCCCCGCTGACCCAAGCTCCGGTCCTGGGGCCCGGGGCGGTTGGGGAGGCGGCGGAGCAGCGTCGGTGGTGGCGTCGGACCTGACGTGCCCAAGGTGCCATGGGGAGGGCCCGGTCATCAGGCCGGGCCCTTCTGCATGCACGGGGGTCATACGGGTGTCAGTGCACGGGCTCGTACACCGCGTCGGCGGCGGCCTGGTGGGCGTAGCCGTCGCGCAGGAGCTGCATCGCCTCCTGGCGGAGTTCGCCGGCGGTGGTGCGGGCGGCACCGAGGCGGTCCTGGATCCGGGCGAGCGGAACGCGCTCGGGGTCGATCTGGTCGGCCGGGGTGCCGGCGGGGTACTCAACGAGGAGCATGCGGGCGACGCGGCGGGCGTGGCGCTGGCGCTGGGACAGCTTCAGGTAGTCGTCGGCGGCTTCGGCCGCCGCCTCGATGCGGGCGGTCTCCTCCCGGGCGCGCGCGGCGGCCAGCGTCGCCTCCGCCGTCGCCCTCTCGGTCTGGGCGAGCTGGTGTTCGCGGGTGATCCGGTCCGCCGTACGGCGCTCCGTCTCCTGCGCCCGGCGCTCCGCCTGGTCCGCGAGGCGGGTCGCCTCGTCACGGTCGCGGGCCGCCTTCAGCTCCAGGGCCGCCGCCTCGTCCGCCAACTCGGCGGCGCGCTTGCGGGCGGCGGCGGCCGTCTCCGACTCGACCGCCGTCTGCTCCGCCTTCGCCGCACGCTCGGCCGCCGTCTTCCGGAGCGCGGCCTGGACTTCCGCCTCGGCGGTGGTCGCGGTCGCCTCCGCCGCCGCCGAACCGACCCGGGCGTCCGTGCGGTGCTCCGCCTCCGCAACCCGGCCCCGGTCGGTGATCTCCGCGATCCGGGCCGCCGTCGCCGCCTCGCGCAGACGCTCCGCCTCCCGGCGGTCGTCCTCCGCCTCCTGGCGCTGACGCTCCTTGTCCTGCCGCGCGCGCTCCGCGTCGGCCGCCTTCTTCTGGCGCTCGCGCTCCGCCTTCTGACGCTCGCGCTCCTCCTCCTCCGCCTGCCACCGCTCCGGCAGGGCGAGCGCCTCTTCGACCGTGTAGCCGCGGGGCGCCATCGTGATGGGCAGCCGCTCGATCTCCGACGCCTTCTTCAGGTCGCCGCCGTGGCGCTGGGTGAGGTGGACGACGTACCCGGCCAGGTCCTGCTCGCGCCGCACCATCTCCGGGTACGAGCGCACGGCCGCCAGACGCATCCGCCGGTACAGGCGCGCGGTCGCGATCGGGGAGAGGACCCAGCGGTGCAGCGGGACGCGGTCGGTGGCCGTGCCCTGCTTGATCCGGGCGGCGTGCATCAGGATCTTGCGGGCGCCCTCGATCCCGAGGACGAACAGGCCGGGCATGACCGCGTGCGAGAGCGCCCACAGCGGGTTCGCCCAGAGACTGTCCCAGACGCCGCCAGCGGCCTCCGCCTGCCCTGCGCCGGAGGTCTCTGCGCCGATGCCCTCGGTGGCGTTCAGCACGACCGTCACGAGCGTCATGAAGTGCGCGGCGTAGCGCACCACGGGCCACGGGGTGCCCCGCCGGACCATGAACAGGTCGAGGGCGAGCAGGGCCACGATCGAGACGTCGATGCCGATCGGGAAGAACGGCGCGAACCCGTGGCTGAACCCGTGGTGGAGCGCGAACTGCTTGAGCGTGGTGTACGAGGCGGCGAACCCGATCACGCCGACGACCGGCATCCCGACCCCGGCCACCAGCGGCAGGAGCCAGCCCACCAGGCGGGCACCGAGGGTGGCCGCAGTGGCCTGGGGGGAGGCCACATCTGCCGGGGCCGCGCCAGGGTCGGCCGGGGCCGTGGACACGGGGGTGCCCACCCCGGCCGGCACCCCCCGGCCGCCCTTGCGGGGAGCGGGCGGAGCGGTGTCGGTGAGGGCCGGAGCGGCCGGGGTGGCTGCCGGAACGGCCTCGGCCGCGTACGGAGCGGCCGGGGCCGTGGCACCCCGGTAGGCCGTGTCCTGGTCACCCGTCAGCGTCTGTTCCATCCCGGCATCCTCCCCCCTGCCGGGGGTGGCCGGAGCACCGGCCCGCCGGTCCGGAGCGGACCCGGGCGGGACCGGAGCGGTGTACGTCGTGGTCGTCGTCGTCATGGTGTGCCTCCATCGGGAGTACGGGCGCCCCGGGGCCGGATGGGCCCCGGGGCGCGGTGAGCGGTCAGGAGCAGGCGGAGCAGGTCTGCGACGGGCTGTCGGACTCGAACCAGCCACCGCACTGGGAGCACTGCCACTGGGAGGCGAGGCGGGCCAGGGCCTGGAGCGCGGCCCGTACGCGGCGGGTGGTCACCGGGCCGCTCCAGTCGCTCCGGGCTGGGTCCAGCTGCCGCACTTGCCACACACCCACTGGGGGCCGCTCTGGGTCATCGGGCGTCCGCAGCACGTCATCACTTGCCGCCCTTCGGGGTGCCCGCGACCGGCTTGGCCGGACCGGAGACCCAGCCGCCCCGGGAGGCGCAGTAGTCGGACTCGTAGCGGTCGCCGTTCGAGGGGGCGCTGGCGGGCCGGGGGGTGATGGAGATCTTCTTGTCGAGTGCCATGATTCGGTGTCCTGTCTCGCGCAGATGGGATGCGGAGCGACCGGCTTTCTTGGCAGTTGGGCGGTCGCTCCGCGCTTGCGTGGTGGGGCCTCTCGGCTCCCCTCACCGCCCCTCTCACGCGGGCGGATCGGGCAGCAGGCGGAGACTCCAGACCCCTTCTCGAATCCGGGTGATCCGGCGTCAGGGAGGGGCGTCAGGGGCCCGCCAGGGGCCGATAGGGCGGTGATAGTTTCCGCAGGTCAAAGCGGTGATAGGGCGGTCTATCGGGGGGTCGGTGGCTTCTCCTGGGAGAGGGTCGGGGAGGGGGCCTTGGCGGGTGCCTGTCGGCGCCCGGGGATGAGGCTGAGAGCGGCCGCGACGGGGTGCTTGGCGGGGGCCTTCGCGGGGGTCTGGGGCGGGGTGCCGGCGGGGGGCTCCCCGACCGCTTTGGCGGGGGCTGCGGGCGGGTCGGCGGGGGTCTCCCCGACCGGCCCGGCGGGGGCCGCGGACGCCGCCTCGGCGGCCTTGGCCGCGCGGTCCTGGACGAGCGCGAGCGGGGACATCCCGAGCGCCGTGGACGTGGCGTCCACGCGGAGCCCGACCCGGGTCACCGGCTTCCCGCCGATCCGCATGCCGAGCTTGTCGACGGTGGGGAGCCCGGTCCCCTCCACCCATGTCCGCAGCGCGGCGAGTTCGGTGTCGGGGACGATGAGCCCGGCAGCGGTCGCGGACTGGAGCACCACATCGAGGTGGACCCCGGCCCGACCCGCGCTCTCCGCGTCCGCCACCGCCTCCACCACGTGCCACAGCAACAGCCCCTGGCCGTCCTCCTGGTCCTCGTCCTCGACGACGTCCTGCCCGTTGTCCTCGCCCTCGCCCTCGCCCTTGCCCGGGGCCGGGGAGAGGGGCGGGGCGACGCGCCACGCGCTCACGATCCACGCCGCTCCCCCGACCGAAACGATCAAGGGCTCCCACGGCACCAAGACGCCGAGGTGAGAGGTGATCAGGGCGGTCGCCATCCCGCCGGCCCCGACCGCCAGGAGCCCGCCGAGGGCGATGTAGCCGAGCGACTCCAGCAGCGGACGCCGCCCGAGCGGCGCGCCGCCGAGCTCCTCCAGTGCCGCCTCGCGCACGTCGTCGTCCTCGTCGGCGGCCTCCAGCTTCTTGACCAGCGCGGCGTGGCGCTTCGTGTACTTGGCCAGGGCGGCGGCGGCCTGGGGGTCGTCGGACGCCTGGTCCCACGCCCACCGCACCGCCCGGGCCACGCACCCGCAGCCCAGTCCCAGCAGCGCCCACGAGCCGCGCCACACGGTCTTGATGCCGGTCCAGGTGCCGGACGTGACCGCCCATACCTCCAGGACCGCCCCGGGGACCCGGCGGCCGTCCTCGACCACCGGGGCGACTGCCGGGGCCTCCACGACCGCCGGTTCGTCCGCGAGGACCAGGGCGACCGGCTCCCCCGGGGGGGCCGTCACCGGGACGACGACCGGCGGGGCGTCCACCATCTCGGCAGTCATCACAGACCGCCGACGATGTTCGCGAGCTTGAGGACCAGGCCGACGCCGATGCCCCAGATGCCGCCCGCCTGCCCGTAGATGACCCCGGCGGAGATCCCGAGGAGCGCGGGCCAGATGAGCTTCTTCCACGAAGGGAAGAACACGCAGATGGTGAGGGCGACCGCGACGCCGCCGAGGCCGATGTCGCCGAGGCCGGACCCCTGGATCAGGGACGTCGGTACGTCGCTGATGCCCTTCACGACGTCGCCCCACAGGTTCCCGGCCGCCACGGCGAGCGTCCCGAAACCGATCCCGAACGCGCCGGCCTTGTCGCGGTCGAGCTTCATGCGGTCGGAGCCGCGCAGCCCCAAGAGGAGCAGGAGGCCGGTGGCGAGGGTGAGGCCGGAGATCCCGATCGAGCCGAGGACCGGACCGTTGGCGAGGACGACGTCCGTCGCGGCGAGGGTGGAGAGAGACATGCTCACAGGACGACTCCGGGCGCGTAGATGAGGGAGGAGAGGACGACGGTGGCGAGCGGCACACGGGCCGCCCAGCGGACCGCCGGGATGAGCTGGGCACGGGCGGCGCGGCGGTCCAGGCCGTACCAGCACGCGGCGGCGAGCGGACCGGCGGCCAGCAGCGGGGAGAGGAGGGTGCCCCACGGCTCGATGGCGTAGAGCACGTCCCGGACGACCGGGCCGGTCCCCTGGCCCCACAGGGACGCCGCCACGGCGGCGACCGGACGGGCCAGCAACCCGAACAGGCCCGGCAACTTCTGGAGCTGGACCATCCCCGCGGCTTTCCATCCGCCGATCGCGGCCGCGACCGTGAGGCCGGCGGCGGCGAGCTGCGGGACGGAGAACGTCATCCGGGCCATCAGCCCGACGCCCGCCATCGGGTCACCGGTCAGCGACCAGATCACCAGCGAACCGGCACCGGCCGCGCCCGCGTTGTAGGCGAGCCACCGCCACCGCGGACTCGCCGCGATCGCCGCGAACCGACCACCCGCCTCGGCCTCACCCTCGGCCTCGACCTCTGCGGCGGCGGCACGGCGCTGGCGCTTCTTCAGCGACCGCTCCGGAGCAGACGACGCAGCCTCCGCCGGGTCCGCCGCAGCGACCGGCGCCTTCTTGAACTTCGCCGCGAACTTCGACCCGACCTTCGTCGGAGCCGGAGCCGGAGCCGGAGCCGGGGCCGGGGCCGGGGCCGGAGCGACCGGAGCCGGGACCACCGGAGGAGAGGCCGGGGCGGCCGGGGCCGGGGCCGTGGCGACGGGCTGAGCGCCCGTCACCGTGGCGGCCAGCGCGGCGGCCCGGATCGTCGTCCGCCGTTTCGTCGCCCGGCTCGGAGCCGGGGGCGGAGTCGTCGGGGCGCTCATGCCGTCGCTCCGTTCTTCGGCCGGCGGCCGAACAGCTCGACGTGCAGTGCGCGGCGCTCGGCCTGCCGGAGCCCGCCGCGCACGCCCCGGACACGGGACGCCACGGTGCACTCGGCCAAGTCCCGCGACAGGCACCACGCGACCACCGGGCACCCGGCACACACCGCCAGCGCGGCGAGCTCCGCCGCCGAGAGGCCGTTGCGCAGCTCCGACGCCTCCGGGAAGAACAGTTCCGGGTCCACGCCCTGGCAGGCCGGGACACCGGCCGGACCGGCAGCGGCGACGACCTGCTTCGCGTTCCGCGTGAGCGTCATGACCGGCCCCCGATCCGCGCCCAGGCGCCGACCCGGCCCATCGCGACGATCATCCGCGCCCGCACCCGCAGCTCGTCCGCGCCCAGCACGTCGAGACCCGACCCGGCGACGACGTACCCCTGCGGGAGCGACAGACCCGACACGCCCCGCAGCACCCGCTGCTCAGCGTCCGCCACCGTGCGCTGCCCCGGCAGAATCGTCCGCGTCAGCACCTCGGCCTGCGGCGCGTCCCACCACTCGTGCACCCGCACCGTCATCACCGACCACCCCCGGCGCCCTCGACGTCGAACAGACCGAGCTGCGACTCGTCCAGCGCCTGGCGGCGCAGCACGGCGGCCGTCTCGGCGTTGCGCCTGCGGGCGCGGCCGTAGCAGCCGGGGCACCACGGGCAGAGCTCCGACACCGGGGCGGCGGCGGTCTCGTGCTCGGTCAGCGGGAGCGGGTACGGGGCGGCGAGCAACTCGCGGCGCTCGGTGCGCTCCAGGCCGCACCGCTTCGAGGGGTGCTCGATGCCGCAGGCGCCCCTGCACAGGCAGTTGGTGCCCTCGCGTTCCAGCACGATCTCCAGCACCGTCAGCGGGGCGCTCATGCCGCTGCCCCGATCCACGACGCGAGCCGGTGGACGGCCCGCTCGTAGTCCTGGAAATCGGTGGCCAGCTCGCGGCGGACCCGGGCGGAGCGGTAGTGCCCGCAGACCCGGGAGCGGGCCATCACCGCGAGCAGCCCCGCCGGACGCTGGACGTCGTTGCCGCACAGCAGGTACTGCCACACCTCGACCCACACGTCCTGCACCAGGTCGTCCACCAGGTGCAGGTCCTCACGGCGCACGGACCGGGCGACAACACGCCCGACCATCACCCCGTACTCGGCGACCCACCCGGCGAGCAGCTCGCGGAGCACCGCGTCCGCCGACCGAACCGAACCCGTGCGGGCCGCGAACGGCTCCGCCTCCGGACCCATGTCGTCGTCCCGGCGCTCCTCGCGCTCGATCTCCTCGGCCAACCCCGCCCGTACCCCGGGGGTGACCAGCGCGGATAAGCCGCGCTCTGCCACGATCGTCATGTCGGTGCCCTCTCTCCATCTCAAGTCCTGGGCGGGTCCGATAGATGGCCTCGGAGTTGCACCTCCGAGGCCATCGCTGTGCGACCCAAGACCGAAGGTAGAGAGCAAAATCCAAAGTGTCAAGATGGTTCCCAACCTTCTTGACTGCGGTAACATGAGGGCACCGCTGCTTGACGCCGATAGCCTGGGAAACAAGCAGGGGATCACAGGGAGGAGAGCGACCATGAATGCAAGTGCCATCGTGGCGGATATTCGCTCGGGCATTGCCGCAGGTCAGTACCAGTACGGTGCCCGCCTGCCCAGCGTTCGAGAGCTGGCCGACAAGTACGAGGTAAGCCAGCAGACGGCTGCGGCGGCCTACGCCGTACTGTCCGCCCTCGGCTTGACCCGTACTGAGCGCGGCAGCGGTACCACCGTGGCAGCCGGCCCCAGCGCCGACGCCCATCTGGGCACGTATGCGCCCCCGGACCTGACTGCCGCACTGCCCTGGAAGCCGAGCAACGCAGTCGGCCAAGCAGGCGAGGAAACCACTCTCGTACGGCAGTCGCCTGCAACGGCTGAGATGGCTCTCTGGGGCATCTCCGAAGGGGCCGACGTCGTGGAGCGCACGAGGATCAGGTCAGTGGACGGCGTGCCGGTACAGCACAAGCTGACGGTCCTGCCGTACCCGATCGCAGCCAAAACGCCCGACGGGTACGAGGGTGTGCCCCCGATGCTGGCGCCGGTAGGCGCTCAGCCGATCAAGCCGCCAAAGGGCGTGCGCGTGGCTGACTGGCTGGGCTGGGACGTCGCCCTGACGGAGTGCGCGATCACGGCGGAGCCCATGCCCCTGGCCGTGTGCGAGGCGCTCAGGATGCAGGAAGGTTCGCCCGGCTTCCGCATCGTCAACATCACCAAGAACTCCGTGGGAGAAACGGTGTACGTAACCGTCACGACCACACCACTCCATCACCGGGTGACACTCGACATCGTGGGATGACACGAAAAAATCGACGTCAGCTCCGCAATCAATCGGCTTTTCGCAGCCGTCGAAGGATCTTCTGTTCTCGTCATAGGCGAACCTGCTCAGCCGAGAACGGAAGATCCTGAATTCTCCCGCTCGCTTTATCCAGCGGGAGAATTCTTTTCCTTCCGCGATCTGCCCATGATCGCGGAAGGGGTGATCAGCCACCAATAGGCAACGCAAAAGGCCCCGTCGCAACGACGGGGCCCGCACGTCCAGCTCGGGCGGCCACCCGGGCTGGAGAAGCACTCTCGACTGCATGAGGAGGTGCGCTCATCTATGAGCGTACGAGACGAACAGCGCAGCAGGCCAGCCCGCCCTACGGGCACGCCGCAGACGAACAGCCACCCGGCGGAGGTGGCTCGGTGAGCGAGCGCGACGCACTGCACGGTCAGCGGGCGGATCTCGATGTCCGCGAGACCTTCAGGAAGAAGTCGGAGTTCGCTCCGAACGTCACGATCACCGACGAGACGTTCTTCGGGCACGGCTTCCAGCCCTTGACCCTCGGCGTGCTGCAAGCCCTGTGGTTCCTGCCTCACGACGCCACGTTCGACGTCCCGTTCCTGGTGAAGTGGTTCGACAGGCTCGGCTGGAAGGGCGCCAACGGTAAGCCGCTCGGCGCGAACACCGTCCGTCGGGAGCTGGGTCTGCTGCGCGAGGCCGGCCACATCCAGACCCGCCGCCTGCGTGGTGAAGGCGGCAAGGCCGTCGGCATCCAGTACGTCGTCTCCCAGCGTCGGCTGGACCAGCCTGAGACCGGAGCGTGGATTCCCGCTCCCGACGATTACCGCAGCTCAGACCACATGTCACCATTGCCCACATGTGGTCAGTCACCACATGTGGGCAATGAGGAAAACCCCAGCTCAGACCACATGTCACCAATGCCCACATGTGGCCAGTCACCACACATGGCCAATGGTGCAAAACCGCAGGTCGCACCACGTGGTACCAATGGATCTCCCCCCCCACACCCCCCGGAGGAGGAGGATTCCTCCTCCCCCTACCCCCTCACCCGCACCACGGGGTCGCTGCCGTCACAGCAGCAGCTGGAACGGGCGCCAGAGTTCTCCGCCGAGGACCTCGCGGGCGCGGCGGATTTCCTCCAGCGAATGCGGCGGTGGCAGGCCGGTCTCTCCACGGCGAAGCGGTGCGCACCGCGGCTGCTGCGCGCGATGCGGACGCAGGGCTGGCCGGCGCTCGCGTCGATGGACGACGTCCAGCGCCTGGCGCTTGAGGCCGAGATCTTGAAGAACACCGGCGGGGCTACCTCGTGGGTGAAGTGCCTGCCGGGCTGGGTCGATGACCTGTGCCTGTACCGGCCGCCGGCCCCGGCCGCCGCGCCTGCCCACACCGCCCCGGAGATCGAGGCGGCGTTGCGCGCGGCCTGCCCGGCCTGCGACCAGCTCGGCTGGGTCCTGGACGACGACGACGACAAGCCCAACCGCCGCTGCACCCACCCGGGCCTGGCCGCGACGACCTCTCAGGAGCAGCAGTGACCACCGACGCGTTCACGGAGATTCCCGCTCAGCAGGGGCCGGAGACGCCGGAGGCGGCGGCCGGGCGGGTCGAGGAGATGGTGCTGGGCGCGTGCCTAATGGCGACCCCGGCCGCCGACCCCGTCCCGGTCGTGGCGCAGATCCTGGACGCGCCCCGGACCTGGTACCGGCCGCACCACGAGACGATCTGGCGGGCTGTTCTGGCACTCCACGGCCGCTCGAAGCCGACCGGGTTGCCGATGGTCGAGGCGGAGCTCCGCCGCAGTGGCGACCTGGACCGGGTGGGCGGGTTCGTGCAGCTGTCGCAGATCGCGCAGCAGGCATGCCTGTCGGTCGAGGTCGAGCACTACGCCGAGATTGTCCACGGCTACGCCCGGCTGCGCCGCTACCACGAGGCCCTGGTGCGCGGGATGCAGACGGCGCGTCAGGCCGACCCGGCCGGGGTCACCGGCGCGATCGCGGCGCACCAGGCGGAGCTGGAGCACCTGGCGGCCGACGAGACCGCGGACGACGGGTTGTTCGGCCTGTTCGGCGACGGGCTCCAGGAGCACCTGGACAGCCTGGAGTCCACGATCGAGGCCGCCGCGGTGACCGGGCTGCGCGACCTGGACGCGAAGCTCAAGTTGCGGCCCGGGAACATCGTCCTGGTGGCCGGCCGACCGGCGATGGGCAAGAGCGCGGCCACGCTCGGGGTCGCGCTCGCCAACGCCAGCTCGGGCCGGGCGACGCTGGTGCACAGCCTGGAGATGGGCAGGTCCGAGGTCACCAACCGGGTCCTGTCGAACCGCTCGCGGGTCGCGCTGGACCACCTGATGGAGGGCGGCCCGGCGGTCACGGAGGACGACTGGACCCGCATGGCCCGCCGGCTCCCCGAACTGGAGACGCTGCCGCTGTTCATGGACTACACGCCCCGGGTCACCCCGGCGCTGGTCCGCACCCGCATCAAGGCGGTCCACCGGGCGACCGGACAGGTCCCGCTGGTGATCATCGACTACGTCCAGCTCATGTACACCGACCAGCGCAACAGCCGCCAGAGCGCGTACGAGCGGGTGTCCGAGGTCAGCCGTGAGCTGAAGATCATCGCCGAGGAGACCGGCGCCGTGATCATCTGCTGCGCACAGCTCAACCGTGGCTCCGAGCACCGCGAGGGCAAGCGCCCCGCCGCGTCGGACCTGCGGGACTCCGGACAGCTGGAGCAGGACGCGAGCGCGATCATCCTGCTCCACCGCGAGGACGCCTACGAGCCGGCGTCTCCCCGGGCCGGGGAGAGCGAGTTGATCCTCGCGAAGAACCGCAACGGGCCGACCGGCACGGTCACCGTCGCGCACCAGTTCCACTACTCGCGGCTGCGGGACATGACGAGGGAGGGAGAGGGCCCCGGCGCATACCAGGGCCATTAGAGCCGCTGTACGCCCCTCTGAATGATCGTCAGCCGCCCCGGGCCTCCCAGGTCCGGGGCGGTCGCGTTGGGCCCGCAGATCGCCGTACAGCGCCCCGGGTTCCCGTTGGGGCGGGCGGGTCCGTGGGGGCTGCCTGTGAGATTCACCCCGGTTTTCGCCTGGTGGCCGGGTTCTGGCTGTGAGGCTGTGAGCTGTGAGGTTCGGGTGTTTGTGCTGGTGGGGACCGGCATCCGGTCCGGCAGGGGCACCGGCTGGCGCGACCGGTGCACCGGCTGGCCATCGGGGTGGTTGCCGGTCACCAGCCGGTGCCCGTGCCGGTCCTGATGCCGGTTCTGGGCATCCGTCCGGGCATCTGCTGGGCATCCGCTGGGATCTGTCCGGGCGCCTGCTGCTGGACGGATGCCAGCGGATCACCAGCGGATGCCCAGCGGATGGTTCGGCGGGGTCCACCGCGTGCCGTGCGTGTCCCGTGTCGGGCGTGCCGCCTACGCGCGTGTACGCGTGGGGCGCGCTCGGGCGCGTGCCGACACGGGTCGGCCGGTCCAGGCGGTCACAGCCGTCGTGTCACCGCTGCGGTCACAGTCGCCGGCGGGGCGGGCACCCGCGCGGGTCCTGCGGCCTCGATGCCGGGGGCGTTCCGCGGCGAGGCCAACGCCCGGCGGCGCCGGTCCGGGAACCACGGCCAGGAGCAGCGGCCGGTCGAGCCGGCCGACGCACCGTCCCCGGCACTGCTCGCTCCGGCGGGCACGGCGCGGTGCTCTTGGCGGTGGTCTACGCCGAGGCTGCCGGGAACCCCGGAGCGGAGCGGCCCGGGGACCCGGCGGAACCGGGCCGGTGTGGGCCGTCGACGACAATGCCTGGGTGAAGACCTGGACGGACGATCTCCCGCAGATACCCTTCGCCTACCGTGATCTCCCAGAAGGCGGCGAGTGGATGACCCGGGAGGAGGCTGCGTCCTCTCTGGGGATCGGCGAGCTCCATCTCAACGCGTTGCTGATGAACACCCACCGAATCGCCATGGTCCGCACCACCACCGGCAGGGAACTCGCCGTCACCCGCGCCAGTGTGGAAGCGGAAAAGCAATGGCGCGCCACCGCCTCTCACTGGCACAAGGCATTGCGCCTGCTCAAAGACACGCTCAAGGCACTGTGAGGAGGCCACCCGGCAGGCTGGGTGGCGGCACGCCCGAGCATCCGCTGGGGAACCGCTGGGCATCCGTCCGGGATCTGTCCAGCTCGGGGCGTCCGGACAGTTCCCAGCGGATGCCCGGACGGATGGTTCGGCGGGGGTCCAACGCGTGCCGTGCGTGTCCCGGGTCGGGCGTGCCGCCTACGCGCGTGTACGCGTAGGGGCGCGCTCGGACGCGTGCCGACACGGGCCGGTCCGGTCCGGGCGGTCACAGCCACCGTGTCACCGCTGCGGTCACAACCGCGGTCACAGTCCGGCGGGAGGGGCCGGCGCCCAGGACGCGGCGTCCGTCCCGGCGCGGAGCCGTGGCGCCGGGACGGAGCTCGTGCTCCTGGCCGCCGTTGTCGGCAGGCCGGTGGGCGCAGCGTTCGCCAGCCGGGCGGCCCCGGGGACCCGGCGGAACCGGGCCGGTACTCCCCGAGGGGTCTCCCAGGGAAGTAGTCGGCGCGCCCGGCACCCCTTGACCGTGCGTCCTGATCTGCGGTTTCTCCTGTCCGGCCCGGCCGGTGGAAGCAAGTTGTAGGGCAAGTTGCAGAGCAAGTTGTAGCGCAAGTTGAAAGGCACGTTGTAGGGCAAGTTGTAGGGCAAGCCGGGTTGGCGGTCTCGCTACGGGGCGCCGCGGCGAGGTCGTCGCCTCGATGCCGGGGCCCGTCCCGCGCGGCCGTCGCCGTCCTCTTGGTCCCCGGGGGCGACGGCCAGGAGGACGGCGCACCATCGGTAGCAGCATGTGTTGCGCCATCGGTAGCACCATCCGTAGCGCCAGGGGTTGCGACATCTGTTGCACCTCCCCGGACGCGGCCCGCCCGTTCGACCAGGTCAGGGCCGGGACAGGCACTCACCACGGCTCGGACTTCCCCTCGTTCCCCGGGCCTGGCTGCTGAAAGGTGGCGGGGCGGGTGACGGGGAGTCGGGGAAGGCGTGCGGCGCTGCGCCGGCCTCTCTCGCGGCCCGTCGCGGAGCGCGCCGGGCACGGGCCGGTACGTCCCGGCCCCGTGCCATGGGTGCTGCCATGGGTCCTGCCACGCGGACTGCTGCCATGCATGGTGACCTGCGCGGACGCCCGGAAACCCCCGCCCTCGCCTGGGCATGGCACTACCCATGGCAGCAGTCCGCGTGCGGCCCTCAGGACACCCGCGCAGGCACTCATCCGTCGACTGCCTGAAAGCAGGCCGTGCGCGCCGCTACCGTCCCCGCATGGACACAGTTGACGTGCAACTGCACGGCGGACCACTGGACGGGCAGACCGTGCCGGTGCTCGCCGAGGACGAAGACCCCTGGACCGCGATTCTGAGCGACCACGGCCAATATCCCGGCGGCCGGTCCCTCTACGCGCCGGACGCCGAAGGCGTGTGGAGATGGGTGCGGGACACGCACCCGGAAGAGCTGTAGACCAGCTATCAAAGGCGGAGAGAGATGGAAAAGGACAAGCTCTGCGACACCTGCGGAGAAGAATGTGGAGACGCCTACTGCGGAAAATGCCCGCACTGCGGGGGTGAGCTGGAAGAGGATTACGTCTGGCCCACCCCGTGCATGAAATGCCGACTCAAGGCGCAAAGGGTGCAGGCCCTCGAACCGTTCCCTTTCGACATTTAAAAACCGGGCCAGTGGTGGTGGTCGGTCCGTGTTTCTACCCGTGCATCAAAAGGCGCTCCGGGCGGATGTGGTGATGCCCTGGAATCCCAATCGCTACACGGTCCATCAGGTTGATGCACCGTGGGGAGCGGCGCCCCGGGGGTGTGGTCCGATTCCGCCAAAGGTACATGCGCATCATTTGATGCAGTGGGGGTGCGGGCTGGCTCCAGAGTTCATCTCGTACTCGATCTGAAGCAGCATCACCCGGGGTTCTCCGCCCCGCCGTTCCCGTGGCGGCGACCCTGCCCCCGTGTCCTCCTGGTGGCCCGCCACCCGCCCCGGCTGTCCCGGGGTGGTGGGCCGGAATCCCAAGCCCTACACGGGCCCGCGCGTGATGCACCGTCCGCCGCCCGTAGCCAGCCCGGCGAAGCCGGTAGGGCGGGAGCGCAGCGGACGCCCCGCCACGGAGCGCAGCGGAGAGGCGCCCCCCCAATTACCGCGCAGCGGTAATTAGAATTCCCGCGTGCGGGAATTCCCCATAAACCGCGCAGCGGTTTATCAAAGGCGCGCAGCGCCTTTCAGAATGCGCGCAGCGCATTCCCGCTCTATGCAGCGCGCCAGCGCTGCATTACCCGCTCCGCGGG
>NZ_JBIAJC010000029.1:37482-45605 GCF_042871745.1 Streptomyces sp. NPDC005576 | reverse complement strand
CTACGAACGCAAGGCCGACCACTTCCTGGCCTTCACCAGCATCGCCTGCACTCTCATCTGCTACCGCAGGCTCGCCAAATGAGATGACTTCTTAGTACTCCAGCCGTAGATCGTGATCTTGTGGGCCGGTGGGGCCGGCCTGATTCGCTTGCCGGATCAGCTGGACTGGCTGGGAGAGGTGTAGCCGACGTTGTCCGTGTAGAAGTTGCCCTGCTCGCACAGCGCGTCGATCTCGAGGTTGTCTTCTTCGCTCAGCTGCGCATCCAGAGCGACGCTGATGACGTGTCGGGCGCGGGCCAACCGTCGGGCGACATCCCAGTCGTCGATGAATGTTCCGACGGTGTGCTCGTCAGCGGTTCCGGATGCCTGGCGGGAGCCAAGTCGGTCGAGGGACACCACGAACTCGTTCAGATCCTGCAGGACTGCGACTGCCTCGTCGAGAGGGATGCGGATCTCCCGAGAGGACATGTCCATCGGCCGAGTCAACTCCAAGGTTGGCGCCCCGGACCACTTGGTGATCTTGCTGGTGGGGGGGCTGGTCCGGGAACGAGTAGGACCACCGGTGATCATCGGCTTGTGAAGATAGAAGATCAGACGGTGGCCGCAGGTCACAGCGTAGACCCGGCCCGCTGGCATGAAGCGTTCGAGGGCCTGATGGACCGGATTGCGGGCCGGTTTACCAGGGTCGAACCCCGCCGCCGGATACGGCGGTTGGTGCTTAGACCGGCCGGGCTGGGCGCCAAGGTGCCGACCTGCGAAAATCGCTGTCCGTCTCCGCCGCACAGTGATAGGAAACCCGGGTGACTACTGAGATTGAACTCGTGAAGTCATAAGGGCTGACGAGGGGTGTCTGTCTGCGGTACCACTGAAGGATGAGGTATCCACAGGGTGGCGGGCTGACCGCTGAACGGCAGTGCAAGCGCGAGGAGTTACGACTGCAGGCGGCTGAGCGGTTCGCTCGGGGCGAGGGCAGTACGGCGATCGCCAGGGATCTGCGGGTCAGTGTCCGATCGGTGCAGCGGTGGCGTCACACGTGGGCCGAGGGCGGCCCGCGGTCCTTGCGGTCGCAGGGGCCCGCGTCGCTGCCGCGACTGAGTGAGAAGCAGTTCGCTCAGCTGGAGTCGGAGCTAGCCCAGGGACCGGCCGCGCACGGCTGGGAGGACCAGCGCTGGACGCTGGCCCGTGTGAAGACGGTGATCGGACGGCGCTTCCACCTCACGTACACGATCCAGGGCGTACGCAAGCTGTTGGTGCGTAACGGCTGGTCCTGCCAGGTTCCGGCCCGTCGTGCCATGGAGCGGGACGACGACGCGGTGGCCGGGTGGGTCAAGGAGGTGTGGCCCCGCGCGGAAGGCTAGCGGCGGCCCGTGGAGCCTGGCTGGTCTTCGAGGACGAAGCCGGCTTCTCCATGACGCCGTCGCACGCCAAGACCTGGTCCCAGCGAGGCCGGACCCCGGTGGTCCGCGTCCGCGGGCGTTCGCGCAGACGGATATCCATCGCTGCACTGACCTGCTACAAACCCGGCCACCGATCCCGGCTGATCTACCGGCCGCGACGGGACGACGGCAACCGCGAGGGGCGCAAAAGCTTCTCCTGGCGCGACTACCGCGACCTGCTGATCGCAGCCCACCAACAACTCGGCGGCCCGATCATCCTCATCTGGGACAACCTCAACGTCCACAAAGCCGCAGGTCTACGGGAGTTCGCCGACTCCCGTGACTGGCTGACCATCCTCTACCTGCCGCCCTACGCCCCCGACCTCACCCCCGTCGAAGGCATCTGGTCCCTGTTACGTCGCGGCTGGCTCTCCAACGTCGCCTTCTCCACGCCAGAACACCTCATCCGCACGGTCCGGAGCGGTCTACGGCACATCCAGTACCGCAGCAACCTCATCGACGGCTGCCTCGCCGAGACCGGCCTGACCATCAGATCCGACTCACGACACCACGAGTTAAACCTCAGTAAGCAGCGAAAGGCGAACCCGTCGACCGATAGTGCAGATCCGGCGCCCGGCACCCCCTTTTACGTACACATGTCCGCACGACGCACGCCTGTCTACCGCCATTGCCTTGGGCATCCTGACCGCCGCCATCCTTCTCCCTCGGCCTCCGGCCGGGCCACCCGGCAGGCGAGGTCCGGGAAGGCCACTGATCATGAGGTCATGAGCGATACGGACAGGTCCCCGGAGCCCAGCACTCTCAGTGCGGTGCTGGCGAGGCTGCCGCAGACCCAGGACGACCTGGCGGACCTCTACCGGGACCTGCACGCCCACCCGGAGCTGTCCTTCGCCGAGACCCGCACTGCCGGTGTGATCACCCAACGGCTGCGCGACCTGGACTTGGAGGTGACAGCTGGGATCGGCGGCACCGGGGTGGCCGCGGTCCTGGCCAACGGCCCCGGCCCGCGCGTCCTGCTGCGTGCCGACTTCGACGCCCTGCCCGTCCAGGAGCAGACCGGTCTGCCCTACGCCAGCACCGCCGAGGGCGTCATGCACGCCTGCGGTCACGACATGCACGTCACTTGCCTCCTTGGAGCACTGGACCTGCTGGTCGCCGGCCGCGCCCACTGGTCCGGGACGGTCACCGCGGTCTTCCAGCCCGCCGAGGAGATCGGGGGCGGCGCCCAGGCCATGATCGACGACGGCCTCTTCGACCGGATCGGGACACCGGATGTCGTCCTGGGCCAGCACGTCGCCCCCCTGCCCACCGGCATGGTCGGCTGTCACCCCGGCCCGGCGTTCGCCGCCACCGACGCTCTCAAGATCACCCTGTACGGCAAGGGCGCCCACGGATCACGCCCCGAGGCAGCCATCGACCCCGTCGTCATGGCCGCGGCCACCGTCATGCGCCTGCAGACCGTGGTCTCCCGCGAGATCGCCGGCGGCGAGACCGCGGTCCTGACCGTCGGCGCGCTCAACGCCGGCACCAAGGACAACATCATCCCCGACACCGCCGAACTCAAGCTCAACATCCGCACCTTCACCGACCCGGTACGCGCCACCGTCCTGGCCGCCGTCAAGCGGATCGTCGAGGGCGAGTCCCAGGCGGCCGGAGCCACCCGCGCTCCGGACATCGAGCCCACCGGCACCTTCCCCGTTCTGGTCAACAACGAGGACGCCGTTGCCCGCACCCTCGCCGCGTTCCGCCGACACTTCGGCGAGGAGCACGTCCTGGACCCGGGCCAGGCCACCGGCAGCGAGGACTGCGGGATCTTCGCCACCACCTCCGGCGCACCGATGTGCTACTGGATTTTCGGGGGCACCGACCCCGACACCTACCGCAAGGCGCAGGAGGCCGGAACGGCCGACCATGACATCCCCTCCAACCACTCGCCTCACTTCGCACCCCTGATCGAACCCACCATCACCAACGGCGTCGAAGCCATGACCACCGCAGCCCTCACCTGGCTCGCCCTTCGGCAGGCGTGAGCACCGCGTACGGCCCACCGCGTGCCCCGGCAGTGCCCTGACCACAGCAACGGCAGCGAGGACCGGGCACCGAACCGCCCACGCCGACGACTTCCTCGCCGTCTGCTCCTCCGCTCACGGCCGAAGGGAACATGGGGGCGCCAGCCGCCCGCGAGCCGCTGCAGGTCGGTCTGGCGGCTCTGCGGGCTGGGGTCGGTGGGGTGGCTGGTGTGCTACTTGGTGATGACGGGGTCGAGCCACGCGGCGTCGGCCGAGCCGCAGTCGTCGACGGTCAGGGTGACGCGGAAGGCGCCGGTGAGGTCCGCGATCGCGGTCTGGGCGCTCTCCCCGACCCCTATGGTCCGCTGGAACCGTACGTGTCCGTCCACGGAGATGGTGAACTCGGCGCTGCTGTTGGTGCCGCTCTCGTCGGAGATGCCGATGCCGGCCACCAGGCTCTTGTACGTGCGATCCAGCTGCCACGTGGCGACCGTCGTGCAAGAGCTGTCGGCGTCGCGCAGGGCGATGGGGTACTCGCGCAGGTTCACCTTCTGGGCGCCGGCCTGGTAGCCGTCGTCCTCGAACGCCGGCAGGTCATTGACGAGCGACGTCCCCGAGCCCGGGGACGACTCGTACTCGGACGGCGCCGAGACGTCCGCGGTCGGCTCGGCATCCGTGCCCGGTTCAGCGCTGGACGGCGCGGAGGCCGACGGTGCGGCGGCGGTGGTGGGCGTGGCCGGCTCCGTGACCGGCGGGGCAGTCGTCTCCGGTGACCGGGGTGCGGCCCGGTTGTCCGCGTCGTTGCCGCCGGTCGCCCAGATCCCGGCCGCGGCGCCGCCGCCCGCCAGGAGCACAACGGCGACCGCGGCGCCGATCAGCGCAAGACCGCGTCGGCCGCCCTGCTTCGGCGGTGTCATGGGCGTGGTGGGCGGCCCGGGAGGCGGGGGCGGGGCCTGGTGCGCTCCCGCACCGGCCCCGGTTGCCGCCGGCACCAGGTCGATGGAGCTGTCGGCTGCCTCCATCACCGCCAGGCGCGCCCGGCAGTCGTCCAACTCGGTGACCAGAGCGCCGCGGCGGTGAACGAGCTCGTCCCTGCGCGCCGCGAGCGCGCGGCTCTCCTCCTCGATCCGGCGCCGCCGTTCCTCGCTGCCGGTACCGGGCGCGGCCGGGGCGCGGCGGGTCTCCTCCTCCAGGTCCATGCGGAGCTGGTTCTCCCGCCCCCGGACCTCCGCGAGCTCCATGCCAAGCCGGTGCAGTGCTTCCTCACCGTCCAGGAGGCGCAGCAGGAGGGAGTTCTGATCGCTGCCGCGGAGGTCGGCGCCGGTCTCGACCAGAACGGTGCGGTAGGCGGTGAACAGTTCGGTGCGGCGCTGCGGAGCGGCGGGATCGTCGGTACGCCGGGCGACCTCGGTGAGCAGGTCGTTCAGGAAGTCCCACGGCGGCAGGTTCGTGCCGAGTGTGTACTTGCGGACGGTGGAGTCCTTGTACGCGGGGAAGCGGGCGGCGAACTGGCGCGAGGAGAGGCCCGTCAGGTCCAGCAGGGTCTTCAGCCGGGCGCCGAACCCGGCCTTCAGCCGGTCCTTCTCCTCGCGCGCCTGCCGACGCGCGAGAATCCCTTCCCCGTCGTCGTTCTGACCGTGTGCCACCTGTGCTCCCCCTCACCAGGTTCCCGGTGCCGGACCGCACCGGGAACAGTTCCTCCGGCGCGGTCGCCCACCACCAGACCCACCGGTCACTGTAGGGCCAACTCAGCACGTCACACAGGTGGTTGAGACGGCACGGTGCCGTTTCGGCCCCGTCCCTGGCGTGAACCCGCACCCACAAGGTGCCCACCGCCCGCAGGAGGCCCGCCATGACCCACCACCCCCGCCCCCGGCCGGGGCGTAGCGCCCACACCACAGGAAGCGGGATCTGAGCGATGCCCGTCTCCACGAACCTCGTCCCCGCTTCCGTCACCGCGGTGTCCGGCCTCGCCACCGTCATGGCCGGCGCCCCCTGGTGGGGCGTCATCATCTGCCTCATCCTCAGCCTCGCCGCGACCTCCGTACAGAACCTCTTCCCACAGGACTCCCCCGACCGCCTCACCTGGTGGACCAACCACCGCGCACACCGACACCTCCGCCGCACCCAGCGCCGGCGGAACACACCGCCCGCCCTACCGCATGATCAGCCGTAGGCACCGGCAGCGGCCGGGACTGATCCGCCCTGCCCTGCCACCAGGTGGTGAGGTCGCGCTGGTCCGCGCGCCGAGCAACCTGTGGAACGTCCTCTTCACGACCGTCCCGCCCGCGCCGGGGCGCATCTCGTGACGCTGTCAGATGACACCGAGGTGGTCGGCGATCCAATACCAGGGCTCGCCGAAGGCCACGTACCACGGGACGATCAGGCCGGCGGGCAGTGCCAGCACAAACGCTATGAGGAAGAAGGTGAAGGGGGCATCGGATTTGAGTCTCGCCAGGATCGCCCCCACCAGAACGATCGCTGCGGCAAGCAGACTGAGCAGGGCTGCGACGGCGTAGATGATCAGGTTCAGGATGCCGGCGCCGGGATCGGCCTGGAGGCCCCCGGTGAACGTGGCCGTGACGGTGTAGGCGAATACGACGCCCAGGACGGCGCAGGCCCAGCCCGTCAGCAGAGCTGCGCGCGAATCCGTTCCGTTGGACGGGTCGGGCGGTGTGCGGGGGACCCCGGCGTCAGGCGGGCGCGGTGCCTTGGGCGTCCGGTTGGTGGCGGTCCAGAGCTCCTGCCACGTGGTGAGTTCCGCCGGTGCGGCAATCTTGATGAGCGCCTCGATGAAGGACTTCGAGGGCGGCCGGCCCCGCAGGAGGATGCTGAGCTCCGCCTCGCTCGGCGCCAGTTCCCTGAGGGCCGCGAAGGGCAGTCTGGCCTCGCGCAGCAGGTCGGCGAGGTCGCGGACGAACGCGGCTTCGTACGTGTCGGCGGGATCCAGGTAGATGCGGTCGGCTGCGAGCGGTCCCGTCGGGTTTCTCTTTCCCCTGGTAGGAGGGATTTTCCGGGTTGTCCGGGATAATCCTGACGGGGGGTCAGCACGTAGCGCGGAGCTTGGCCGGCGGGGCTGTTCCGGGCTCCGCTGGTGCGGGCGGCTGGATGGCGCAGTGGCGGTCACTGAAGCGCGGTCCGCGCCGGGTGAAGAGCCGGCTGGGGGGTCTCGGTGCTCGGTCATGGTCCGGAAAGCGCCCGGGCGAGCCGGGTCGTCGGTGCCTGCGGGAGTGGGAGCGGTGCTGGGCGGGGATGCGGTGCCGGCACTGGGCGGGTTTTCGTCGCCGCGGGCCGGGGGCTGTGGGGTGGGGCGGGGCGGGGGGACGGCGGTGCCGGAGATGATCTGCGGGCCTCCCGCGGGGTGTTCCGGCACCGCCGTGCCGGTGTGCTCGGCGAGGTCGATCAGGTCGCGCTCACGGTCCTCGCCCTCGCTGGTGATGCGGTCCAGCGCGTCGTCGAAGTCCGTGAAGTCCTCGTCGGTGCCGGGACCGGGCGCCTTCCGTACGGCGGGAAGCAGGACTTGCTCCGGGCGGTCGGTGTCCGCGACGTCGCGGCCGAGGTCGGCGGCCCGGCGGCGCAGCTCTTCGAGGTCGCGCCGGGCTTCGGCGGCTTCGATGATGAGGGCCTGCTGGGCCTGTTCGGCGGTGTAGCGGTGCTGACGTGCCCGTTCGAGTTCCGCTTCAGTGCGTTCGAGACGGAGGCGGGCCCGGTCCAGGCGGGCTTCGGTCTCGGCGCGCTTCAGTGCCTGTCCGCGGTCGTGTTCTGTGGTGAGCTGGCGGAAGGAGTTCTCCGCCCGCGCCACCATCATCAGCAGTGTGTTGATGGTGGCGCGGGCGCTTTCGGCGAACTCCGTCGCCTTGATGAGCCGGTCTTTGGTTTCCACCAAGTGTTGCTGGACGTCGATCAGCTCGCGGGCCGCGACCTGCGGTTCCTGATCGGCGGCGGGCAGTCGGGCAGCCTCCGCCGTTGCTTCCCTGTGCAGCTTCCGGGCACGGACAAGCATCTGCTCCCGTAGTCGGACGTCGGTGCCGCACAGCTCCTGAACCACCTGCCCCAGAGTCTTGATGGGGATGATCTTCGACCCGTTCAGGTACTCCGCCCACACGGTGCTGCTTCCGGGAAACCGTGCGGCGAACGAGGCCGTCTTCAACCCCTCGCGGGCCCCCAGCCCGGCCACGAACTCGGCCAGCTCGTTGGCCTTCGGGCCGCCCTTCAACTTCCTCGGCCGTCCCGGCCCGCCCATGACTGTCCCCCGGTCCCTCATGTTTTTCCGCCGCCGTCCGGCGTTGTCCGCTGCCCTCACCCGCTGCCACCTGCACATATTCGACCAGTGGCAGATGTTCAAACGAGCCAGTCGGGATGGTTCCTCTCAACCCGCCCCGCTGGACGGGAACTTCGGCACCGAGAGGACCCTGTCATGAAAGCCGCCCCGTTGTTCGACTTCTTGCTCCACGACGTCCTGGGCAACCTGTTCGCGACCCTGCTCACCGCAGCGGCCGGATACCTCCTCGGCAGGCTCAAGCGCCGCACACACCGGCCGGCCGACCGCGACCGCACCCCGTAGTAGCTGACGAAACACCCAGCCGTTGCAGACCAGCCCGGGGGGGGGGGGGGCGGGGGGGGGGGGGGGGGCCCGCCGGGGGGGGGGGGGGGGGGGGGGGGGGCGGGGGGGGGTTGGGGCGGGGGGGGGGGGGAACGCCCCGGGGGGGCGGCCGGG
>NZ_JBIAJC010000029.1:0-37472 GCF_042871745.1 Streptomyces sp. NPDC005576 | reverse complement strand
GGTGGACCCGACGGAAGTCGGGTCCACCCCCGGGCTGAGTCGTGTGTGAGGGCCGCCGGACGGCTGATCAGATCGCTGCAGCTCCGCTCTCTTCACCGGGGCCTGGCCTTGATGCCTGGCATCAAGGCCAGGCGCGCTGAGGGTCCTACGGGGTGATGTTCTCTGGTCGAAGATCACGGCGCACCACCCCCTCCCGCGGCCGCCTACCTCGCCTAGGGAGCCGGCGGCGTGGTGTCCCCTCCCCCGATGCGCAGCAGGCGCAGGAGGTTCTTGATCGCGTCCTGCCCCCCGGGACGGCCGGCCAGGAAGGCAATGAGGAGGGCGAGCAGGAGGGGGAGAAGGTACTCGACGGGGATGTAGCCGCTGACGCCTGGCGGCTGGGTGACCGTTGCTGGTGCCTGCGCGTCAGGCCCCATTGCGGGAGCTGACGGTGTGGGGGTCGTGGGCTCGAGAGTCTGCGGGGCAGGCTGGGGTGCCGAGGTTTCGGCAGTGGGGGGTGCGGGGTTCGTCATGGGGGCCTGTCCGGCCGCCGTGGGCGCGGTGACGAGGACGAGGAGCGCGGCCAAGGAGGCTACCTTCAGCGAGACGCGTCGGCCGATCCCGTGTCGCTTCGGGAAGTTGGCCCCGTGAGGTTCGGAAAGCCCCTGCCTGCACGGCTGGTTGTGAAGCATTCTGTATCTCCCTGATCTGTATTTGCTGGCAATGGGTCGGCTCTGTTTTGGTGCTGCCTTCACGATGGGGCCTGAAAAATTGCCTCAAAAGATGCATCAATGCAGGTCAGGGGGTGAATCAAGAGAGATCCGGGTTGGGGTCTTCCGGGTGGGGGGCGGCGGTCGTGGGTGGGGCGCTTGAAGGCGACGGTGGGCAGGAAGGTGCCGCCCGACGGGGTGCCGGCCGCTCATACGCGGCGATGGTCGAAAGCGCTACGGAGGCGGAGAAGGAGTTCGCTCTGTGTGTCCGCGACCTGTTCGCGCGGCTGAAGGAACGCGGCATGGGCCATCGGGAGATCGCGGACGAACTCGGGGCGGGCATGAAGGCACCGACCTTGTCCCGTATGGGACGGGCGGGCATGGTGCCGACGCCGCAGCAGTTGAAGAAGCTGCTGTTGCTGGTTGAGGTGAAGGTTGACTCACCGCTGCCTGCCGAGGTGCACCAGCGGGTGCACGCGACGCATGCCGCCGCCTTGCGCACGAAGAATCCGCAGCTCTACGAGCTGATGATGGCCGAGGAGCAGGCTCGGTTCTGGCAGCTGCAGTGCGAGGAGTTCGAGGCCCGCGGGGCGCTGACGGAGCGGGAACTCGCGCAGAGCCGGACGACTCAGACGAAACTGGCGACGCGGCTTCGCCAGTCGCAGGCCGAGATCGAGAAGGTGAAATCTGACGCCCGGGACAGGGTGCAGGTGTCCGAGGCGGAGCATGCCGCAGCCATGGAGGCCGCCCGGCGCCGGCTCTCGGAGCTGGTGGCGGTGAAGGATGAGCTGGAGGAGAGTGCCGACCTCCTGAGGGCACGGATCGAGCGGCTTGAGACCGCCCTTCGCGAGGTTCAGACGGAGCGGGCCGAGGCGCGCGAGGCGCTGGTGCTGGCGAACGAGCGGGCGAACGAGGCGGAACTGGCCGCTGTGGTCGATCAGCGGGAGCGCGAGAAGCTGGGCGAAGAGATCTCGGTCCTGAAGGAGCTGCTGGAGCAGGTACGTACGGAGCGGGACGATCTCCAGCGGGAGCACGCGTCCCGGGCCGCCGATGCGGACGTGGTGGCCGCGGCGGAGGCCGCTGTCCGTCGGGCTGAGCAGCGGTTGTCGCAGAAGGAGCCTACGCACGCGGGCGCTGGTTCCGTAGA
The DNA here is from genome assembly GCF_042871745.1 of Streptomyces sp. NPDC005576. Lineage (NCBI taxonomy): Bacteria > Bacillati > Actinomycetota > Actinomycetes > Kitasatosporales > Streptomycetaceae > Streptomyces > Streptomyces sp. NPDC005576. Next base: position 35,636 of record NZ_JBIAJC010000029.1, on the reverse strand, counting down.
TGAATCAATCGCCAGAGTCGATGCCCAGCCTTCGCGCAGCGAAGTCCATCTGGAGGCAGTGCGGGTGGGAGGGGCGGGCTCACCCGACGAGATCGTGGCCACGGTGCAGGACCTCCTCGCGGAGGGTGATCTGGACGCGGTGGAGCCCTTGTTGTCAGTGGTTGCCGGGCGGGGCGGCGAGGCCGTCCTGACGGTGATGGGCGCGCTGGGCGAGGCATGCCTCTACCGGCAGCGGGAACAACTGCTTCGAGCGTGTGCGCGTCTGCCCGCCGGCGACGTGGTGGCGGTCGTCCGGGCGCTGCAGGCCGGTGATGCGGTGTCCGAAGTGGGTTGGCTTCTGGATGAGTCGGCCCAGGCTCCGGCTGAGGATCTGACGCGTCTGGTGAGCTCGTTGCTGGAACGCGGGCTGAAAGCGGTGGCCGCACGGTTGCTGGACGCTGCCGTTCCAAGGCGCCCGCCGAGCGAGGTCGCCGAGTTGATTCACGTGCTGGAGCGCAACAACTGCGCTGCCGAAGCGGAGCGACTGGCTCAGGGATCGGTGACCCGCCGGCCCGCTCGTGACATCGTCGCGCTGCTCCCTCGGCTCCCCGACGCATCGCTCGAAGCCGCTGTGGTGGCCTTGGCTGCACGCCCCTACAGGGCGTTGGTGGCCGTCCTGGCGCTGTTGAGTACGAGCGGAGAGGCGGCACTCACCGCGACGGTGACGGACCGCGTCGCGACGAAGCCGGTCGCGGACGTCGCGGACGTGCTGGCGGCACTGCGCGCACCCGGGGGCGCCGGTGACTGGAGCTGGTTGCTGGATTCCTTCCTGCAGCAGCGTCCGGGGGACGCGGTGGAGCTCGCGGAGGTGCTGGTCGGCCGGGAGCGCGAAACGCTGAGGCAGGAGCTGATAGCCCGGGTCGGTGCGCGCGGGACTGCTGAGCAGATCATCCGCATGGCCCGGTACACGCGGGCGCTCGCCCTTGACGAGGCTTCTCTGCTGGAGGCCGTGGTGCAGCGTCCTCCTGAAGAGGTCTGGTCCCTCCTGGTCACCTTCGCCGGCGGCATGCCGGACCTGGCTGCGGACGCGCTCACGCGATGCATCCATGATCGGCCGGTGCGCGCGGCTGCGGAGGTGGTCGACCGTCTCCTGGAGAGCGGCCTGGCGTCGCTGCACGAGCCGCTGACGGAGCTGGTGGCGACTGCGTGCCGGAATCTCGAGCACGCGGTGGAGATGGCCCGAACCCTGCGGGCGGGCCCGTGGGGAGAGGAGGCTTCCACGATCCTGGGCATCGCGGGACGCACCGTGCTCTCCCCCGCCGACTTCGCGTCGGTCGTCGGGGGCGGTCTCGCGGTCCAGGATCTCGTGCCGCTGCTGCGGGGCGCCTGCGAGCGCGAGGCCGTCGAGTGCGCAGACCTGATCCGTGCCCTGGACCAGTCAGGTGCCACCGGGTACGCGCAGCTGATGGTGGAGTACCTCCCCCAGACACCTCTGGCATTCGTCGAGCTGAGTGACGCGCTCACCGGAGCCGGACTGGACGACTACGTCCTGGCACTGCACCAGCGCGCCGTGCGCACCTCATCTCCTGGCACGCTGGTCGAGATATTCGGTCACTGCTCTTCCGCGACGGCGGCCCGCCTCAGCGAGGTCACCGCCGGCTATGACGCATCCTTCGTAGCCGGTCTCGTCGCCGAGCTGGGGGCGCAGGGGTTAGGTCATGATGTGCTGCAGGTCCTGCGGGTAGCCGGTAGTGGTTCGGCCGCTCGGACCCTCGAACTGGCTGACCTGCTGGCCGCTGCGGGCCGTCCCCGTCAGAGCTCGTGGCTCACACACCAGGCGCGCCTCCTGCGCAGCGGCTCCCGCCCGGGCCTCCCGCCTGCGGAGCATCTCGATGAGGCGGCGGACGCTGCGGAGCAGCTCTTCGACGATTCCCTCCTCGCCGACAGCTACGAGGTCCTGGATCGGGCGGTAGTCGAACTGGACGTCACCGCGACCACTCTCCTCTCGGCACTGGCACCCGACGTCCTCACCGGTTACTGCGGCTATCTCACAACCAGCGGTCGCGACACAGCCGCCGCCGACAAGGTTCTGCCCGCCACAGCGGACGAGCTCATCGCGTATCTGAACGAACTGACGACCGAGGCGGATCCCGCTCGCGGGTACCTCATCCAGCACACCGTGAGCCGCGTGCAGCCGTCCGACAGCGCAGCCCTGTTCAGCGCCCTACAAGGGGTGGCCACCGCCGAGGAACTCGAAGCGGCCTACCGCGCTGCAGCACAGGGTGGGGATGCGGCGGACATCGTGCGGAGTGCCCGGGCAGTGATGCCTCACGACGCCAACCGGGCGTTTCAGATCCTGCAGACAGCACTGCACCGGAACGTTGAAGTGAGGAGCGCGGAGGCCCTGCTGGAGGGAGCCATGCAGCTCGGCTTCGTCACTACCCGCGAGCAAGCCGCGTCGTTCATGTCCCGGGCCCTGCCCGACTCCATGATTGACGCACTGCTTGCCGCTCATTACCCGCCCGTCGCGGCGCCTGCGCCGACGCGCCAGGGCGCCACCGACGGGGTCTGCCCGACCGCCGACGAGGGCTCGCGCCCAGAGGCTTCCCCCGATGAGCAGGACCGCGCGGCCGGCTACCGGCGACAGCATCCTGGGGACATTGAGCTGACGTATTTCGACGGGGCCGCTTGGACGCACGACCGGCTTCCCGCAGATCCCGGGGCAGCCAAGCTGGTGTTGGAGCATCACCTGGAAGAAGCCCAGAAGGCGACGGAGCCGTCGGCCAAGGCGTATCTCTACCAGCGGCTGGCAGCCGGGCACTCCGTTTTCGCCTACGACGGAGTAGACGTCGCTCAGGCGCGCAGCGCCCGGGAGAACTTCGCCTACTGGCTGGGGCGCAGCGGAGACTGGGAAGAAGCCAGACGGATTCACGCGGAACTGGTCTCTGCGCAGGTGCAGCGTCTGGGCGCACTCTCTGAGGTCACGCTCCGGTGCCGCTACAACTTCGCGAACAGCACCGGGATGGCAGGGCACCCGACCGAGGCCGCGGGTCTCTTCGAGAAGCTTCTGGTGGACTACCAACGGGTGCAGGGGGCGAATCACAAGAACTCCATCCTCGCCCTGCGTGCATACGCAGTCTGGTCAGGCATGGCCGGGGATGCCGTGAAGGCCGTGCGATTGCTTGAGCAGGCCATCAACCGCCTGCTCCACGGACAGAACCCGAACGATGCTGCGGAGCAGGAAAACATCCTCAGGGTTCGCGCCCTGCACGCCCAGTGGACCGGCAAGGCGGGAGACAGCAAGCAGGCGGCGTGGCTCTACGACCAGCTCACCACCTACAGCAGCCATCTCCTGGGCCCTGATCACGACGTCACCCTCCAGGCCCGCATCGGCCATGCCACGTGGACCGGGAAGGCGGGCGACGCCCGGCATGCCGCCAACCTCTACCGGCGAATCGTCGATACCTGCGTCAGCTGTAAGGGTCCTCACGATGAGACGACGCTGCGGGCCCACAGGAACTACGCGCACTGGCTGGAGGCCGCGGGCGACCATGAACTGGCCGCCCATGTGCTGGAGAAGATCGCAGTGGACGCCAGAAAGGACGCCGGGGCCGCAGACGCGTCTTCTCCGAATCCGTCCCAGCCAGACGAGCGCATCTACCCTGTGGACCAGCCGCCGCTCTGAGCTCAACCTGAGGGTGTTCTCCCCTGGCTCCATCCGGCGGTGCGGCTCCCGTCAGCTCTCTCTCCTCCTGCCGACAGCCTTCTGCCGTGGAAACAGTGCGTAAAGCGAGGATCTCGTCGTGACCAGGGTGCTGGCTGTGTACAGCGAGAAGGGCGGCGTGGGCAAGAGCGCCCTGTCCGCCGGGCTGGTGGCCGCCGCGCGCAGACGCAAGCTCGCGGTCGTGGCCGGTGACCTCGATTCCCGGGCGACGTTCACCTCCGAGCTCGGGATCTCGCAGGACGAGGCGCCGGCGTTCTCGATGAACGACTTGCTCGCGCTGGACCCGCAGGGCGACACCGGTCTCGCGGCCGACGCGCTGGTGCCGGCGTCGGAGGCGTGGTCGGGCGTGCGGGTGATCGCCGCCGAGCGGGCGCTGGCCAACCGGGAGACGGACAACGTCGCCGTCGGCCTCGAGTTCCGGCTGCGGATGGCGCTGAAGGGCGTGATCGGCCCGGACGGCGTCGGGGTGCTGGACCTGCCTCGCCGGGCCGGCGGGAAGCTGGTGACGTCCGCGCTGATCGCGGCGACGGACGTGTTCATCCCGGCGACGCTCGACGAGGACGGCCGGATCGGCACGGCGGAGGCGCTGAACACGATCAAGCTCGTCAAGGACCTCGAGATGAACGCGGACCTGCGGGTCGTCAGGATCGTACCGTCGATCGTGCCGGGCGGACGCAGCCCCCTGAAGGACGCCATAGGGAAGAACCTCGCGGCCACCTACGGTCCGCTGTACCGCGACGACCTCGCGATCCCGCGTCATTCGGTGCGCCAGCAGACCCGGTTCGCGTGCGTCCCGATCACTGATGCTTCTGGGCGCGAAGCCCAGGCGCTGACGGAGGCGTACGACAGGATTCTGCCGCGGGGGTGTCGGAGTGAGCAACAAGCTGATCACGGCGGGCACCAGCCGCTTGAAGAAGGCCGCCGACTCCGCGGTGGACCCGGCGGTCCCCGCCGAACCGCAGAACCAGCCGGGTTGGCTCACGACAACATGACCGTCTCCCAGGTTCAGGATGCGGGCCTTGACTCAAGGCCGGGTAGTTAACGTTTCCGCAGGTCACGCAAGCCAGTTGAAGGATTTCCGACGCAGAACAACGGAGCTCGTTGGTACAGGCAGTCGTCCAAGACAGCTTGTACTTGAGGAGCTCCGTTGCCGTTTCATCATGTCCTGCCGGCCCCGGTGATGGCCATCACCCGTACGGTCACAGTCGCTGCGGGCCGGTTCGCGCCCGGGCATCTGGGCGAGCTGACGGCCGTCGTGCCGTTCGAGCTGGTCGACGCGGTCCTGGCGGAGACACGCTCGGTACAGAGACGACTGCGTGATCTTCCTTCGCGGGTCGGGATCTACTTCCTGCTCGCGATGTGTCTGTTCCCTGAGGTCGGCTACCGGCTGGTCCGGGACAAGCTTACGGCCGGGGTGGCCGAAGTGCCGGTGGCCTCCCCGACGCCGAAGGCCCTGCGTGATCTGCGCCGACGACTGGGCAGTGCGCCGGTGCGGGCGTTATTCGAGGTTCTCGCGGGGCCTCTGGCACGGCCGACGACACCAGGTGTGCGGTTCGGGCCGTACCGCACTGCGTCATTCGACGGCTGCAGCTCCCAGAAGGTCCCCGACTCCAGGCGAAACAGGGCCTGGCTGGGGCGAACCTCCCATCACGGCTATCCCACAATGGAGTTGATGACGCTGGTCGAGACCGGCCCACGGGCCCTGATCGGCGCGGTGTTCGGGCCCACCGCCGAGGGCGAGACCAGCTATGCCTCGCGCCTGCTGCATCTGCTGCGGCCGGACATGCTCGTCCTGTGGGACAAGGGCTTCGACGGCAACGACTTCCTTGCCTCCGTCACCGCGACCCGCGCTCAGTTCTGGGCCGCCTCCGCAGCAACCGGCGTACCCCCGTTCTCACACGTCTCGCCGACGGCTCATACCTGTCGGTGATCACCGCCGAGAAAGTACGTGTGATCGACGCGACCATCACGGTGACCTGCGCGGACGGCACCGTCTTCACCAGCTCCTACCGGCTGGTCACCACCTTGACCGACGCCGGCCGCTACCCAGCGGCCGCGCTGGTGGGCCTCTACCACCAGCGGTGGGAACATGAATCTGCGTACTACGCGCTCCGTCACACGATCATGAACGGGCGTGTCCTGCGCTCGGGCGACCCGGCCGGTGTCGAACAGGAGATGTGGGCCATGCTCACCCTCTACCAGGCTCTGCGCACCATGATGGTCGAGGCCGCCGAGTCGCTGCCCGGCACCGATCCGGACCGCTGCTGTTTCACCGTCGCCCTCCAGACTGCCCGCGACCAGGTCGTCCAGGCCGCCGCCGTCATCACCGACCCCGCCGATGTCGGTCGCGTCGGGCTGATCGGGCACCGGATTCTGGCCCGTCTCCTGCCGCCCCGGCGCCAGCGCGTCAGCACCCGCAAGGTCAAGTCACCGATGTCCCGTTACAGCACTCGCCATGACGACGGCAGGCCCGACGCCAGCCGCACCATCACCGGTCTCGACATCCAAGTCCTCGAACCTCGCGAACCGCACCCTCAGCTCCCCGCCATCTCCCGCGACGACCGGAACACCGCCCCCGCCGACCGCCGCCGTCACCGGATCCTTGGCCTGCTCGAGGAAGACCCCACCCGCCTCTGGCGCCCCCGTGACATCGCTTCTCACTTCGGCGACATCACCATGGAGACCATGTACCGGCAGCTCTCCAGATGGGCTGAGACCGGCCTCATCCACAAACTCGGCCCCGGCCTCTACGCCGCCACTGCATGGACCCCAACACCTCTTGCGTGACCTGCGGAAACGTTAACTACCCGGCCTTGGGTCAAGGCCCCATGTCCGCCAGCCTCGGTTGACGCTCCGAGGGGTGCTCTGCCGGGCCTGGATCTCAGCCTGTCGCTGAAGGCGTTCCTTCTCACGGACCCGCCGTACGACCTGTACCCGCTCCTGGTGCGGGACTTCCCACCGGGCGCCATGCGCGCTCACGGTGCCGACGCACACCTGCCGCGGTCCGGCATGGCACTTCGGGCACGTCACGACCACCCACTCGCTTCGCGGTACCGCCTTGGCCTGGGCGCTCCAGTGGGGGTTGCCCGTCCCGCCCAAGGTCGGCGATGACCGGCCTCCAGCAGCACGGCAGCGGCGCTCTGAGCCGCATAATCACCCCGATCGTCGCACGCCTGCTCATGGGCTCGGCCGAGGGTGCGGTCTGGCCCTCCCTGTACGCGGCGACCAGCCCGTACGTCCAGTCGGGCCAGTTCATCGGCCCCGCCGGACGCGACCAAACCTCCGGCACCCCCAAACCCGCCAAGCTCCCCACAGGCGCCCGTGAACCCGAGGAGGGCAGACGGCGGTGGGCGGCGAGCGAGCGGCTCAGGTGCCCCCTTCGACCTCGCAGCCGGGGCCGCCCGCCAGGGACCGCCTTCGCGGATCGCCAGATGGTGGTTCATGGCGGCGCGGTACACCGCCATGAACTTGCCTATGTGGAGGGGGAGTTAGGCGCTGATCTCATTGCCGGGGGGCGCGAGGAGGCGACCACGGGTGAGGACCGTCAAGTGATCGACGGCATCGTCTACACGATACGGACCGGGATCTCCTGGCGTGACCTGGCCGAACGCTGCGGGCATGGCCTCTCATCGAAGTGTGGAAGACGATGCCGTCACGCTGTCCGGGACAGGTCCTGGGGCTCCACGCTGTGGGCGAAGGGCATGCCCCGGGCGTAGCGGGTGATCTCGGCGGCTGCGGAGTCGGCCATGCGGCCCAGCTCGCCGCCCAGCGAGCCCGCGATGTGCGGGGTGAGGAGTACGTTGGGCAGCTTGAAGAGCGGGGATTCGGGGGGCAGTACCTCGGGGGCGGTGACGTCGAGGACTGCGTGAATGCGTCCGGACGTCAGGTGGGTGATGAGCGCGTCCGTATCGACCAGGGAGCCGCGCGCGGTGTTGATCAGTGTGGCACCGTCGGACAGCAGGGCCAGACGTCTGGCGTCGAACATGTGGTGGGTGTCCGGCAGCTGGGGTGCGTGGATGGAAACGACCTGGCTGAGCCGGGTCAGTTCGTCGAGTCCGACGAGCCGCGCGCCGAGGAGGGCCGCACCGGCGCCGTCCAGGTAGGGGTCGTGGACCAGGACGGTGAAATCGTACGGCTGCAGCAGTTCGATCACGCGCCGGCCGGTACGCGAGGCGCCGACGATGCCAACAACCCGACGGTAGTTGCCGTGACCGGCGAAGTAGGGCAGCAGTGGGTACGCCGCGTGCCGCTCACGGTAGGCACGTGCGCTTTCCAGGATCCGCTTACCGGTGAGGAGGATCGCGGCCAGCGTGTACTCAGCGACCGGCAGTGCGTTTGCTGCCGCGGCGCTGGAGACCGCTATGCCGCGCTCCCAGACCGCGGCGGTCACATGGTGCTTGACGGACCCTGCCGCGTGGACGACGGCCCGCAGCCGGGGCATCGCCGCGAGCACCTGCTCCGTCAGCTGCGGGCAGCCCCAGTGGGTGATCAGCACCTCCGTCCGGCCGAGGGTCTCGGCGACGGAGGGGTCGGCGAAGTCGGTGACGAGCAGGTCCGGATCGAGGTCGGCCGCCTCGCGGAACAGGTCGATGGCGCCCTCGTCACGCAGGGCGTCGCGGGTCTCCCGCGACATCGCGAGGACCGTGCGGGGACGCCGCGCACGCGGTCCGGCCGCGATCGGGGAAAGGACATCGGCGTCCGGCGCCGTGGTGTGCCGTGCGGTCATCTTCACTTCACCGCGCCCGCGGTGAGCCCTGAACGCCAGAAGCGCTGGAGGCAGACGAAGGCGATGATCAGGGGGAGGACCGAGACCAGGGCCCCCACGATCGTCAGCATGTAGAACTCCGGGTTCTGCTGGGAGGACTTGCTCCAGATCGCCAGGCCGAGGGTGACGGGGTAGAGCTTGTCGTCGCTCAGCATGTACAGCGGCAGCACGAAGTTGTTCCAGCTCGACGTGAAGGTGAAGAGGAACAGAGTGACGAAGCCGGGAGCGATCATCGGCAGGCCGACCGAGCGGAAGACGCGCCACTCTCCCGCGCCGTCCATCCGGGCCGCCTCGATCACCTCGTCGGGAATGTACCCCTCGGAGAAGACCCGGGCGAGGTAGACGCCGAAGGGGTTGACCAGCAGGGGGACCAGGACGGCCCAGTAGGTGTTGTCCAGGCCCGCCTTGCCGGCCAGGAGGTACTGGGGCAGCACGAGGACGGCGCTCGGGACGAGGACGCCGAGCAGCACCAGGCCGAACAGCTTCTCCTTGTGCGGGAAGTCGTACTTGTCGAAGGCGAAGCCGACTGCTGTGCTGACGAATGTGGAGGCCAGGCAGCCCACGCCGAAGTAGAGGATGCTGTTGAGCAGCCAGCGCCCGTAGATTCCGTCGCCGTAGGTGAACAGGTCCCCGAGGTTGGCGAAGAGGTTGAAGTCGGCGAAGGTGAATCCGCCCGTGCCGACGAGATCACCTCGGTCCTTCGTGCTGGCGACCAGGAGCCAGGTCAGGGGCATCAGGGTGTAGCAGGCGAAGAGGGCCAGGAGTCCGTTGACGACGGCCTTGGAGGTCCACGAGTGGCTCGGACGGGCGCGGTCTCGCCGGTCCGGGCGTTGGCGGAGATGTCGGATTCGCACCTTTGGTCCGCTCCCCTCGCCGGCCGTGCGAGGGGTGGGCTGCCCGGTGACGGTGTGCGTGGTCATGCTGCCTTCCAGCGGTTGCCGAGCTTGGTGACTGCGTAGGACAGGAGGCCGGCCAGGAGAGCGACCAGGATCGCCGCCGCGGAGGCGAGGCCGTGCTGGTGGTCGACGAACGCCGTCTTGTGGACGTACATCACGGGTGACCAGTCGCGGTTGATGGCCTCTGACTGGGTCGTGAGCATGTAGGGCTCGTTGAAGAGCTGGATGGCGCCGACGCAGGTGAACAGGAGGCTCAGGACCAGGGCGGAACGGATGTGTGGGACCTTGATCCGCAGCGCGGTGCGGATTGCCCCGGCGCCGTCCATCATGGCCGCTTCAAGCGTCTCCCGGGGAATCGCCTGGAGAGCCGCGTAGAGGATCACCATGTTGTACCCGACGTAGTGCCAGGTCACGATGTTGACGACCGAGGCAACGGCCAGCGGCGCGGAGAAGAAGTCCACGCTGATGCCCGCCGCGCCGAACCAGTCCATGAGCGGGCTGAGACTGGGGGAGTACAGATAGACCCAGATGATCGCCGCGATGACGGTGGGCACCGTGTAGGGCAGGAAAAGGGCGAGCTGGAACAGCCGCTTGGCCCGTACGACGGTCGAGTCCAGCAGCAGGGCGAGCAGCAGTGCCGCGCAGGTCATGAGCGGGATGTAGATCGCCACGTAGGTGGCGACGTTCAGGAACGAGGCGCGCAGGGCGGTGTCGCCGAGTGCGTCGGCGTAGTTGCCGAGGCCCACGAAGACGCTGTCTGTGCCGCCGAAGCCGAGGCCGGAGGACTCTTCCTTGAACAGACTCGTCCAGAGGGCGTAGCCGATGGGGGCGACCATGACGAGCGTGAAAAGGGTGAAGAAAGGTATGAGGTAGGCCACGGCGGCGCGCCGTTGGGTGCGTCCGGTCGAACGGCGGGCAGGGGCTGGGGCTGGAACTGTCATGGATTCTCCTGACCGGGGCGCCCGGGGCGGCGGGGCCGGAACAGTGGTGGATCGGGTGGCACGGCGGCCGGGGTGGGGTTCCGCTGGGGGGTCGCGCGCGTGAGGGTGCCGGGCATGGCGGCTTTTCGTGGTGTACCGGCGTGGGTGGACGGGCTTCCACGGCCCTCGCCGCCGGACCGGTCCACCAGGCGGGCGCTTCCGCGGAGCCCGCCCCGCGTTGAGTGGCTACCGCACCAGGTCGGGTCCGGAGGGCAGTCGGTCACCCCCGCGTCACAGGTCCGCCGGTGTGCGGTCAGCCGACCGTCTTCAGTCCGCGGTCGTCGAGGGCCTTCAACGCCGCCCGCTGGGCCGCTTCGAAGCCGGCCTCCCAGCCGCCCTCGGGCACGGCGCTCTCGAACGCCTCGTTCACCGAACCCTGTACCGGGCCCCAGGTCCAGCCTCCGACGACGGTGTCCACCTGGTCGGCGGCGACCTGGTAGAGGTCGTTGGCGAAATAGCCGTCGGCGGCTCGGGCGAACTCCGCCGCCGCGACCTTCTGCAGACCGGGGGCTGCGGGCAGGACACTGCTCGGTGCCTCGGCGTCCGCGAGCCGGGCCTTCATCGCGGCCGGGTCGGTGGTGAGCCACTCGATGAATTCGGCCGCTCCCTCGATGTGGTCGCTGCCCTTGGGTACGGCGAAGGAGGTGCCGCCCCAGGTTCCGGTGGCCGGCGTGCCGTCCCATGTGGGAAGGGGTGCCACGGCCCACTTGCCCTTCTGTTCCGGCGTCTGGGAGATGAGGCCGGCTCCGCTCCAGGGGGCGCCGACGAAAGCGGCGACCTGACTCTTCTTCTTTGCGGTGCTCTCCTCCTCGCTCCATGCGGGGTGGTTGAGCACCAGATCGTCGCGTACCAGGCCGTCCCAGAACTGGGCGACCTTCCGGGCGGGCTCGTCGTCGACGGCCACCGTCCAGGCATCGCCCTTGACGCCGAAGCCCTGCGAACCGGCCTGCCATGCCAGTCCGTTGATGAACGGGATGTCGCCGCCCTTGGGGATGTTGAGGATGCGGGCCCCCTTGTCAGCGGCCTTGATCTTCTCTGCGGCCTTCGCGAATTCCGCCCAGGTTTCCGGGACCTCCACGCCGGCCTTCTCGAACATGTCGGTCCGGTAGTAGAGGAGCTGCGGGGTGACATCGAAGGGAACGCCCCATGTACGGCCTCCGGGGGTCACCAGCGACTGAAGGTTATCGGGGAACGACTTGACCAGCTTCCCGGAGTGTTCGGTCAGGTCTTCCAGGTTCCCCTGGCTGGCGAACTCGGGGAGCATCGCGTACTCCATGCCCACGACGTCCGGTGCGTTGCCGCCCTTGATCGCGCTGTCGATCTTGGAGTAACCATCGGTGCCGGCGGTGATCTCGGTGTACTCGACCTTGATGTCGTCGTGGGTGGCGTTGAACTTCTCGACGACCTCTTCGGTGCCGACCATCCAGGACCACATGGTGAGGGTGACCGGCTTGCCGTCCGAGGCCTCGGACGTGCCGCCACCCCCGCCGCAAGCGGTGGCGAGGAGGGCCAGACAGCCCAGGGATGCTGTGAGAGCGAGACGGGGTATGCGGTGGGCGGGCTTCATCTGCACTGGCTCCTCGGTGAGCAAGGCGCCTCGCGATCGGAGGCGATTCGCTCATCTTTTGCGCAGAACGATCGCCCGTCAAGAGCAAATGACCAACTCGATCAAAACAATCAACTGCCGGATCGCCGGGGTGGAGCGCTGGATTCCCGCACCATGAGCCGGGGCACCAGTGAGAGGTGCCGGCTCGGTGCTGCGGCACCGGGGCCCCCTGCGAGCCGGGCGAACATCATCTCGACGGCACTCTCCCCCACTGCCTGCCGCGGCGGGGCCACGGCGGTCAGCGGCACATCGGCCAGCGCCGCCATTTCGTCCTCGTATGCCACCAGCGACATGTCGCCGGGGAGGGAGAGACCGCGTTCGCGCAGCCGTTGCACCACGCCGATCGCGGTCTGATCGTTGTGGACGATCGCGGCAGTGACCCCGCCCCTCGCCACCGACCAGTGCAGCGACCGGGCCGCCTCCTCCAGGCCGGCCGGGTCCTCCGGGTCGACGTTCACGAGCGGAGGCACCGGCAGTCCACACGCCGCCATGGCGGCTTCGTACCCCTCCTGGACCTGCGGTGACGTCGGGTTGTCCTGGGCGAGCAGGGAGATCCGCTCATGCCCCAGCCCGGCGAGGTGGTGAACTGCGACGGCGGCCCCGAGCGCATGGTCGGAGCGCGCGCTGTCCAGTCCGGCCAGCCGGCCCCCGAGAGGGACGCGCCGGTCCACCAGGACGGCCGGGACCGGGAGCGCCAGCAGTTGTCGCTCCTGCTCGGGGCTGGGCACGCCGCGTTCCCAGCTGGGCTGGATCAGCAGGCCGTCGACACCGCCGTCGAGCATCCGTCCGATCTGCGCGGTGTCCTCCTCGGAGCGCCAGTGGGCGATGCCGAGCACCAGTCGGCCGCCTCGCGCCGCGACGGCGTCCTGAGCGCCCTTGACCAGCTCCGCGAAGTAGTGCTCCATGCTGGGCACCACCATGCCCAGGACCACTCCGGTGGGCGCCAACGGCACGGAGACGTCCATGCGGGCGCCGTCGGTAGCCGGGCCGGAGACGGGCGGCTCAGGGCACGTGACCGAGCCGTGCAGCCGCATCAGGCGCCCCTGTTCGGCCAGTGTCTCGATGTCGCGCCGCACGGTGACGGCCGAGACTCCGAGCTCCTCGGCCAGCTCCGTCACCCGCAGTCCGCCTCGCCTGCGCACGATCTCCAGCACCCGTTCGTGGCGCTGATTGACATGCGACCGCATCTGTCGTCCTCCTGACGATCCCCCCATTGGTGCATGTCCCACCGTACTCTAGTGATCGATTCTTATGAGTCTTACGTATTGAGCATCTTGTGCGTTCCGTGCTAGAAACCCACCACCGCGCTCGTGCTCCTCCCTCTCGCGTTCCTCCTCCGGTCTTTCCCCTTCTGCACCTGTCCTTGGAGACGCCATGCCCACACCTTGGTCCCGCCGCGGATTCGTCAAGGCGACGGGAAGTGCAGCCGCCGCGCTGGGTCTCCCCGCAACCGCCTCGGCGATGGCCCTGACCACCTCCGAGCCCGCCCACGCCGCGTCGGCCGCGCCCACCTCGTCCACCGCGTTCGAAAGCCTCAGAGCCACCTGGCGCGGCCTGATACTCGGCTCCGGTTTCAGCCCCACCGCGGAGCCGTTCGCCTCCAAACTCGCCCGGCTGGGTAAGGACGCTGCCGCCTGGCGGACCACGATGCTGCCCGCGCCGGGCTCCCTGTGGCCGGACATGGTGTGGCTGGACCCGGATCCCGACACGGACACCGAGTCGTACACCTACTCCGCGCAGATCCAGCTCACATTTCAGCGGTTGCGTTCCATGGCGGAGGCGTATGCCCAGCCCGCCACGGGTCTGACCGGGGACGACGCCCTCGCTCGCGATGTCGTGGCCGGGATCCGGCACGTGGTGACCGACGTCTACCACGCAGGTCGAGCCCGATACGGCAACTGGTACAACTGGCAGATCGGCGGGCCGCACGCGCTGCTGGACGCGGCGACCATCCTTTACGAGCATCTGGACGCCGACCTGATCGCCACGATCACCGAAGCCGTCCGCGCGTTCGTGCCGGACAGCGCGGTGGCCTCGTACACGGGTACCTCGACCGGCGCCAACCGCGTCGACCTGTGCCGGACGATCGCGCTCAGCGGTCTGGTCGGAGAGGACGCCGATCGGCTCGCCCTCGCGTCGAGGGCCCTGTCCCCGGTCTTTCCCTACGTCACATCCGGGGACGGCCTCTACCGTGACGGCTCCTTCGTCCAGCACACGTGGGTGCCCTACGCCGGATCGTACGGCGCGGATCTGTTCACCGGCCTCAGCCTGCTGTGCGCGCTGCTCGCCGGCTCCCCCTGGGAGATCACCGACCCGGCCCGGGAAAACTACTTCGACGCCGTCGAACGGGCCTGGGCCCCCTTCCTCTACAACGGCCTGTGCATGGACGCCGTCTCCGGACGCGCCGTCGCACGGGGCCTGCCGCCCGGCGATCCCGGCGGCGCCAACGACGACCATCTGCGCGGCCACTCGATCATCGCCTCGATCGTCGCCCTGGGCCGCGCCGCGAGCCCCGAGCAGAACGCGCGCTGGCGCGCTCTGACCAAGGGATGGATCCAGCGGGCCTACTTCAGCCCTCCGCACACCAACCCCATGCTCAGCGTCTACAAACTCGCCCAGCTCCAGAACGTCGTGGACGACTCCTCGGTCAAGCCCCTGCCCGAGCCGGTCGTACACCGCCTCTTCCCGTCCCAGGACCGGGCGGTGCACCGCCGCCGCGAGTGGGCCGCCTGCCTGTCCATGGCCTCCGACCGGATCGCGCACTACGAGTGGGGCAACGGAGAAAACCTTCGCGGTTACCACACCGGGGCAGGCTGGCTGTCCTGGTGGGGGGACGACTTCGCCAACGAGCAGTATTCGCAGACCTTCTGGGCCACGGTGGACCCCAATCGGCTGCCCGGCATCACCGCTTCCAGGAAGCGGCTTGCCGACGGCCAGGGCGGCCAGTGGGGCGCCGAACGCCCAGCGGTGCAATGGGTCGGCGGCACCACCGACGGCACGTACGCCGCGGTGGGCCAGCACCTCAAGGGTCTGGCCTCGACCCTTGAGGCGCGCAAATCCTGGTTCTTCCTGGACGAGGGCATCGTCTGTCTGGGCGCCGGCGTCACCGCTACGGACGGCGAGGCGGTCGACACCGTGATCGACAACCGCCGCCTCGGCCCCGCCGGCACTCAGGCGCTGACCGTGGACGGCCACCGCAAGCCCGGCGCCCAGGGCTGGACGGAGACGCTGAGGGACCCCGGTTGGGCACACATCGCCGGACATGGCGGCTACGTCTTCCCGGCGGGCGGCCGCATCACGGCGCTGCGCGAGGAGCGCACCGGCCGGTGGAGCGACATAAGGACCGGCTCGTCCACCACCCCCCTCACCGACCGCTACCTCACCTTGTACGTCGACCACGGCATCGACCCGGTCGACAGCGCGTACGCCTACGTCCTCCTGCCAGGCGCCAGTGCCGCCCGTACCGCGGCCCATGCAGCGAGCACGCGAGGGCTCCTCAGGACACTCGCCAACACATCACGGGCCCAAGGCGTCCACGTCCCCTCCCTCGGCGTCACCGCTGTCAATTTCTGGGCAGCGGGGACGGTCGGTGACCTCACCGTGAGCGCCCCCTGCTCGGTGCTGATCCGGCACCGGGCCGACGGCACCGCGGTCGTCTGTGTCTCGGACCCCACCCGTACCCTCACCACGCTCACCGTGACGTGGCGGCACCGGATCACCGCAGTCGCCTCCCGCCCCGCCACGGTCGAACAGGCCATACCGGGAAGCAGACTGACCGTCACATTCGGAGATCTCACCGCCGAGGCAGGCGCCACGCAGAAGGTCACGGTGAGGACAGCATGAGGGCGACGGTACGACGTTCCATCGCCGCGCCGGCGGCGCTGGCCTGCCTCCTGGTCTCCGCCACCTCGGCTCGCGCGGCAACCGTCTGGGACGGTGACGCGGCAGGCGGCAGGCGGCAGGCAGCACCCGGGTCTTCCGGAGCGTGGAGTGCGCCGAGCCCGGCAGCCTGGTCACCACCGCCGACCCGAACGGCCACGGGACCGTCTTCCGGTTCACCAAGCCCGGTGGTCTCGTCCGCTGTGAGTTCCGGGGCATCTCGGTGGGCGGCGCCCGGTACGCCTTCGCGCCCGGCTCCACCTACTGGCTGGGCTGGGGGTCCCAGCTGTCCACCGTCAGCGGGGACTTCGTGGTGTGGCAGTGGAAGTCGTATCCCGACGCGGCGCAGAACTTCCCACTGATCATGACTGTCAAGGACGGCTCAGTAAGCCTTTTCCACGTCAGCACGGACGCCACTTGGCGCCTGATCTGGTCGGCGCCGGTCTCGGCCGGGGCGCGGAACCGGTTCGCCCTCGGCATCCGCACCTCTGCCTCGGCCGAATCAGGCTGGGTGGAACTGTCCTTCAACGGGATCCGGCAGACCTTCTCCGGCGGCGGCTACCGCTATGCCGTACGCACCTGGGACAGCGCCAACGAACCCGAGTGGCGCATCTACGACCGGGACGCCCCGCAGAGCGACGTCGTGAACCGACTGGACCGGCTGCGTGTGGGCACCGAGCACGCGGACGTCGGTTGAGCTGCCGTGCACAACGAGAGAGACAAAGGTGAACCGTCGATGAGCACACGACCGGCGGACGGCGTCTTCACCGTGACCGACAGCGGATTCGCCCCGGACGGCCGCCTTGTACGGCAGCTGTCGTGCACCGTGCACTACTTCCGGGTGCACGAGGCCCAGTGGGCGGTTTCGGGGTGCTCGCCGAGATCGACATGGCCGCAACCCTCAGGGCCAAGCTCGGCCGGGACATGGAGGACTACCTGATCCTGGGAGCCTGCAACCCGCAGCTGGCAGAGCAGGCCCTCGACACCGACCGGAGCATTGGACTCCTGTTGCCCTGCAACGTGGTGATCGGTGATCTTCAGTAATTAAGCGCCCGGCTGCCGGTCGACAACCGAAGCAGCCTACTGAAAGGTGTTTCGCGTGGCCACCGGGCGGCCCGCAAGAGGGCCCTGAGGGTGGTGCGTCAGTCCGAGGCGCCGCTGCGCCGGGCGTAGGCGCGGGCGGCACGGACACGGTCGCCGCAGCGTGTGGAGCACCAGTGGCGCCGGCCGTGGGTGCGCAGGAGGAACCGGTCGCAGGGGGTCGATCCGCAGGCGGCGAGGATGTCGGCGTCGGGGCCGGTGAGCAGGTCGGCGGCGTCGGCGGCGAGGGTCGCCAGTGCGTGGTTGACGGCCTGGTCTGCGGGGTGCGCCTGGGTGCGGCGCATCCCCTGGGCCCCGTCCCAGGCGAGGAGGGGTGCGGTGGGCACGGCCGTGAGGGCCTCGTTCACCGCGTGCAGGGATTCCTCGGGCGGGGTGGTGGTGTCGACGCGGGCTGCGAACAGGGCGCGGATGTGGTCGCGCAGCGTGCGCATCCGCCGTGCACACACCTCGTACAGCTGCACGTCCGGGGTGGTCAGGTCGTGGGCGGCGAGCCAGCGCATGGCGGATTCCGGGGCGGCGAGCAGGTCGTAGCTCTGGCCGGCGGGCAGGGTGGCCGCGGTGTCGGCGAAGTCCAGGGAGCGGTACCGGTCGGCCCCTGGTGCCGGGGGCAGAACGGTCGGTGCCACGTCGGTGGCCAGGGTGTCATTCATACCTCTCATGGTAGCGCTTGCACTTTACCGTGATACCTGCCTAGCCTGGCGTCACGTTAACCGCATGTTTTTTTCGTGAGAAACGGAGATGTGATGCCCCAGCTCGGCGCCAACCAGTTCCCGGTCCGCACGTTCGGCGGTCCGACCGCCCTGTTCGAGTACGGCGGCCTGCGCTTCCTGACCGACCCAACCTTCGACGGCCCCGGCGACTACCCCGCGCCCGGTGGCCCGACCCTGGTCAAGACGGCGCCCTCCGCCGCTACGCCCGCCGATGTCGGCCCTGTCGATGTGGTCCTGCTCTCCCATGACGAGCACGCCGACAACCTCGACACCTCCGGCCGCGCCCTGCTCGACGACGTCCCCCTCACCCTCACCACCCCCGGCGGCGGCGAGCGCCTCGGGGAGAAGGCCAAGGGCCTGGCCGACTGGGAGACGGTCGAACTGGAGCGCCCGGGCGGCGGCACCATCACGGTGACCGCAGTCCCCGGCATCCACGGCCCCGGCACGCGTGAGGAGATCGAGCCCTTCGCCGGCCAGGTCGTCGGCTTCGTCCTGACGGGCGAGGGCCTGCCGACGGTCTACGTCAGCGGCGACAACGCCTCGCTCGACGCAGTCAGGGAGATCGCCGAACGCTTCGCCCCGATCGACACCGCCCTCCTGTTCGCCGGCGCCCCCCGCTTCCCCATGCTCTTCGACGGCAACCTGATCGTCCTGGACAGTGCGCAGGCCGCCGAGGCCACCCGGATTCTTGACGCCCGCCGTGTCGTCCCGGTCCACCACGACAGCTGGGCCCACTTCACCGAAGGCCGCGACGAGTTGGAGGCAGCCTTCGCCGCCGCGGGCCTGACCGACCGCCTGGACCAGGACTGGGCGCAGCGCGCCTGAGCCCGGACCACCACTTAGGAACCAGGACCTCGTGCCGGGGTCGGGGCTCCCCACACCCCGAGCCCCGACCCTGCGAGCACCCCCTCGCGGCGTCCCATGCGCCGCGCCAGAACGACAGAGAAGAACCCGATCACATGTCCAGCGGAACCAACGCCGACCTCGTGCACCGCTTCTACCGGGCCCTTCAGCAGGGCGACTACGACACGCTCACCGGCATGTTCCACCCGGACTTCGTCTTCTACCCCCAGATCGACAGCCCCCGGCCCGGCGCCGCAGGGTTCATCGACGCGGAGAAGAAGCACGTCGACGCCTTCTCCGATATTCGTCTGACAGTCCTCGACACCGTCGCCGAAGCCGACAAGGTCGGCGCCTACGTCGTGGTCGAAGGAGACCAGGGCGGCGACTACTACGGCATCCCCCCACGCGGAGCACACGTACGTTTTTCGATGTTCAACCTGTTCACGTTCAAGGACGAGAAGATCATCGAGAAGCGGGCCCATTACAACCTGACCGACATCAAAGACCAGCTCACGGCCGACCCCGCCGCCTGACGACACCGGCCTCGACAGGGCCACGCCCTGCACGTCTCCACCGCCGCACACCGACGGCAGCCGCCTGGAGCGAAACGCTCCCACCCAGACCACGATCCGGGCCCCGGCGGGAGACACCAAGAGCTCCTCTGCTCTTCGTCGTCCTCGTCCAGAACGGGGGCGTCCGGGTCGCGTAGCGGCCGCAGGGCGCCGGCGGCCGGGGTGGAGGCAGTGAAGCTGTAGCGGCCGAGCACGTTGAGGTTCGCGTGCTTGAGTGGGGAGAGCCGGGCGATGTCCTCGTCCCGGATCTCGTGACCCTCGGCACGGAACTGGGCGACGGCAGCATCGATGTACTTCGTCGTCCAGAGCACGGTGGCGTTGAGGATCAGGCCGAGGGCGCCCAGCTGGTCCTCCATCCCGTCCGTCGCGGTACGCCTGGTGAACGTGTGCCGCGCTTGCCGTGGCACACATCCCTCGCCGGCTTGTGGCGGGCCTCCTACACCCTGAGCTGCCGGTTCATCTGAGGGGGTAGGTGTCGTCCACCGGGTCGACCACCCGCAGGAGATGCTCGGTCTTCGCGATCCGCCCGTACTCCGCGAACGCCGTCCCCAACTGAGCCGGGCGCCCCTCGCGCACGAACATCCGCAGCAGGTCGTACGCGCAGACCTGGTTCGTGACCAGCGACCCGGCGACCTTCAGCATGTCCGGCCAGTGCGCGATCCCCTTGTTCAGGTTCACGCGGTTGCGGGCCAAGTCCTCCACCGTGCCGTACGTGCCCGTCTCCACCCCGGCCATCGTCGCCCGCCAGAACCACTGGTCGTCCAGGTCGCGGAAACGCGGGCTGAAGTTGCTCGCACGGTTCGGGCACGGGCCATCCACCCCGGCCACCCCAGTGCCAATGTGGTGCCTGCAGATCCTCTCTACAACGGGAGAGTTATGCCGAGTTCTTGCATGGCGGTGGACGGTGGACCGCCCTCGGAACGCTCGGTCTTGTACCCCTTGGCGCCGGCGGAGAGGGTGCGGGGGTCGACGGCCTCGGCGGGAGCTCCGCTGGCGTAGAGGCCCTCGGGCTGGGCATCACGGTCGTGTGGGAGGAGCCAGAAGACGCGTCGGCGAAAGGTTCCGGATGAGCGGGAGGCTTTCGCTGCGGGGCTGAGGAGTGCGTAGCCGATCATGCGGCCGTCGCGGTGGTAGGGGGGTTTTCCGCGGCGGGTGGGGAGGCGGTCCAGACTCTGTCGGACGTAGTCGAGTTCGGTGACGTCTTCGAGCCAGACGAGATCGGACTCATGGCTGATCTCGTCTTCGCTGATCAGGGAGCTCATGCGGTTGCGTCCCTCTCCTGGTCGGTGAGCAGTCCGATGCCCGGGTAGTACTTGCGTTGGTTGGACAGGATCATCTCTTTGGGTGACGCGAGTCCCGCGAGTTCGCGAGCTCGCGCGGCGAAGGCGCGGGAGGACAAGACCGGGGCTCCTTCATTCTGGCACCACGTCCGGTAGCAGGCGTAGAGGCCTGCCTGTTCGGCCCGCAGGTCGGGGCCGAGGCTGCAGCGTTCTTCGAAGAAGCGGCCAGTGTGGTCTTCGGTTTCGGCGTAGGCGGTGGTGGCGATGCGGACGCGTTCGGGGCCGGTGAGGTCTTTGTCTCCGGCAAGGTAGCGGCGTGCGCCGTCGATGAGCCAGCCGAGGATTCCGGGGCCTTCTTCGGTGACGAGGATGTCGGCAAGGTTGTCGATTTTGCGGTCGTCGGAGACGACGCGTTCGAAGGGGATGAGGCGCATGCGGCGCCAGAACGCGAAGCCGCCGGTGCCGACTTCGGGCCGGTGGTTGCCCAGGAGCCAGAGTTTGTGGGTGGGCTGGAAGCTGAAGAAGTCCTGGCGCATCCGGCGGGCTTTGATCCGGTCTCCGCCGGTGAGGAGTTTGACGCGGGCCTCGTCGAACTTGTCGCCGTGTTTGACCTCGGAGCAGACGATGACACGGCGACCGTGGAGTTCGGCGAGGTCGGTGGGGTGGCCTTCGTAGGGTTTGGCCATGAGGAACCCGGGTGGGGCGGCGTCGGCGTAGTCGCCGAGGAGTTTCATCAGGACGTCCAGGAGGACGGACTTACCGTTTTTTCCGGAGCCGAACAGGAAGGGGAGGATCTGGCCTCCGACGTCACCGGTGACGGAGTAGCCGAGCAGAAGTTGCAGGAAGCCGATCATCTCGGCTCCTTCGGGGTCGTCGCCGAAGGTGTCGGTGAGGAAGCGGTTCCAGCGAGGGGTGGGGGTGCTGCGGGGGCCGACGCTGGTGGAGCGGGAGTGGAAGTCCTTGTTCGGGTCGGGGGTTTTCAGGAGGCCGGTGCGAAGGTCGACGATGCCGTCGGGGGTGCACAGGGCGTAGGGGTCAGCGTCGAGGCGGGCGGCGTTGAGGACCATGCCAGGGGCTGATTTGGCCTGGGTGAGCATGGCGTTCATGCCGGTGGTCGACAGCGCACGGCGGCGGTGTTGCTGGAGGGCTTGGGTGGTGTAGAGACCACGGGTGTCGTTCGAGGCGATGTTCTCGGCGAGGTCGCCGGCGGCCCAGACAACGGTGTCGTCCTCGTCGATCTGCCAGCGAGTGGTATCCCACCGGTACCAGCCCATACCAGGGACGTGGCGGTAGTCGTTGGAGTACAGCTTGACAAAGAGTTTGGCGTTGCCGCGGTCAGTCAGGGTGTCGGGCAGCAGTCCGTGCTGGGTGGCGTGGCCGGCGGCCGTGGGAGCCGTAGAAGCGGCACCTTGGGATGGCACGGGAACAGGAGCCTGGTCACGGATCTGGGCGGCGACGGTGGCTGCGTCGAACAGTGAAAGGGTGTGGTCGTTGCCGGGAAAGTTCATGGGCGGCTGCCGGTGTGCAGGGGGCGCTTGAGCCCGGCGGCCATGCCGCTGCGGATGATCTGTTCGACTCGGCGTTCCTGGCCTGGGCGGGCCGCGATCGCGGTCTCCAGGAGCGCACGTTCGCCTTCTTCGTGCATGAGGCGGCCGGCCGCAACGAGGCCCCCTACGGTGTAGGCGGCCCGGTTGAGGATGTCGGAGAACCCTGCCCCCTCCGCGACCTGTCCACAGGCCTCGATAGGAACAAGAAGGGACGCGAGTGTGTGCTGGCCACGGTGGCCACCTCCGGCTGCGAGAACGGCCTGCTGAGCTCGGGGCGGCACGGGCCGGGGAACGGGTACGTGAGCGGGCAGGTGCCCTGTGCGTTCCAGTTCCTGGGCGAGCCATTCAGGAAGCAGTGCCGGGCGTCGCACTTCGCCAACGGGGGTGTAGGTCCCTGCGCCCGTCGTGGTCCCTGGGGCAATGATGTAGCCGCCGTGGGCACGAACATCAACCTGCCAGGCCAGAGCACGGCGCGGGCTCGAACCGCTGGAGCACTGCCACTGGCGGCTGTCCCCGGCTCGGTACCAGACGTGGAGACCACCCGAGGGTGTACGGACACGCAGTGTGGTCTCGTCATCGGCCGGACTGGCCACGCCGCGGAGCGCGGCCAGGACTGCGAGCGTATGGAAGCCGTTTTCAAGCCCGGTGAGGTTCACCGACTCGGCGATCGGGATACCGGGGAGGATCCGGTTCCGGGTCGGCGGTGCCTCCAAGTGAGCATCGATGTCGATGACAACCACGCCAGCGGGGCCACAGGCAACACCGACGCCGAAATGGGACTGTTTGCCCCACCACTGCTGGATGCGGCGCTGGTCGAGGGTCGCTGCGCGAAAGCCGTGACACCACCGCCCGGTGGCCAGGCAGGGGCACTGGTGGTGAGTGTGTCCGGGGGTCCGACAGTCCTCACAGTTGGCGGGTGGCGTCTTTTGGCCAGGAGCAAGGGGGTGCACGGGCCAGCCCTGGCGCGCACACCACCGCGCAGTGGACAAGGACATCCCAGCGACTGAAGGACCAGAGCTGAGCTGGCCTGAGTCGCTGGAAGAAGTCCGCAGCTCAGCAGGCATTTACATCCTTCAACAGCGACCGAAGCGACTCAACAACGAACACACCTTAGCGAACAGTCGCAGGGGTGATGGGGAGCACCGACAAAGAGGGCGCCCCCCCGTGTCGGTGTGAGGCAGGCCCATTTGCCGCAAGTAGCTACTGAACAATTAGGGGCAGCGACTCAGAGGTGATGAGTCGCTGCCCCTGACCTACCGGAAAAACGCAGGTCATCGCGGCACAACCAAGCAAAACAGCGACTGAAGCGACTCAAGGTCTCTATATATGACGCACACGCGCACGCAGGAGTACTTCATATACCCGGCACTTCAGTCGCTTCAGTCGCTACCTTCGACGCTGCACCCTTCTGAGCTGGGCTTTTCTCGCTCTCTCGCTCAGCGACCGAAGAATCCCGAGTCGCTGAGCTTCAGTCGCTGAGTACAGCGACTCAAGCGACTGAAGCGACTCAGCGTCAGGCATAGGACCGGACTTGCGTGACCACCGCGACGGCCTACACCCCGCGCTGCCCAAGCCCAGCCGGCTTGCGTTCTCCTGCTGGGCAGGAGCCGCGCGAGGCGCCGACGACCTGGCGGCAGACCGAAGTCGCCCACGCTCATGCTGGAGCGCGCGCTCGCCCTGAGGAGGCGGACGACCCGGCGCTGGTCCTCCTGTGAGCCGTCGGCTCCTGGCTGCGCTCCCCCCCGGGTAGCCGAGGAAACTCGCTCCGCGGAACGCACGCGGCTCGCCCGCGAGCTGCACGACGTCGTGCAGCACCACGTGACGGCGATGGTCGTGCAGACGGAGGCTGCCCGGTACCCGACAGGCTCCCCGGGACGTCTCGTCGAGACGCTGAACGCGGTCCCCGACACGGGCTGACGGGCGATCGGCAACCTCCGAACCTCCTGGACCTGCCCGACCCGGACCACGATGGCGCGGCCCAGGCACCGTTTCTCCGGGACCTGCACACGCTCGTCGAGCAGACCCGTCAGGCCGGGCAGCCGATCAGGCTCACCGAGGAGGGCACGCCGTCGGAATCCGCCGGGAGCGCCGAGCTGGTCGCCCACCGGGTGGTGCAGGAGGCCCTGACGAACGCCCTCAAGCACGCATACGGCAGCCCGACGGCGGTCGGCGTGCGCTACGACGAGCGGGAGATCAGCACTGCTGGGACCGGACTTGAGCAAGCCCGCGCCGTCACCCGCCCGCGCTCGCCCGGCGGGAGCGGGCGGGTGCTCATCGGGCTGCGGGAACGGGTGGCCGCCCTGGGTGGCGAGTTCGCCGCGGACCGCGGGGCCGACGGCGGATTCGTCGTCCAGGCGCGCATCCCCACCGGGAGCCGGTCATGAGTGCGCCGATCCGGGTCCTGATCTGCGACGACCAGGCGCTGATCAGCACCGGGTTCGCGACGATCATCGACGCCCCGCCAGACCTTGAGGTGGTCAGCGAGTGCGAGGACGGCCGGGCCGCCGTCGACCTCGCCGGGGCGATTGAAACCCGGACATCGTGGTGATGGACGTCCGGATGCCGGTGCTCGACGGCATCGAGGCGACCCGCCTGCTCGCCGGCGCGGGGGTTACGAGTCCGGTGTGCGGGACGTAGCGCAGCAGCAGTTCGCTCGATGTGAGCGAACTGCTGTCGAGCTCGGAGATGTGCCCCTCACGCTCGGGGCCGTAGTTGCACGTGTCGATGAACGTCCTTCCCACCAGTGGTGTGGCAGGAAGGACAGGGAAGGCCGTGACCGGCACCGTGACCACAACGATGTCACCGGCCACCGCGGCTTCCTCGCTCGTTGCCGCGCAGGCCCCCGGACCCAGTCTCGCGAGCGTGTCCGCGAGCGTCCCGGGGCCGCGCCAGTTGCTGAGCACGACCTGATGTTCGGCCTCGACGCGAGCCGCGCGATGGTGCTGCCGATGGCTCCCCTTCCGATGAGCAGTTCGGCCTCCAGCGGGTCGAGGCCAGCCAGCTCCTGGGCCGTCGTCCTGCGACGCTGCATCAGCGTCGTGCGGGCCGGATCGTACTCGGCTCGCCCTGCCGGACCGTCACGGAACCCGGTGACCGTCTCACGGGCGTGCTCGGCCCGCAGACGGGCGCGCTGGAGCTGGATCGGCGTGAGGTCCGCCAGCGTTCGCGGCTGGGCCGTCTGCCCTCCCGGCCTGACGCCTCCGCCGTCCAGAGGTTCGGGGCGGCGGAGCATGAGCCAGTTGACCGTCCGGCCCTCCGAGCTGACCTGGACAACGCGACCATGCTGGGCTCCACCTGTCCACGACCAAGTCGACGCCGTCGATCCGGAAACCGGCCCCCGGCGAGTTGCCTCGGGCAGCCGGGGGCCGGTGTCGGTGGCGGCGACTACGTTTGCCGGTGTGACAGATGAGCTTCGTGAAGCGTTGATTCCCTTTCGTACGAGGGCCGTTGAGATGGGCAGTGTGTTCCACCGCGTGGACCCGATACCGGCGGAGGAGGTGGACCGGTGGATCGGCCACGCCCGGCCTTGCGCGATCCTCAGGTTGGACGGAGAGGGGCCGGTTGCGGGGAGGTTCGGTGGGCCGCTGCTGCTGCCCACCGACGTTCCGGACCCTCAGCACCCGTACGTGGGGTACATCGACTTCGCCGCGTTGCCGAAGCGCCCGACGGACCTTCCTCTGCCGCCGGACGGACGCCTACTGCTCTTCGCCGAGATCTGGGAGCTGTGGGACGGCGACAACCGCGGCCATGCCGTCTATGTCCCGGCCGGCACCCCGGTGACCGAGCGCGACAGATATACCTGGACGGCCTACGGGGACAACTGCATCGGCGAGTTCCGGGAGAACTTCGACAACTTCCCGCAGGGCGAGTTGAGTGTCACGGCCGAACCGGACCTACCGCGCCCAGCACCTGACGGTTTCCCGAACCAGGACGGGCTTCAGGCTGTCTGGGACGAGGTCGCGGGCAGGGGCCGGCATCTGCAACTCGGCGGCTACGCGGCGTACCCGGATCCGCTGGAGGAGATCGTGAGCTGCGCTGTACAGCAGGCCGAGCAAGGGCGGTGGGGCGGCCGTGAGCCGGTGTCGGGCGACCCCGAGGACTGGGTTCTGCTGGCCTACTGGGACGCGGATGTCGCAGGCCGGGAAGGCACCAAAATGCAGTGGTCCATCCAGCGTGCGGACCTGGAGGCCGGTCGCTTCGACCGCACCTATGTGACCGGCTACTACAACCCCTGACCCGGCCGGGCGAGCCGGTGACCGTGACCGGGGGTCACCGGCTCACCGGGGCCGCCAAGCCCTGCGGCTGCCCGCCAGCAGCGGTCGGCCACGGCGCGCCATGCATTCGGCCATGCTCCGGCAGCGGCAGGCCCTCGGGCCCGGACTGGGCGGACAGGTAGGTCGTGAGGATGTTCGTGGTGTCCATCAGCCACAGCAGGATGAGGTGGCGCAGCCATAGGTCCCGGTCGTCCGGGTCCAGGCGGTTGCGGGTCAGGAACACGAACCGGCTGATGCTCGCGAGCGTGGTGCGGGCGTCGTCGGCCGGGGCGGAGCCGCTCACCAGGTTGAGCACGGTTCGCGAGAGCAGTTTCGCCTGGTCCATGTTGCCCCAGCCCCGTTGGAGCCCCGGGTCGAGGAAGGCGAGCCCGTGCGGCGTGCGCACCACGTGATCGGGTTTCAGGTCCCCGAAGACCAGGGGCAGCGACGGTATGACGGGCAGCGGCTTCGCCGTTCGTAATCGGGCCACGACCGGGGCGAGCACCGCCCCGTGGCCCGTGTGCTCCAGGTACGTGGGGCCGCCCGGGCTGTTGAACTTCCGCTGGAACGTCCCCGCGATCGACCGCTCACCGATCAGGACGCTGTCCGTACGGCCGCCCGCACCCGCCCGGCGAAGCGCCGGCGTCAGCTCGGCGAAGACCTGCTCGAACAACTCCGCGGTCCGCAGCGGCTCCCGCGCAATGAGCTCCGCGAGGGTGGGGCCAACGACTGCCTGGGTGAACAGCACCGCGCTGTCGCACCCGGCCACCCGCAGTCCGGCCGCCCTCAGGGCGGTCAGCTGCGCCGCCTCGCGCCGCAGCAGGGCTCCGGCCTTGGGGACCATCGGAACAGCCATTAGCGCTAAGCCGGTGGTCTTGGTCCCTGGGCCGTCGCCCGCGCGTTGCCGCTCTCAGTGCTCATCCCCCGCTGTCGTCTCGGTGACGAGCCGGAGGGCGGGGCGCGGTGGGGGGAACTCGCCGAGTTCCCGTGCTGCCTCGCGCCAGTTCGCGGCGGAGCTGGAGCAGCCGTTCGCTGTCGTGGCGGTAGCCGGGCGGCGGGGTGTTCGGGACGATCGGCCAGAGGATGGTGGCGGCGAACCGAAGCCCGTGCACGGCGGCGGTCGCGTGAGCATCGCTGCTCCCGCCGTTCAGGCGCCGCAGCATGTCGAGCCGGGCGGCGGCGGCGAGGAGTTCGTCGTACATCTTCGCTTATTCCTGCGCGCGAACGGTTGCGAGGTCATCCACGTCGGGTGGCGGCGGCGTTCGGGTGGGGCTGGGCCTGGAGCCGTTCGCGCAGATCGATCTCTTCGGGGGTGAGCGGATCCCCGGACCGGCGGATGCGGACGGGCTTGGGCCGCAGCGGCAGGCCATCGTCGGCAGCGGCCTCGGCCTCGGCGAGCGCCCGGTACAGCGAGGCGACCGAGGGGGACTTGCCCGTGTTCTTCCCGACCTTGATGGTGAGCTTCTTCGCGATCTCCGGGACAGGGACACCCTTGTCCTTCAGGGCGACGGCGAAGGTGAGCATGTCGTCGTCGATGACCTTCCGCCCCGCCGTGGTTGCCCTTGGATGCGGCGATGACCTGGCCCTCCAGGGTCTTCTCCCGGATGTAGTTGCGCTCGATCTGCCCGGCGACGGCGAGCACGGCGAAGAACATCACGCCCATGCCGTTGGGGTCGTAGATTCCGGTGAGCGGCCCGGTGAGGAGTTCGAGCTGGATGCCGTCGGCCTGGAGCTCGGCGGACAGCGTCATCAGCTCGGCCGCGTTCCTGGCCAGACGCTTCAGCTCGTGCACCGTGAAGATGACCGGCGTCTCGGGTGCGGCTTCCTTGAACTGGTGGGCCAGCGCGAGCGCCTTCTCCAGCTCGGGCCGGACCTTGACCCTGGTGCTGATCTGCTCCCTGAAGACCTTGTGACACTCGGCCCGGTGAAGGGCTTCGAGTCGACTCGCCAGCTCCTGCCGGGCGGTCGACGTCCTTGCGTACCGATTCGCACCGGCCGCTCGGTGCGGGGCGCGGGCACGATCGCGAGGGCGGGGCCCTGCTTCCACGCGCGGCCGGGAGCGCGGTCGGCGGGGACGGGGATCTCCAGTTCCTCGCGGAGGGCGGGGACGAGGACGAAGCGCGGGGTGTGGTACTTCGCGGCGGTCTTCCCGCCTCGGGTGCGGCAGGCGCTACCGGCGGGCGCGTCACAGTTCGGGCAGTCGTTACGTTCTACCGCAAGTGCGCAGTCTCTCAGAAGTGCCTCGCACAACATGCCGGTTTCGAGAGGACTGTTGCGGACGGCGACCTGCGGAAATGTGATCACCAGGGAGGCGTTCTCAGAACTCTCACAGAGGGTCGTTTGTGAGAACGGCTGTCCGTCGCGGTGGCTCGATCGGTACTAAATCGCGTCGGCTTCGGGCATGGCGCGCGTTCGGGTCAGCGGCGGATGAGGCCGAGGTCGGTGGCGGTGGCGACGGCGGCGGTGCGGGAGTCGACGTCGAGTTTGGTGTAGATGCGGGCCAGGTGGGACTTGACGGTGCCTTCGGTCAGATGGAGCCGGTTGCCGATGGCCTGGTTCGACAGGCCGTCGGCAACCAGGGCGAGGACTTCGCTCTCGCGCCGGGTCAGGGCGGTGCTAGGGGTGCGGAGCCGGTTCATCAGCCGGTCGGCGACCGTGGGCGCCAGTGTGGTGCGTCCGGCGGCCGCGGTGCGTACGGCGGCGGCCAGGTCCTCGGGCGGGGCGTCCTTGAGGAGGTAGCCGGTGGCGCCTGCTTCGATGGCGGGCAGGGTGTCGGCGTCGGAGTCGTAGGTGGTGACGATCAGCACCCGGGGGGCTCCAGGGCGGGCGGTGATCTGGGCGGTGGCTTCGGCGCCGCCCATGCCCTTGCCGAACTGCAGGTCCATCAGCACGACATCGATGCCGCCCTCAGCCGCGCGGGCGACGGCGTCCTCGGCAGTGGCGGCTTCGGCCGTGACGACGAGGCCGGGTTCGGTTTCCAGCACGGCGCGCAGTCCGGCCCGTACGACGGGGTGGTCGTCGGCCAGGAGCAGACGGATGGGGGTGTCGGTCACGGGCGGGCCTCGGGTTCGCTCTCGGCTGGCGGGGTGAGGGGCAGCTGGGCGGCCAGGGCGGTGCCGCGGCCAGGGGCGGATTCGACGGTGAGAGTGCCGCCGAGGGCCTGGACGCGGACGCGCATGGTGGCCAGGCCAAATCCGCCGGTTTCGGGGTCGGGAGCGGGCAGGCGCTGGGGGTTGAAGCCGTGTCCGTCGTCGATGACATCGAGGGCGACTTGGTCACCGAGGTAGCTGAGCGTGACGTCCGCAGTGGTTGCTTCGGCGTGGCGCACGGTGTTGGCGAGGGCGGACTGGGCGATGCGCAGCAGGGCGACCTCGTGCGGGGTGGCGAGCGGGGCGGGTTCCCCGGTGAGGTGGAAGCGTGCGGTGAGGCGGTGGCGGGCGGAGGTGGTGGTGCACAGGCGTTCCAGGGCGCCGGCCAGGGTGGTGCCTTCCAGGGTGGGAGGGGTGAGGGCGGCGACGAAGCGGCGGGCTTCGGCGAGGTTGTCGACGGCGGCCTGCCGTGCCTGGTCGAGGTAGCGAGCGGCGTTCTGCGGGGTCTGGGGCAGTGCGCGTTCGGCGGCGCGCAGCAGCAGTTGGATGCTGGAGAGGCCCTGGGCGAGGGTGTCGTGGATCTCGCGGGCCAGGCGGTCGCGTTCGGCGAGCACGCCGGCGGTGTGCTGGGCGGCGGCCAGGTCGGCGCGGGTGGCGGTGAGCTCCTCGATCAGTTGGCGGCGGTGTTCGCTTTCCCGGTACAGGGCCTGGTAGCCCCACACCACCGCGACGGCGACGGCGGCGCCGAGAACGGGGCCGATGGCCATGGCGGGATGGAAGGAGCGCTGGTGGGCGGCGAAGCCCGCGATGGCCGCGGCGGTGGTGGCGGCCACGACGGCCAGTCCGGCCCGGCGGGTCAGCAGGTGCAGCTGGAGGAAGTACAGCGGGAAGGCAACCCACACGGCGTCGGGGGACAGTGCGAGCAGCGCCAGCCAGCAGGCGCCCACGGCGGCCAGCCACAGTGCGGCGGCGCGTCGCGAGCGCCGTATGACCGGCAGTACGGGCCCGGCCGCGTACATCAGGCCGCACGCGGCCGACGCGGCGACGATCCAACCGGCGCCGGGCTGGCCGCCGGTCACAGCCCGGCCGGCGGCCAGCACGAGTAGGCCGATCACCAGCAGGTGCAGGCACCAGGCCAGGGCCCGGGTGGTCGGAGTCAGTGCAGGAGCAGCGGTCTTCACAGTGCGTTCCAGGCTACGGAAGCTGCAGCTCCCGGGCCTCCATCGAAAGTTAGAACCCGCGTGCCGCCTTTCAGCCCGCCAGGTGCCATCCTGCGCCAGACGCGCGCACGGGGGGTCGGCGGCGACGGTGGAGTCATTACCCGATTCCGCCGCTGGAAAGGACAGTCCAAGGCCGTGTTCGTCGCCTGGAGAGACCTGAAATTCGCCAAGGGGCGCTTCGCCCTGATGGGGACCGTCATCGTGCTGGTCGGGCTGCTGTCCGGGCTGACGGCCGGACTGGGCCAGCAGAACATCTCCGCGATCACGTCCCTGCCCGCCGACAGGATCGCCTTCCAGGCACCCGGCCGGGGGCAGAACCCGTCGTACTCCAACTCCACCGTCACCGAACAGCAGTGGAAGAAGTGGTCCGAGGCGCCCGGTGTCGAAAGCGCCGAACCTCTGGGGATCACCACGACCAAGGCCACCGTAGGAAACAAGAGCACCGGGGTCTCGGCCTTCGGCGTCGAGCCCGGCTCCCGCCTCGCCCCGGACAGCGACAAGATCACCGGCCACGAGGTGGTGCTGTCCACCGCGGCGGCCGACGACCTCGGCGTGAAGCCTGGAGACTCCCTCACCCTGGCTGGCCAGCAGATGAAGGTGGCCGCCGTCCAGGGCGACGCCCACTTCAGCCACACCCCGGTGATCTGGACCAGCCTGGACACCTGGCAGAAGACCGCGCCGCCCACCGGCACCGACGGCGGAGCGAGTGCGACCGTCATCGCCCTGAACACCACCTCCAAGGTCGGTACGGCCGCCACCGACCGCCAGGCCGGCACCAGGACCGTCACCACGGACGACTCGTTGTCCGCGATCGGCTCCTACACCTCCGAAAACGGCTCCCTGCAACTGATGCGCGGCTTCCTGTTCGCCATCTCCGCCCTGGTCATCGGCGCCTTCTTCACCGTCTGGACCATCCAGCGCAGCGGCGACGTCGCCGTCCTCAAGGCCCTGGGCGCCTCCACCGCCAATCTACTCAAGGACGCCCTCGGCCAGGCCGTCGTCCTGCTCGTCGGCGGCACCCTGGTCGGCACCGGCATCGCCGCCGCACTCGGCGCCCTGGTGTCCGGCTCCGCCGTGCCATTCCTCCTGACCCCCGCCACCGTCCTGGCCCCGGCCGCCGTGATCATCGTCCTCGGCGCGCTCGGCGCCGCCCTTTCCGTCCGCCGCATCACCTCCGTCGACCCGTTGACCGCCCTGGGGAGCGTCCGATGAGCCTGAACCTGACCGACATCACCCTCACCTACCCCGACGGCGACACCCGTCTGACCGCCCTCGACCAGGTCAGCCTGGAGGTCCCCAAAGGCAGCCTGAGCGCCGTGGTGGGCCCCTCCGGCTCCGGCAAGTCCAGCCTCCTCGCGGTCGCCGCCACCCTGATAACCCCCGACACCGGCACCGTCACCGTCGACGGCCAGAACACCACCGGCCTCAGCCGTGGCGAACTGACGGAACTGCGCCGCCACAAGATCGGCATCGTCTTCCAGCAGCCCAACCTGCTGCCCTCCCTCACCGCCGCCGAACAACTCCAGGTCATGGCCCAGATCGACGGCCGCAAACCCCGCACCGCACGCGACCGCGCCATGCAACTCCTCGACGCCGTCGGCCTCGCGGACCAGGCCGACCGCCGACCCCACCAGCTCTCCGGCGGCCAACGCCAGCGCATCAACATCGCCCGCGCCCTGATGAACACCCCCACCGTCCTCCTGGTCGACGAACCCACCAGCGCCCTCGACCACGAACGCGGCGCCGCCGTCATTGACCTCATCACCCGCCTCACCCACCAACAGGCCACCGCCACCGTCCTGGTCACCCACGACCGCGCCCACCTCACCACCGTCGACCAGATCGCCGAAGTCCACGACGGACGCTTGCGCCTCCCGGCGGTGAACCGGTAGGACACGCAACCCGTGCGTACCGGCCGCACACGCAGCTCCACGGGTCTGAGGCGGCGAAGGGAACGCCAAGGTGCCGACCGCCCTCTGCCGGACTCTGAACCTGCGGGAGCCGGTCTCGGTGTTCAGTCCCCCGCGCCGTCGTCATCGTCGTCGAGGTCGACGGCGTCCGGGTCACGCAGCGGGCGCAGGCCGTCGCCAGGCTGTGAGGACGCCTTCTCCAACTGCGGCAGCGTCGACACGCGCTCCTTGTTCGTGGACCGCTTCGCAGCGCTGATCAACCGGGTGGCCATCAGGATCTCGAACAGGTCCAGGGCGTCGTCAATCGCCTTCGCCTCCAGGTGGCGCATCACCGCGGTGACCATCGCCGTGCGCTTGGGCTCCGAGGCCCGCTCCAACTTCGCCGCCTTAGTACCCAGCCCGTAGCGGGCCAGCGCGGACAGCCGGTTCGGTGGAATCCTGTCCAGTTTCACCCGCCCCAGCTGGAAGCGGTTCGACGGGCGCCGGCGGGGGCGCGGTTCGGACGTCGCGGACGGCCTGGCGGACCACGCCGCGCACCGTGGCCTCATCGAGGGCCTGGAGGCCGCTTGAGGGAGAGCTGGCCGACCGTGGCATGCCGAACGTCCGCACCCTCGGGGTCGTCGCTGTTCCACTGCCGGAAGCCCCACGGATCGGCTGCGGCGGCGTCCAAGACGTCCCACACGGTGTCTTCGGCGTGCTCGGGAAGGGTGTCGAGGACCTTCGCGGCCGGGGCGGAGAAGCAGACCGCGTACGGCGGCTGTGCGGTCACCGGCGCCGCCTGCGGAGCTCCGCCATGTCGACGAAGCTGGTGTCGTCGTAGCCGGAGGCGACGAACGCGTCGACCGCCGGTGCGCTGGCGATGAGGCCCTGCCACTCCTGGACGACCTCGCAGAGCGCGGCGAGCGAGAAGGTGCGGCGGGATTCCTCGATGGCGGTCGCCCACTGCTGCTCGAGGGCCGGCACCCACTGCGGGGCGCGCCGGTCGGCGCGCAGCTGGGCGAGGAGTTCGGCCGGAGCTCCCGGGGCGGGGGCGTACGGCGTGACGGATGCGTGGTCGGGCTGCGCGCTCATCGGCTGCGCTTCCTGTGAAGTGCCCATCCGCACACGGTCATGTCGTCGTCCGTTCCCCGGCTGCAGAAGGCACCGAAGGGGATTTCGGCGGAGGTCATCGGAATCGCTCCCTCCCAGTTCTGCCCGTGTTCGGCGCAGAGCAGGACTCCTGCGAGGCCCGGGAGGCGGTAAGCCGCGATGCCGGTACGAGGAGAAGGGGGAACGGTCGGGAGGCTCATGTGGCCTCCTTGAAGGGCGTCGTTTCACGGTACGCGCGCCCGATCGCCGTGGATGCGGTCATGGGCAGATCCCTCCTACGGGGTGAGCGGGCGGCACGAGGGCCCGGCACCGGCGATTGCGATGCCGGGGCCAGGCCCGAGATGTGCCGGCCGAGGGTCAGGCGGCCGGGGTGAGGGCCAGGGTGGAGTGGCGGCCGGTAGCCAAGTGGATCGTGAGGGAGTCGCCGTCGTCGGTGGCGACCCGGTAGACGGGGTAGACCAGGAGCGCGGGATGACAACGGGGCGCAGCACGTCGGCGGCGGGGCCGCCGAAGCGAGCGGCCGGGGCGCCGGTCGGGTCCTGGAACACCCCACCGTCGGCGCCGGAGTGAAAGTCGAGTACCCAGGTGCCCTTGGCCGTGGTGAAGACGATGTCGCCGGTCGCACTGGCGTCGGTAACATCGCAGATGTCGGGGTGGGCCTCCAGGACGTCGGCGTGGCGCACGGCTGTGGTCGGGTAGCCGGATCACGGCAACGTGATCCGGCTACCCGACCACAGGATGAATTGCGTGGTCATACCTTCTGTCTCGATTCAGTATTCGAGGTCGAGGTAGTCGATGTCGTTGATTTCCACGTCCGACAGACCCGTAGCCCGGCCGCCGCCGTCCTGGAAATACACTTCCTTAAATCCTTCGGCGATGATTTCGCGCATCACCTGGTCGCTGGCGCCGGTGTCGCGGGCCTCGAAGAGGCGCTGGGCGTAGGTGGCGGGGAGCTTGACGGTGAGGCGGCGGAAGCGGCCGTCGTCGGTCGTTCCGATGGGTGCGGTGTAACCGAAGCGGGCGCGGGTCTCCACGGTGATGCCGGTGGCGGCGGCCTGCTGCCGGCGGCGCTTGCGGACCTGGGGCTGCCATCGGACCCGTACGGCGTCGTCGATTTTCGAGGCGACGTCGGCGCGGGGATGCTTGCGGGCGCCGCGCCGGTAGCGGTTGACGGAGTCGGCGGTGACGCCGAGCTCCGCCGCGACGGCCTTCGCGCTGCCCAACTGGCGCAGCAGGTAGCCGATCTGGCCCTTCAGCGTTTTCGGCGGCTGGCGGGTGAAGTGCTCCCGGTCGGCGCGCTCGATCGCGTCCTCGATCTCTCCCACCGGTCAGCTCCCGGCCACGGTCGCGCGGTGGCCCCAACGATCGGGAACGAGGTGGGCGTCGACGGCGGGGGTGAGGTTCACGACCAGGCGCTCGCCCACCCCGGTGAGGGTGGTGGCGTCGGGGACGAGGTAGCCGACCGTGCGCAGCTCGCGGACTGCTTTGGCGAAGGCTTCTCGGCCTTCGGCTGCCAGGCGTTCTTGGCGGGTGAGGGCGGTCAGCTCCCTGATGGCGGGCTCGTGGCCGGGGGCGTAGCCGGTGGCTAGTTCGGCCAGGACACCGCGGGCGCGCCAGGTCAGGCGCATGTCGCGCATCGCCCGCGCGAACAGGACAGGGTCGTGGACGGGTGGAGCGGTGGGGACAGGCCATCGGGGAACAGAGACGTCGGTGCTGGTCATGGAGGAAACTCCTGGTGGGGGCGGGGGTGGGCTACTCGCCGTCATCAAGGACGGCGTCGCCGCCCTTGATGTGGCGGGCCGGGTTGAGGCCCTTCTCCATCAGATCGACGGCCCAGGCCATCGGCTGGACGCCCTCGAGCTTCGCCAGGCCCGGGGTGGGTCCGAGGCGGAAGCCGCCCGGCTGCGGCTTCCCGGACGCGGCGTACGGGAGGAAGTCGAGCGGGCTCGCGCCCGGCGAGGGGTAGACGACGCAGTCGGACAGGACCGCGAGCGGGTACAGACCGGTCAGCTTCACCATGTTGTTGAGCTTGCGGTGCATGTTGACCCGGGCCTTGGAGATGACGGCGGCGCGGATGTCGGGGCGCCACGTCGGCCGGGACAGGGCCGGCCACGTTTCGCCCTCCTTGTAGGACTTGCCCTGGGGGCGCTCGCGGAGCTTCCCGATGCCGCCCTTCACCGTCGCCTTGATCGC
>NZ_JBIAJC010000028.1:0-46338 GCF_042871745.1 Streptomyces sp. NPDC005576 | reverse complement strand
CGGAGGGCGTCGGGGAGGGTGAAGACGCCGGCGAGGCAGGCGGCGGTCCATTCGCCGAGGCTGTGGCCGAGCATGGCGGTGGGGGTGATGCCCCAGGTTTTCCAGAGTTGGGCGAGGGCGTATTCGATGGTGAAGAGGGCGGGTTGGGCCCATTGGGTCTGGTCGAGTCGGGGGTCGTCGGTGAAGACGATGGTGCGGATGTCTTCGCCGAGGTGGGGGGTGAGGAGTTCGGCGCATTCGTCGACGGTGCTGCGGAATGCGGGTTCGTGTTGGTAGAGGTCGTGGGCCATGCGGGTGTGTTGTGAGCCTTGGCCGCTGAAGAGGTAGATCAGTGGTGTGGTGTCGCGGGTGGTGTGGCTGGTGGTGACGTGGGTGGGGTTGCGGGTTTCCAGGGCTGTGGCGATGGTGTCGGGTGTGGTGCCGGTGACGGTGCGGCGGTGGGGGAAGGCGCGGCGTCCGGTGGCGAGGGTATAGGCGGCGTCGGCGAGGTTGGGCTGGGCGCGGCGCAGGTGGGTGGCGAGTTGGTCGGTGGCTTCTTCGAGTGCTTGGGGGGTGCGGGCGGAGAGGATGAGGGTTTCGGTGGGGCGGGTGCTGGGTGGTGAGGGCGGGGTGAGGGGGGCTTCTTCGAGGATGATGTGGGCGTTGCTGCCGCCGAAGCCGAAGGCGCTGATGCCAGCGCGGCGGGTGTGGCCGGGGGTGCGGGGCCATGGGGTGGCGTGGGCTTGGACGTGGAAGGGGCTGTTGGTGAAGTCGATGTCGGGGTTGTCTCGCTGGTAGTTCAGTGAGGGGGGCAGGAGTTCGTGTTCGAGGGCGAGGGTGGTTTTGATCAGGCCTGCGATGCCGGCGGCGGCGTCGAGGTGGCCGATGTTGCCCTTGACCGATCCCAGAGCACAGGAGCCGGTACCGCCGAACGCCCGCGACAACGCCTGCACCTCGATCGGGTCACCCAGCGATGTACCCGTTCCGTGTGCCTCGATGTAGTCGATGTCCTCGGGGGTCAGGCCCGCGCTGCGGAGCGCGGCCGAGATGACGGCGGCCTGACCGGTGACGCTAGGGGCGGTGAAGCCGACCTTGACTCCGCCGTCGTTGTTGATGGCCGAACCCCTGATCACGGCGTGGATGGTGTCGCCGTCCGCCAGCGCGTCCTCCACCCGCTTCAGCACCACCATGCCGACGCCCGTGCCGAAGACCGTGCCCCGGGCATCCGCGTCGAACGGGCGGACGTGCCCGTCCGGAGAGACGAAGGACCCGTCCTGGTGCAGGTATCCCGTGCCCGGGTTCGGGTCGACGTGGACACCGCCCGCCAGAGCGAGGTCGCACTCCCCGGCGAGCAGGCTGCGGCAGGCCGCGTGGGCGGCGAGCAGTGCGGTCGAGCAGGCGGCGCGCAGCGAGACCGCAGGGCCCTTCAGGTCTAGCTTGTACGACACCCGGGAGGCCAGGAAGCCGAGCTCGTTCGCCACCAGGATCTGGGTCTGGCCCAGGGTGTCCACGATCTGCTGGTGCGAGTAGACGTGCTGGACGTAACGGTTGGCCCCCGCACCGCCGAACACGCCGATGCTGCCGTCGTACTGCTCGGCATCGTGGCCGGAGTGCTCCAGCGCCTGCCATGCGGTCTCCAGGAAGAGCCGGTGCTGCGGGTCCATCACCTCGGCCTCGCGGGCGGTGTACCCGAAGAACTCTGCGTCGAACAGGTCGCTGCCGGTGAAGGCCGGCGCGGCCTTGACGTAGTTCGGCTGCTCGTAGACTTCGGCCGGCACCCCGGCCGCCGTCAGTTCCTCGTCGGTGAGCGGAAGGATCGACTCCATACCGTCGCGCAGGTTCGACCAGAACTCCGCCAGGTCCCCCGCGCCGGGGAAGCGCCCCGCCATCCCGACGATCGCAACACCGCCACGCGCCGCCATCACCGGGCCGCCCGGAGGGCGTCGACGAGAGCGCCGAGGGTACGCACGGTGGGGCCCTCGTACACGATGGTCAGCGGTACAGCCACGCTCAGCCCCTGACGCAGTCGGTGGACGACCTGGAGACCGAGCAGGGAACTGCCGCCCAGCTCGAAGAAGTTGTCCTGGGCGCCGACGCTCTCCACGCCGAGCAGCTCCTGCCAGATCTCCGCCACCCGGTGTTCGGTCTCTCCGCTCGGTGCGACGAACGGGTTCCGCAGGTTGGGCCGCTCGTGCCGGGTGACGGGCGTCGCCGCCTCGGCGGACGGGTCGGACCACAGCTCCTGGCGCAGCGCCAGGTCACCCGTTGAGGTGATGATCTGCGCTTGCGGCGCCGCGTCGAGCAGGGCGTCGAAGACCTGCCGCCCCTCGGCCGGGGTGAGCGCCAGGTCGCGTACGGCGGCCCCGAGCTCGGAATCCGCCCGGTCCTCGGAGGAGAAGTACCAGGCCTCCCAGTTGACGCTGGTCCAGGGCAGGTCCGCGCTGTGGTGCTTCTGGGCGAAGGCGTCGAGCACGGCGTTCGCGGCAGCGTAGGCGCCGAAGCCGAGTCCGCCGAGCAGCGAGGCGATCGAGGAGCAGATGAGGGCGAAGTCCAACCGCTGGTCGGCGAGCACCTCGTGCAGCACCTGCGTGCCGTATAGCTTGGGCCCGAAGTGCCAGGATGCCTCCTCCTCGCCCAGGACCGAGACTTCCCGGTGGGCCGCCTTGCCGGTCGTGCCGGCGCAGTGAAGCACGCCGTCGATCGGCCCGAACTCCTCCAGGATGCGCGCCTTCAAGCCGAGCATGGCAGCGCGGTCGGAGACGTCCGTGGCGGTCACCAGTACCTCGGACCCGAGGGCCTCGATCTCCTGGACGGCGCGGACCGCCGACCGGATGGCTTCCGGGTGATGCGGATCGGCCCATTCCTCCCGGGGCGGCAGGCCCGTCCGCCCGAGCAGCACCAGGCGCACCTTCGCCCGGTCCGCGAGGGCGCGGGCCATGAGCAGGCCGATTTTCCCGAGGCCGCCGGTAAGCAGGTACACCCCGCCATCGCGGACCGGTGAGGCGTCTCGTGCAGGCGGCTCACCGGCTGCGTACGCGGGCGCCCAGCGGTGCCGGCCGCGCAGCGCGATCGTGCGCTCGCCCGGCGGGGCAGAGAGGTCTGCCAGCAGCAGTTCGACCAGCCCGGGCACGGACTGCGGGCCCTCGATGCGGAGGTCGAACTGGACGCAGCCGAGCGTGGGGTACTCCTGAGGCAGCACCCGGCACAGGCCCTGGACGGCGGCCTTCGGAGGGCAGAGCGGTTCGTCGCCGAGGACTGAATGGACCTCGGAGGACAACACATCCCAGCGCTGCTGCTGGGTCATGAGTTCGGCTTCGACGGCCTGGGCCCAGTGGACGAGGCTGTCGAAGGAGCGGTGCAGCAGGGCCCGCACGTCCTCGGGCGCCGCGGCCCGGTCCGCGTCGTCGCCGAGGCTCCAGCAGTGCACGACCCGGCCGGGCAGCGGCCCCTCGGCGCGCAGCGCCTCGGCGAGCCGGCCGAAGTGTTCCGCGCGGGCGGGGTCAAGGACATACTCGCGCTCGCCCTCCCGGTGCCAGCCAGCCCCGCAGGAGACCACACGCACGGTGGCGCCGAGGGCCTCGAGGCGGTCGGCGAGGCGGCGGCCCACCCCGGTCTCGTCGGCGAAGACGAGCCAGCGCTCCGCGGCCAGGTCGGCGTCGGCGTACCGGGGTGCGCCCGCCAGCCGCTGCCAGGACGGTGTGTAGAACCACTGGGGCAGGTCGCCGCGCCGCTGCTGGGCCGATCCGCCGCCGGGCTGGGCGGTGCCGGGCGCGAGCCAGTAGGTGCGCCGTTCGAAGGGGTACGTGGGGAGCGGGACCCGCCTGGCGCCGGCCGGGGCGGGAAAGGGGCGCTCCCGTCCGGCCAGCCAGAGGCGGCCAGCGGCGCGCAGGAGTGCGGTGCGGGCGCTCTGCCCGAGCATGGCGTCGGCCAGGGAGGGGACGACGACCCGGTCGGTGCCGGCGGCGGCGGGGTGCTGGAGGGCGCCGGGGGTTAGCGTCGGTGCGGGGCCGATCTCAACGATCGCAATGTCCGGGACGGACCACAGGGTGGCCAGGCCGTCCGCGAACCGAACGCTCTCCCGGACGTGCCGGGCCCAGTACTCGGGGCTGGTGGCCTCGTCCTCGGTGATCCATGTGCCGGTCAGGTTGGAGATGAACGGCACGGCCGGAGCGTTCAGCGGGACCGAGCGGACCAGTTCTGCGTACCGCTCGACGACCGGCTCCATCATGGGGGAGTGGAAGGCGAAGCGGGTGGTCAGCCGGCGGGTGGCGACATCCGCGGCCAGCAGCTCGCCGGCCACCCGCTCGATGCCCTCGACGGTGCCGGAGAGCACACAGGTCAGGGGGCCGTTGACCGCGGCGAGGCAGACGTCTTCGTCCGTGTACCTCGCGGCGGCTTCCTCGGAGAGCGGTACGGCGAGCATCGCGCCCTCGCCCTGCTCCTCGATCAGCCGCGCGCGCTCCACGACCAGGCGCAGGGCGTCGGGCAGCGAGAAGACCCCGGCCACGCAGGCGGCGACGTATTCGCCCAGGCTGTGGCCGATCATCATCTCGGACTCGACGCCCCAGGCGGCCCAGAGCTTGACGAGGGCGTACTCCAGGGCGAACACCGCAGGGTACCCGAAGAGGGGCTGGTCCAGCGGGTGTCCGCTGCGCTCCGGCTGAAGCAGCAGCCTGCGGAAGTCGAACGGCTGCTCGGGCGCGGCCGCGGACTCGCCGGCGGCGAGCAGGAACTCGCGGATGTCCGTGCCGAGCAGCGGCAGCAGCAGCTCGGCGCACTCGTCCAGGGCGGACCTGAACGCGGCCTCCTGGGCGTGGAGCTCGCGGGCCATGCCGGGGAACTGGGTGCCGAACCCGGTGA
Organism: Streptomyces sp. NPDC005576; assembly: GCF_042871745.1. Classification (NCBI taxonomy): domain Bacteria; kingdom Bacillati; phylum Actinomycetota; class Actinomycetes; order Kitasatosporales; family Streptomycetaceae; genus Streptomyces; species Streptomyces sp. NPDC005576. Next base: position 41,499 of record NZ_JBIAJC010000028.1, on the reverse strand, counting down.
ACATGAACGCCACAGGACGGTGCGCGGCCTTGGGCGCGGTCCCGGTCAGCAGCCGTCCGTCGTCGCGGGCGTCGAGCGCCGCCACCGCTTCCTCGCTGCTGCCGGCGACCAGCGTGCGCCGGTACGGGAAGGCCCGGCGGCCTCGCTGGAGGGTGAAGGCGACATCGGCGAGTTCGAGGTCGGGGTGGGCACGGAGATGGTCGTGCAGCTGGTCGGTGGCCGCCTCCAGGGCCTCCGGGCTCTTGGCGGAGAGCACCAGCAGCTGCTCGGTGCCGTCGGCCAGCCGGGGTTCGCGCGGCACCTGCGGGGCCTGTTCGAGAATGACGTGGGCATTGGTGCCGCCGAGCCCGAAGGAGCTGACCCCTGCGCGGCGCGGGCCGTCGCCCTCGGGCCAGGACAGCAGCTCGGTGTTGACGTAGAACGGACTGCCGTCCAGGGCGATGCGCGGGTTGGGCTTCTCGAAGTGCAGGGTGGGCGGAAGCTGCCCGTGCTCGACTGCCAGCACTGCCTTGATCAGGCCCGCGACGCCTGCGGCCGAGTCGAGGTGGCCGATGTTGGTCTTGACGGATCCGAGGGCGCAGCTGTGCTCCGGGACCCCGGAGTAGGCCGAGGCCAGCGCGGAGAACTCGATCGGGTCCCCGAGGATGGTGGCCGTCCCGTGTAGCTCGATGTAGCCGATGCTCTCGATGGGGACGTCCGCGTTGGCCAGCGCCGTGGAGATGACGGCGGCCTGAGTGGCCGCGCTGGGCGCGCTGAAGCCGGCCCGCCGGGAGCCGTCGTTGTTGAGCGCCGAGCCCTTGATGACCGCATGGATGTGGTCGTTGTCGGTGATCGCGTCCTTGAGGCGCTTGAGTACCACCATGCCGACGCCGTCGCCGCCAACCGTGCCCTGGGCGCGGGCGTCGAAGGTACGGCAGTGGCCGTCCGGCGAGAAGATGCCGTCCGGGCGGTAGACGTAGCCCTTGTTCCTGGACCCGTCGATGGCGACGCCGCCGGCCAGCGCGGTATCGCACTGGTAGGCCAGCAGCGCCTGGCATGCCTCGACCACGGAGGCCAGCGAGGTGGAGCAGGCGGACTGGATGTTGAGGGCGGGGCCCTCCAGCCCGAGCTTGTAGGAGACGCGGCTGGCGAGGAAGTCCGGCCGGTTGCCGATCACCGTCTGCTTGTCGCCGAGGATCTGCGCGGCGCCGGGTTGGGTGGCGATGTTGTGGATCAGGTAGGTGTTGTTGCCGGCGCCCGCGTAGACGCCGACGAGGCCGTCGTGGCGTTCGGCGTCGTACCCGGAGCTCTCCAGTGCCGCCCAGGCGCATTCGAGCAGTACCCGGTGCTGCGGGTCCATGAGCTCGGCCTCGCGCGGGGAGTAGCCGAAGAAGGCGGCGTCGAACTTCTCGCTGTCGGCCATGACGTAGCTCGCGCCGACGAAGTTCGGATCGGCCAGGGTGGCGGCGTCGACGCCGCGCGCCGCGAGTTCCTCCTCGCCGAAGCGGGTGAGGGAGGAGACGCCCGCCTTGAGGTTGCTCCAGTACTCATCGACCGTACGGGCGCCGGGGAAGCGGCCGGCCATGCCGACGATGGCGATGTCGAGGCCGTCTTCGTACTCGGCGAAGCCGTCGGCGGGCTCGGGGCCGGGCCGGACGCCCATGGCGGGATCGACTTCGGGGGAGTGCTCACTCATGGTGACCTCGCTTCGCTTGCAACTGCTGCTGACGGCGCCTGAGCAGGGCGTTCTGTTGAGCTCCTCTGCCGCGGGCGGTGCCAGGGGCTGTGCCCTGCTTCTGCTGCGAGAGCAGGTCGGCCTGGGCTCGGACGGTGGTGTGCTGGAACAGGTCGAGCAGTTCGATTTCCCGGCCAATCGCCATCTGGAGCCGGTGGTGCAGCTCGACCATGAGCAGGGAGTGGCCGCCCAGGTCGAAGAAGTTCTGGTCGGTGCCGACCGCCTCGGTGCGGAAGAGCTCCTGCCACACCTGGGCCACCAGCCGCTCAAGCTCGTTCCGCGGTTGCAGCGGTGCGGTGGCGGGTTCCACGGGCCGGGGCAGCCTGCTCCGGTCGACCTTGCCGTGCCCGCTGAGCGGCAGCCGGTCGAGCATCACCAGCGCCTGCGGCACCATGTGGGGGGAGAGCCGTTCCCGCAGGTGGCCCTCCAGCTCGGCGGTGGCGGTCCCGGTGTCGTGCGGCTCGACGTAGGCGACCACCCGCCGGTCGCCAGCCACGTCCTCGCGTACGACGGCGATGGCGTGGCGCACAGTGGGATGGCTCTTCAGCACGGCCTCGATCTCTCCCAGCGCGACCCGGAAGCCGCGGACCTTGATCTGGTCGTCGCGCCGGCCGAGGAAAGCGATCGTGCCGTCGGCCAGGCGGCGGACGATGTCGCCGGTGCGGTAGAGGCGGGAGCCGGGCCCGCCGCCGAGGGTGTCGGGGACGAATGCAGCGGCGGTGAGGTCGTCGCGGCGGTGGTAGCCGCGGGCGAGGGTGGCACCGCCGATCAGCAGTTCCCCGGCCACGCCGACGGGCGTGGGGCGGCCTTCGGGGTCCACGACGTGGGCCTGGGTCCCCGGGAGTGGCGCGCCGATCGGCGCGGTCTCCCACTTCGCTTCCGGATGGTCGGCCACGGCGAGGGTCAGCACGCCGACGGTGGTCTCGGTCGGGCCGTAGTGGTTGAAGACCCGGCAGTGGGGGACGAGGCGCTGCAGGGCGCGCAGCCAGCGCCAGTCGGACGCCTCGCCGCCGATGACCAGCAGGCGGCGCGGCAGGAGCTCGGCGAAGCGCGGGGAGGACTGCAGGGCGCGCAGGTGCGAGGGGGCGATCTTCAGGCAGTCGACCCTCCAGGTCTGCACCCAGTCGGCCAGCTTCCCGGCGTCCAGTACGACGTCCCGCGAGATCAGCTGTACTTCGCCGCCCGTGCACAGCGGCGGGGCGAAGGCGGTGACGCTGGAGTCCACGGTCAGCGGCTGCACCATCGCGAAGCTGAGCGGCCTGTCGATGCCGAGCCGCCGTACGATGGCACGGGTGTAGGCGACGAGCTGGCTGTGCTCGATCACGACGCCCTTGGGCTTGCCGGTGGAGCCGGAGGTGTAGAGCAGGTACGCGGCGTCCCCGCAGGCCGAGTGCTCGGGGGGCGGGTTCTCCGCCGGGCGGCCTGCCAGCACCTGCCACTCAGCATCGAGCTCGATCACCCGATGCCCGGTGTCGAGCGGTGCCGTCGCCACCACGGCGTGCACGGCTGCGTCGCCCAGGATGCCCTCCCGCCGCTCGACGGGGTCGTTGGGGTCCACCGGTACGTACGCGCCGCCCGCTTTGAGGATGCCCAGCACGGCGACCATCAGCCGTACGTCGCGATCGGCGCAGAGGCCCACGGTCACCTCAGGGCCGACGCCGACCTCGCGGAGCAGGTGGGCCAGCTGGTTGGCACGCGAGTTGAGCTCGCGGTAGCTGAGAGAGGTGCCCTCGGACCGGACCGCGACCGCCTCGGGGGTGCGGCGTACCTGGTCCTCGAAGAGCCGGTGGAAGCTCGGGCCGGCCGGCTCGCCCGCCACGTCGTTCAGCGCGGCGATGGTGCGCTCCTCCTCGGTGGTGAGCAGGGGCAGTTCGGCCACCGCTCGGTCCGGATCGGCCGTCGCGCCTTTGAGGAGCCGGAGCAGGTGGTCCACCGCGCGGCGGGCGGTGGAGGCATCGAGGACGTCTGTCGCGAACACCAGCTGCCCGGTCAGTTCGCCGTTGCACCATGAGAGTTGCAGGTCCAGGTCGCAGTACGTGGCCTCGGGCGCGGCACGCGGCGCGGACAGACAGGAGAAGCCAGGCCACAGGTGCGCCGGTGCGGCGTCGCCGGACTGCGCGGCCTGCGCGAGCCGGGTGCCCGCCGAGCGGACCAGCTCGCGGAAGTTGCCTCCGGCCTCGACGCTGACGGGCGTGGCCGATCCGGAGCCGTCCGCGACCTCGACCGTGAACTCGGACTGCCCGCCGTACCGGTGCAGCAGTGCCAGGTAGAGAGCGAAGGCCGCCGCGGGGAGGTCCGCCCCGCAGGCCTCGGCCAGCTGGTTCAGCGCGGCCGTTGCGGCGGCGGGGACGGTGAAGGGGACGGAGCCGGGCCGGTGTTCGCGCCGGGTCGGACGGGGCCGGTCCATGGGAAGCTCCGGAGCGGCGGGCAGCTCGGCCAGGTGCCCGCCAGCTTCCGGATCGGGCACGGGCGTTGCGGGGTGCGCGATTATCATGAGGGATGCCTTGAGGAGTTCGGACGGAGGACGTACGTCATCCGTCCTGCGGGAGCGGGCCACGGCTACGCGGAGCGCTTGGTACAGAGATAGATCTGGTTCCGGCGGTGGTCGGCGGGGACGTCGATGACCTCGACGGACTCCGAGAGGGAGTGCAGCAGTGCCTCGAACGGGCCGGCGGCGTAGCGGTTGAGCCAGATGTAGCCGTTGGCGGTCTCCCGCCGCAGCAGTACCTCGGACTCCTCCGGCACCTGGAACATACAGATCACCACGGTGCGGCGGGCGACCCGGAACAGCTCACGGACGGCGGTTTCGTAGTAGGGGAGGTGCTCGAGCACGTGACGGCAGTTCACCACGTCGAACGAGCCGTCGCGGAAGGCGAGGTCCGTGATGCTCATCTGCTGCCACCGCGCCTCGGGGTACAGCCTGCGGCAGTCGGTGATGGCGCCCTCGCCGATGTCGATGCCGGTGTAGTCCACCTCCAGGCCCGCCGTCAGCAGGTGGCGGTAGGTGACTCCGGAGATGACACCGCAGTCGAGCATCTCGAACGGCGCCCCCGGGTGCAGCGCTGCGATCCACTCGGTCACGGCCGTGTGCGAGGGGTGCGCGGCCCTGTACTCCTCACCCATGTGGGTCACATCCGAGGTCTGCGCCCAGAGCGATCCCGTGTTCACTGTGTCGATCCCCCCGTACTGCTGAAGCGAAGCCGGTCATGACAGGCACGGCCGTCATCCGGCTGAAGGCTGGTGTGTCGGAGAGCGGGACGCGTGCCGGAGTCCGCCCGTATGAAAGGGTCTGACGGCGGTTCGGTCGATCGGCAGGCGCGGAGAGCGGTTTGAATGACCGGTCCAGGGCTCCTCAACTGTGGTCCTAGGCATTCCATGACCTCCGGACCAGGGAAAACTGCGCAACTCGGCGGTGTCGGGGCGGACCTGCTGTCGAACGGGCCGCCCCGGGCGCCGTGCACCGGTGCCGCCTCAGAACACCGATCCCTCCGCGGATTCGATGTCGAAGACGGCGGCCGGCCCGAACATCCTGGCGTGCTTCGCCGCGGCGAGGGCGAGCGTGCCGCTCGCGTCTCGGGCGCTCGCGACCTCGGCCAGCTGGTTGACCATGGTGGGCTTCGCCAGCGACTGGTCGCGCAGCTCGGGGGAGCGGGACATCAGCACCATGGCCGCGGTGGTGTAGCCCGAATCGACCCAGGCGGCCCAGATCGCGTCGCGGTCCTCTTCCTGGTCCGCGAACAGGTCCTCGCGCCGTTCGTGCCGACGGGTGGGAACCGGGGGCCGGCCCTCGGCCTCCGTGCGCAGGGCAACCCGGCGGCCCGCGATGTAGGCGACGGCGGCGCCCTTGCGGATGGCGAAGTTCAGGGCCTGCGCCGCCGTGTCCACAACCGGCTCGCCCTTGTCGTTCAGCGAGGTGTTGCACACCATCGGCACGCCCGTGGCCTGCCGGAACGCTTCGATCGCCCGGTGGAGCAGGGGGTTGGTCCCGGCGGACAGGGTCTGGCGGCGGGCCGAATTGTCGAGGTGGAGGATGGCCGGGACCAGTTCGCGCTTGGACTCGACCACGTACGCCGTCTCGAGCATGTAGGGCGAGGGCCAGGGGTCCTCGAACCACTCGCCGCTGTACTCCTCCAGGACGATCGGGGCGACGGGGCGCCACCACTGCCTGCTCTTCCAGTCGTTGAGCAGCTCCTTCGACCGGGCCGAGCGGGGATCCGCGAGAATGCTCCGGTGGCCCAGCGCACGCGGGCCGATCTCGGCCGCACCGTCCGCCCACACCACCGGTCCGGCGGAGAGGTCCGCCACGAACCGGGCCTCGGAGAAGTCCTGGACGTCCTCGATGAAGTCCGCGAAGTGCCGCAGCGCGCTCTCGATGTCGGTCAGCTCGGCGCCGTGGTAGGCGGACTCAAGCCGGAAGCTGCCGTCCGGGAGCAGACCCTCCCCGAGCAGGCCGAGGAGGCCGATCCCGAGCGACTGGCCGGAGTCGTTCGCGCTCGGCGGAGTGAGCAGGCCCTTGAATCCGTAGCGGCGCAGGAGGAAGGAGTTGGTCGGACAGTTGAGGGCGAAGCCCCCGCTCATGGAGAGGTACGCCTGGGTCGGGTCCACCCCGGATGACTCGAGGAGCCGGTCGACGTTGCGCACCACGACGAGTTCGCAGGCCGTCTGGACGATCTTCATGACCGCGGACTGCAGGTGCTCCTGCTCGCTGAAGCGGCTGTCCAGTTCCATGGCGGGCAGCTGCGACTCCGCTGCGCGGATTACGGCCTGGACGAAGGGGAGCGTGTCGACCAGCGGTACCCGCCGGCCGCCGAACAGCTCCAGCTCCCGCACCGCCGCCTCGGTGTCGAAGGCGATCTCCGTGGGGCAGGCCGAAGCCAGGGCCATCAGGGTGCCCGGCTCCTTGTCGAACTCCGAGGAAGCGGCGTCGTAGATGGGGGCCGGCGACTCGACCGGGGCGAACTCGACATCGCCCCTGGTGGACACGCAGCCGGTGTACCAGTACTTCTTGCCCGTCTGGTCGAGGCCGAAGTCGGGCCGGCCGTCCAGGGCCAGTCCGATGATCGTCTCGTTGCGGAAGGCCTCGGAGTCGAGCAGCAGTCCGCTGTAGAGGTGGACGAGGCTGTGGATCGGGAAGTCCTCGGCGCCCGCCGGCACCTTGATGTCAGCGTGGTGCGGCAGACCGGGGGTGCCCCAGGACAGGCTCACGTCATCCATGGAAAGTCCCTCGGCCGCAAGCAGCTCGTTCAGGACCTTGGTGTACCGGTCGACGGTGAACAATGGCCAGAAGTGGTGCTTCTGGCCGCTGAAGCGCTCGAGCTCCCAGACTCTGACCAGTTCGACCCGCGAGTCGTGACTGCGCCAGAGTGCGATGTTCTGGTCATGGCGCGGTGCTATCACGGACAGGCCGCCGGGCGTGGAGATGTAGTTCGACAGGAAGTACTGCGCGGCTGGGTACGCGGTCACGATGTCTCTTTCGGCGGTGGGACAGTGGCTGCACTGGTTCCTTGGGCAGACGGTCCGGTGCCGTCCGCTCGGGCGGATCGCCGGGGTCGGTGCGACCAGGACTCGGGTGTCCACTGGTAGGGAGCGCTCGGGCCTCGGGCCGGAATGCCGGCGGGCGCGCATGCACGGGACTTCGGCCGTCTGCGAGGGCCTCGGGGTGGGAACGGCGGGGACGCATTCAGTTCCCCAGCGGTAGCAGCCGGCCCCGAGGCGAGCGAGGAGATCGCTCGGGTCCGTCCGTACCGGAACTACTTCGAAGCGGGAATCCGCTCCTCGACGAGCTGGACCAGTTCACCGACGTTGGTCACGGTGAACATGTCGACGACGTCGAGATCGACGTCGAACGTGCTCTGGATCGAGACCATCAAGCGGAGCAGCGACACGGAGGTGGCTCCGAGTTCGTCGAAAGTGCTCGCCAACGTGAATTCAAGCGGAGCGAATACTTCGGAAATCACCGACAGCAAGTCGCCGGGCTGCTCGTTAGACATTTTTTGTCCCCAGGTCTCTTATTTGTCAAGCCCTATCGGGTAATTAACCCTATGGCGCTGGTGAAGCAGAGTCAAGACCCTTTCCCAGGGCGGCAGTTGAGGGTGTCCGAGTTGGTCTCTTTCGCAACGAGATGGATGGAGTCGGGGTTGCTGCGTCGCAAAGTTCGCCCAGTTTGGGGCTCGACAAGTCGCACCTACCCTGGGGTATGGTGCTCGAAGTTTCATCGTACAGTGACAGTTCACGGGGGTAGTGGTGTCAGAAATAAGGATTCGGCCTCTCACGCCAGTAACAGGCGCGGAAGTTGAAGGCGTCGATCTCACCTCGGACCTGTCTCCAGCTGTCGTCGCCCGCGTTCGCGAAGCTCTGCTGCGCCACAAAGTCCTTGTCTTTCGGAATCAGTCGATGGATGATGAGCGGCACGTCGAACTCACCAATGCCTTCGGCGGAGCCACCGCAGCGCACCCAATCGTGAACGGCCTTCATGGGAACCCGGCTGTGCTGCGGACCGCGCTGTCCGAGGAGCGGAAGGCGCTCATCGAGACCGAGGCCGGCTTCAGTTATCCCTTGAAGGAGCGGACGCTGCGGCGCCTGCGGACCGAATGGCACGTCGACAGCACTTTCGTTGTGAATCCCAACGCCATTACCATTCTGCGGGGTGTTGAAATTCCGCCGACTGGAGGTGATACTCTCTTCGCCAATCTGGAAGCGCTCTACGAGGGGCTGTCGCCATCCCTCCGCGGATACCTCGACACCTTGCAGGCAATACACTCCCGGCACGCTCCGTTGGCGCCGCCCCGGTCCGATGGCAAGCCGGCCAGCCCCTTCGCGGCCGTCCATCCGCTGGTTCAGGTGCACCCCGAGACGGGTGCGCGCAGCCTGCTCGTCAGTGCCGTCTTCCTTCAGGCCATCCGCGGTCTCAAGCCCCGGGAGAGCGCAGCCCTGCTCGACTTCCTCCTCGACGAGCTCGCCGGGCGGGACGAGATCCACGCCCGGGTCCGCTGGGAGCAGGACATGCTGGTCATGTGGGACAACCGCGCCGTGGCGCATGCCGGGCCGGTGGACGGGCTGATGTTCGAGGAGGAGCGGATCGTGCACCGCACGACCGTCGTCGGCGACGTGCCCTGCGGGCCCAACGGCTTCAAGTCGCGCGCTCTCATGGGGGGCCGGTTCGAGGCGCTGGCCTGACCGGCCGCGCCATGACGCCACAGCCGCCGCGCGGGCCCGGATTCCTGTACCGGGCCGACCCGGAACGGATTCCGCGAAGACCATGCGGAATAAAGTTTCCTATGTGCCGCCAGGCAGTCCATATACAGTAAACCCGGTCGTATGCAGATGTGCTGGCGTTGTGGGTCCGACATGGATTCGGGTCAGTCGGTTCATTCTCCGGGACCTTCTGTGGGGAAGGGTAAAATGCCGGTCGTCAATCAGCGTGAAAAAGCCAAGGCGCCACCCAAGTACCACCTTTCCTGTATCGATTGCGGCTGGGAGTCCGATCCCGAATTCAGGCTCCGATGTCCCCGGTGTTCGGGTGCCCTCGATCCCAGCATCAACCTGGAGCACGCCACCGAGCGTGACAGCGGCCGGCCTGAGCTGGCCTACCTGGACTTTCTCCCCGTCGAATCCGAGCACTTCCTCGACGCCGACATCAGTGTGCGGACCCCCTGCCGACCGGCCCCGCACCTCGGAGCGGTCATCGGTCTGCCCCGTCTCTGGGTGAAGGACGAGTCCCGGCAGCCGACCGGGACCACCAAGGACCGGCTGGCCTCCGTGGCCCTGGCGGTGTTCCGGCAGTTCGGGATTAACGAGTTCGTCGCCTCCAGCACCGGAAACAGCTCCACCGCCCTGGCGCGCGCCGTGCAGCGCGACCCCTCGATGCGGGCACACTTCTTCTGCGGCCGAGACTTCACCGGCGACCACGACATCGAGACCGGCGACCGGGTGTCCCTCACCGTGGTGGACGGCAACTACGCGCAGGCCACCCAGGCGGCCCAGGAGTTCGCAGCCCGCAACGGCCTGGTCTGGGAGGGCGGGTTCTTCAACTGGGCCCGGCGCGAGGGGCTGAAGCTCACCTACCTGGAAGCGTTCGACGCCATGAACGACAAGCCTGACGTCGTCGTCCAGGCCATCAGCAGCGGGATGGGGATGATGGCCGTGCGCAAGGGCGTGGCCGAGTATCTCGCCTGCGGCCGACTCACCTCCGCGCCCCGCCTCCTGATGGTCCAGCAGGACACCTGCGCGCCCATGGCCGCGGCTTGGAGCGAGGGACGGGCCGAGCTGACCGAGGACGATGTCATCGAGCGCCCCACCGGCCTGGCGCGCGCGATCCTGCTCGGCGACGGCCGGGCCACGTACCCCTACATGCGGGACATCGCCGCCGAGAGCGGCGGCGCCATTGTTTCGGTGAGCCAGGACGAGCTGGTCCAGGCCCGTACGATGCTCCGCGAGCTGGAGGGGCTGGACGTCTGCCACTCCTCGGCCGCGACCATCGCCGCGCTGCGCAACGAGGCCGCAGCACGCCGGATCACCCCGGACAAGGTCGTACTCGTGAACCTGACCGGCCGCGAGCGGTACACCGCCTCCGGCGCCGGACCGGCTCTCGCCGCCACCACCGCCGGCTGAGCCCCCTGCTCCCCGGGCCGGATGCCTTCGCTCCCACCGGAGCGCCGCGCCCGCCCGCCCCCACTTTGCAAGGATTCCGTTGATACTCAGTCACCTCTCCCCGAAGCAGGCCGGGCGCCACGCCGAGTTCCGAGCCTTCGCCGACCGCTCCCTGGTGCCGCAGGCGGACCGCTTCGACCGTGAGCAGTCGATCTCCCGGGACGCCGTCGCTGACCTCGCCGGACAGGGCTACCTCGGTGCGCTGATCCCCAAGGCGTTCGGCGGCCTCGGCATGGACTGGATCGAATATGGGCTGCTCACCGAGGAGTTGGGCCGCGGCTGCCAGTCGATCCGCAATTTCGTGGCCGTGGACGACATGGTCGCCCACTCGATCCACAAGTGGGGGACGGAGGAGCAGAAGCAGCACTGGCTCCCTCGGATCACCTCGGGCAGCACACTGGCCGCCTTCGCCCTGACCGAGCCGGAGGTCGGCAGCGACGCCGCCGCGGTCCAGACCACGGCCACGGCCGACGGCACGGACATCGTCCTCCGCGGCACCAAGAAGTGGATCAGCTTCGCGCAGATCGCGGACCTTTTCCTCGTCTTCGCCCGGTTCGAGGGGCAGCACACGGCCTTCCTGGTGGAGCGGGACACCCCCGGTCTGACGGTGGAGGCGCTCGACGGCCTGCTCGGCCTGCGCGGCTCGATGCTCGGCCGGATCACCTTCGACGACTGCCGGATTCCCGCCGCCAACCTGGTCGGGCGTCCCGGCCTCGGCCTCACCTTCGTCGCCTCCAGTGCGCTCGACCTCGGCCGCTACAGCACCGCTTGGGGCTCGGTCGGTCTGGCCCAGGTGTGTCTGGAGGCGTCCACGGAGTACGCGGGCCGCCGTGCCCAGTACGGCACCGAGATCCGCAACCACCAGCTGATCCAGCAGCTGCTGGCCGACATGCTCACCGATACCGTCACGGCCCGCCTGCTCTGCCACCACGCCGGGGTGAGCAAGGAGCGGGGCGAGATGGAGGCCGTCAACCACACCCTGCTGGCGAAGTACCGGGCCTCCACGGTCGCCGTCAAGGCCGCCGCCGACGCGGTGCAGATCCACGGCGCCCAGGGCATCGGTGCGGAGACGTCCGTCCAGCGCCACTACCGGGACGCCAAGGTGATGGAGATCATCGAGGGCACCTCGCAGATCCAGCAGACCATGCTCGGCCAGTTCGCCGTCCGGGCGGCCGGGCTGTGAGCGCGGTCCGGACCGGGCCGGTGACCTACGGCCAGCTGTCGGTACTGCGTTCACTGGAGACGCACGGCCCCGGTCACCGGTCGGTCGCCAATCTGGTCAGCGTCTGGGAGGTGCCGTTCGGCGTCGGCGCGGCCCAGGTGATGGACGCATGGCTGCACCTGGTGGTGGCGCACGAGTCACTGCGCACCACCTACGATCTGAGCGGCCCGACGCCGGTCCAGAAGGTCCACCCCCACCGCCCGTCCCGCGTGCCGGCGGTGGAGCTCGCGGAGGACAGCTTCGCGGCGGCCCTGCGGCTGGGCGCCGAAGCGGCCGGCGAGCCGATCGACATCGAGACTGCACTGCCCTGGCGCGCGTTCGTCACCACCTACCAGGGGGACGCGCTCCACCTGGTCACGGTGATCCACCACGTGGCGGCGGACAACGGCGCCCTGCGGGTGCTGGAGGAGCAGCTCGGCCTCCTCCTGGAGGGCGGGATGCTCGGCCCGGTGGTGCAACCGCTGGAGATGGCGCAGGAGCAGCAGGAGGAGCCGAACACGCGCAGTGTCCGGCACTGGACCGAGACGTGGGGGCGTATCGTTCCGGCGGACCGCGACCCGGGGGACTCCACCGAGCGGCGCCGGGCGTCGCTCTACAGCGTGGACGGGCTGGCCGCCGCACAGGAGCTCTCCGGCCGACTGAAGGTCTCCGTCCAGTCGGTGGTGCTCGGCGTCGGCGCGCTCGCGCTGTCCCGGCTCAAGGGCACCGGGCAGATGACCTTCGCGCTGATGGCGGCCAACCGGCTCACGCCCCGCTGGGTGCCGCTGGTCGGCTCGCTCAACCAGTTCGTCCCGGTGACCGTCGCGGTCGACGAGGAAACCCATCCGATGGAGTACCTGAGGGCCTGCTACGTCCAGTCCATGACGGCGTACCTGCACGGCTGCTACGACGTCGACGCGCTCAAGGACAGTCTCCGCGAGGCCGGCGTGCCCGAGGAGGACGCCACTGCCTTCGCCAAGCACTACAACTTCCTGGGTGACCTGGACGTTGAGCCGGCCGCCGGGTCCGCCCTGCGCACCGGGATTGAGTGGCGACCGTCCAGCCAGAGGTCGGGACCGAATTTCCACCTGGCCGTGGCCACAGGGAAGGGAATCCTCATCGGAGTGGGCGGGAGCCAGGACTACCTCGGAGGAAATCTCCCAGCCGTTCTTGCGGCCTCGATCGAGGCAGGTCTCATCAATATGTCCAATGGCTCCGAGAGCTCGCTGGCTGATGTTTCGCTTGAAAATACGTGGCGGGTTTTCTGACCAGAAGCAGAATGCGGGGGAAGATGTCCTCCCCACCGCATTCTGCCTCAGGTGGCTAGGCGAAGCCGGTTCTAGAAGCCGGCGCAGATACCGCGAAGCTGCTTCTGCATGATGAACACCTCCTTTGTTCGTGGTGACTATAACCGCGGGCGACCGGGGGTGGAAGAAAGATCTGGATAAAGCCCAGGAAAGACGGTTAAGGTTTCACTCATGACAGATTCGAATGCCGACCCGGGAACTCCGGATCACCGAAGTGCCGCCCGCTATCTGTGGTGGCTGACCATGAGTCAGCGGGGGCGGGTGGCGGGTGGCGCAGTGATCGGCACCCTCTGGATGGTCTGTCTCCTGTTGCCGCCCTATCTCATGCAGCGTGCGGTCGATGACGGACTCCAGTCGGGGAACACCGGCACCCTGGTCGCCTGGGTGGCCGCACTGGTCGGCGCCGCGCTGCTCAACGCCTGGCTCGGTATCATGCGCCACCGCATCATGACGCGGGTCCGCATGGACGCCACCTTCCGGACCATCAAGGTCGTGGTCGCGCACTCCGTGCGGCTGGGCGCCGAACTGCCGCGTCGCGTGACGACCGGCGAGGTGGCCAGCATCGGTGTGGGCGACGTCGCGCAGATGAGCCAGACGCTGACGATCACCGGCCCGGGTGTCGGCGCGGTCGTCGCCTACCTGGTAGCGGCTGCCCTCCTGCTGTCGGTCTCCGTCCCGCTTGCCCTCGTGGTCCTCCTCGGGGTGCCCCTGCTCGTGGTGGTGGTCGGTCCGCTGCTGGAGCGCCTCCAGGGCGCGGAGTCCAAGTACCGTGAACAGCAGGGAAAGCTGACGGCCCGGCTCGGGGACATCGTCGGCGGCATGCGCGTGCTCAACGGCATCGGCGGTAAGGAGATGATGGCCGACCGCTACCGGCGCGGCTCGCAGGACCTGCAGGCCGAGGGTTACCGGGTCGGCGCCGTCACCAGCTGGATTCAGGCGCTCTCCGTGGGCCTGCCCGCCCTCTTCCTCGCGCTGGTGACCTGGCTCGCAGCACGGATGGCCGCCGAGGGCACTATCACCATCGGCACGCTGGTCGCCGTCTACGGCTACGTTGCCGTCCTGGTGGTCCCCGTCTCCAACTTCATCGAAGGCGGATACGACCTCACCAGGGGCCTGGTGGCCGCACGGCGAGTGATCCGGGTGCTCGCTCTGAAGCCCGCCGTCGAGGACGCCTCGACGCTCCGGCCGGCCCCGGGGGAGCCGTCGACCCTGCGTGACGCCGACTCCGGTGTGGAACTGGCCCCGGGCCGGATGACGGCGATCGTGAGCGCCCGACCGGCCGATTCCGCGGCCGTGGTCGACCGGCTCGGCCTGTACAGCGCATCCGCGGCGACCTGGGGCGGCGTGCCGCTCACCGACGTCGCCCTGGCGGAGGTCCGCAGCCGCATCGTGGTGGCCGACAACGACGCCGACTTCTTCTCCGGGCCGCTGCGCAGCGTGATCGGCGGCCGCCTGGAGCACACCGGCCCACCCGTCGCCCAGGCATTCAAGGACGCCGCGGCGGAGGACATCGTCCAGGCGATGCCCGACGGCCTCGACACCCCGATCCAGGCCCAGGGCAGCAACCTTTCCGGTGGCCAGCGCCAGCGACTGCGGCTGGTTCGCGCCCTGCTGGCGGATCCCGAGGTGCTCCTGCTGGTTGAGCCCACCTCCGCCGTGGACGCCCACACCGAGGCCGCCATGGCCGCCGGCCTGCGTCGGGCGCGGGCCGGCCGCACCACCGCCCTCACCTCGACGTCCCCCCTCCTGCTGGAGCGGGCCGACACCGTCGCCTACCTCGTCGACGGCCGTCTGGCGGCGGCCGGCCCGCACCAGGAGTTGCTCGCCTCGGAGCCCGGATACCGCGCGCTGGTGGCCCGCGGCGAAACCGATACCGAGTCCATGTCCGCCGAGGAGGCCGTCCGATGACAGCGAAGACCGAGACCGCCCCGGCGGGGCTCCCGATCGCCGGTCCCGCCGAGGTCCGCAAGGCCGCCGTGGGCCTGATGGGCCAGGACCGTCGTGCGGTCGCCGTGATGCTGACCCTCAACGGGCTGGCCGCCGCCGCGGGCCTGGGCGGTCCCTGGCTGCTCGGCAAAATCATCGACGACGTCCGGGGTGGCGCCGGCGTCGGACACGTCGACCGGCTCGCCATCGGCATCCTCTGTTTCGCCCTTGCACAGCTGCTCCTCGGCCGATTCGCCCGCTACGCAGCCCACCGCTTCGGCGAGCGCACCCTGGCGCAGATCCGCGAGCGGTTCGTCGAACGCTCCCTCGCGCTGCCCGCGTCGGTCGTCGAACGTGCGGGCACCGGTGATCTGCTGACGCGGGGCACCTCCGACGTCGCCACTGTCGGCACCACCCTGCGCGACGCCGGGCCTGAGGTCTCAGTGGCGCTCGTCCAGATCCTCCTGATCCTGGCCGCCATGCTCGCGGTCAACCCGCTCCTCGGTGTCTCCGGGCTGCTGTGCCTCTCCGGGATCTGGTTCGCCACCCGCTGGTACCTGCGCCGTGCCCACGCGGGCTACCTTAAGGAGGGAGCCGCCAACTCCGTGCTCATCGAGATCCTCACCTCCACCGCCGCAGGGGCCCGCACCGTCGAGGCCCTGGGCCTCCAGGAGCAGCGGATCACCGCCACCGCCGAGGCCGTAGAGCACTGTCGGGCCACCCGCACCTACACCCTGAACCTGCGCACCGTGATCTTCCCCACGGTCGAGTTCTCGTACGTCGCCCCTGTCGCCGTCATCCTGCTGCTCGGCACCGTCCTGCGCGACACCAGCACCGTCACCACCGGTGCGGTGGTCGCCTGCGCCCTCTACTTCTGGAAGCTCTCCGAGCCGATGGACAAGATCCTGCTCTGGCTCGACCAGATCCAGCGCGGCAACGCCTCGTTCGCCCGGGTCGAGGGCATCGGCCAGGTGGACGCCCCGCCCGTGAGGGGCGGCGGCCAGCCCGAGGACGACCAGCTCGACGTGGTCGACGTCCGCTACGCCTACCAGGGCGAGCGGGACGTCTTGCACGGCGTCGACCTCACCGTCCGCCCGGGCGAGCGGCTGGCGGTGGTCGGCCCGTCCGGGGCGGGCAAGTCCACCCTGGGTCGGCTGCTGGCCGGCGCTGAGCGGCCCCGCACCGGGCGGGTGACGGTGGGCCAGGTCCCGGTCGCCGAGCTCGATCCGGCCCAGCTGCGCCAACACGTCGTCCTGGTCACCCAGGAGCACCACGTCTTCCTCGGCACCGTCCGCGACAACCTTCTGATCGCCGACCCGTCCGCGACTGACGAAGACCTGCGCGCGGTGCTGGCCGCCGTCGACATCGACTGGGTGGACGAGCTCCCGGGCGGGCTGGACACCGAGCTCGGCTCCGGGGGACTCCGCCTGGACGCCCAGCAGGCCCAGCAGCTCGCCCTGGCCCGGGTGGTCCTCGCCGATCCGCACACGCTGATCCTGGACGAGGCGACCTCCCTGCTCGATCCGGCCACGGCACGGCACACCGAGCGTGCGTTGGCGGGCGTGCTCAAGGGACGCACCGTGATCGCCATCGCCCACCGCCTGCACACCGCCCACGACGCGGACCGCGTCGCGGTCATGGACGGCGGCCGGATGACCGAGTTGGGCAGCCACGAAGAACTGCTGGCGGCCGGCGGCGGCTACGCCGCGCTGTGGAAGTCCTGGCACGGCGCTTGAGCGGCCCCCACACTTCTCGACCCTCTCGACCCGTAGGAGCGGAACTCCATGCACTCGGCACCACCGCAGAAGGCACAGAGCTGGGTCCGGCCGATTCCCGGCCGGACCGACCCCGGCGCCCTCCGGCTCTTCTGCTTCCCGTACGCCGGGGCCGGCGCCTCGGTCTTCCGGGAATGGGGAGCCGATCTGCCGGAGAGCGTCCAGGCGTTCGCCGTGCAGCTGCCGGGCAGGGAGGACCGGTTTTTCGACCCGGCGATCGCCGATCTCGACGAGCTGCTGGACGGCCTCCTCCCGGCCCTGCTCCCGTACCTGGACCGGCCTTTCGCCTTTTTCGGCCACAGCATGGGCGCGATCGTCAGCTGGGAGCTCTCCCGCAGGCTCCAGCGCGAGCAGGGGCTGGAGCCGGTCCGCGTCATCGTGTCCGGCTGCCGGGCTCTGCCGGCCCACGAGTCCCGGAAGCTGAGCGACCTCGACCTTTCCGACGAAGAGCTGATCAACGAGCTCCGCCGGCTCAACGGCACACCGGAGGAGCTGCTGCAGAACCCGGACTTCGCCACCTTTATCCTGCCGACCTTCCGGGCCGACCTCTCGCTGTTCGCCGGCTACGTCTACCGGCCCGGCGAGCTGCTGTCCTGCTCCGTGACGGCGTTCGGCGGCGAGTCGGACCCGCGGGTCGCCGAGGAGCACCTCAAGGGTTGGGCCGAGCTGACCACCGGTCCGACCGAGGTGGAGGTGTTCCCCGGCGGCCACCTCTTCCTCAACGACGAGCGCAAAGCCGTGCTCCGGAGTGTTTCCGGGGCTCTCCCGGCCGTCGGCCACTGACCAGTATCTTCTTCGAACTCCAGGAGGCGTGTGTGGAGACAGTCTGGAACGTCGTCCGGGCACAGGTGGAGCGGACGCCCGATGCTGTGGCCGCACGGTCCGCACGGACCTACACCTACCGCGACGTCGCGGCACTGGCCGAAGAGCTCGGCCGGCGAATCGTGGCGGAGGTCCGGCCGGGCTCCCTGGTGGCACTCGACGCATCCAACCTGTTCAACGGGGCCGTCGCCATCCTCGCAGCGGCCGCCGCGGGCTGCGCCGTGCTGCCGCTCGACCGGCAGAGCCCGCCGCCCAGACGGGCCCGGGTCCTCAGCGACGCCCGCCCCGCCCTGCTCCTGCGCGAGCTGGCCGAGGGCGAGTTCGCCCTGGAGGTGCATGGTCTCCCGGCACCGTCGAGGGAACCGGACCTGGACGCCATCGCCTACACCCTGTACACCTCCGGGTCGACCGGGCAGCCCAAGGGCGTCATGGTCGGGCACGAGGCCCTGATCGACCGCCTCGCGGGCCTGGCCGAGCGGCCGGGGCTGGCGGCCGGCGAGAGCGTTCTGGCGATGACCGCACTGTCCTTCGACATCTCGCTGGCAGAGCTGCTCCTCCCACTGACCGTCGGGGCATCCTTCACGGTCGTCCCGGAGGAGGCCCGGGCCGATCCACTAGCCTTCGCGGAGTTCCTGGACGAGGCCCGACCGGACCTTGTCCAGGCCACCCCCAGCTTCTGGCGGATGCTGACGGCCTCCGGCTGGACGGGTGAACCCCGCAGCCGGCTGTGGACCGGCGGGGAGCCGCTCACTCCGAGCCTCGCCCGGGAGCTGCTGCCGCGGTGCGCCGAGCTGTGGAACGTGTACGGCCCGACCGAGGCCGTCATCTGGGCCACGGCCGCGCGGGTGGTCTCGGCCGACCGCATCTCGATCGGCGAGCCGCTGTCCGGGACGGGCATGCTCACTGACGGGAACGGTGAACTCCTGCTCTACGGAACGGGGCTGGCGCACGGCTACCTTGACCGGGAGGAGCTGACGGCCGAGCGCTTCCCACTGGGTGACACAGCCGACGGCCCGTGCCGCCTCTACCGCACCGGCGACAGGGTCAAACCCGGGCCGGACGGAGCGCTGGAGTTTCTCGGCCGCCTGGACAGCCAGGTCAAGTTGCGCGGACACCGGATCGAGCTGGGCGAGGTGGAGGCCGTCCTGGAGGAGCACCCGGACGTCTCGCAGGCCGTCGTGCTGGTCCAGGACGCCGACCGGCCCGACGCCGCGGCGCTGGTGGCCTTCGTGGTGCAGCGGGCCGAGGCCGACCTCCAGGCCTGGGTGAAGGCCCGGCTGCCGGCGAGCCACCACCCCGCCAGGATCACCGCCCTGCCCGCCCTGCCCCGCACCAGCACCGGAAAGGCGGACCGTGTCGGGCTCGCGGCGAGCCTGGCCGCCGCCGGTGGCGACCGGCCGGCGACGCTTGCCGGGCCGGTGCCGCCGGGGGACGTACGGGAGGCGGTCGCCGAGGCATGGCGGCGGACCCTCGCCACGGCCACCGTCGGCGAGCACACCAACTTCTTCGACGCTGGCGGGAACTCGGCCCTCCTGGCGGTGCTGCAGAAACGGCTCACCGAAGGCCTCGGTATCCGGGTGCCGATCAGGGAGATCTTCCGGAATCCGACCGCCAGCGGGCTGGCGGACCACATCATCCGTACGAAGGTGCCGAAGTGAACCTCTACTGCATTCCCTACGCCGGCTGCTCGGCACGCGTCTACGACTCCTGGCAGCAGCACCTGCCGGACCACGTCACCGTCGTGCCCCTGGAACTCCCCGGACGCGGCTCCCGCTGTATAGAGGAGCCCATCGATGAGCTCCCGGCGCTGCTCGAGGACCTGTACCGGCAGCTCGACACCGGTACGCCGTATGCACTGTTCGGCCACAGCTACGGCGCCCTGATCGCCTTTGAGCTGGCCAGACTGCCCCGCTCCGAAGGAGTCCGCCGGCCGTCGGCGCTCCTGCTCTCGGCCAGCTGCGCCCCCCGGATCCCCGCCGCCGACGCGGACAGCCACCGTCTCTCGGACGCCGAACTCGTCGAGCGGCTCGCCGCACTGGGCGGAACTCCGAAGGAACTGCTGGAGAACGAGGAGCTGATGGAGATCTACCTACCCGTCATCCGTGCCGACTACCGGATTCTCGGCGCGTACGGCACGGGCACCCCGGGCACGGTCGACTGCCCCATCACGGCGTTCTACGGGGACGCGGACGACGAGGCGGACCTGCCCTCGGTGGAGGCGTGGGCGGACTATACGAACGGCCCCTTCCGCGTGGAGCGGATCCCAGGCGACCACTTCTTCCTGCACTCGGCCGAGCGGGAGCTCGTGGCCGCCGTCGAGGCGGCCTGCACGCAAGAGGGTGCTGTCGTGACCCCGACCGCCGCGCCCGTGACCTTCGGCCAGCTGTCGGTCATCCGCGACCTGGAACTGTCCGTCCCGGACGAGCAGAGCGACGGGAACCTGACCGCGGTGTACACACTGCCCGCCGGGACCACCACCGCCGAGGCCGAGGCAGCCTGGTCGGCGCTGGTCGAGCGACACGAGGCGCTGCGCACGGTCTACGACCGGTCCCCGGCCGAACCCCTGCAGATCGTCCACCCCTTCCGACCGGTCCGCCTCGACCGGGTTGAGCTCCCGGACGGGACGGCGGAGGCTGCCGAAGCCCTCGCCGCGGACATGGCCGAGCGCGAGATCCGGGTGGAGTCCGAGCACTCCTGGCGTGCGGTGATCGCGACGCACGCCGGCGAGCCCCGCCACCTGGTCTGCATCCTGCACCACCTGGCCGTCGACGCCACCGCCTGCGCCCTGCTGGAGAAGGAGTTCCGGACCCTGGTGGCAGGCGGTTCACTCGGGCCGGGGCCGGTGCCCCAGCCGGTGCAGCTCGCCCTGGCCCAACGAGCGCAGGAGCGGCAGCACCGCCGGACCGTTGAGTACTGGCTCAAGGCATGGGAAGGCTTCGTCGAGGAGGACCGGCAGGCCGGGGACACCAGCTTCCGCGTCAGGGCGGCCCTGTACTCGGAAGCGGCCATGGCGGCCGCCGTCCGGGTCTCCGAGCGGCTGGGCACCTCCGTGCAGTCCGTCGTTCTGGGCGCCTCGGCACTTGCCCTGTTCCGGCTGAAAGGCCGGGAGCGGGCCACCTTCGCCTTGGTGGCCGGGAACCGGACCGACCCGCGCTGGGACACCCTCGTCAGCAGCATGAACCAGCTGGCGCCGATGACCGTCGCGGCCGGCCGCGGAACCCGCCCGGAGGCCCTGTTGCGCGCGGTCTACCAGAGCGGCCTGGAACGCCTCCTGCACGGAAGCTACAGTCTCGACGAACTGCGGGAGCAGCTGACCGCGGCGGGACACCCGAACCCCGACCCGCTGCTGTTCGGCTGCTACTTCAACTTCCTCGGCGAGATCGCCGAGCCCCCGGAGCCCGGGTCGCCGCTCCTCGACGGCATCGAATGGGCCGCGACCGCCTGGCAGGCGAGCCCGGGCTTCAACCTTCGCGCCGCGACTGGCTCCGGACTCCACCTGTCGCTCACCGCCAGCCGTGACTACCTGCCCCCTGATCTCGTCGGCCTGTACCTGGCGACCGTCGAGGCCGTCCTGGCCGGCCTAGCGGACGGGGCGCCGAGCACCCTGGACGAGATCGATTACGCCCCGACGCGCCGGGTCGACCAGTACCCGGAGATAGCCGAGTGAATGTGATGCAGGCCGCACGCTGCCCGTACCGCAACGGCGACCAGCCGGCCGCCGACCCCTGCACGGACTACCTCCCCCTGCGGGAGGAGGAGTCGGTCCGCTGGGACGAGGACCTGGAGGTGTGGATCGTCTCCGGGTTCCGCGAGGTGACCGCCCTGCTGCGGCACCCCGCCCTGTCGGCTGCCTGGCCGCAGCGGGGTGCCACCCCCCTGCACCGGGAGGGCGAGGGCGGGGAGCGGGCAGCAGAGATCGTGCGCAGGTGGTTCATGTTCAACGACGGCAACGAACACGCGGCCACCCGCCGGATCGTCGCGCCGCTCTTCGCGGCCGACCGGCTCGCCGCGATGCGCCCCGTCGTGGATGAGCTGGTCGATGAGCTGCTGGCCGGACGCACGGACGGGGTGGAGGTCATGGCGGACCTTGCCGTCCCACTCTCCAGCCGCGTCATCTGCCGGATCCTGGGCCTGCCCGACGACGTAGCGCCCCGGCTGGACCACTGGGCGCCCGACATCGCGGCGCTGCTGATCGCGGACTACTTGCCGGAGGTAAGGACCAGGGGGCACCGGGCCCTGCGGGAGATCGCGGACGTGGTGGAAGAGGCACTGCGCTCGGAGGTCCGCGAGGGCACCGGCCTGTGGCTGCTGGACAAGGCCCGCAGGGAGGGCGCCATCGAGGCATCCGACATCTGGGCCACCGCCAGCCTGCTCATCTACGCCGGGTTCGAGACCACTTCGACCTTCATCGGGAAGGCCGTACGGGCTGCGTTGCACGCCGGTGCCTGGGCCAGCGTGCAAGGGCGTGAACCGGCCGCGGTGGTCGACGAACTGCTGCGCTTCGACACCTCTGTCCAGCAGGTGGCCCGCGTCGCCGCCGCGCCGGTGGAGGCGGCCGGACACCTGATCGCCGAAGGGGACCTCGTCCTGCTGATGCTCGGCGTGGCCAACCGTGATCCGGTCGTTTTCGCTGGCCCGGACCTCCTGGACTACGACCGGGAGATCAGGAGGCACCTCACCTTCGGCTTCGGTGCGCACTACTGCCTCGGGGCGGGGCTGGCGCGGATGGAGTCCGAGATCGTACTGGAGCGCCTCGTCGGCCGGTGGCCGGATCTGGCCCTCGACGGGCCACCGGTGACGAGGCAGCACTTCGGCATCACCGTCCTGGAACGCCTGGCCGTGCGTGGCACGGGCCGCTGACGGCCGACCGCCCAACCCTGAAACGAGAATTGGGATGACACGAGTGACGAGCAGGTCTCCGGAGCCTGCGGACCGCGGGTTGATCCACGACGCGGTGGCCCGGCAGGCCCGGCGGCACCCCGAGCGGATCGCCCTGCGGCAGGGCGACGCCGAGGTGACCTACCGAGAGCTGCACCTGGCGAGCGACGAGCTCGTCGCCGACCTCCACGCGGCGGGCGTCGGCCCGGGCGCCCTGGTCCCGGTGCTGATACCGCGTTCCCCCCGGCTCGTGGCGACCCTCCTCGCCATCCTCAAGTGCGGTGCTGGGTACGCTGTGCTGGACTCGTCCTGGCCCGAGGAACGGCTCCGCTCGATCATCGGCCGCCTGGCCCCGCCGGTGCTGGTGGCGCAGTCCCCCGTGGACCTGGGCCTCCCGTGCTGGACCGGTGCGGACGCCCCGATCGAGGAGCTGGCCCGGCGCGGCCGTCCGGCTCCCGAGTTGCCGTGCGCCTCTGGATCGGCCGCCATCGTCTTCTTCACCTCCGGCAGCACCGGCATGCCGAAGGGAGTGGTCGCCCCGCACCGGGCGGTGCTCCGGCTGTTCGGCCCCGGCACCTTCGCCGACCTCGGCCCCGGCCGCACCATGATGGCCGCCACCTCCCCGTACTGGGACGTCATGGCCCTGGAGGTGTGGGGCCCGCTGGTGAGCGGGGGTACGGTCGCGCTGGCCGAGGACGAGTACCTGATGCCCGCCGGCCTGGCCGAACTCGTACGCGACCGTGGCGTCGGCACCGCCTGGCTCACCACGTCCCTGTTCAACATGTTCGTGGACGAGGACCTCTCCTGCTTCGAGGGGCTCGGAGAGCTGCTCATCGGCGGGGAGCGGGTCTCGCAGCACCACGTCCGCAAGTTCCTCACCCGCCACCCCGGGATCCGGCTGACCAACGGCTACGGCCCGGCCGAGGCCTGTGTCTTCACCACGACCCACCCGATCACTCTGGAGGACACCGAGCACCCGCACGGCGTTCCGATCGGCCGGCCCGTGCCGCAGACCGGGGTCCATCTGCTGGACGGCGACGCGCTCTGCGGCCCGGGGGAGACCGGCGAGGTCTGCATCTCCGGCGCCGGCCTGGCCAACGAATACCTGGGACAGCCGGAGGAGACCCGCGCCTGCTTTACCACGGTCGAGCTGGACGGCGTGCCGACCCGCGTCTACCGGACGGGCGACCTGGGCTTCGAGGGGCCTGACGGTCTCCTGTATTACCGGGGGCGCACCGACCGGCAGGTGAAGATTCGCGGCTACCGGATCGAGCCCCTGGAGATCGAGAACGCCTGTCTCGCGCTGCCCTCGGTAGAGCGGGCGGTGGCGGTGCCGGTGCCCGACGAGGATGGTGCCCTCTCCCGGATGGCGCTGTTCTACGTGCGCGGGGCCAGCACGGAACCGCTCGCCGAGGAAACCGTCCGGGCCCGGCTCACCGAATCGCTGCCCGCGCACTGCATGCCCGCCGAACTCCGTGAGCTCGCGGCCATCCCGCTCACCCCCAACGGCAAGGCCGACAGCCACGCCCTGCTCGAAACCCTCACGCGGGCGCCCGCTTCGGCGGACGTCGCCACGGCCGACAACGGCCACCAGGACATCGCCCGCGAGGAGTACGCCCGGATCGTCGGCCCGGACGCCGACCCGGACACCTCGTTCGCGGCCCTGGGCGGAACTTCCCTGGACGCGCTGCGGCTCTGCGCGCGGACGTCGGACCGGATCGGCCGCCGGATCTCGGCCGGCGATTTCCTGCGGACCCCGACCCTGGCCGGCCTGCTGGCCCTCGTCGAGTCGGCTGCCGCGGTGCCGGCGGGCAACACGGCCGAGGAGACCGGCCCCATCTCGCTCAGCGGCGTCCAGGCGAACTTCTGCCTCCAGCACGAACTGCTGCCGGACGACCCGTCGGCCGTCTGCCAGGTGGCCTGGCGGGTTTCCGGACCGCTGCAGCTCCCGGTCCTGGAAGCCGCACTGAACGACCTCCACCGGCGTCACGAGGGCCTCCGCGCGGTCTACCGCGTCGACGACGCACCGGTGGCCGTCCTGCCCGGGCCGGTCGACGCCATCCGGGTGGAGACGGTGGCCGAGGAGCACTTCGACGAGGCGCTCGGCTGGCCGCTGCGGATCGAGAAGGGCGAGGTCTGGCGCTGCGTGGTGACCGAGACCGGGCTGCTGGGGCTCGCCGTGCACCACGTGTCGTTTGACGGCTGGTCCCAGGGGATCCTGGTGGCCGAGCTGGCGCAGGCCTACGCGGCCCGAGTCCGCGGAGCGGCACCGCGGTTCGCCGCGGAGCCCCCCGGCCTGCGGCGGCTGGCCGAGGAGGAGGCGGCCCTGCATGGCCCGGACGGGCACCCGGAACAGCTGCGCTACTGGTCCTCGGCACTGGCCGGTCTGCCCGAGCTCGACTTCCCGCAGCCGACCGGAGCCCCGGAGGCGCGGGAGTCGGCGCAGCCCGTCATCTTCACCGTCGGGCCGGAGAGGGTCGGCGCACTCTCCGCGCTGGCCCAGCGGTCCGGCGCCACGCTCTTCGTCCCGCTGGTGGCCTGCTACGGCGCCGCCCTGACCCGGGTGCTGGGGCAGCCGGACTTCGGGATCGGCGTGGCGCTGGCCCGGCGGTTCGGCAACGAGGCGGCCCGGGCGGTCTCCTGTCTTGTGGACGCCCTCTGCCTGCGCCTGCCGGACCTGGACGGGTGCCGGACCCCCGAGGACGCCCTCGCCGCCGCCCTGCCGGTGGTGACGGCGGGCCTGGCCCGCCAGGACCTGCGGTTCGCGGACGTGGTCCGGGAGGTGCGCCCGCCGCGGACCGGACGGAACCCGCTCTACCAGACGCTGTTCGCCTACCAGGGAAACGAGGAGCCGCGGCTCGAACTGCCGGGGTGCACTGTCCGGCCGTACACACCGGCTGCCGTGCCCGCCATGAACGAACTCGTCTGCGAGGTCTGGCCGCTGCCCGACGGAGGACTGCGCGTGGACCTCACCCACCGGGGCCACCGAGTCGGCAGGAACGTGGTGGAGCGTGTCGCCTGGGCGTACCAGGAACTTCTTGTTGGGGATAGGAGTGGTCTTTGATGCAGGGCACTGTGAAGGCATGGACGGCGGTCGGGATGCTCCGCGAAATCGCCGACGCGCATCCGGTCGCGGTCGCGGTCGAGTGCGGCGGCCGGAAGCTGACCTACCGCGAACTGTGGGACGAGGCCGTCTCGGTGGCCGGGCGCATCCGGCAGGCCGAGGGCCACCGCGACGGCAGCCTCGTGGGCGTGCTCTTCGACCGCGGCATCGACGGCGTCGTGGCCCAAATCGGAGCCTGGCTCGCGGGCTCCGCCTACCTGCCGCTCGACCCGGCACTCCCGGGTGGCCGACTCGAGTCGATCCTGCAGGACGCCCGGCCGGCCGCCGTGCTCGTGCAGCGCGGGCTCGCCGCGCGGGTGCCCGCCGGCATTCCGGTGCTCGACGGCACCGGCCCCGGCGCAGCCCCGGTGCCGGTGATCCCGGCCGAACCGGCCTACGTTATCTACACCTCTGGTTCGACCGGTACACCCAAGGGCGTCGAGGTCGGCCACACGGGCCTGGCGAACCTGATGTCCTGGCACCGGAAGACCTACGGCACCCGCCCCGGAGTGCGGGTCGGAGCCTTCGCCGGGCTGGGGTTCGACGCCACGGTCTGGGAGGTCTGGGCCGCGCTCACGAGCGGCGCGACGCTAGTGCTGCCGACCGAGCGGATGCTCGTCGACATCGCGGCGATCGCCGCTTTCATCGAGCAGAACGCCATCACGCACTGCTTCCTGAGCACCCCGCTTGCCGAGCAGCTGTTCGCCCTCCCGGCACCGCCCGCGGGCCTGGCCGTTCTGCTGACCGGCGGCGACCGCCTCCGGGTGGGCCCGCCGGCCGGCTTCCCCGCCGCGGTCTTCAACCACTACGGCCCGACCGAGGCCACTGTGGTGACCACCGCCAGCGGGGACATGCGCCGCGGCTCCACCGGCGGCGCGCCGGTGATCGGACGCCCCATCACCGGTGCGAAGGTCCGGCTGGTCGATGCGGGCGGGGCCGAGATCACCGAGCCAGGTGTGCCCGGGACGCTGCTGATCGGGGGCGACGTCCTGGCTCTCGGCTACCGGGGCGACCCAGAGCTCACCGGCCGCCAGTTTGCCGCCGACCAGGACGGGAACCGCTGGTACGACTCCGGTGACATCTGCCGCTGGACGGCCGGCGGCGAGCTGGAGTTCGTGGAGCGGCGGGACGCCCAGGTCAGCATCCGCGGGCACCGCGTGGAGCTGTCCGAGATCGAGCGGGAGATGCTGGCCGTTCCGGGCGTCCAGCAGGCGGCCGTCGTCCACGTGCCGGACGAGGACGGCGGATCGCTGCGCGCCTTCCACTGCGGCGAGGTTGAGCCGGCCGGCATCCGTACCGCGCTGACCGACCGGCTGCCCGCGTACATGCTCCCCGCCGTGCTGAGCCGGCTGGACGCGATGCCGCTGACGCCCAACGGCAAGATTGACGTCAAGGCCCTGCTGGACGTCCCGGCCGAAGCCGCGGCAACCGAACACGTCCCGCTCGGCGCCACCGAGGCGCGGATCGCCGAGATCTGGTACGAGCTGACCGGGAACCGGCCCCGTCCAGAGGACAGTTTCTTCGAGATCGGCGGGCACTCGCTGATCGCCGCCCGGGCCGTGTCCCGGACGCGTGAGCTGTTCGACGTCAAGATCGGGCTTCAGGTCATCTTCAACAACCCCTGCCTCGCGGCCTTCTCCGCCAAGGTCGACGAAGCCGTCAGGAGCGCCGAGTGATGCAATCTCTCCTCGTGATCATGGAATTCGGGAACGAGGTCCCCCGGAGGACGTTCGCCGGGATCCTGCCCGACGGTTGGCAGGAGCGGACCCTCAGGATCGACCCCCTGCACCACCCCGGACTCGCCGACGGAGTGGTCGGGACCGCCGAACAGGCCGCGTACTGGGCCGCGCGGATCACCGCCGCCGGACCGCCCCCGGCCGCCGTGCTGGCCTACTGCTCGGCCGTCGGCCTGGCCTCGGCGCTCGTGGAGGCGCTGCCCGGCCCGGACGTCCCGCTCATCGTGCTCGACCCGGCACCGGCCGACCCCGAGGCCCCGCAGGAACTGCTGGAAGAGCTCGTCCAGGCCATGGACGAATCCGCCGAGGTGCCTGCGATCACCGGCCTGCCGGCCAGTGAGGCGCTCGCACTGGGCAGTTCCTGCCTCCTCTCAGCGGTCGTCGCATGCTCGCCCGGGCTCGACGAGGACATCCTCGTCGAACTGACCGGGGGGCAGCGGGCCTGGCTGAGCTTCACCTTGACCGCGGCGGAACCTGCGCAGACCCCTCCGGCCCCCGCGCACGTCCTGCTGAGCGAGGGGCTCGACTGGCCGGGCTCTGGGCAGGTGCACCGGGTCGGCGTGACGGCGGAGGATCTGTTCCGCGCCCCTGGGGCGAAGGAACTGCTCACCGGCCTGCTGGCCACCGGGAGGAAGGAAGAGGCATGCCTGCCGTCATAGAGCGAGACGCTGTCGACGCGCTGCTGGCCGCCCAGTGGTCCCGCATCCTCGGCGAGCGGCCAGCCGATCCCGATGCGGACTTCTTCGCCTCCGGCGGCACGTCCCTGAAGGCGGCCCAGCTGGCCGGCGCCGTGCGGAGCGCCTCCGGCGTCAAGATGTCCCTCCAGCGGATCTACGAGCTGCGGACCTTCTGCGGCATCGGCTCCGCCCTCCGCGAGAGCACCGACACCGCCCACCGGCGGCTCGTCATCCTCAACACGGCCGGCGCCGGCACACCGTTGCTGCTGGTGCCCTCCGCCAGCGGCAGCGTCGTCGGGCTGCACCGCCTCGGCGGCAGCCTGGCCGACCGGCCCGTGCACGGCCTCCAGGCGCGCGGCCTGAACGTCCAGGACGGTCCGCCGAGCAGTGATCTCGCCGAGCAGGTGGCGGACTTCGCCGAGGTGCTGGAGGCATCGGGGCTGCCGTCCCGCCTGCACCTGGCCGGCTACTGCGTCGGCGGCATCGTGGCGTACGAGCTGGCCCGGGCCCTGCACGCCCGGGGTTGGGAGATCGGCTCGCTGCTGCTGCTCAACACCTCCCTCTACTGCCCGCCGCTCACCGTCGAACAGGCCATGCAGGAGAAGCTCCGGCAGCTCGTAGCCGAGGCCGGGTTGCCGGCCGAGGTGGCGGATCGTGGGGCCGGGGAGGTGCTCCGGGAGCTCGGTTCGGCCGAGGATCCGGCCGACTTCGACGCCCGGGTGCGCGTCTTCGGCTCGGTCGGTGCCGCGGTCTCCGGCTTCGTCCCGCAGCCGGTCGTCTTCCCGGTCCGGCTGTTCTCCACCGAGGATCGGGACGACCCCGCCGACATCGCCGCGACCCCGGGACCGGTGGTCGACTGGCCGGATCTCGGCCTGCCAGACTTCCGCCAGTACGCGGTTCCCGTCGACCACTTCGAGATGGTCGAGCACGTTCCCACCCTCGAGGCAGTGGAAGCCGTGATGACCGAACTCGACGAGGCCGCTTCGTGATCACCCTCCTGCCGCCCGGCGTGGAGGTCGAGGAGGCGTACGGCGATGTGCCCGGCGCTCCGCTGCAGCCGGGGGAGGCCGACGCGGTCGCCCGGTCGCCGGTCGCCAGACGCCAGGAGTTCGCCACCGTCCGGCACTGCGCCCGAACCGCCCTCAAGCGGCTCGGCATCCCGCCGGCCCCGATCCCCCGGGGTGCGGCGGGGGCACCGCAGTGGCCGCCCGGCGTGGTCGGCAGTATGACCCACTGCTCGGGCTACCGGGCGGCCGTGGTCGCCCGGGCGGAAGCATTCCGCTCACTCGGTATCGATGCGGAGGTTCACCAGCCGCTGCCGGACGGAGGCCTGCGCCTGATCTCCTCCCTGGCCGAACGGCGCCACCTCGCGGAACTCGTCGCCAGGAACGCCCAGGTGCACTGGGACACGCTGCTCTTCGCCGTCAAGGAGAGCGTCTACAAGGCGTGGTACCCCCTGGGTGGCGTGATGCTCGACTTCGTCGACGCCGAAGTCGAACTCGACCCGGACAGCGAGACCTTCACCGCGCGGCTGTCGCCGCCGGAGACGACGGCCGAGAGGGACAGCCCGGTCTTCTTCGAAGGGCGGTGGCAGGTAGTGGACGGGATGGTCCAGGCCGCGAGCGCCGTTCCGAGCCGGGCCCGCACCTAGGGCGGATTTGTGAATTCCGGTAAATCAGAATCTTGACAGAATGAAGGACGGCGAAAGAATGGATGGGCCGCGGCGTTTAAATCGAGTCGGCCATCTGTTGGGCGGCGCCCGCGTCGCAGAAAATCCCTGGAGAAATGGCAAGTTTCCCTTGGCGGGGTTCGTCGGCCCAGGCCCCTTGCAAACCGTTGACGTGAAGATTGGCTGGCCAAGTGGAAAATCCCCACGATTTCGAGGACGATCAGGTCTGGCTCGAGCTGTGGAACGGCCAGACGGGGCTGTGGCTCCAGCACCAGATGGACGACGGGAGGGCTGACTCCAACCTTCCGTACTGGCACCACCTGCAGGAGGCCGTGGACATCGCCGGCGTGCGCCGCGCGGCAGCCCTTCTGGTGGAACGCCACCAAGCGCTGAGGCTCTCCTTCCGGGATACGCCCGACGGTCCGCGCCAGCGTGTCCTGCCCGATTTCCGGCCGGATGTACCGCTCGTCGACCTGACTGGTGCGGCCGACCCGACGGCCGAACTGAACCGGCGCATCCGGACCGAGAGCGCGACCCCCTTCGAGGATCTCGCCACCCCGCCGGTGCGGATCAAGGTGTTCAAGCTGGCCAACGACCACCAGTGCCTTTACGTGAACGTGCACCACATCGTCGCGGACGGCACCAGCATGGGCATCTTCGTACGCGAGCTGCTGCTCTGCATCGAGGCCTTCGCCGCGGGCGGAGAACCGGAACTGCCCCCGCTCCCGACCACCTACGACGCGTTCGTACGAGGCCGCCGGGAGTGGCTGGCGAGCGACCAGAGCAAGGCCGTGGAGGCGTACTGGCTCGACCAGCTGGCGGCCCCGCTGCCGCGCCTGCGCATCGGGGACTACGACGCGCCCGCCGAGGAGGTCGTGAACGAGACGCTGGAGTTCGGCGTCGAGGCCGCCACGGCATCAGGGCTGGCCGCCCTGGCCCGGAAGCTGCGTGTCACACTGCACATCCTGCTGCTCAGCGCCTACGCCGTGGCGCTGCGCGGCATCAGCGCTGACGACGACATCGTGGTCTGCGTCCCGTTCTCCGGGCGGGACACCAAGGAGCTGGACGGCATGTTCGGCTGCTTCCTCAACCCGCTCTCCGTCCGGGTGCGTATGTCGGGCGGGGATCCCTTCGAGGAGGTCGTGCGCCGGACCAGGGCCGTGAGCATCGGCGCCTACGCGAACAGCCGCTACCCGTTCACGTCGCTGCTCGAGAAGCTCGACGCCGCGTCCCGGCCCGGCCGTAACCCCGTCTTCTCGACCTCCTTCCAGTTCACTGACTTCCTGCCGCCAGCCCGGCAGACCTCGCAGCTCGACCTCTGCCTGTTCGGCAAGCCGGACGGCGACCGGCTCGTCCTGCGGCTGAACTACAACACCCGGCGGCTGGCGAAGGTCGAGGCCGAGGAAGTGCGGTTGTCCTTCCTCGCCGTCCTGCGGACGGTCGTCCAGGACGCGGCGGTTGCGCTGGACGCCCTGGCGGAGCCGCTGTCGCAGGCTCGGCGGGCGGCGCGGACCGCACCCGCCGGCCGCCGTCGGCTGGGGGCCCTGCGCGCCTCCCGGCCCGGAGCGCCGAGCGCCTGAGCCGTATCCCGCCACCCACTGAAAGGAAACACCCATGGATGGACGGCGCGACCACGGCTTTGTCGTGGTGGTCAACTCCGAGGAGCAGTACTCCGTTTGGCCACAGGGCCGCGAGCTGCCCGCCGGCTGGCGGGAGACCGGCGAGCTGGGGTCCAGGGAATCCTGCCTCGCGCACATCGACGACGTGTGGACCGACATGCGTCCGCTGGCCCTGCGTCGGGAGATGGCGGACGGGACCGGCCGATGAGGGTGATGGTCAGGCCGCTCGCCGACCGGCCGCATGCGGCCACACAGCTGTTCTGCTTCCCGTACGCCGGCGGCGGCGCCTCGGTGTTCCGCGACTGGGCCGCCGCCCTGCCCGCCGACATCGAGCCGTGGACCGTCCAGCTGCCTGGCAGGGAGGACCAGCTGGGGGCGCCGCTGCTCGACCGGATGGGCGATGTGCTCAACGCCTTGGTGCCCGCGGTCATCCCGCACCTGAACCGGCCGTTCGCGTTCTTCGGGCACAGCATGGGCGGCCTGGTCGCCTGGAGCCTCACCCGCACTCTTCAGCGGATGGAGGCCGGCTCGCCCACCCGGCTGTTCGTCTCGGGGTGCATGCCGCCCCAGGCCCGGGAGGAGACCGAGTACCACGCGGAGCCGGAGGAGGAGCTGGTGAAGAAACTGCGCTCCTGGGCTGCGACACCGGAGGAGGTGCTGGCGGACCCGGAACTGATGCGCCTGCTGCTCCCGGTGATCCGGGCGGACCTGGCGGTGGTCGAGACCTGCCGGTTCACCGACGGACCGCTGCTGACCTGCCCGGTCACGGCCTTCGCAGGGACCGAGGACGACCCAGCAGGCACTGCGGCGATGCCGCGCTGGGGCGAACTCACGGCCGGCGGCTTCGACCTGCGGATGTTCCCCGGCGGCCACTTCTTCCTGCACTCCGCCCGTCCGGCCGTGCTCGCCGAGATCTCCGGGCGGCTCGCCGCCGTTCCCCGGCACGGCGGTCCCTGACCCGAAGCCCTTCGCAACAACCATGCTCACGATTGACGGATTAGGTGGAACGACATGTCGCAGCGGTCCGTGATGGACGTGGTCTCGGATGTGTGGACGGCTGTCCTGCGCACCGAGATATCTGGTCCTGGCGCGAATTTCTTCGCCCTGGGGGGAAATTCGCTGCAGGGTGCCAAAGTAATCAGCCAATTGCGCCAGGAACTGGGAATACGGATTCCGCTCAGTGCGCTCTTCGAGGCCCAGACCCTCGCCGAGCTGACCGCGGCCATCGAGTCCATGCGGGAGGAGGAGCCCGGCGCGACACAGACCATCCGACCGTTCGAAGGGCGCTCGGGCGAGGTCTTCCACGCGCCCACCTCGTTCACCCAGCAGCGACTGTGGGTCGACGAGCACATCCAAGGGCCCAGCTCCCGCTACAACATCCCGGTGGCGAACGAGCTCGTGGGCCCGCTCGACACCGCTGCCCTGCAGCAGGCCGTCCAGGCACTGGTCGACCGGCACGAGGTCTTCCGCACCACCATCAAGGCGGTCGACGGCATCCCCGAGCAGGTCATCCGCGCCGACGCCGAACTGCCGCTGACCGTCGTCGACCTCAGGGACGAGCCGGAGGAGAAGCAGGAGCAGGTCCTGGCCGGTCTCCTCCTCGAATCCGCCCAGCGGCCGTTCGACCTGGAACAGGGGCCCCTGCTCCGGGTCGAGCTCTACCGGCTGGACAAGGAGTGGCACGTCCTGCTCATCAACCTGCACCACATCATCACCGACGTGTACTCCTTCGAACTCGCCATGGCCGAGCTGCTCGAGCTGTACGCCGAAGCCGCCGCCAGCCGGGCCCCGGCCGACGCGAAGCCGCCGGTACAGTACGCCGACTACGCCGCATGGCAGCGGCGCACGGTCACCGGGGTCACGCTCGAACGCCAGCTGGACTACTGGAAGGACCGGCTGCGCGGACCGCTGCCCGTGCTGGACCTCCCGACCGACCTGCCGCCCCGCGAGACCGCCACGAGCCACGGGGCGTCGGTGGACATCGAGCTGCCCCGCGCGGTGTCGCGTCGCCTTCGCGAGCTGTCCAAGGACCACAACGCCACCCCCTTCATGACCGTGTTCACGTTGCTCAACGTGCTGCTCAGCCGTTACAGCGGCCAGACGGACATCGTGGTCGGCATTCCCAGCGCCAACCGCGACCTGCCGGAGCTCGAGTCCATGCTCGGGTGCTTCCTCAACACCCTCGCGGTCCGCAGCGACCTCTCCGGCGACCCGACGTTCGCAGAGGCGCTCGGCCGGGTACGGTCCCGTATGCCCGAGGACTTCGCCCACCAGGACGTCCCCTACGAGCGGGTGGTCAACGCGGTGTCGACCGGCCGCTCCTCCCGGCAGGGCCCGTTCCGCGTCATGCTGGCCTACCAGCACGAGGTCCCGGCCCCGGACCTGGCCGGGATCACCGTCAACGACGTCGAACTCGGCCTGAACCTCAAGGCGGTCAAGTTCGACCTCGTGTTCAGGGTCGTCGAGACCGAATTCACCTACCGCCTCGCGGTCGACTACAACACCGACCTTTTCGTCGAGGAAAAAGCCTGGCGCATCCTCGACCACCTGGCCGTGCTCGCGGCCGACGCCGTCGCCGCCCCCGGCAAGCGCCTCTCCGAGCTCACCATCCTCCCCGAGGAGGAGCGCCGCCGGCTCGAGAAGTGGTCCACCGCCGAGTGCGGCCCCTACTGCACGGATCTCTTCCTGCACCGCCTGTTCGAGGAGCAGGCGCTCAGGACCCCCGACGCGGACGCGGTCGAGAGCGGCGACGGGTGCGTCACCTACCGCGAACTCGACGGCAGGGCCACCCGCCTGGCCGAAGAGCTGACGGCACGCGGCATCGGCACCGACGACCTGGTCGGCCTGTGCGCGGAGCCGTCGGTCGACCTTATCGTCGGCATCCTCGGCATCCTGAAGTCCGGTGCCGCCTACGTGCCGATCGATCCGCTCTCCCCCGCCGACCGTATGTCGTACGTCGTCGCGGACAGCGGGATGAAGATTTTGGTCCTCACACCGCAGCTGCGCGACCAGCTCCCGACGCCGGTCCTGGACAGCGTGGACGTCGTGGCCACCGCGCAGGACGGCTCGCAGGGCGGCGCCCCCGGAGCCGCCCTGCACCCCTCGCAGCTGGTGTACCTGATGTACACGTCCGGAACTACCGGCCGGCCCAAGGGCGTCGGCCTCCCGCACACCGCGATCACCCCTTGGATCCAGTGGGCCCAGGACACCCGTCCGATCGGCCCCGGCACCCGGGTGGCGCACAACCTCTCGTACCACTTCGACTGGTCCGTCGAGCAGATGTTCCACGCGCTGACCGCAGGCGCCTGCCTGGTCATGCTCCCGCGCGAGGTCAAGGCCGACGGCCGGGCCACCGCCCGGTTCATCAACGACAAGTCGATCCACATGCTGTACCTGACGCCGACCCAGATGCGCGCCATCACCGATGCCGACATCGCCATGCCGACGCTGCGGCACGTGTCCATGGGCGGTGAGAACCTGGACGCCGACCTCGTGGCGCGGACCCGCGCGGTCGTCTCCGCCGAGTGCGAGATCTGGAACGAGTACGGGCCGACGGAGACCGCCGGCGCCGCCCTCGTCGGCCGGATGGGCGACGAGCCGCTGGAGCGCAGCTCCATGCCTCTGGGCGAGTTGATCGCCAACGCCTCCTGCGCGGTGGTCGACCGCTGGGGGAACATCCAGCCCATCGGCGTGCCCGGCGAGCTCTGGATCGGCGGTGACGGAGTCGCCCGCGGCTACCGCAACCAGCCCGCCCTGACCGCCGACCGGTTCGCTCCCGACCCGACCCGCCCCGGCCGCCGCCTCTACCGCACGGGCGACCTGGTGCGCCGCCTGCCCAACGGGGAGATCGAATTCCTGGGCCGCGTCGACAGCCAGGTCAAGATCCGCGGCGTGCGGGTCGAACTGGAGGAGATCGAATCGGTGCTGCGTGGCCACCCGGAGGTGGCGAACGCCGTGGTAACCCTGGAGCCCGACCAGCGGCTGGTCGCCCACGTGGTCAGGACCCCGGACAGCGGACTCGACGAGGCCGCGCTCCGTGCCCACCTCGCCCCGAAGCTGCCCATCGTCATGCAGCCGGCCGTGTTTACGTGGCTCAACACCATGCCGCTCTCCCCGACCGGCAAGGTGGACCGCGGGCAGCTGCCCCGGCCCGAGCCGGTTCCGGTGCTGCTGGCAGCCGTCACGCCGCCAGGCACCAAGACGGAGCGCACCGTCGCGGCCGCCTGGACGGAAGTGCTCGGGCTCGCCGAGGTGGATGTGCGGACCAACTTCTTCGAGGCCGGCGGGGACTCCTTCTCCCTGCTGACGGTCGCGAGCCGGCTGCGGGCCGAATTCCGACTGGACATCCCGGTGCGCGCCCTCGTCGACGCTCCGACCGTCGAGTCGCTGGCCGGGTACATCGAGGCGCTGCGCGAGGCGCCCGTCAGCCCGGCCGCTGCGACCCAACCGTAGCCGACCGTGAGAAAGGACGATCTGCGTGAACGGACACACCGAGAGCAGGACCGCCCCGCCGCCGTTGGCCCCGCTTGTCACCGACATCCGAGCGGCGGTGCGCACGGGGGGCGCCGACAACCCCGCGCACACCGCCCGCGGCGTCGCGAGGGCCGTCGCCCCCCACCTCGGGGGCGAAGGACTGCTGACGCCGGAACAGCTGGAGCCGGACCGGCGGTCCTACCGGCAGCACGTCCTCCACGCGGAGCCCGACGGCTCGTTCTCGATCGTCGCACTGGTGTGGATGCCGGGGCAGCGGACCGCCATACACGACCATCTCGCCTGGTGCGTGACCGGCATCCACCTCGGGGCCGAGGAGGAAATCCACTACCGCCTGGCGGCGGACGGAGACCGGGCCCACCTGGTCCCCGTCGAGGCCACCGTGCACGAGGCCGGCGCCGTGGACTTCCTCCTTCCGCCGGGGGACATCCACGAGGTCCGCAACGCAGCCGACCACACCAGCGTGTCCATCCACGTGTACGGAGCCGACCTCCGCAGGAGCGGTTCCAGTATCAGGCGCACCTACGACCTCCCGGTGCGGGCGGCGGAGCTCACCGGCTGACGAGGAGGGGGCCGCGGAAGCGGCCCGGGTCGGCCTCCGTAGGGGCCGGGCACTGCGCTGCGCCCCGGTGAAGCCGCACCCGAAGATGTCCGCCTCCGGCAGCGCAACCCGGCCGATCCGCTCTCCGGCCCTGCCCCCCCGGCCTCGTCGGTGCCGTCCCCGGTCCGACGCCCAGTTCGACAATGATGGGAAGTGACGTCATGAGCGACACAGTGGCTCACGGCATGGCGGCAGAGACCCTGCCCGATCTGTTCGCGGCCCAGGCGGCCCGTACGCCTGACGCCGTCGCACTCGTCTGCGCCGATGCATCGCTCACGTACGCCGAACTGGACGCCAAGGCCGGGCGGCTGGCGCGGCTGCTCGCGGCCAAGGGGGTGGGACCCGACACGATCGTGGCGGTCGCCGTGCCGCGATCCGTGGAGCTGCTGGTCGCCCTCTACGCAGTGCACAGGACCGGCGCCGCATACCTCCCCATCGATCCGCTGCTGCCCGCCGAGCGGATACGAGAGATGACCGAGGACGCACAGCCCGTACTGACGCTGGACGGCAAGGACGTCCGGCGGATGTCGGAACAGGAAGGGCCGGCGGCCGACGGGACGGAGTGGCCCCCGCCTCACCCGTCGAACACCGCCTACGTCATCTACACCTCGGGATCCACCGGCCGGCCCAAGGGGGTGGCCGTGTCCCACGAGGCCATCGTCAACCGCCTGCGCTGGATGCAGGCCGAGTACCCGCTCGGCCCCGACGACCGCGTCCTGCAGAAGACGCCCGCCGGATTCGACGTGTCGGTGTGGGAGTTCTTCTGGCCGCTGTGCGTCGGCGCCCGCCTCGTCCTGGCCGGCCCCGACGACCACCGCGATCCCGCCCGGATCGCCGAGCTGATCCGGACGGAGCACATCACCACCGTGCACTTCGTCCCGTCCATGCTGCGCCTCTTCCTCGAGGAGCCGACGGCGGCCCGCTGCGATCAACTGCGCAGGGTGTTCGTGAGCGGCGAGGCGCTTTCGGCCGACCTGCGCTCATGGTCCTTCCGCGTCCTGGACGCCGAACTGCACAACCTCTACGGACCCACCGAAGCAGCGGTGGACGTGTCCTACTGGCGGTGCGGCCCGGGCGACCCGCCCGGCCCGGTGCCGATCGGCATGCCGGCGTGGAACACCCGGCTGTACGTTCTGGACGAGCAGCTCGACCACGTCCCGCCCGGGGCCGTCGGCGAGCTCCACATCGCGGGCGTCCAGTTGGCCCGGGGATACGTCAACCGGCCGGGGCTGACGGCGGACCGCTTCATCCCCGACCCCCACGGTCCCGCAGGCAGCCGGATGTACCGGACGGGGGACCTCGCCCGGCTGGACACCGACGGGGTCCTGCACTACCTGGGCCGCAACGACCACCAGGTAAAGGTGGGAGGCGTGCGCATCGAGCTCGGGGAGATCGAAGCGACGCTGGTCCGGCACACGGCGGTCGCCGAGGCCGTGGTGCTGGCAAGGCCCGACGAGGCTGGGGAGACGCGGATGACGGCCTACCTCGTACCCGACTCCGCCGAGGCCGCCGTGCTGCGCAACCTGTGCCGCCTCGAGAAGGCCGGGCTTCTCGACCGGAGCGACCTGCGGACCCTGCCGAACGGCATGGCCGTCGTCGCGCCCAACCAGGCGGAGGCGAACTTCCTGTACCGCGAGATCTTCGAGCAGGGCGAGTACCTGCGGCACGGGATCGTGCTGCCCGAAACCGGGGCATGCGTCTTCGACGTCGGCGCACACATCGGGTTCTTCTCGCTCGCGGTGGCCCGCTCCCGCCCGGGCAGCGTGATCCATTCGTTCGAGCCGATCCCCCAGCTGTTCCGCATGCTCGAATCCAACACCCGGCTCCATGGAGTCGACGCCAGGCTGTACCCCTGCGGGCTCGCCGAAGACGCGGGCACGGCCTCGTTCACCTACTACCCGCAGCTTTCGATCATGTCGGGACGATTCGGCGATCCCGCCGAGGAGCGCGGTGTACTGGAGGCATTCATCCGCAACGAGCAGCCAGAGCGGGGGGCCCTGCCGCAGGACGGCGCGGATGACCTCGACAGTCTGCTCACCGAGCGGCTCCGGCACACCGACGTGGCATGCGAGCTGCGCACGCTGTCGGACGTCATCGATGAGTCCGGTGTGGAGCGGATCGACCTGCTCAAGATCGATGCGGAGAAGAGCGAACGCGAGGTGCTGCTCGGGCTCCGTGAGGAGCACTGGCGCCTGGTCTGCCAGCTGGTCATCGAAGTGCACAACGTACCGGGCCGGATCGACTGGATCCGTGGCCATCTGGAGGCGCGGGGGTACCAGGTCGACATCGACGGGCTGGCCATGCTCTCGGAGACCGGTTTGGTCACCGTCTACGCGGTCCGCGGCGGGCGGCCCACACCCGGTGGCGCGGAGGGCGCCGCACCGGCGCACCGAAGAGCGGGCTGGTCTTCTGTGGACCTGTACGTGGAGGACGTGCGGCGGGAGGCGCAGCTCCGGCTCCCGCCCCAGATGATGCCGGACCACTTCGTGATCGTGGACGAACTGCCCTTGACGGCCAACGGCAAGCTCGACCGGGCGGCACTGCCGGAGCCCCGGCGCCGGCCGACCGGGGGGCCCGCCGCACCACGGGACACGACCGAGGCACTGCTGTGCTCCCTGTTCGCCGACGCGCTCGCCGCCCCTGGCATGGGGATCCACGACGACTTCTTCCGCCTGGGCGGCAACTCCTTCGACGCCATCCGCCTCGTGGCCCGGATCCGTGGCGCGCTCGGCGTCGCCGTGACCGTCCCGAGCCTGTTCAAGGCCCCGACGGTGGCCTCCTTCGCCGAGCTCCTGGCCCGGGGAGGGGGCGGTGATCCGTCCTCGGCCAACACGTGACCCTGCCACGCGCCGACGCCGGTCGAGGCGCTCGTCCCGGCGGAACAGCTGAGCCTGGAACGCTTTACACCGACAGCCGTGGAATGCGCACTCGACTCGGCGTTCGAGATCGAACTGGCCCGATCCGGGAGGGTACTGACCGTACCGGTCGACCAGTCGAGCGGCCGCCGCCCGACGCCGCCGGGCCGCCGAGCAGCGGGCCCTGGACCGCCAGACCGATCTTCAGGACGGCAGGCCGAGATGCAGCGGCTGACGGGATTCTTCCAGCGCACCGGGTTCGACCTCGCGGCCTGGGACGCCTTCACCCGGCTCATCCGCTCCGCCTCCGGCAAGGCGATCGCGTACGGGGAGCAGAACCCCGCTACGGCAGCGGCCTGCTGGTCCACGCCCGGCCCCCGGGGGAGCGCGCAGGGGCACACCCTGGCAGCCGTCGTCTGCCCCGACCCGCACGCGCTCACCCGATAGCCGGAGAAGCTCGACATCCTGGTCCCCGACCACACCTGGCTCGCCCGCATCCGGGCTGCTGCCAGGGTCCCGCTGCGGGTCGCCTTACTGAACCCCTGCACCGGGCGCAGCGCGGCGCGACGTCGGGAAACGGGCCCCGGGGGTGATCCCCGGGGCCCGTGGCGTACCGGGTTTACCAGTAGCAGCGGGTGAGGCCCGGTTCCTGGGGGCGGGCAGCAGCACGCTTCTCATCCGCGATTTCGCTGCTGGCCGCGCCGCAGGGCGTCCGCGCGGGCGTTGGGAGTCGGCGAGTTCCTCTGGCCGTGGGAGCAGCCCCGGTTCGGCGGCAACGGCAGCGACGGCGGCCTGAACGAACTCATCGCGGGGCCCGCGGATCGCGTCCCTGGACAAGATCCCGCCCGCCCTGGACAGCTCGAAGTCCCGGGTCCCGATGCCCCAACCGGACAACAACGGTGGTCTCCTGCCCGGGCTCCCGCCGTTCCTGGCACCCCTGATCCGGGTCCCCACCCTGGTACCGGTGGTCTACACCGGTGGTCTACCGGCCCCCGAACGGGCCCCGCGTCCAGCCGATCGCTCCGGCCACCCCGCCCGATCCGCGCTTCCCGCCCCTCACCTCTGGCCAGCAGCACCACTTCCAGACCTGGCTGGACTCCCTGCGCGAAGGAGATGTCTCCGGGGGCAGGTCCGCTGAGATCGGCTACCAGAAACGGGTCGCCGGCTACCCGGAGTAGGAAGTCCGCGTACCGCCCGGACTCAGCGCGAACAGCACCCTGATGGTGGACGGCTTCCGCAGTACCGACGGCATGGCCGTCGAAGTGAAGTACGTCAACAAACCCAACCAGCGCTGCTACCGCTCCCTGGAAGAGCTCCGCACCAACCACGCCACCGGGAAGAAGGACTTCTTCTATGCCTCCGACCGCACCGAGCTCGCCAAGTACGCGGCCGCGCTCAACGACCCCAGGAACAAGGAGATGCGGGGAGTCGAGACCGTCACCAACAACCAGGATTCCGTTTAGTACTGGCGCATCATGATGGCCGCCTACGGCGTCAAGGGCACCGCCCCCTACGTCCCCTGACACCCCGCACAGAGAGCACACCAGGATCCATGGAACCGGACGAGCTCGCCGAACTGCGCACCATGTACATCTTCATCCCGCCCGACGGACAGACCTGGAACCTGACCTTCCCGGGCCTGGAAGCCATCCTGCGCCGACGCGAACCCGACGCGTTCATCCGTATCGACGAGGGCACCCACGGCCCCGTCACCGGGACGTCGATGGACTTCGAGATCACCCTCGACGACGAACTGCTGGAAGGCATGGCCCTGCTCTCGCCCGAGGGCGTCACCGTCAAGGACGCCACCGCCCGCTCCGCCGCCACCTTCGCCCTCTGGCTGCGCAACAACGCGGTCCCCGCGGGCATGGCCATGGTGTTCAACACCGCATGGGGCGTGGAGGACGACCTCCCCGACACGCCCGTCCCGGACGCCACCCGCCCCCGCATCGCGGCCGCCTTCATGGCCCACCTCGTCGAAGCCGGCGATCTCGACTGACTCCGGCTTCCTCGCCCTCCGCGTTCTGCCCACGGGTCTGCCCCGGCAGCTGCGCGGCCTTCCCGTCGCCTCGGTCGTCGGCTGCGGTGCCACCCGGGCCGATCACCTCACACCGCGGGCTGTGCCGCTTCGATCCCGGTTCTGTAACACGGTCAGCGGCGGGTGCCGACCGGTTCGTAAGGTGATCGTCTGCCGGGCCCGCACCGGGGGGTTGCCCGGCTCTGATCAGGAGGGATGCACATGTTCCCTACCTGCACCATGGCCGCCGCAACGATCGAGACGGCCGCCGCCGGTCCCCTGGCCCTGCCCGCTCCCGCACAGGCAGCCGGCTCCGTACACGTGTCCAAGATCTTCTATGACAGCCCTGGCTCGGACACCCGCCTTAGAGGTCATCTCATTTGGGCGAACTCGGTATTCTGTGAGTCATGGTGGGGATCGTTGAGCGGTTGGTGCCGGACGAGTTGTGGAGGTTGTTCC
>NZ_JBIAJC010000027.1:0-48967 GCF_042871745.1 Streptomyces sp. NPDC005576 | reverse complement strand
CGCCACCTGACATGCACTACTGCCTCGACCCGTGGTGCGAGAACCCTGATCCGGATCTCATCCCCGACGCGGCCTGCGGCTGCCACATCCTCACCACAGCCGAGATCGAAGAACGCAAGCGGACATACCTCGCTCAGCAGGGCCGCCGGCGGCGGTCAGGAATCTTCGCTCCAGGTCTGGTGAGAACGCTCAACCTTCGCTGCGACAGGTCAGCCCAGGACGCGCGCCGGCTGCCATCAACTCACCGGTCTGGTGCTGCGGTCGCGGTGACCGCCCCGTCCGGCAGCCACGGACGGCGATCCCTCGTGCAGAGGCCGTTCAGGGCGGAGGCCGTCTGGTGGCACCGGCGCCCTGACCCGCCGGCCCTGCGGGACCTGCCGAGAGCGCCACCCGACTTTCCCCTCCCCGGCCGTCTCAACTGGGCGAGGGCGCCGGTGCGGTCGGTGCGACGGCGTCATCGATCACGGCCTGCGGGACCTCGGCGGGCGGCTTGCCCCTCTCGATCCGGTCGACCACCGGGGCGATGGCCTCATACATCCGCCGTGACAGCTCCTCGATGGACCTGTCCGCGAGGAAGCCGCCACTGATGTCCTCCTCCAGGGTTTTCAGGTAGTCCACGAGCTGGGGGCCGGTGAGCGTGATCTCGACCAGGCCTCGCTCACCGGCAGGGCCATGGAGGCTGCGGGGTTTGGCGTCCTCATGAGAGTCGCTCAGGTCCGCACCGTGCTTGGTTCGCTCCCACAAATCCTTCGTACACGTGATGTTGAAGGAGGCGAGGCCGGCGGCTTTCTGGAGGCGCTCCTGATGCCCGGCGGGCGGCGCGTCCGCGCAGCCGGCAGCGAGCGCGAAGACCGCAGTGGCGGCCAGGACAGCGGAGATGGTGCGGCGGCGGCCGCGGAACAGATCTGTGATCACCGGCCGATCATCAGCACGCCGGGACCGTCCCGGAGGCCATTCGCCTCCGGCTCAGCACAACGAGTGAACCCCGGCGGAAGACCGGCGACCTCCGAACCCACGTAGAACGTCGCCCGTTCCAGCCGTCATCTCCTGGATCAAGCCAAATAGTCCCGAGCTGCGGGAAGAGGCTGCACCGACGCCACGCCCGGAGCAGAGTACCGCTGTGACAGTACGTTTACTCAAAGTGAGGTGGGGGCCCCGGTGAAGTGGAAAGACGCGTTCGCCGACGCGATGAAGGAGCTGGAGGCGATACGCAGCCAGCTGAAGGGCCTTGATGACCGGACGGCCGGGCTGACCGCTCTGCACGGCGAACTCACCCAGAGCCGCCTGAAGGTCCTGGAGGCCGTCCAGGGAGGCGTCATGGGTCTGCGCGAGGAGAACCGGGAAGTTCGCCGCCGCCAGGACCGGATGATCAGCGATCTCAACGAGACCCGGGGCGAGCTCCGGCAGCTGCTGGACCTCGTCGATGTCCTGGGCCCTCTCGTGCGTCCCCCAGAGGCGAGCCGGGAGTCCGGCGACGGCCGACTGACGGACGCCAGGACGGCTCCCGCAGCGCCCGGAACGCAGACCGATGATTCCGCGGCCACCACGACAGTGCGGCCGCCCACCTCAACCGACACCGACACCGACACCAAGTCCCAGGGGGGAACCGTGGAGAACAGCGAGCGCCCGGAGCAGGAGCCCGAACACAACCAGGACAAGGACCAGGACCTCGATCTGAAGCGTGCGATCGAGGCCGCCTACCAGGGCACTGGCGCCCCCGCGGTCGAACCTTCCGCTCCCGCCCCGCAGACACCCGCCGCAGGGCAGGACCCCCGGATCGCCCACGGAGTGCTCCTGCTGAAGGCGGCCGGGGTGGCCTCCGCGGACCTGACCGCCCACCGTGACACCTGGGAATGGCTCTCCGCGCTGGCCGTCGGCCACCCTCACTTCCGCACCCCGCCCTCGGTCGACGACATCAAGGACGGACGCATCCAGACCGTCCTGTCCGGACGCTCCCTCATCGCCCTGCTGATCGAGCTGTGGAACACCCGCTCCACCGCCACTCCCCTTCAGCACGACTGGGCACTGGCCACGACCTCCTACAACCGCATCGCGGCCGAACTCGCCGGCGTCGACGGACAGGGAGACACCATCCACATCATCCTGGACGACGGCCTGCCCCCCGGCACCGGAACCGACGACTGACCGACTCGCCGGCCGCCCAGCCGACCCTGGGCGGCCGGGCGGGGACCGGGGCAGCTCGCACCGTCTGTCTTCGGGTGCAGTCATCACGCCGGGCCGGCTGGCGAACCGGCCTTCGAGGGTTGTCGCGATGCGGTTCTCAGGTCAACGGAGAGAGCGGGGCTGGAAGAAGTAGCCAGTTTTCCTGGCGGCGGCGATGGCCGCGTCCGCAGGAGTGGTCTCGCCGACCGGGACGTGCGGGTAGACACCGTCGACCAGGTCGTACTCCTGCGCCGAGCCAGCCCCGTGACCGAGCACAGCGCAGATGGGCGTGCTGTATTTGGAGG
The DNA here is from genome assembly GCF_042871745.1 of Streptomyces sp. NPDC005576. Lineage (NCBI taxonomy): Bacteria > Bacillati > Actinomycetota > Actinomycetes > Kitasatosporales > Streptomycetaceae > Streptomyces > Streptomyces sp. NPDC005576. The sequence continues at coordinate 46,499 of NZ_JBIAJC010000027.1, read as the reverse complement.
CTTCCACCCATACGCCTGGCCAGTCGGGGTGCTGACTGGTCACACGCGCGTCGCAGTGGCGGCACTGTACCTTCTGTTCCTTGCCCGTCAGCCGCACACCGCGACGCACCTGGTCGGCGTGAACAGCATGCGGGACTTCCTGCAGCGACTTCTTCCTGTCCAGTCGCGGGCGGTTGCAGACTGGCCCGAACTCGCACTCCACGCTGACCCACAAGCCCGGCCAGTGCGGATGCCGGTCCGTGACGGCTGCGCCACAGCCCGCACAGTCCCGCACAGTCAGGCCGTGCTCGCGGAACGACGCGAAGACCGTCTTCGTCGGGGGTGCGCAACCGCTGGTGCTGTCGACGACCTCGGCGAGGTCGAACAAGGACAAGTCCTTCTCCACCAGCCACACGTCCTCCCACGTCTTCAGCCCGGCCACCGGCAGGCTCTGCATCCAACCGATGCGCGGCACCTCCGTGGTCGAGGGACGTCGCACGACCTCGATGTCCGGGCGACGCAGATCGGCAGGCACGTACTCAGCCAGCGCCTTGCACAGTTGACCAACGGCCTGGTCCCGGTCGTCCGCGTTCAGCCAGCTCGCCTTCACCAGGTCCCGCAGCTCGCCTCCCGGGTACAGCGTCACCTCATACCGCCAGCTGCCCGCGTCCTGGCGCAGTGTCCGCTCGTACTCGCCGACATCGTCGAAAGAGAAGAACGACAGAGCCCCGTCGGCCTTCTCCGCCGCCGTGATGGCGGCCCCGACCGTCTCATAGGTTCGGGTGAAGTCATCCGGCGACGGGGCCATACCCGCGAAGTCGCCCATCGCCCTCATGCGCACATCAGCCATCAGGGCCGCGACATAGGCAGCGTTTCGTGACACGGCCGCCTTGCGCGCCTTTCCCTGCTTAGCCGACCGCTTGTTCTGCGTCTTCCCCATGGTCTCGCCGTCCGTATCGAGTCGTCGTCGTAACTACCGGTAAACGCCGGGGAGGCGGGTGCGTCACTTTCTCGCGGCCCGTTCAATCCAGTCGCCATACCGGGGCCGAGGGCCTGCTGGCGGCCAGAGCCCCGGGGGGCGGATTCTGCGGCTACGGGCTGATCGTGAGCTGGGCAGCGCCGGGGGCCGGTGCGCGGCGTCGTGCGGGCAGGCAGTGGACGGCGCGGTCGACTCCGGCGAGGAGGTCGGGGACGGGGATGCCGTAGTGGGCGGACAGCCGGTCGATGTCGGCCAGCGACCACGACGCCGCGCCGGACTGCTTACGGCTGATCTGCGTCTGGCTCAGGGCGATCCCCGCGGCGAGGTCGGCCTGGCGTTCGCCGGTCAGGCGCATCAGGGCGCCGATGTGAGCCGTAACGTGGCTTCTGTGCTGGGCATATGCGTACTCCGCATGAGGTATGCGTGGGCGGTCGGAAGGGGTCAGCCTGTCTGACTTAACGTCAGTGGCGCGGCGGCCGGCCTCGCTGGAGTGAGCGTGGTGAGTCCGGCGCGTTCGGCGGCGAGGCGTTGCAGGGCCCGGGCGCGGGCGGCGTCGCTGGAGGTCGACCGCTGCTGGGCGGCGACCTTGGTACGGAGCTCCTCGAGGGCCTTGCGGCCGTCGCCGAAGAGCGCCTCGGGCTCGCGGGCCCGGTCCCGGATCTGCCGCTCGGCGGCGGCCCGGATCCTCATCCTCGCGTCGGTTTCCTTTTCCGCGCTCCCGGCGGCCCGGTGCGCGGCGAGGGCTGCGTGGTAACCGTCCGAGGGGCGTTCGCGTACGGCTGGTGCTGCGGGTGGCGTGGGCGGCGCGGGTTCGACGGTCACCGCGGCGGGGTCGCTCTCGAGGGGTGCGGGCGCCAGGACGTGCACGGTGCGGACGTTCGCACCACGCACCCTCGCGTTGGCCGCAGCGGTCAGCTTCGGCGCGCTCCAGCGCAGCTTCGTGCCGGCTGCCGAGCCGTCGGGGACGATGTCCAGGCGCCCGGTGTCCACGTCGAATCCCACGGCTCGGGCCCGGCCAATGAGGTCGGGCGCGACCGATCGGAGGATGGCGTCGAACTGTGCGAGGACGGTTCCGCCGGCGGCCGGGGCGTTCATCCCGCGCTCGGTGAGCATCCGGTTGATCGCGGTCCCCAGACCCATGGGGTCCCGCCCGTCCCGCCGCACGACGGTGGTGGAGTGGCGCTTCGGTTTCGGTCGGCCGGCGCCGTTCTTCTTCGCCGCTTCCCGGGCGGCGGTCAGGGCCTGGCGCGCGAGGTCGACGCCGCTCAGCTCGGCTCCGGCACTCACGCGGTCACCGCCACGGTGGTCTCGCCATCGAGGGCGCGGCCGGCGAGTCCGGGCAGCCGGTCCATCCACCGCACCGCGGCCGCGGCCGTCCCGGCCTGGACGCCGACCTGCTCGCGCAACTGCTCCAGGCGGACCGCCAGCAGATGCTGGGCGGTACGGTCCCGGGCGGTGGCGGAGGCCTTCGTCGCGGCGACGACGGCTGCCTCACCGGTCGGGTTGCGCCGGAACCACCGGCGGCCCTGCTCGGTCCGGTAGGCCCGGTCCGCCTCCGCTTCGGCTTCTCCGGTCCGGCCGAACGCCGCCAGCGCGGTGCGCTCGGCCTGGACGGCGATCTGCTGAACGGTGCCGTACGCGGTGTGCGCGGCCGCGAGCTCGGCGCGTGCCGGATCAGCCGCCAGCTCGGCCGGGTCGGTGATCTCGAGGAACTCGGACCAGTCGGCGGCGACCTTGCGGTCGATCGCCGTACGGACCCGCGCGCAGATGGCCGCGACGGCATCAGGGCTGCTGACGTCTGCCGACCGGGCAGCCACCAGCATCTCGGTGCGGGCGGTCAGCGCCTCGATCTGGGTGGTCAGCGCCGTGGCCTCGCGGCGGCAACCGCATGCCTCGCACAGCCCGCCGGACCCGCCCTGCCCGCAGTCCTGGCACGCCAGCACCTGGCGCACCGTGGCGGAGGCGGTTGCGGCCTGGCCAGCGGCGCTTCGCAGTGTTGGGGCACGGGGTCCAGGATGCTTACCGGCTGACGGGTTCACCGGTTCAGGGCCTCTGGGCGGGGCGTGGCTTCTGTTACCGTGCGGCCGGTCGCAATCTGGGCTGCGGTAACCATCTGTGATCTCCAGGTGTCATGATGCGGACCATGTTCATGATCATTGCCGCGTCTGCCGCAGATGCTCCCACCCCGACCAACGCCCTCGTCTTGATCGGCCTGATAGGTGTCGCCGGCGTCGTCTTGGGAGGGAGGCTGGCGTTCGACGTGCGGGGCGCTGCGGGCGTCGCCCTGGAGCGGCGTCGGGTCGCTCTACAGTTGAAGGCACAGCGGTCCGGCAATTTGGGCGACATCGAGACCGAGAGCCTCGGACGCTGGTACTTCAGGGTTCTCGGCAGCGTGATCACCGCGGGAGGCGTCATCCTGCTGCTCGTCGACGCGATCATCGCGACCCACTGAACACACGGCCGAGCGCGGCCGCCCTGGGCTGATTTCGCAGGGGCCCGGTGCAGGCTGCTTTGTCCTGGACGGGTGGCGAGACGTCTGTACGGATGATGCCCTCTGGAGTGCTGGTCCGCTTCTGAGAGATGTCCGTACCGTCAGCCGCTTGCCGTGGTGGTAGTTCTCATCCCTGTTTGGATTCCTGCCCCACGCGGCGGACCGTCTCTGTCTGCCGGCGCCGTATTCGTTCTGTCTGATCCATCGCTTCTCAAGGCGCGTGCTGGTCGGCGGGTAAAGGCGCCCAGCGTGCTCGGCCGATGGCTACCCGATGGCTTCGGGCGGGAACACGCGGCCAGTGATGCCCGGCTGATCACGCTCTTCTGCGAACTGTCCTTCGGGGCTACGACCGTACCCGGCACGGTCTCCTACCCTCTGGGGCGTTGGCATTGCCGATGGGCGCAATGCGTCCAGGGCGGAGCGGCGAGGATGCGGATTCGCGAGGATCAGTGGGCGATCCACTGCCCTGGCGACCCCCTGACGACCTGGGCGCGGAGGGGAAGCCGGAGCAGGTAGGGGGCGTCCGGCGTGCAACTGTCTTCCGACATGTGCAACATGCACCTAAAGTGACCCATTCCCCTTTCGGGTGGAGAGGCTGAATGTGTCGCCCTTATCCGTTGGGCGGGAAATGCCCGCCGGTGATTACCAAGTGGCGCACAAGCGTGGGCAGTTGATGCACTCTTTGCAGTGGTTGAAACTTTTCCGCGAACTTAATTTGCCGCGAATTTACACTGTCTTTATGATCACTAAGGGACTGCAATGGTCTCAGTTGCTCTCAAACGGGGCGTTGTCTTCACTGTGCCTTCATGGAACTCTCACCTTCAGTTCTGTTGATCTTGTGAGGGGTTCGTGTGAACAGGTGGGGTGGGGCGCGCGTGCGCGCGGCTGTTTCAGCCGCGTCGCTCGGCGCGGTGATCTGGGCGGGGCTTCCTGCGGTCGTGGTCCAGGCGTCGGAGCCCGCTGTGGCGGCCGCTGCGCCTTCCGAGGGGAGTGAAGCGCTGGTCAAGGCTGCTGAGTCGGGGCAGCAGGTCGAGGTGGTGGGTCTGCGGACGGAGCGGTCGTCGACGTACGCAAATCCGGACGGCGAGACGTTCACGCTGGAGCAGTCGGTCAAGCCGATCCGGGTGGCGAAGAAGGGCGGCGGCTGGCAGACGCCGGACGCGACACTCGTCAAGCAGGCGGATGGCACTCTGGTGCCGACCGCTTCGGCCGCGCAGTTGGTGTTTTCCGGAGGCGGGGACGGCGCGCTGGTGTCGATCACCCGTGAGGGACGTTCGGTCAGCCTCACGTGGCCGGGCGGTGATCTGCCTGCTCCGGTGCTCGACGGAGAACGGGCTCTCTACCGTGACGTGCTGCCGGACGTCGACCTGGTGCTCACCGCCACGGTCGAGGGTTTCCACGAGGTGCTGCAGGTCAACACCCCCGAAGCGGCCGCTGATCCCTCGCTGGAGAAGCTCGTCTTCCCCGTCGCCTCGCACGGTCTTCGTCTGACCGAGTCCGCAGGCGGCCTGGCCGCAACGGACGGGCAGGGGCAGACCGTGTTCCGGTCCCCCGCCGCGAGGATGTGGGACAGCGCCGGTGACACGGCAGTGCCCCCCGCCGTCGCCGCGCGCAGTGCTGCCGCGGTCACGGCGGTGGATGTATCCGGCGGTGTGGACATCGACCCTCTGGACGGTCCCGGTAACGGTGACACGACTGAGGCGATGGCCATCAAGTTGGGCTCTGACGGGATCACTGTCGTGCCGGACTCCGGCATGCTGACCGGCACCGATCCCGCGCACTTCCCGTTGTTCATCGACCCGACCATCGCGTTGAACGAGTCCGAGCGCACGGTCCTGTCGTCCGACGGTGACGTGTTCTGGAACTTCGACGGCGGAGACAACGGGATGAGCGTCGGCAAGTGCGGCTACGAGGTCATCGGGGGGTTGGCGTACTACTGCACGACCGGCACCCCGTACACGAACCGGATGTATTTCGAGTTCGACCCGTACCAGCTCAAGGGCAAGGACGTGCGGGACGCGTACTTCGACATCACGGAGACGTGGTCGTTCTCCTGTGACGCGACGTGGGTCGATCTGGAGCGGACCAACAACATCAGCTCCACGACGAAGTGGCCGGGGCCGGCGAAGCTCGACCAGATGGGCGACCGCCAGGTCTCGGCCGGTCGCGGAAGCAACTGCAGTCCTGCGCAGCCTCGTGCGACCGTCACCTACCACGACAATGCCGATGAGCCGGATGAGAATCTCGCGCCGACGGTGAAGTCGTTCGCGGATGGCAAGTTCACGCGGCTGACGCTGATGCTGATGGCGAAGTCGGAGTCGGACACCAACTCCTGGAAGCGGTTCGACGATGACGCGCGTCTGCGGGTCGTCTACGCCGCCAAGCCCGCCCTCCCGACCAAGATCGGTCTCTCCAAGGGTTCGACCACCCAGGTGTGCTCCGTCGACCCGACGAAGCCGACCATCACCTCCGACCCGCATCCTGCGCTGACGGCGACTCCGCAGACGGTGGCCAGCGCCGCCGGCTGGGACAAACTGACGGGAAAAAGCAAGATCGTCGAAGAGGTAAGCCTGCGTACCGTCATGGATGTGGAGTCGCAGGACCCGACGACCAAGGTGTGGACGAGTAAGGCGGACATTCTCAGTCCGTCGTCGGGTTACGTGGTTGCCCGGACCCGGCAGACCGCGCTTGCGGCGACGCTCGGCGAAGGCGTCCTGAACCGGTACCGGGCATGGACCCGCTCCTATTACACCGGTACGGACTACTCGGCCGGGCCGTCCAACGCATCCGGGACGGGCTGGTGTTACTTCCGTTACGACGGTGCCCGGCCCAAGGCGCCCACCGCGGTGCCGAAGCTCCCGTATAAAGCCTGCGGTGACGTCTGCGTTCCGGCCGGTGGCCCTGGTCAGCCCGTCACCTTCGAGATCGCCCCGGCCGCCGGCGAGGCTGTTTCCACCTACCGCTACCGCTTCGATGGCGGCAAAAGCGACGAAAGGCCCGGAACCACCAAGACGCTCACCCTGATACCCACCCACGAGGGGACCATCAGCCTGGAGCTGGAGGCCAGTGACACCGTCGGTTACGGGGAGACCACCGTCGTGGAAATCAAGGTCGCCTCACCGCCGGCGGCTGTAGGCCGCTACCGCTTCACCGAAACGGCCGACACCGCTCCCGCCGACGACACCGGCGGCACGAGTAACGACCCGGCCGCCCTTGCGGGCGGAGCGGTGCGCAACGAGCAGGGCCGACGCGGCGATGTCACGACCATCGACGGCGTCGAAACGGTGACCGAGGACCGCGCTCTGGCCCTGAACGGCACCACCGCCTACGCGGCCACCACCGACCCCCTCATCGACACCACGAAGTCGTACTCCGTAGCCGCCTGGGTCAAGCTCGGCAACCTCACCAAGAACCAGACGGTCCTCAGCCAGAACGGTACGCACCGCAGCGCGTTCTACCTGGGCTACGAGACCAGCGGGAAGTGGTCGTTCCGTACGGTGAACGCCGACGCCACGGCAGACGCGAGCTGGTCCTACGCCCGCTCCGCGTCGGTCCGGCCCGCGCAGGCCGGGGTGTGGACCCATCTGGCCGCTGTGTACAACGCGGTCGATAAGACGATCCTGCTCTACGTCAATGGCGTGGCGCAGGGCCAGCCCGTTGCCTACACGACCGCGTGGCAGGCTTCCGGCCCGCTGCAGATCGGCCGGACCCAGTGGTCCGACACCTACACCGACTACGTGGGCGGCTCCGTCGACGAGGTGGCGGTGTGGAACTACGCCATCCCGCAGTCCGAGGCCGTCGAGGAAGCAACGCTCCTGGACGACGACGAGAGCACGGACGACGGGGAGTCCAAACTCCCCGCGGTCGAGCTCGTGGGGAGCTGGGACCCTGCTGTGGCCACCGGCCAGAGCGTCCAGGACCTCTCCGCGTACGGCAGGCCGATGACCGTCCCGTCCGCGTCGATGCTGGACGGCGAGCACATGAACTTCACCGGAGCCGCCGGCGACGGTGCCACGGTGCAGGGCCCGCTCGTCGACGACTCCGGATCGTTCTCCGTTTCCGCGACCGCGCAGATCGATCCCGCTCTCCTCAAGGCCAAGCCGGTCGGCTACCTGGCGCAGGTTGCCGGGCAGCAGACGGCGACCGGCAGCTCGTGGAGCATCTGGTTCGAGCGCACGGCCGACATTGAGAGCGCGTACCCGAACGATGACACGGGAGAATTCGACATGCTCCCGGCCGGCCGCTGGCACTTCGGACGCCTGACAGCCGACGGAACCGGAACCTCCGTCGTCTCCAGCATCGAGGTCATCGACGGAGACGTCACGCTGACCGGCGTGTTCGACGCCCAGGCTGTTGCGCCCAACGCCCCGAGCCCCGGGGTGATCCGGCTGTACCGCGGATCCGACCAGCAGGACGCGGACACCGTCTTCACCGCTGAGGTCGGCACCGGCAGCTTCTCTGCTGGCAAGGGCTTCACGAGCAGCATCTGGCAGCACCAGCTGCCCGGCAGCATCGGCACGGTCAACGTCTGGGCCGGTGCCCTGCGCTCCGGGATCTGACCGACCCCGAACCCACCCGACCCCTGGTGGCTGGTGACCCGCGCAGCGAATCACCAGCCACCAGGGGCGGCAGTAGACCGCCCGTACTGGCCACGGTCCGCATCCCCAAGCCCCCGGTCCAGGCGCTCCTGCCTGGACCGGCCAGTTGCACACACGCAATACGCAATCTTTTATCTATTCGCCCCGATATGGGAGTTTCTGTGTTTCTTCGTGCCCGCCCTCGATGGCGCAACCGGCCAAGACCTTCACATCGAGGCCGCCGAGCCTCACTCATAGTCGGCCTGGCCGTCGTACTGTCGGCGCCCACGACCCTGATACCCCTCACGTCGGCGGCCGCCGCAGGCGGCCTCGGCCGCCCCGACGTGCCCACCGATCATGTCGCCTCGGTGACCACCCCCGGTCCCGGAGCCGTGAAAGCGCGCAAGCTGGTCGCCGACACCAAGGCCGCGAACCAGGCGTCCGCGCGCCGGGCCGCCGAGGAGCAGAAGGCGTCCTGGCCCACAGCGCAGCGGCTGACCGGGTCCCTCGCCAAGGGCGACCGCAAGAAGATCGCCTCGCTGAGCGCGGCACCGGCCCCGAAGCGGTCCGCCTCCAACAAGCAGCCCGCCGAAACCCCCGCAGCGGCTGCCGGTACGGGTACCGTCGAGATCCTGCCCCAGAAGTCCGCGCGCGCGGCCGGAGTGACCGGTGTGCTGTTCACAGCGGCAGCCGAGACGCCCGGTGCGACGGAAGTCAGCCTCAACTACGGCTCGTTCGCCTCCGTCATCGGCGGCGACTGGGCCGGCCGGCTCGGCCTCTTGCGCTATCCGGCCTGTGTGCTGACCGACCCCTCCAAGGAGGCGTGCCGCACGGCCACGCCGGTCGACTCGGTCAACGACCCGGGTACGCAGACGGTGAGCGCCGCAGTCACCCTGAGCGCTATGTCCGGCAGCGCGGCGACGCCCGCGGTGTTCGCGCTGGCCGCCACGGAGGCAACGTCGGTCAAGGGTTCCGGTGACCTCAAGGCGACGGATCTGAGCGCCGCGTCCAGCTGGTCGGCCGGCAGTTCCTCCGGCTCCTTCACGTGGTCGGAAGGGCTTGAGGTACCGAAGGCGGCCGCCGGGCCCGCTCCGAGCCTGAGCCTGTCCTACGACTCCGGCAGCAGTGACGGGCGCACTTCCAACACGAACAACCAGGCGTCCTTGCTCGGTGAGGGCTTCTCGCTCACCCAGTCGTACGTCGAGCGGTCCTACGGCTCCTGCGACGACGACGGCCAGGATGACAAGAACGATCTGTGCTGGAAGTACGACAACGCCTCGCTCGTCCTGAACGGCAAGTCCACCGGGCTCGTCAAGGACGACACCACCGGTGTCTGGCACCTGAAGGACGACGACGCCTCCCAGGTCTTCCACCTCACCGGAGCCGAAAACGGCGACCAGGGCGACGCGGTCAGCGGTGTCGGTGCGGCCCAGAAGGGCGACGGCGCCGGCGAGTACTGGAAGGTCGTCACCGGTGACGGCACCACCTACACGTTCGGGCTGAACAAGCTGCCGGGCGCCAACGACGCCCGGACGAACAGCGTCCTGACCGCCCCCGTCTTCGGAGACGACACCAGCGAGCCCGGTTACGCCAAGGGCTCCAGCTTCGACAAGCGCTTCTACCAGCAGGCCTGGCGGTGGAACCTCGACCTCGTCCAGGACGTCCACGGCAACGCCAGCACCTCCTGGTACACCAACGACACCAACTACTACGCCAAGAACGGCGACAAGACCGCTCTCGCGTCCTACACCCGCGCCTCCCGCCCCACCGAAATCCTCTACGGACAGCGCGCCGACGCCCTCTTCTCCGGCACCACCGGCACGGCCAAGGGCTACGCCTCGAACCGGGTGACGTTCGACTACGCCGAGCGCTGCACCGCGTCCGACTGCTCGTCCCTGACCAAGGACACGGCCGACAACTGGCCCGACGTCCCCTTCGACGCGATCTGCGCGGCCTCGGCCACCGACTGCCTCGCCACCAGCCCGTCGTTCTTCACCCGCAAGCGCCTGACCGGCGTCAACACGTTCTCCTGGGACGCCACGACCGCCGCTTTCGTGCCCGTGGACTCGTACACCCTCAAGCAGCACTTCGAGGACGGACAGGACGCCGGAGACACCTCCGACCAGGTCCTGGCCATGACCTCCGTGCAGCGGACCGGCAAGTCCAACGGTGAAATCGCGCTGCCCGCGATCCAGTTCGGCTACACGCTGCGGCCCAACCGCGTCGACACCGTCATCGACGGCGTCACCGCCCTGTCCCGCCCGCGCATGCGAACGGTGACCTCCGAAACGGGCGCGGTCACCGCCGTCACCTACAACGATCCCGAGTGCGTCCGCAGCAGCCTCCCGGCCGAGGACAACTCCACCACCTCCTGCTACCCGCAGAAGTGGAACTATCAGGGCGACGAGGACACCGACGTCGACTGGTTCCACAAGTACCGCGTCACCGCCGTCGTCACCTCCGACCCGGCCGGCTCCAGCAGTCTGGAGAGCCAGTACACGTACTCGGGTGCTGCCTGGCACTTCGACGACAACCCGATCACCCCGGAAAAGGACCGAACCTGGTCCGACTGGCGCGGCTACCGCAACGTCACCGTCACCAGCGGCCGGACCGACGGCCCCCAGTCGAAGACCACCACGGTCTACATGCAGGGCATGAACGGCGACAAGCGCCTGGACGGCACCACTCGCACCGCTACGATCCCGGCCATCACCATGCCCGGGACGACCATCGCGGCCGCATCGGACAGCGAGAGGCTCGCCGGGTCGGTCCGCCAGAAGGTCACCTACAACGGGGCCACCCCCATCGGCTTTGCCCTCAGTAACTCCTTCACCAAGGTCACCGCGACCCAGCACCACTCCTACGCCGACACCGAAGCCTTCTACCTCCGGCCGTCCTCGGCAATCGCGTACACCTGGCTGACCGCCACCAGCACCTGGCGCTCGGCCACCACCTCCTACACCTACGACAGCTACGGCATGGCAGCCACTGTCGAGACCACCGGCGATCAGGCCAAAACGGGCGACGAGACCTGCACCCGCACCTGGTACGCCCGCAACACCGACAAGGGCCTCACCAGCCTCATCAGCCGGGTCCGCAAGGTCGCAAAGACCTGCGTCGACGACGGACAGCTGACCCTGCCCACCAGCAGCGCAACCCGCGGGGACGTCCTCTCCGACACGGCCACCGTCTACGACAACGCCGCCGCCACCGCGTGGTCGGCAACGCAGACCCCGGCCCTCGGCCTGGCGACCTGGGTCGGCCGGCCCAACGGATACCCGGTCGTCTCCGGTACCGCCGACCGCAACCCCACGAGCTGGCAGACGGTCTCCACCACCACCTACGACACCGCCACTACCAAGCTCGGTCGACCGCTGACCGTCACCGACGCCGGGAAGAACACCACCACCACCGCCTACACCCCGGCCGACAAGGGCCCCGTCACCATGACGGTGAGCACCACGCCCACCGCCACGGCCAGTGGCCAGGCACAGAAGTCATGGGCCTACTTCGAGCCAAGCCGCGGGATGCAAAGGCGTTCCGTCAACAGCAACGGAAAGATCACCGACTCCACCTACGACGCCCTCGGCCGCATCACCGCGACCTGGCTGCCCAACCGCTCCCAGTCCGGTGGTGAAAGCGCCAACGCCACCTACACCTACGCAATCCGAACCGACACACCTTCGGCCGCCTCGGTCTCGAACCTCAATGCCGACCTCAAGACCTACACCACCAACTACAGCCTCTACGACTCCCTGCTGCGCCCGCTGCAGACCCAGTCCCCGGTCCCCGGGCCGCTGACCGGCCGGATCCTCACCGACACGCGCTACGACAGCCGTGGGCTCGCCTACCAGACGTACGACCAGGCCTACGACGACTCGAAGTCCCCGGACGGCGTCTACGCCAAGGTCGAGTACGGCACGGCCGGTGCCCAGACGAACACGGATTACGACGCCGCCGGCCGGGTCACCACCACCACTTTCTTCGGCAAGGCCACCCAAAAGTGGCAGACCACCGCCACCTACACAGGTGACTCGACGGCCACCACCGCCCCCGACGGCGGAAACGCCACCCGCACCATCACCGACGCCCTCGGCCGCACCACCGCGACCCGCACCTACGCCGGCACCACCCCCGCCGACACCCAGTACGGTGCCACCGCCGCACAGGCCGCGACCTACACCCAGGTCACCACCACCTCCACACTCGACGGACTCCCCCAGACCGCAGTCTCGGAATCCGACGGATCGAAGTGGACATACACCTACGACCTCTACGGCCGCCAGGTGTCCACCACCGACCCCGACAAGGGCACAACCACAACCGGCTACACCGCCCTGGACCAGGTCGACACCACCACGGACGCCGAGAAAAACGTCCTGCTCTACGGGTACGACGAACTCGGGCGCAAGACCGACATGTGGAAGACCTCCCGGGCCGACGCCAACCTGCTCGCCCACTGGACCTTCGACACCGCCACTCTCGGCAAGGGGCTCCCCGCCGCAGCCACGCGCTACGAAGGCGGCCTCACCGGCAAGGCCTACACCAAGACGGTCACCGCGTACGACACGATCGGCAGGGCCCAGGACACAACCCTGACCCTTCCCACCACCGACCCGCTCGTTGCCTCGCTCGTCACCTCCGGCGCCATAACCGCCACCACCACCTTCCACACCTCCTACAAGACCGACGGCACCCTCAACAACACAACCGAACCCGCCGTCGCCGGTCTGCCCGAAGAGGTACTGCAGCCCACCTACAAAAACAACCTCGGCCTCACCACCGGCCTCACCGGCACCTCCGACTACCTCCTCGACACCACCTACAGCGCACTCGGCCAGCCCACCCTGCTGAGCCTCGGCGCCAACTCCGCCTCGAAAAAGGCGTACATCGCCTCCACCTACGAAACCGGCACCGGACGGCTGCTCACCTCTGACGTCACGGACCAGACCCACAGCTACAAGCTCCAAGACCTCACCTACACCTACGACCAGGCCGGCAACGTCACCTCCATTGCCGACGCCACCACCCAGGGCGGCACCACCGGCGCCGACTTCCAGTGCTTCGCCTACGACACACAGCGCCGCCTCACCGAAGCCTGGACCCCCACCACCAACAACTGCACCGCCGCCAACCGCATCCAGGCCAACATCGGCGGCCCCGCACCGTACTGGAGCAGCTACACCTACAACAGCTCCGGCCAGCGGTCCGCCGAAACCACCCACAGCGCGGCCGGGAACGCCACCACCAACTACACCTACGGCACCACCGCCGGACAGCCTCACCCGCTGACCAAAACCACCGGGGCTACTACCGCCACCTACACCTACGACCTGAACGGCAACACCCTCACCCGTCCCGGCACCCAGGCCACCCAAACCCTGACCTGGAACGCCGAAGGCAAACCGGCCACCACGACCGAACCCGCCGCAGGCACCAAGCCCGCCCTCGGCACCAACTACCTCTACGACGCCGACGGCGAACTCCTCATCCGCCGCGCCACCGGAGACGGCGACACCGTCCTCTACCTCGGCACCACCGAAGTCCGCCTGACCACCAAGGGCACCGCCAAGACCATCACCGGCACCCGCTACTACAGCGCCGTCGGCCACACGATTGCCCTGCGCACCGCGACCGTCGGAACCGCAGGAACCAAGCTCAGCTTCCTCGCCGGAGACAACCACGGCACCAACAACATCTCCCTCGACTCCTCCACCCAAGCCATCACCAAGCGCTACACCAGCCCATTCGGCAAACCCCGCGGCACCACCACCGCACCCTGGCCCGACGACAAAGCCTTCCTAGGAAAGCCCGCCGACACCACCACCGGCCTCACCCACATCGGCGCCCGCGAATACGACCCCTCAATCGGCCAGTTCATCAGCGTCGACCCCGTACTCGACCTTGCCGACACCCAGCAACTCAACGGCTACAGCTACGCCGGCAACAGCCCCGTCACCACCAGCGACCCCACCGGCCTCCAGAGAGCGGCCGAAAACTCCAGCGGCACCATGAGCAAGGCTGACTGGGACTACGTACAGGACCTCCTCGACGAAGTAGCCAGAGACACAGGCACAGCATCGTCGGGCAGTAGCGGGAACAACAGCGGAGGAAACAGCGGAGGAAACAGCGGAGGAAACGGGGGAGGTAAAAAGACAAAGAGTTGCAGCTGGCTCTCCACATGTGGACTAGGAAAGGCCTGGGACAACACAACTGAATGGGTAGCCGACAACAAGGTCTTCATCGTCCAGACCGTCGTAGAAACCACTGTCAACGTCGGCTGCTACGCAGCTGCTGGAGCCACCGCCGCCCAAACCGGCGGAGCCAGTCTCGTCCTAGCGACTGGATGCGGAGCACTAGCCGGTGCAGCAGGGGCCGCTGTCGGAAACCTCATGACACCCGACGCGGACCATAGCGTCACTGGTGAGCTCACCGACATGGCCGAGGGTGCCGTATGGGGTGCGGCGTACGGGCTCGCTTTCGGTGCCATAGGTAACAAGATCACAGGGTGTCACAGTTTCCTACCCGGAACAGGCGTCCTTATGGCAGACGGCACGGAAAAGTCCATTCAGGATGTAGAGGTCGGTGACGTTGTTGTCACTACCGATGTGGAGACAGGTGAAACTGCCAAGAAGCCTGTCGCTAACACCATCACCACAGTTGGCGACAAAGATTTCACCGAAATCAGTATTCGCGTTGGCGACGACTACTCATCCATCGTCGCGACTGATACTCATCCGTTCTGGCTCCCGGAGCTCCACAAGTGGGTTGACGCTGGAGAGATCCAGGTGGGTCAGTGGCTCCGCACCAGTGCTGGCACTCGTGTTCAGGTCTCGGGAATCCGTCGTTACACCAAGTCTCAGCTGACGCACGACCTCACCATCACCGACATTCACGCGTACTATGTGCTGGCGGGGGCTACACCCGTACTCGTCCACAACTGCGGCCTAAGTAGCTATGCCGACTCTGTTCGCAATAGGCCTGGGGTGAAATTTACCTCCGAATATACATCTCCATCGGGTCAGAAGTACTACGGCCACAATAAGCACGGTGAGATGGTAGAAGGGCCTTTGGCGAAATCGGTCGACCGGACCGGGCACCACGGGGGTTGCGCGGAGGTGCACTGCCTGATTAAGGCGCAGGATATGGAAGGTGCCGACGGCATCAGGGGTGGAACTATGCAAACTGTGAGAACGCGGAATAACACCATGCCCAATTCGAATAAGGATGGCGGGCATGGTGAGCCGGCTCGCCCCTGTGGTCGCTGTAGCAGACTCCTGGAAGATCTAGGGATCAACAACTGATGTCCGTTATTAAATTCGACTCGCTCAGCAAAGACTTGCTCGGCGCCCTTGCTGCGTCCGGATGGAATGCAGACAGGAAAGTTGACGCTGATCGGTGGGTGACGCCGCTGGAGGGTGAGGGGTATCGGGCTCATCCATTGGCCAGGGAAATCATCTCGGTGATGGGAGGGCTTTCTATTGATCCGATCAATAAAATCGGCCCGAACTTCAGTAACGACGAGCCCTATAATTTCGATCCTTTCGCCGCCGGGTCTGGGCAGCGTGATCTAGCGGACGAGGTGGAGAGGAATCTCGGTGGGGAGTATTTTCCGATCGGCGAATGGCTCAGTTATTCGAGTGTATTCGTTGAGGTCGAGGGGAGGGTGGTCGCTGCTGGAATGGGTTGGATTTGGGAGCTCGGTTCCACCTTTGAAAGCTCCCTTGAGATGGCAGTCGGCGCGAATCGCCCGCTGATCTGTCTGTACTCCGATCCCGGGCTCGATCCCTGGCCGAGACCTGATGATCCCTACCGACTCTAGACTCCGTTGGGAAATGACTGATAGGGCACCTGGTCGGGCCGACGGAATTAGTTAACTGTAATGGCGGCGGACACTCAAATGTCCGCCGCCATTAGAGCTCGTAACACGATCATGGTCGGGTCTTCTTGAGGCGGCGGTAGCGGATGAGGCTGCAGGCGAGGGAGACGAAGGCGTCATGGAGTTCGGTGCGGCGTTCCCAGCGGACGGCGAGGCGTTTGAAGTGGTGGAGCAGGGCGAAGGTCTGCTCGACGACGTAGCGGAGTTTGCTCAGGCGCTTGATGTTCGGGCGGCCCTTGTGGGAGATGACGGGCAGGATCCGGCGCTTGCGCAGTGCGTCGCGGTTCGGGTTGGAGTCGTACCCCTTGTCGCCGAGGAGGGCTTCGGGCCTGCGGCGGGGTCGTCCGGGTCGGCCCGCGACGGGTGGGATGCCGTCGACCAGGGCGAGGGTCTGGGTGACGTCGTTGACGTTGGCCGCGGTGGTGATGACCTTGAGCGGGGTGCCGCGACCGTCGCAGATCAGGTGGTGTTTGCTGCCCGTTTTCCGCCGGTCGACCGGCGACGGGCCGGTGTCGGCGCCCCCTTTTTCGCGCGGATGTGGGATCCATCCACGCACGCGCGTGACCAGTCGAGTTCGCCGGCCGCGTTCAGCTCCGCGAGCAGGACCCGGTGCAACCGGTCGAAGACCCCTGCCTTCTGCCAACGGTCCAGTCGGCGCCAACACGTCTGACCCGAGCCGAACCCCTGCTCCAAGGGCAGAAGTTGCCAGGCTATGTCGTTGTAGAGGACGAACAGGATGCCCTGGAGGCAGAGCCGGTCCGGCACCGGCCTCGGCCCCGGCGACCGCTCCGGCCACTGCGGCAGCAACGGCTCGATCAACGCCCACAACTCATCGTCCACGATCCACGGTCGAGTACCCACACCCTCACGAACGGCCGAATCATCACACCGGTTACGCCTCACCAGCCAACATCAACAAGATCGTGTTACGAGCTCTTAGAGATATCTCCCTGACAATCGCCCACTAGCTCTGAGGTCTCTCCCGCAATTCCTGGTAGGTGTGCGATGAGATAGACCCTTGACCCGCTCATGCCGCCGCGCCCCAAGAGAAGTTCCCGGGCGCGGCGGTAGTCGTTCTGCAGGTAGCAGCGCAGGTCGGCAGCGGACCCGGGCGGGCGAGGAGGCCGAGACGGCCGTGGTGAGCAAAGAGCACACCGTGCTGCTCAAGGAAGCCGCCCGGGTCTCCTCCGTGGACCTGCTGTGCAGCCGGGACATCTGGGAGTTCATCACGGCCCAGGCCGGAGGGCACCGTCACTTCCGGGTGCCGCCGCAGGTCGCCTCCGAAGGAGACGAGCGGATCCGGGTCGCCCTGTCCGGGCGCTCGCTCATCGCCCTGCTCATCAGCCTCCACGAACTCCGGCACACCGCGAGAGAGGGCGACGGGGACCAGGAGCTCGCCGACACCGTGTACGAACGGATCGAGGCGAGCCTGGCCGGACTCACCCCGCACGGCCAGCAGGTCACCATCACCCTGGACGACCGCTCCCCCGCCGGGGCCGCGGACAGCGAGGCCTCACCCAGTCCGGAACCCGGGCCGGACCCCGAATCGGACCCGGACGCCGACGGTAGCGGCACCGGATCCGCCTGACGGCACATCCCGGGGGTGCGGCGCTTCCGGTCCGCACCCCCGGGGGATGGAGGGTCATGTGAACTTTGAGTTCGAGTGCTGGGACTGCGACGCGGACTGCGTCGTGTGGGGAAAGCCGGCCGGGTTCTGGACCGAGCTGTACAAGCTGCCCGACGAGTGGAACTGCTGGAACTGCGGCGCCATCAACATCACACCGGATCCCCCGTGGACCCCGGCCGACTGACCCGTCGACCCTCCGCCTCCCGAGCCCGGACCAACCGTACGGGCCCGGGACGCACCGTGCGGTTACATCGTGAGCTGGGCGGCGCCGGGTGCGGGTGCGCGGCGTCGTGCGGGCAGGCAGTGGACGGCGCGATCGACTCCGGCGAGGAGGTCGGGGACGGGGATGCCGTAGTGGGCGGACAGCCGGTCGATGTCGGCCAGCGACCACGACGCCGCGCCGGACTGCTTGCGGCTGATCTGCGTCTGGCTCAGGGCGATCCCCGACGTCAGTGGCGCGGCGGCCGGCCTCGCTGGAGTGAGCGTGGTGAGTTCGGCGCGTTCGGCGGCGAGGCGTTGCAGTGCCCGGGCGCGGGCGGCGTCGCTGGAGGTCGACCGCTGCTGGGCGGCGGCCTTGGTACGGAGCTCCTCCAGGGCCTTGCGGCCGTCACCGAAGAGCGCCTCGGGTTCGCGCGCACGGTCGCGGATCTGCCGCTCGGCGGCGGCCCGGACCAACGGGTCGCAGATCGGTTGCGTCTCCCGGGCAGCGCGGTGAGCGGCGAGCGCCTGGTGGTATCCGTCCGAGGCGTCGTCCCGCGTCTTCGCCGGGGCCGGCGTGGAAGCGCGGATCACCGTGGGCGCGACGCGCGGCACGCTCTGCGGGGCGATAGAGGAGCCGCCGGCGTTGAGGTCGGCAGGGCGCAGGATCTCCAGCTGTCGTACGGCGTCTGGCCCGGCGGCGGTGTTGACCTGGGTGATGATGGCGCGCTGGTGCAGGGTGAGCTGGGTGCGGTAGGCGGCGGTCGCGGGCAGCAGGTGCAGGGTGCGGGTGTCTTCGTCGTACCGGACGGGCCAGGTCGACGCCGCTCACCGGAGGCTGATCGCTCATGCCGGGCCCCCTGCCATCGAGGTGGTGGCGAGGAAGAAACGCTCAGTGTTCGCGCTGCGGGGGCGATCTCATCATGAGCGGGGTGGTACCGCAGGACGACGAGCACGGGCGGCCGATCCACTTGGAGCTGTGCCCGGCGTGTGACGTCGGCGACGTGGACTGGCCTGCGGCGGGGCTGTCCGTGCAGTTTTCGCTGACGGTGGCGGCCGTGACAAGAGCCGCGTGCAGGGCGCCGCCCACCTGCTGATGCAGTGGACGAAGGAGTGCATGGCCGCCCACGGCTGGTACTTGAAGGACGTCCCGCCCGCACAGCCCTGAGTGCCACCAGACGGCCCGCTGCGGGCCTGGTCGGCTGTGGTGCGGCTGCGCGGCCGGAAACTGCCCGGTCAGGTGCCCGGCACCGCTAGAAAGGAGGCTGTCACAGTGTCGGCCGACCGGGACGACGCCATCTGCTGAGGTGGGGGCGGGCTCACCGCGGCCTGCGAGGGAGGAAAAGCCGCATGGCAGAGACCGCATTGGCCGACGCGCTGAACAACGCGATTGGCCACTACATGACAGCTGTCGCCGAGAAAATGCTGGCCGAGGGGACGCCCGTCAGCGCTGTCAATGCTTGGGGCCGGTACGACGATGACGAGGACCGGGAAAAGTACCGCAACGACGTGGAGGGCAGCGTCCACCTCAACGATAGCTTCGTCCGTCGGTTCCTTCCGGACGCTGAGGCCGGGCTGCACTGGTCCGGGACGTCCGGCTGGTGTCTGTGGATCCTGCCCAAGGGCGCCAGCGGCTCCTTCTACGACGGTGCACGATGGCTGGGCGCCGGCCTGATCCCCGAGCCCGACCGCGTGGCAGCTTTCCTCTCCTCCTTGCAGCTCGACCCGCACACCGCGGGCAGCGCCGACCGCCCCTTCTACCGTCATCCCCTCGAGGACCTCCCTGACCTGTGTGAACGGCTGCGGGTGCACAGGCGCGTCGAATACAGCAACCCGAGCTACGAGCTGCGCTTCAACGACGCCCGCTGCGGGGCCTACTACGACCGCACCGCCCAGGCGCTGACCTCCGGTGCCGATGACATGGTCAACGTGCCCGTACGCAGGGGGGAGCTGGAGGCACTGCTGCACCTGCTGGAGTTCGCCGAGGGCAGCAGTCACAAGCCTGTGCGTCTGCTCGCCGACTACCTAGCCGAGGACATCGCCAAGCGCCGCGGTGAAGGCGGCAGCATCAATGAGCACCGGAGGGCGCTGGCGTACGCGCTCGAGGCCAAGGAGCGCAGGGAGCAGGCGCAACGCCGACAGCAGAAGGACGACGACGGGGAGTAGGAAAGCTGGACCACTGTGTGTCAGTGGCACTCGATAGCCTCTGCTGCATGGGAACTTACGATGACAAGTCGCGTGACTACGACTGGCGCGCCGGCCAGGCGCTGGTCGCCTTCTACAACCTGGCTGCGGCCGGTGGCGGGCACAGCGGGGAAGCGGTTGAGCCCGCATACCGCGACGTGCTGGATGCGGCTGAGTCCACGTTCCGAGCGGGTGTTGAGGCTGGGGACTTCGAAGGGGTTAAGGCCGGCTGGAACGAACTCGTCGACGCGGTCGCGCACATTGCGCACGCCAACGCCCGGGTCGGGACGGTGCTGCTGGCCACGGCGGTGAATCATCTGGGGGAGACTCCGGAGGAGGTCATCGCCAAGGTCATGGTGGAAACTGAAAAGAACAGCTGACCTCCTGAGGCAACAGAACCCTTCATCCATGACTGTGGATCTGGCTTCTAGCTGTCCACACGCCTCGTCCCCGGCAGCTCAGCTGCCGGGGACGAGGCGTGTGGACGTAACCTGGCCGGCCCGCGACGTGTCCCTTGATGGCGAGGGCGAGTTTCTGGTGCAGGCTGCGTCAGCCGTACTCGCTGAAGTCCCACATATCGCGGTCGTTAAGGATGAGTTCTTCCATTTGGAAGGCGCTGCGTACGACGTCCGCGCCCTCGGACGCGTGGTCGATGGAGGGCATGGCGTTGGTTTCCGCGATCTCGCGGGCCATTTCCTTGGTCAGTACACCCTGGCGTTCAGCCATCGCAAGGATGACATCTGCGGCCATCTCCATCAGCTTGCTGATCTCTTCGGCGGCGACGACCTCTGGCCCGCTGATCGGGTCGTCCAACAGGAATTCGTCCACGCGGATGCTGCGTTCCAGGGCGAACTCCGCGAGCGTCAGAGACCGGCCGTACTCCTCTTGCAGCCAGGATCCGCCCTCCTCGCCGAACTCGGCAATCAGGACGTCGTCGGGACAGGTGTGCCCGTAGCTGGAGTGCTTCGGTCGCGGCTCGCTCAAGGGAGCCGCGAGACGTCGGCGCAGCTCCTTACGCGGGTCTCGGTGCCGTGCGGTGCGGCGTTTCTTTGACTTCGGCATGCCATCTCCCGATCAACTGCAGGCGGTGTCCCGAGGTACGCAGCCACCTGTCCGTGCACCTAACCCATAGTGACAACGATGCGGTGCGATAGGGGTTGCTTCATGCCCCGGGCTCTCCTGGTCACGCGGTACGCCCCAGACGGCCAGGCACAGCCGGCGGGTGAATCGCTGACAGCCCGGCCCGTTCAGCGGCGAGGCGTTGCAGGGCCCGGGCGCGGGCGGCGTCGCTGGAGGTCGACCGCTGCTGGACGGCGGCCTTGGCGCGGAGCGCCTCGATCGAGGGCCTGGCGGCCGTCGCCGAAGAGTTCCTCCGGCTCGCGAGCTCGGTCTCGCAGTGAAGGTTCGAGTGTGCCTCGTCGGATCACCGACCGTTCCGGGGTGCGGGGATTCGCGGTAGCAGTTCCCATAGCGGACGTCCGCCGCTCGCCCAGGTGGCGAGGATGCGCCGGTCGGCCAGGTGCATGTGCAACTGGTGGGCCAGAGGTGCGCAGCGGGTGGAGAAGCGGCCGTTGGTGACGACCAGGACGACGTCGGCGCCGTACAGCTGGCGGGCGGTGCCGTTGACCCGCTGGAGGTCGGGGGTGCCGACGGCTGAGCCGCGGTCGCCGTCCTTGCGGTGTTTGGCCTGGATGACCCAGGTCCGGCCCAGCGGGTCGGTGGCCAGGACGTCGGCACCGTTGTCCCCGGCCCCGCCGATCTGCCGGGCGTCGGTGCACCCGTCACGGCGCATGAGGTCGCGGATCGCGTATTCGAAGTCGCGGTGGTGCAGGGCGTCCAGCTGCGGGAGCCCGTAGCGCAGCGACTGCTGCCGGATCCGGTCCCACGCCTGCTGCTGGCGGTACCGGTGGACCCACAGCGTCCCGCCGACGGCGGAGAGGGTCCCGAGTGCGACCAGCATCCACCAGTTCACCAGGAGCCAGGAGATCACCGCCCAGGCCAGGGATAGGACTGCAACGGCGCCGAAGCCGAGCAGGAGCAGCTGGGTGTCGTGGTGCTGCTGCCGGCGTGAGCGGCGACGGCGGGTGGGCGGGCTGCGGCGTGCGGGACGTCGTGCCGCGGGCCGGGCGCGCGGCGGTGGGCGGCGGTTGGCCATGGGGTGCGCTCCGGTTTCAGCGGGAGGAGTCGGTGATGCCGGAGGCGAGCTGGCCCAGGAAGTCGCCGATGCCCTCGCCCAGCGGGGTCGGGGCGAGGACGACGCCGAGCGCGAGCACGATGACCACGGTCAGTTTCTCGTCGTTCTTGCTCCGGGCCTCAGTGCGTCGACGCAACCGCAGCAAGACGATCACGGCGAGCAGCACTCCTACGTTGATGGTCAGCATCCCGCCCCGCCCCTGAATCACCCTTGGTTCCGATCCGACCCCTCTATGTATCTGCAACCCGGCCAGTCGCGCCTGACGGTTGCCGAATGATGACGCAAAGTAACCGATTGGCCGGATCTGTCATGAGGGAGTTGCCCTTGGTGAGGCCCGATAGGCTCGCCGCCATGAGCGACGACCTTCACCAGCAACTGGCTGCGTATGACCGGGCGGTGGGCATTGCCGGGTCCACCTACCCGGGGATTTCCCGTGATGAGCGCGGGGTCCGCGAGCTGGCGGGGCGCCAGTTGGCTCTGCACGCCCCCAGCGATCGAACGTCCCCGACCTGTCAGGGATGTGACGGCGGTCCGTGGCCCTGCTCGATCGTCCAGGGTGCGATCAAGTACGCCGACCCTCGGTACAACTGACCACGGGGTTCCAAACCGGGTGCAGTGTCCCCGCCACCGTCAAGGCATCCGCCGGCAGACCCATTCATGCCGCCGTCGCGCGTCAGGCGGTCTGGTTCTGCGGCCGGGGCGCGCCGCCCGTCCGAGTGAACCCGTGACGGCGTCATCGACCTGACCTGGTTACTGGCTGCATGATGGGTGGTGGCCCGAGGCGGGCCACGTTCCGACCGCCGCCCGATCCGGCGTACCGGAGCGCAAGGAGCGTGGTACTGCACCGGCCTGCACCGCGAGGTCACACACCCAGCAGCTCGTCAGTGTTCGTTGACGTGCCGGGATCGGGCAGAGGCGCGCCAGGAAGGCACTGCCGTGAGCGACCGCTCCTCGTGGGAATCCCGCAAGCTCCGCTACTGGTGCGAGTGCAGTGGCCAGTACCGCCGTACCGGCCTTCACACCGGCCACCCAGTGCACGCCGCATCACCGGCGCAAGCACGGCTAGAGAGCCGCGTCCTCGAGCAACTGGGAACCACTCCGGGCCTATGCGCGCACCCCTTCGGCATCGCTTCCCTGAGCGCCACCGTCACCTCGCTCACGCTCCACCTCGATGCCTACATGGGCCACGAGCGGGACTCCTTCCCCGAGTACTGTCTGAGCCGGCTGCTCCCCGCGGCTCCCGCACCTGGATGCGGTGACGATCCGCACGGCATCCCCGGACTGCGGATGAACGGCATCGAGGCCGACGGTCGGCAACTCCACCTGCACACGGTGAAAGACGGGCAGACAGCCACCCTCGTCCTCGCCCTGCCCAAGGGGCTGACGGAGGGCTGGGCGGACATCGAGTGTCGGCACCGGCACTGGTGCGACGACAACGGTCTGCGGCCTCTATGGACGGCCCCGCAACTTGACGGCGTGGAATCCAGGCACCTCCGCGCCTATCCCAGTCTCGAAGGCTCACGGGCCAGGCGGGCCGCGGTGGGCAGCGGGCTGCTGCGACGCATCGCGCTCTTCCACACCGTCGCCGCCTTCTACCGGGTCCAGTGCTGGGACGACGGCGACAGCTGGAAGATCGACGCCCGCACCGCCCACCCCCGGGCCCCCTGGCACGACCAACTCCTACAGCGGCTGTGCCACCCACGCTGGGGCCTGCCGGTCCGCGTGGCCCACCGGTTCTGCCGCTGCGCCGAACCGGACCACCCTTACCAGTGGGACCACACCTGCGCCTTCTACTTCGAGGGCGACACCGCCAGCAATGACGACCCCATCTACCTCCGCGTCCACGCCAGCCCCGAAGGGCACGACTACGACCGGCAGATCGCAACACTGCACCAGGTCGGCGCCCCCGCAGACTGGATGGCCCGCGCCTTTCCCGAGCAAGCGGTCCAGCACCACGACCGGCACCGTCAGGCGGAGCGGATGCGGTAACGGAACGTCGGGCGACTCAGTCCGGCGGGCACAGGCCAGCCGGCGCAACAAACCCTGCGCCCGCTCGTCCAACGGGCCGCCCTTCTTCGCAACACAGCGTGAAAGCCGCTCCCCTTCGCTTCGCAGCCGATCGTGCTGTTTACCCGCCCGTCACCGACAGCCAGGCCCGGCAGGTGGATGACCAAGAGGACCGCGACTACCGGATCTCCACCATCCGGGTCTGCCTGGAGATTGAGCACATCTTCTACGACGCCGACGCCGACGCCGACGTGCTCCGGCACACGGTCACCGTCGACTTCAGCGGCCACCCGTACATCACCCGTCACCGGCCCACCCCGCTCGCGCGCCGCGAGGGCTGCTCCATGCGGGGGTTCGCGAGTAACTCCGGCGTAGGCCAAGCGTTGAGAGTGTCGTGCCTGAGTCCGCAGCCAGTTCCAGCAAGACCGATGTCGCAGTTGGCAAGCCTCAGCCGCTGCCGTTCCTCCTGACGGCTCCGCAGGGCGAAGCGGCCCGCACGCTGCTCAGTTATGTGGCATCGCTGCCGCTGCCCGGACCGGACCCGCAGCTCCTGGCGGTCGTCGTGGCCGTCAGGGCGGCGCGCGGAGGTGCCGGCAACGTCACCGGGCCGGACCTCTCCGCCTTGCGGTTGCATGACCCCTGCGGGGCTGTCGAAGCCCTCCGAAGCCTGGGGTGGCAGATCGGAGACGGGATCTTCGAAAGTGATCCTGCCGCGCCGCCGGTCTCCGTCACCGTCCCCGATTTGGCCCGCGAGACGGGTCACCCGCTGCCCTTCGGGAAGAGCACGCGCTCTCGGGTCTCTGGATGGACTACCCGGGCGCTCTCGGCCAAGCCGGTCAGGAAACTGCCACCCGCCGCAAGGCTGGCTGGGCTGTTCGCCGCCGCGCACAGCACAGCCGGGCTCCTCGGACAGATTCCGTCCGATCTCCCCGAAGCCGCCCGGGCCGCTCTGCCGGACCTTCTGAGCAAGGGCTTCCTCACCGAACTCTCCGATGAGAAGTTCCAGCTGGCCTCCTCCGTACGTCACCTCGCAGGCATGCGCCGGCCTACCGCCGAAGAGAGCAGGGCACACCCTTCGGTCCGGACGGCAGCGGGTTCAGGATTCGAGTTCCGCGCCGACGCCTGGGCACAGTGGAAGGACGCGGCCACACCCGCGCTGCGACAGCACGCGGAAAGCGTCGAATACTGCGCCCTGTGTGCACTGCCCCCGGAGCGGGTTGCTGAGCCTTTCATGCTTCCTGCGCGAAACAAGTTCTTCTCCCGGAACACCAAGGTCGCCTATGGCCAGTGGAAAGACGCGCATCCGGACCGCGGCCCGCAGGCCGCGGTCTTCACCGTGGCTTTCCGGGCCAAACACGGGCACGGCCCCTCGTTCCGGCAGCTGGGCGATGGCTTGGGCTGGACACTGGGACGCCCGGTGCTCGGCTTCATCGTGCAACGCCTGCTGTGCAACAACTGGCTGACCAGTACCGGGCAGGTGCCGTGGACCCTGCGCCCGGGACAAGCCGCTCAGGTGCAGGGCATCACTCTGCCTGGATCACGCCGCTCGGCGACGGCCGTGGGCTCCCACCAACCCTGACCGTGGAGACAACCGTCTCCGACTGCGCGCTTCGCAGGCACGCGGAGCCGGACCAATCGCGGCGCCCTGAAACGGGCCGCCAGCCTCGGTCCCCCTGAGACCACGAGTACGCATCCCGGCTCAGCTGATGGCCGGATGGTCAGCCGCGCAAACGACGTCTGCGACGCGACGTCGTTCAGTAAATCACCGGACTTCATGAAGATGAATCAGCCGCGTATCCGGCCAAGACTGGCCCCGCGAAGACACGGATCCGCCGTTGCGGAGTTGGAGACATTCATGGGTAGGAAGAAGTTGAAGAAGCCAGGCCGTCAGCGGCCCCAGGCAGGGTCCTACACCCTTCAGCAGTTGCAGCCTCCTGGCTACGACGAGTGGATCAATATCAAGGTGGGTTTTACCGCCGATGCGGCGCTCGCCGATCCCCGGCTCAACGACGAAGCTATCGACCTCACGCAGCGTTTCGAGCGCCTGCGGCCGCTGTACCGCGGCCTCATCCCTATGCAGGCTGTGCGTCTCGACATGGTCCTCGACACCGGGTCCATTCCAATCAGCGACGGAGATGACGAACACGGAACGCTCATCCCGCTCGAAAAGGCCGCGGTCTTGATGGGGGCGGCTTCCACCGGAGACGACGTACGCGAAAGCATCCACCGACTGCACTCCATCGGCGCCCTCCTGGTCGAAGAGGCGGACGACGACGTCCCCATCATTCGCTTGGTGAGCCAGCCGCCAAGCCGCCCCGGCGAGCCGTGGATTCTTCACGGCAGCCCCGAAGCCGAGACCGTTCCGAAGACCTGCGTCCCAGCCAGGCCCGGTGATCTCGGATCGGACGAGTTCGCCGCGCTGGCCTACATCCGGACCTGTATGTCCGAGGGAATCGAGCCGCAAGCCCACGAGTTCGCCGAACACGACGGCGTCGGATCCCTTGAGCGGGCCCGCGAACTGTTCGCGGTCGTCGCCGACCTGGCACAGGTGAAGGGCTGTCCGGCCTGCCCGTCCGCGCACCTCTGCACCCGGGCTTCCGAGGCCGACGGGATGACGGTGTGATCGGCAATCCGCTCGTCGTGCTCCGGGGTCGCCTGTGGGTCAATCCCGGCGGCGACGCACACGCCCTACAGTGCGTCGCCGCCACCAAGAAGGGCGGCCAGTGCCAGAATTACGTCGAGTACGGTCAGATTCTCGGATTTCACGAGTTCCAACTCGGCTCTTCCGGCTATGTCGAAGCCTACGGTTCACCCGGAAGATACGACTCAGGGGTGGATGTCGACCGCTGGCTCGCCCAGCACTGCACAACGCACCATAGCCCGGACACCACCGACGTCGTCGTCCCTGAGCTCCGCCGGTTCGACCTGCGCCACGACACCTGCTTCATCAAGCCGTACCGCACGGACGCCGCCTACGACGACTCCGGAGCAAACAGCGCAGCAGGCTCAACGCGGGATTTGAACGATTGCCGGTAGACCTATGAGATCTCCCGCTAAGGGG
The DNA here is from genome assembly GCF_042871745.1 of Streptomyces sp. NPDC005576. NCBI lineage: Bacteria > Bacillati > Actinomycetota > Actinomycetes > Kitasatosporales > Streptomycetaceae > Streptomyces > Streptomyces sp. NPDC005576. The sequence goes on along the minus strand of NZ_JBIAJC010000027.1, from coordinate 19,323 downwards.
CAGTTTTCTGCCCCTTAGCATCGAAATAAGCCCTCTTACAGGCATAACGATGCAGCAGGTCTTCCGAAATAGCGCCCCTTAGAGGGGCGCCGTACTCCGTGCCCGGTAGGGCAGTCTTCCGACTGCGGCTCCGCAAGAACCTCACCGCTCTGATGACCGCAGTACCGACTGGGAGAGCACTTGCATCGAACGCCATTCGGCGGATTCCGGTAACCGCTTCGTGATCGTTAGCCGAGAAGACACGTCGGCAGAGGAGTCCATGGTGAGCAAGCAGAAGAAGAGCCGCAGGCACCGAAGCGTCAACCGCACCCCGCGGCCCATGGGCAGGCAGGGAGATGACCTACATGGGCACGCCTGTCTGCCTCACCAGTCGAAAGCCGTCGCCGTTCCGGTGTACCGGGACAAGGCTGAGCTGGCCGGTGGTCGGGCGTACCCCGCCACCTCTCGGATGATCGTCGATGGGGAGCAGATGAAGTTCGATCTCATCGCGAACATGTACGCCGTGGTTCATGGTGAGGTGACCGGCCCGTGTGCGGACATCCTGACCGCTATGGCCCTGGCCTACACAGAGGACCACCAAGGACTGCTCGCCTCTATCAGTCCGGACGAGGAACCACCTCGGACCACCACCGCGCTGACCGAATCCTTCCGCCGCTTCTTCCAGGAAGGCGTCCTCGGTCAGGACGAGAAGGGCGGATACGTCAGCTTCGAGCGCCTACACGCAGCGCACCCATGAACCGCAGCTGGTGGCGCCGCATCGAGCATTGCGGCGGTCCACGAGTAGTCAAAACGGCCGGGCGGCGGTGGTGACCAACCCCGCCTCCGGTCTGTTGAGCACGACCTGCCCTCTTCGCGCTCCCGCCGCTCCTTGCGGCTGCCCGTCGTCAACGGCCCCCACCGATCCGGCCTGGCGCGCTGCCTGCTTGCGGCTGATCTGCGTCTGGCTCGGCCCAATCCCGTCGGCGAGGTCGGCCTGATGGTCGCCGGTCAAGCGCATAAGGGCGGCGATCGCGAGCCGTAAGACGGCTTCTATACTGGGCATATGCGTACTCCGCATCAGGTATGCGGGGACGGGGTCAGGCGGTCTGGTTCAGCGGCCGGGGCGCGGCGGCCGGCCTCGGTGGTGTGAGGGTGGTGAGTCCGGCGCGTTCGGCGGCGAGGCGTTGCAGTGCCCGGGCGCGGGCGGCGTCGCTGGAGGTCGACCGCTGCTGGGCGGCGACCTTGGCGCGGAGCTCCTCCAAGGCCTTGCGGCCGTCGCCGAAGAGCGCCTCGGGCTCGCGGGCCCGGTCGCGGATCTGCCGCTCGGCGGCGGCCCGGATCCTCGCGTCGGTCTCCTTCTCCGCGCTCCGGGCGGCCCGGTGCGCGGCGAGGGCTGCGTGGTAGCCCTCCGAGGGGTGCTCGCGTACGGCTGGTGCTGCGGGTGGCGTGGGCGGGGCTGGTTCGACGGTCACCGTGGCGGGGTCGCTCTCGATGAGTGCGGGCGCCAGGACGTGCACGGTGCGGACGTTCGCACCGCGCACCTGCGCGTTGGCCGCCGCGGTCAGCTTCGGCGCGCTCCAGCGCAGCTTCGTGCCGGCTGCCGAGCCGTCGGGGACGATGTCCAGGCGCCCGGTGTCCACGTCGAATCCCACGGCTCGGGCCCGGCCAATGAGGTCGGGCGCGACCGATCGGAGGATGGCGTCGAACTGCGCGAGGACGGTTCCGCCGGCTGCCGGGGCGTTCATCCCGCGCTCGGTGAGCATCCGGCTGATCGCGGTCCCCAGACCCATGGGGTCCCGCCCGTCCCGCCGCACGACGGCACCGGTGCGGCGCTTCGGTTTCGGTCGGCCGGCGCCGTTCTTCTTCGCCGCTTCCCGGGCGGCGGTCAGGGCCTGGCGCGCGAGGTCGACGCCGCTCAGCTCGGCTCCGGCACTCACGCGGTCACCGCCACGGTGGTCTCGCCATCGAGGGCGCGGCCGGCGAGTCCGGGCAGCCGGTCCATCCACCGCACCGCGGCCGCGGCCGTCCCGGCCTGGACGCCGACCTGCTCGCGCAACTGCTCCAGGCGGACCGCCAGCAGATGCTGGGCGGTACGGTCCCGGGCGGTGGCGGAGGCCTTCGCCGCGGCGGCGACGGCGGCCTCACCGGTCGGGTTGTGCCGGAACCACCGGCGGCCCTGCTCGGTCCGGTAGGCCCGGTCCGCTTCGGCTTCGGCTTCTCCGGTCCGGCCGAACGCCGCCAGCGCGGTGCGCTCGGCCTCGACGGCGATCTGCTGAACGGTGCCGTACGCGGTGTGCGCGGCCGCGAGCTCGGCGCGTGCCGGATCGGCCGCCAGCTCGGCCGGGTCGGTGATCTCCAGGAACTCGGACCAGTCGGCGGCGACCTTGCGGTCGATCGCCGTACGGACTCGCGCGCAGATGGCCGCGACGGCATCAGGGCTGCTGACGTCCGCCGACCAGGCAGCTACCAGCATCTCGGTGCGGGCGGTCAGCGCCTCGATCTGGGTGGTCAGCGCCGTGGCCTCGCGGCGGAAACCGCATGCCTCGCACAGCCCGCCGGACCCGTCCTGCCCGCAGTCCTCGCACGCCAGCACCTGGCGCACCGTAGTGGCGGCGGCCGCGGCCTGGCGCTCCAGTTCCGCCCGCTCCCGGGCAACGGCACGGGCTGCCTCACGCTCGGCTTCCCGGACGCGGGCTTCCTCGCGGCGCCGCACGAACCGTTCCGCGTCGATCTCGGTCTGGGCGCGCAGCCGCTCTTCGACGACCTGGCGGCGGGCGGCGTCCTCGAGGCCGGGCAGCTCCTGGCCGACTGCGGCCGTGACCTGGATCCGGGCGGCCCGGCGGATGTGGATGACGTTGGCGCAGTTCTCGCAGGCGGCCCCGGTGTCCAGGCGGGTGCCGTCGTCGCACCTTCGGTCCGCGCAGGCCTGACGTTGCACCAGGCCCCGCCCGATCAGCCACCCGTACGGGCGCTCGACCCGGGCCTCGCCGCCGGTCTCGTCCAGCCGGGTGGCGAGACGGGCCGCCAGCCGACGCGCCGCCATATCCCGCTGGCCCACCCAGCCCTCCAGCTGCCCGAGCTCCGCCTCCGTGGCCTGCTCGACCCGGGCCTGCTGGAACCCAGACAGGCGCTGCCACAGCCACGAGACCGGCCCCAACGCCACCCGCAGACCGAGATCCTCCGGAAGGTCCACCCTCGGCTGCTGCTGCGCTTTTCCACCACTACCGGCCTGCGGCCGGACACCGGCACCAGGACGGGCAGCCAGCTGGTCTTCGTGCTCATCTGCCGGGGACTTCTTCGGCTGTTCCCCGCGCAGCGGGCCGACCTCAGCCGCCCGCTGCCCGGGGACGGCAACGTCGTCCTCGCCGTCGGCGGCCTGGTCCTCGCGCACGCACGCGCCCTCCGGCAGCGGACCTTCCGCTCCACGGCCTTCGCCGGAAAGGCCACCAGAGACCTGCAGAGGACCGACGGGAGGAACCAGGGGAGTGTGACCAGTGTGAAGGGCTCCTGTAACTCCGGGCTCTGAAAACTCCGGGTTTCTGGCTTCCTCCGGACCGCTGACCTGCGCTTCTTCCTCGGCATCCAGGGGCTCACTAGGCCCTACCGTAACTCCGGGGCCTGAAAAATCGGCATCCGGAGCCTCCGCGCGCTCCTCCACGACGCGAAGAGCGGCCCTGCGGCCGTGCGCGGCGGCGACCGCCGGCACCACCAGCCGCGTCCGGTGGTTCATCTCGGACCCTGTTTTCATCCGGGGCCGCACGACCAGATCCATGTCCTCCAGCCGCTCCAGCACCGCCTCAGCCACCGACAAGGAGCAGCCCAGGAGCCGGGCCAGAGTCGCCACCGGACGACCGCGCCGGGTATCCACGCGCCCGCCGCGCAGCCGCACCCACCCGTTCTCCCGCGCCTCCAGCACCAGCAACAACAGCGCCAGACGCTCCGTCGCCGCACCCCGACCCGTCCGGCAACCGAGCAGCCCGGCCGACGTGACCGAGCCGTCCCGGTGCGCCCAGCCCGGCGCCATCACGGCCTCCATCAGCGCCCAGAAAGTGGCGAGCTCCTTCTTTGCCAGGTTCAGCGGGTGCCCCACCACACCCCGGGCCGCCCACATGGGCTGCACCCGGCACAGCAGCCCGTCGTCCTGGGTGAACTCGCCCTCCGCCGTCTCCACCATGACCAGACCGGGCGCTTTCAAGGCCGGGACGACCGCGTTCGCCGTATGGGACTTGGACAGCCCGATCCACCGGCCCAGCTCACGCGTGGAGATCTCGACCACACCCGTCTCCCACGGCGTCCTCGAGGCCAGCACCAGCACCCCCAGCCGCACCGAATCAGGCGCGCCCTTGAGGCCGTCCGCGTTCAGCAGCGCACGTACCGCACCGCCCAGACGGGCCCGCATGTCACTGCCCAATGCCAGCGGAGGCCCCGCTTTCCGCACGGGCGCCGGACCAGCCTGCTCCGGAACCGACCGCAACCGACGCGAACCCTGCGCCCGGCGGTCCGGGAACTGACGGGGAACGGCAGCCGTCGCACTCGCCATCACAGGAACACCCCACGGGCACCCGGGGCGGACAGAACAGCACAGGCGACGAGGGCGGGGGCGGGGGAAGAGATCATCCCGGCAGCCTGTACCGGCTGCCCTGTGGACAGAGCCCGAGGAGAGCGAAGAAGGGTGAGCAGGCCCGCCGCGTGTGCAGAAAACTCGATCTGCGTCCCGTCAGACGGAAGGGGGTCGGTAAGGCTGCCCGCGGCGATGGAAGTGAAAGGGGTGGTCACATCTACTACAGGTGTCGCCGAGGCCGTCGGTGTGACAGTCCGCCCGAACGAGTTCCGGGTTGTGGCCGCCCCCGGAGCGGCACCCGTGAAGGCACTCCCTTTGTAGCTTCGTACCGGAAAACCCACTTCCGGTACGAAGCGCATAAAGGCAGACGAACCAGGCATCGATCCCGTCACGCGGGAAGATCGCCGGTCCTGAACCGGGGTGAAACGGACAGGGTCAAGCTGACAAGGGGACGCTGCTTCAGGCACTATGAGAACGACCCACCTTCCATATAGCTGGACCGACCCAAGCCCCTCGGGGCTGGCTGGCCAGATGTGCGGATGTGTCGGGTAAGCCCCCTTCGCGAGAAGCGGGCGGATTGCGACCGGGTGGGGGGAGATTTCTCCTCCCCTCCCGGTCCTGCTGAACCGCAAAGCCCCTGTGGTGGGGGCCTTGCGGTGGGCCCTGGTTAGGGGCCGGCTGCTGGGAGGCAGTTATTTCTGCTCAGATCCACCCGGGTGGTGCCGGGAGAACTGAGCCGTCGCACTGGGGTGATAAGCCCAGGCGGTAGACGGGCCGCGCGAGGCCGAAGAGGGTGGTGAACCCCCTCAGGCGCGCGCGGTCGATGGCCTAGGTCATCCCAACCCCCCTGATTCGGAGGTTGGCGTCGGCATGCCCTCATCCAGCTCTGCGGCATCTGGATACCGTTCCGCGAGCCTCTTGAGGAAGTGCTTGTAGATCGCCCGATGGGGTCGACGCGGGAACGTCTCCCCCAGCTCCCATCGAGCCACTGCGAGGCGCTTCACGCCCACGGCTTCCGCGACCTCCAGTTGGGTGAGCCCCGCAGCGAGACGCAGCTGCTGCCGCACACGCGGCGGCGGCAGGACGTCATCCAGCAGAGCGTCGACTCGCTCCAATGGGTCCGGATCTGGCATCGGGCAGCCTCTCATGATCGACAGTTGCCTGAAAGATACACGATACGAGCGATCTTGTGTGCGGTCCCTCGCTAGATTTCCGAGCGGATAGGGTCCGTGGTCGTGCCCTGCCTCGCGCTCTTCGATCTGGACGGCACGCTGGTCGACAGACAGTCGGCATTCAGCGATGCCGTGTTGCGGCTGTGCCGCATGCACTCCTTCACGCCGGACATCGAGCACTGGCTGCTCAACGAACTCGCCGACCGTGCGAGCGCCGCCGACTTCACCCGGCTGCGTGGCACCTTCGACCTGGCGGTGTCCGGCACCCAGTTGTGGCAGGAGTACATAGATCTGATGGCGGCTGTCGTCACTTGCCAACCGGAAATCATCGAGGGCCTGGCGCGCCTGCGCACGGCTGCGTGGATGATCGGAATCGTCACCAACGGCGCCAGCGACATCCAACGTGCCAAGCTCGCCGCCACCGGTCTCACTGACTTGGTCGACGGCGTCGCGGTCTCGGGTGACCTGGAGATCCGTAAGCCGGACCGCCGCATCTTCGAACTCGCGGCCTCCCGCTGCGGCGTGAGCCTCACGGACGGCGGCTGGATGGTCGGCGACAACCCAGCTGGGGACGTCGGCGGCGGCCACCAGGCCGGCCTGCGCACGATCTGGATTCGCGGCCGACCCTGGCCCGGCAACCTCACCGCCGCGCACCACGACGTTGACAACGTCACCGAAGCCATCGACATCCTGCTCAACGAGACCTCGGAGTAGCACCGTGGACCAGCCCACCGTCGGCATCCTCCACCCGGGCAGCATGGGAGCTGCCGTCGCGGCCTGCGCCGCGACAAACGCAGCCGCGGTCCTGTGGTGCGAGGCCGGGCGCAGCACTGCATCTGCAGCGCGCGCAGAAGAAGCTTGCCTGACGCCAGTGGCCACGCTGTCCGACCTCCTGGACCACAGCGACATCGTCATCAGTCTCTGTCCGCCGGCGGTAGCCGAGGACCTAGCGTGCGACGTCGCGGAGTACGGCTTCACCGGCGTGTACGTGGAGGCGAACGCGATCAGCCCCGAGCGCGCAAAGCGGATCGGGGGCCTACTCAAGCCGGTCGCAACGGTCGTGGACGGCGGTGTGGTCGGCTCCCCGCCCGTACACGGCAAGTCCCCCGTGCTGTACCTGTCGTCGCTCGGAACTTCTGAGTTGTTGGTGTGCCTGTGAACTGGGGTTTCTCAGTTTGGTGGGTGGTCTTGATGGTGGGGGGTGCTGGAGCGGATGGGCTGGGTATCCGTCTGACCTGGGCGTTTGTGGTCTGTTCAGCTTGATCGAGCGTTATTCAGTTGCGCTGAGTGGCTACTTGCTTAGGTCGTTGGCTGGTGCCGGGGCTGTGGTCGTGTGTTCATCGGTGGTGTTGTCGGTCTGCGGCTCAAGGTCGATTTCGTGCAGGGCCAGGATGAGGTGGCTTTCAACGTCCGTGGTTGCTTCGAGTGTCGCCTGCAGTTCCTGCCGGCCATGGTCGAGGAAAGCGCCGAGCGTGGCTTTCACAGGAGGGGCGGGAGGAAGAGCGGAGGCGTACAAGGCGGCGGCCAGCCTGCCGTCGACATCCGTGGTTGCATCCAACGCGTGGGTAAGGCGCTGCATGGCCGAGGCCAGCACGTCATCTACGGGCTGGGCGGCACTGCGCCTGGGCGGGTTGCTCACAGCGAACCTCCTTCGTCCTGTTCCTGGAGCATGCGCTCAAGGCTGTGGCGCGCCCGGCGCAGGTTCTGGCGCACGTTGGCACTGAGGACGCCCAGGGCTTCAGCGGTCTGTGCCGGTGTTGCTCCGTCGATCTCGAATGCCATTACCGTGCGCTGCAGAACAGGAAGCCGCCGCAGCAACTGCACGAGATCGATCTGCTCGGCGATGTCGCCGCACGGGTCAGGCACACCCGTTTCGGGCAGGTCTGCGGGATCCCAGGACCAGGTTCTCTCCTTGCCTTTGGCCTTGAGCCACATGCGCCAGGCGGTGGTCCGCAGCCAGGCCTCGGGGTGTATCACCGATTCGAATGCCCGGGCCAGTTGCACGAAGGCGCTCTGGACGGCGTCCTCAGCGTCCTGCCGGCCCGCACCGGCGGCGATCAGAAACCCGACGGTCGGAACGAAGCGGACTCGGAAGAGAGCCCCGTACTGCTGTTCCTGTTCCGGTGACAGACCCTGCTGCTTCTTGGGCTGCCTGGGTCGTTCCTCGACAAGCAGTCCGGCGCTCCGCTCGTACTCGCTACGCGCGGTCTCCAGCAGCGCACGCCAGGACGCGACGGTGGGACGCCTGAGAAGCAGGGCATGCCGTTCCCGTTCGGTCATGCCGCCCCACACACCGAACTCCACTCGATTGTCGAGTGCATCAGCGAGGCATTCAGTTCTCACGCTGCAGCCAGTACACACCGCCTTGGACCGGTTCTGTGCCTGGGACTGCGTGAACAACTCGTCCGGATCAGTGGTACTGCAGGCTGCCTGCGCCGACCACTCAATCACCCACGATGACACTGCTGTCCCCCTGCTTCTCCATCGTCCGCGGTCCGCCGACCTCGATGGTGATCCTGTCGTGTTCGTCCATGACCCGGCTGCCGCTGGGTAGTCCCCGGATCATCTCGCTGCGATGTCTGCTGCGGATGCGGGCCATGCTGGTGCGTCCATGCACCCGAATCCACATCCTCAGCACGCTGGTGAGGTATCCGGCCCCGGCGGCGAGGGCTGCAATTTCGTACTCCGACATCGCTGGGGCTCCTGATCGGTCAACGTGGTTTTGACTTCCGAAGGGTGAGTGCCTGTGAGGGGCCTGTTGCGTGACCTGGGCGCCAGAACTTATTTAGGTTCCCTTCCATCCTTCCGACCGGGCAGGCGCGGGGCAGCAGGCCTGCACGGGTCTGACATCGGTGGCCGTGTCGGTCTACGTGGGGTGGATGTTGATGGTGGTGAGGAGGTGTTGCTGGGTGGGGTGGAGGGTGTTCCAGCGGGTGCGTTGGCGTTCGGTCCATCGTTGGAGGGTGGGGGAGGTGTCCTGACCCTTGAGCTGGTGCAACTTGGCTTGTTGGTAGGTGCGTTGCCAGATGCTCGGCCAGGGCGGGTTCCACCAGGCATCGAGATCCTCAAGGGCTCGACTCGTGGTGGGGGCGAGGTGTCCTTGTCGGGCTTTGCGGCGTGTTTCTACCAGCCAGCGGCCCAGGGGGAAGCCGTCGTGGTGGGTGTCGGCGCTGGGGGAGAGGTGGCCGTGGGCCACGGCGTATGTGCGTGCGTGGTCGAGTCCAGGGCTGGATGGGTAGACGCGCCTGGTCCTGCGGGGCTGGCCGATGAGGCCCTCGGCGCGCGGTGTGATTCCGAGTTCGGTCAGGAGCTGGTGCTGCTCGGGGCGTAGCCGATCCCACGTGGTGCGTTGTGCGGTGGCCCACGCACGTACGCCGGCCGGCGGGCCACCGGGGCGGCCTTGCGTGGTGCGGGCGTGGGTGTAGGCGCGTTGCCAGGCCAGGTCCCAGGGCGGGTTCCACCACGGGTCGATCACCGTCAGTGCCTGGTGGCGGGCGTTGGGGGTGGTGTCGCGTCGGGCTTGTTGGCGTTGGTCGTTGAGCCAGTGGCCGAGGGGAAAGCCGTCGTGGACGGTGGAGTAGGCCACGGCCAGGGTGTGGTGGGCATCTGCGTAAGCCCGGGCGTGGGCGAGGGCCGTTTCAGCGTGCGGGGTGATGGGCCGGGTACGGGCCCTCTCGCGGGTGAGGCCGATGTCGGCCAGGAGGCGCTGCTGGTCGGGGTGGAGGTCGTCGTAGTGGGTGCGCTGGAGGCGTAGCCAGGCGCGCTGGGTGGGGGCGAAGCTGCGGAAGTGGTGGTCGGCGTCGAGCCGGTGGCCGGCCCCGACCTGGTTGTGGATGTGCTGCCAAGTCCGCTGCCACGCCAGGTTCCAGGGCGGGCACCACCACGGATCGACTGCGGACAGGGCCTTCGTCTGGGCGGACGGAAGCGCGCTCCGGCCGGCGTCGGTACGGGCGTGTTGGCGTTGTCGTCGCAGCCACCGTCCGAGGTGGAAGCCGTCGTGGACGGTGCTGATCGCGGCAGCGAGGGTGCCGTGGATGGCGTGGTAGGAGCGGGCGTAGCCCAGGGCGGTCGCGAAGTCGGCCTCGCTCTCGGCGGGCCGGGCGGCGGCACCATGGGCCCGGTCCGCGGTGATTCCGATGCGCGCGAGCAGATCCTGCTGGCCGGGCTGGAGGGTGTCGAACTGCGCGCACTGAGTGGTCAGCCACGTGGCGAGTGCGCGGGTGGTGCCGGCGAATCCGGCCGCGGCGTCCAGGACGTGACCGCCGTCGACGTGGATGCGTGCCTGGTGCCACGAGCGCTGCCATTCCAGCGTCCAGGGCGGGTTCCACCAGGGGTCGATCGCCGACAACGCGAGCGCGCGGGAGGAGGGGGTGCCGTGGCGGTGCTGGTGGGCGCGGTCTTTACTGCGCTGGTTGGCCAGCCACTGTCCCAGCCTCAGCCCGTCCTGGACGGTGTCGGTGGTCGCGGTCACCAGCGTGCCGTGAGTGCCGGCGTAAGTGCTGGCGCAAGCAAGAGCGCGCTGGAAGTGGGTGGCCATGTTCTTGCGGCGGGGCCTGGCCACCCCTACAGCCTCGGGGGTGAGGCCGATGTCGGCCAGGAGGCGCTGCTGTGCGGGGTGCAGGCTGTCGTAGCCGACGCACTGGCTATACAGCCATTCGCCCATGCCGAAGCTGGTGGCGGGGAAGCCGTGTTCGGGCCGCAGGCCGCCCCGGGCGCGGGTGTGGTCACAGGCTTCGTAGTAGGAACGCTGCCACATCACCGTCCACGGCGGCCGCCACCACGGATCCAGCGCCTCCAGGGCGGCGACGTGTTCGGGTGGCATCGCCGGGAACTTCCGATGATTCGACAGCCACCGGCCCAGGGCAAAGCCGTCGAACCGGCTGTGGATCGGTGCGGCGAGGTGGCCGTGGACGGCTGCGTAGGCGCGGGCGTGGGCCAGGCCGGTGGTGAAGGCATGGTCCGAGGTGTGTCGGAGCCCCAGGTGCAGCCGCGTACCGCCCGCAGCGTTCTCACCCTTGCCGGCGGCGTCGCGGTAGGCGGTGAGTTCTCGGGCGATGGGGCGGGGCCGGTGCGCCATGTGCAGCGTCCACAGCCGGTCGGCGGCGGCTGCGTCCGCTCCGGCCCGTACGCGGTGCTGCACCCACACCAGCAAGGGACCAGCCGAGGTCGAGGTGATCCGCTCGGCAAGCCACGACCGTCCCATGACCCGCGCAAGTTCACCGACCAGACCAGGCACGTGTGCGAGTGTGTGAGGCAGATGCCCGCCGGCGTCGGCGAGCAGCCGCTCTCTGATGCGGTTGTCGGTGAGGACCGAGGCCAAGGCGACGGTCTCGGGGTAGATGACCGCGTCCCTGGCCAGCAGCCGCCACCAGCCGGGATCGGCCCCAGGCGGCGCCATCTGGCGTACCCGCTGCGGCCACTGCTCCTCCTCGGGCCACTGCTGCGCCCACCAGGAGACAACCACGGCATGAGCGACCTCGAACGCGCCGGCGGCGTCCGGGCGATGGCGCAGCAGCTGCAGGTGCCGCCGGTGTGCCGCGAGCATCTCTGGCAGCCCCGTCACGTCGATCTGCTGGGTGTCGACCGGCGCGCCGTCGACCCAGTGGGTGCCGAGCATCCAGCGCCGGTGACGCGAGCAGATACGGGTGTGCGGCTGCAGGTACAGCCGGGCGGGCTTGGCCCGTCCGGTGCGTGCCGCTGTACACAGCCGACAGCCTTCCCCTGCGGCTGACACCACGACCCCGAAGCGGAACCGGCCGGCCGCACCCACCCCGTCCGGCGCGAGGGGCTCCTGAGCGGCCCAGGCGGGCAGGGCCCGTCCCAAGACATCCTCGGGCACGCGACAGAACACCGATATACGGGCACGGGCCTCTGCGTTGAGGTACACCTCGCCGTCCGTGCGGAAGCCCTTGAACAGGCCTCCGCCCACCTGGAGCAACGAGGGAATGAGGTCTCTGACACCCAACCGGTAGCGGTCGGCCAGCCGGTCCAGGTACGACAGGTTCGTCTCGCCCCGCAACGGCGCAAGCCGCACCGGCCCCGGGCGCGGTGCCGTACGCGGCGGCTGCGGCTGTGGTGGAGGAAAGTCGTGCATGAGGGGGCCGAGGCCGTTCCTGGAAGGTTCGGATGTACCAGCATCCGAACAGTGGCCGAATGGGGGAGCGGGACGGACAGTTGAGGCAGACACCGACAGTCAGGGCTGACGATGCGAGGGCATCCGGCGACGGTGCGGTGCCCGGGCCCGTTGCTCGGCGGCGGTGTCGAGTTCGATCTGTTCGAGCAGCTTCTTGGTGATCTTCTCGGGGCCGTCAAGCAGGGAGACCAGGGCGGCTTCGCGGATGAGGTGGGAGAGGCTGCCCATGCGGCCGCCGGTGCGGGCGTGCAGGTAGGCGGCGTGCGTGACCAGGGTGCCGGGCCGGTGGCGGCGCAGCCGCAGGGCGCTGTCCATGCCCCGCATCAGGTCGTGCCAGATCTGTTGGTCGGCCGGGCTGCCGTAGCGCAAGGCCTGGTTGCGCACGATCTTGAAGCGGCCGGCGAGCTGGGAACCGCGTACCCCCGTCAGCAGGGGCGAGGATTCGACGTCGATGCCGGAGTAGACGAAGGTCGCCGGGATCCGCTCGCCGAGGTACTTCAGCTGGTCGGAGGTCTCGGCGCCGGCACGGCTGCGGGTGTCCATCAGATGCACGTCATCGACCAGGACGAGCTGGGTGCCCATCTCGCACAGCAGCTCGCACACGGCGTTGGTGATCTGGATCTGGTTCATCCGCTCCAGCGCCGGCAGGCCGAGGAAGCGGGCGAACTCGCTGATGAGCATCTTCGGGGTGGAGGACGGCGGCACAGTGATGAACAGGACCGGCAGACGCCCGTCCTGGTTCGGGTGGCGGCGCCGGTCGGCGAGTTCGACGGTGCGCCCGAGCTGCTGCATGGCGGTGGTCTTCCCGGTGGTCGCGGGCCCGGAGATGATCAGGCCGCGCCTGGCTCCGCCCTGCTGGCCGCGGTTGAGCAGCAGCAGGCGGCGTACCGCAGTGGAGATGGTGTCCATGGCGGGGGTCTTCAGCACCACGAACCGCGCGTGGTAATCCTCCCGCTGCTCCAGCGTCCACTCCTCGTCGTCGGCGTCCCGTGCCGGGGCGCGGGGCGTGTCGACGAACTGCCGCCACCCGTCCCACGTGGTCAGCGGACTGAACGTGCTCGTGATGGCGAACTGGGCTGCTGTCACCATGCCTGGGCCTCCTGGTACGGGTCGTAAATGCGCATGCCGCCCGCCCCGGCGGCGTCCAGCGTCTGCTCAGAAGCCTGGTCCCGGGCCGCTTCGGCCGTCGGCCCGGATACTTCGGCCTCATCCGCGTGGTCTGCCGCGGCGTCCTGGCCGTCGGCGAGGGCGGCGAGAAGGTAGTCCTCGTCGTCCTGGTTGTCCTCGACGTCATCCAGGCTGTCGTCGGAGTCCCAGCCGTCGGCATCCTGGAGCGGCACGGTGAAGGAGCCGGGCAGCCCGAAGGAGGCCCCCGGCGCCAGAGGCGCAGGCCACCCTTGCGGGGCGGTGGCAGGGGAGGGATCGGTCATCTGCGCGGCCGCCTGGGCCCGGGCCGCCACCGTCCGCTCTCGCCTGCTGCCCAGCCCCTGGCTGGCACGGCGCAGCAGCACATCCAGCGCCTGGGCGATCGCCGCCTCGTGCTCTTCCCTGCCGTGCCGGCGTTCCACGGTGCGGCGAACGTGGTCGAAGGTGAACGCGGTGAACGGGCGCCTGACCGCCGCCGCGTGGACCCACGGGACTTCCAGCCACCCCTCGGGCAGGCGCACCCATACCCGGTTCGGGTCATAGGGATTGTGGTGGACCTCCCACCGCCCGTGCTGGTCCGCCCGCGGTGACCGACGGCGCCGGTAGGGGTTCAGCCCGGGATGGTCGTAGGTGCGATAGCCGAAACGGATGCCGTAGTCGTTGACCGCCTGCCACCGTACCGGCAGCAGCTCGACATGGTCATCGGCCGACAACGGCACCGGTACATGCCCCGTCACCGCCACCAAAGCCGCCCACATCTCGTTCGGACAGACAGAGACCCGCGGCATCATCGGATGCCGCAACGCCTCATGCCGGCGCTCCTGCCACCCACAGATGACCCACTCGTCCAGCAGTTCCTGAAGCTGCGCCAGACTCCAACAAGCATCCTGCTCCGCGGCCGCACCCCGCTGGGAGACGTCCGAGCCGGTATGGCCCGGCAGGTACTGGCTGAACCCGTCGGCAATCGCACGGAAGGTCCGCTCCACGTTCCCCTTCGCCGGCCCGTTCGCCGGCGGCACCGGCTGCACCGACACCCCCAAGCTCTCGCACGCCGACACGAACGAAGCCGACACATACACTCGACCCTGGTCCACCACCACCGTCTCCGGCATGATCACCGGCCGGGCAGCCGCCCCCTCAAGCCGCGCGTCCAACGCCACCAGGCGCTCATACGGGATGACCGACCGCTGCATCGACAGTGCCGCGTCCCAGCCCGGCCGCATCGCTGCTGGCACCACCATCTGCGCCAACAGCATCGCCGCGTCCACCGACGTCGTGCCCACCGGCCGCAGCACCGCGGCGCAGATGCTGCGCGTCGCCACGTCCAGCGCGATGCTCAGCTCAAGACGGCCCGTCACACCGTCATCCAGCACCGCCAGGACATCCAGGGGCGTGCTGTCCAGCATCACCAACTCACCCGGCCGCAGTGCCACCGTCGGCGTGAACGGAGGCGCCGGCCGCGACACATGCCACCGCCGCTGCGCCGCCGTCCCCAGCAGCCCCTGCCCGTCGGCCACCGCGTGCACCAGCCGGTTGAACGTCGATACCGGCGGCAACGCCACCACCCCAGCCCCGTACTCCTCCTCCAGCAGCCACCCCACCCGGCGGCGCAGCCGCACCAGCGTGCCCGTCGACCGCTCCCGCTGGCCCTCCAGCACCTTCCTGACCGCCGCGACCACCCGCTCATCGGCCCGCCCCACCGCCGACCGCTCCCGCACCACCCGGCCGTCCACCAGCCCCCACAAACCCTCGCTGCGGTAACGCGCCCGCATCCGGCGCACCGTCGCCGCACTCGCCGCCCAGCCCGCCGCCGCCAACTCCTCCGCCTTCGCCCGCTCCCGCTGCGCCAGGCTCCGCGTCGCCGGGTCGAACTGCTCACGCGGGGCGCCCCGCCCCACCGCGTCAGGAAAGCCGGTCTCCACCTCCCGCACATGCCGCTGCCACGCCAGAGCCCGCTCCCGCACCTCCACCGACAGCGCCTCCAACAGCCCGAACGGCGGCACCCTCCCCGGCGCACACCCCCCCTCCACCTCGAAGGACGGATCGGCCAGCAGGTAGGACAGCAGAACCACCGCAGAGGCACCCTCATCGGTCACCAGCGTGGCCCGGGAGCCTTCCAACACGGCGAGCGTCCATACCCGCCCGTCGTAGCGAAGGCGCGCCCCGACCTCGACAACCGCCTGCGTCACGCGGCTTCAGCTTCCTGCCGTGCGACCGAGACAACGGCACGCTCGTGCAGCGGCTCATTCAGCCGCGCCCACAGCACACCGCTCCACAGCGCGTGAAAGACCGCAGGCCACACAGCGATCGGATCCCCCAGCTCACACACCGCCTCCACCGCCGGCCGCGGACTGCCGAACACATCCACCAGAGCCGGCATCCACGGCCCTGAGGCGTACCGGGGATGCCGGTAACCCGCCAGCCACCGCACGTTGGCCACTACCACCGGATCCGGCGGCCCCGCGAGCCGGTAGGACCAGCCCGCTGCCTTGGCGGCAGCCGCCACAACCCCTGCCCGCGCCGCCAGCCGGGCAGAGGGCCCGCTGCGTCCGGCGCAGTCGAGCAACAAGCCGCTGCCGTCCTTCAGCCTGGCCATTAACTGCGGCGCATGACCGACGACCTTGCCGTTCTCACGCCACACCAGCTCAACCGGCCGACAGGCCAGCGCCACCACCGCCGGATCCTGGTCCAGCAACATGAGCTCGGTCCGCATGACACCGGACCCATACGCCACCAGCCGCCCGGTCGTCGACGACCACCACCAGCCCGGAGCCACACGCCGCCCGTGCCGAACGGGGAAAGGCCGTACCACCGGACTGCCCTCAAAGACCACGTCCTGTGCAGCCTCAAGCCATGGGGCTCGGTGCTCCCGTCCCAGCGGATCCCGGAAACGCACATCGATCCATCTGGCATCGACGGCTGAATCGCAACCGTCGCGAACACCTGTCCTCGCATGCATGCAGGCAGTCAACCCAACCCGCGGTCCCAGCAGCAGCCGAGTTGACAGATGACCTCATGGTCTGGAAGGCGGTCGTGTTGCCGCGAGCCAACCGCAGGGCCAGCTCTCCCGCCACGTAGGGCTCTGAACACGTGTCGGCGATGCGCAGCAGGTTGGTGGCGACGTCGCAGACACCGACGAACCAGCCGTCCTCGAACCGCTCCCCGGCCTCGTGCAGAGCGCTGCTCTCGGAGATCCAGGTGTAGGCCCCGGGCTCCATCCCCTACATGATGTCGTCCATGATTCCGACGGCGGCCAAGGCTTGGCACACGGTGGACTGCGCCACCGTGGCCTCGTGCTGGTGGTGGCTGACACGGGCCGACCCCTGGCCGTACGCGTCCCCGTCGTACCGCTCGACGCTCATGCCGCCCACTCCAGACCGAGGCCGGCGAGCGCAGCGAGCTTGTCGGCGGTGAGCTTGGCCCGGCGGCTCTTGCTATTGGACAGGAACACCCCGAGTTTCACGAGGTATTCCTGGCCGTCGACCACGATCCGCTCTTCGTGGGCTCTGGGTACAGTCAGGGAGCCCGTGCGGGCCTTGTACTGCGCCAGGGCCGCCACACCCCTGTCGAAGGCGCTCAGGGGCGTTGTGGACGGCTTCGCAGACGCCCCCCGCTCCAGAGTCCGCGCCGGGGCCTGCGGTGTGATGCCGAGCTGCTCCAGGCGCTCGCGCTGACCTTCGGTCAGGGCCTGCCAGACCTCGGGCCGCCGCTGCTTGGACAGCCACTTCCCGATGTCCATGCCGTGCACGGTGAACCCAGGCAGGACGTCCTGGCCCTCTTCGTCGCGCACGAGTTCGCGGAGCGCGGCGTAGTGCCGCTGCCACTCCGCCGGCCACGCGGGGTTCCAGTGCTCATCCACGGTCTCCAGCGCGGCCTTCCACTCGGGGTGGTCCTCCAGCGCTCCGGGGCGGCGGAGGTTGCTCAACCACTGTCCTACCGGCCTGTCCAGGGCCACGGCGGACCGCGGAGCGCAGAGGGTCCAGTGCTGCTCGTAGTACGCCTTGGCCGCCTCCAGGTTCTCCTGGAACCGCTCGTCCACCAGGGACCAGACCATGCCGAGCTTCTCCAGCCGCGCCGCGCGCTGCCCAGTCATCTGCCCCGCGCCGTACGCCCGTCGCTGTTCTGCGACCCATTGGCCCAAGGGAGCCGCACCCTCGCGGTGTCCATAGGGCACTCGAGCGTTCTTCTCACGCTCCGTATAGCGACGTAGCGCTGCGTAGCCTCTGGCCCAGTCTTGACGCTCGGTGTCGATCACGTTGAAGGAAATCCACTCCGCGACCATCACCGGATCACGCGGAGCCGCGAAACGGAGCAGAAGACGTGATTCATCCTCATCATCGTCGGGCGCAGAGCCGATGTGCTCGGACGGCTGCACAACGTTTTTCTGAGGCTCCTGCGGAATTGCCAGCAATTCGACGGCCTCTTCATCGTGAGCCCGCAGACCTTCCAATACCTTCACCAATGGCCGGTACGAACCCGACGTGAACATATCTTCCGGCTGCTCTCCGGGCCGGAGAAATACCGGCACGATCAGAGAGGCCAGTTTCCCTTGTCCCGGCTTCTGACGGAGCGCCCGGCCGATGGCCTGGACGATGTCGTGCGGGGCGCCCTTGGGGTCCAGGAGGGCCACCGAGTCCACCGCCCGGATGTCGACACCCTCACCCAGGACACGACAGTTCGAGAGGACCGCGCGCCGCGCGGTGGATCCAAACTCGCCCAGGACCTCCCGCCGGCGCTCGGGAACGTGCTCGCCGCACAGCCAGTCCGCCCACACCTCGGACGGGTACCGCTTGGGCTGGTCCGCGTGCAGCCGCTTCGCCACCCGCTCCAGACCCTCCGCGTACGCCTGCGCCTCTATCGTCCGGTGATGGAACGTGATGCACGTCTGGAGCCGGTGCTCCTCCATCGTGTGCAACAGCGCCGCCTGGAGCGCCCCGAGCCGCTGCCCCCGCACCTCCTCGCCCCGCCGCTCCTCGCCCATCAGCCGCTCCGGAGTGACCACCGGGTCCTGGAGCTCCAACACGATGATCTGATACCGCGCCAGCAAACCGCGGGACACCGCCGACGCCAACGAGAGCTTGTACAGAACCGGCCCAAAAACCCGCTCATCATCCATCGAGGCCGCCATCTCCTTCGGCAGCGCCTCCCGCACTCCCTCCGCCACCTCCCAGTTCGGCCGCTCCTGCCAGATCCGCGGCGTAGCCGTCAGATACAGCCGGCGGTGCGCCGGGATGATCCGCTGGTCGTGGATGTCCGCCCACGCCTTACCCATCGAACCGGACGTCCGGTGGGCCTCATCGACCACCGCGAGGTCCATCGGCGCGAGCTGCTGCCCGTAGAGGCCCTCGAACGCCTCCGCCAGCACGCCCAGCGATGCGTACGTCCCGAAGATGGTGATGGGGCCCTCGCCGTGCCGCAGGGCCAGCTGCACCGGGTTGGTGGTGGAGCGGACCTTGAGGCTCCACAGCTCCACGTCGTCGGTGAGGCTGCACACCGCGACGGCCGGCCCCGTGTGCCCGGCCGCGCGCCACTCCCGCACCGTCTGGGTCAGAAGGTCCAGCGTCGGCACCAGGACGAGAATGCGACCCGTGGGAACAAGGCGCTTTGCCGACGCCGCCGCAATAATGGTCTTTCCCGTTCCGCACGCGGCGTGCACCTGCCCGCGCAGGCCATTGGCGGGGATACCGCCCGGCGGGATATCGAGACCGCGCACGATGGCGGCCACGGCCTCAATCTGGTGAGGAAACAGTTTCCTGGCCATTCCCGTGTTCTCCTTTTCGCGGAATTCGGCGCGCAATCAGAAAAGAAATTCCGGCGCGGCGCGAGGGGCCGGGGGTGCTCATGTCTATACCCAGACACTACACAGTGCTGATCCGTGATGCATCAACCATGCGGCCGGTTCGTCCTTAGGGCTGATACTTGGCCGATTCTCCCCCATGGCAGCAATTAACAGTGTATGCTGATGGTGTGGTGCCGAGTAGCGGCGGAGCGGTTTCGAAGGTGAGGGAGTGGTCAGGGTGGAGCGCAGCGGAACCCGTCACTGCGGTGAGGCCGGCACCCGACCGGACCGACGGCCAGTCACATCCGTTCGGGGGTAGTGGCCAGGAAATCCAAGCCCCACACAGGGCCGCACATGATGCACCTCCCCTCGCAGCCAGCCAAGGCGACCGCGCTTGCGCGGGTGCCCCGCAATGAGCGCTTGCGCGAATTGCACCCCCCCCAAGAATTCCGTTTACGGAATTCTATTCCGGCGCTTGCGCCGGAATTCGAATTGCGCTTGCGCAATTCCATCACTATGCAGCGCGCCAGCGCTGCATATCCCGCTCCGCGGG
>NZ_JBIAJC010000026.1:0-53184 GCF_042871745.1 Streptomyces sp. NPDC005576 | reverse complement strand
CTCGTCGCCCTCCGCGGCCGCCTCATGCAAGCCCAAACCCCCGGCGCCATGCTCAACGTCATGGCCGACCGCACCACCGTCGAAGCCGCCCTCCCCGGCACCCTCTCCCTCGCCGCCCACAACGGCCCCCGCGACTGCGTCGTCTCCGGCCCCCACGACGCCATCCACACCTTCACCACCCTCGCCGAAGAAAACGGCTGGCCCACCCAACCCATCACCACCAGCCATGCCTTCCACTCCCCCCTCATGGAACCGATGATCGCGAAATTCACCACCGCGGTCGCCACCACCAACCCCCAAACCCCCCACACCCCCATCATCTCCAACACCACCGGCACCTGGATCACCGACCAACAAGCCACCGACCCCACCTACTGGGGCCACCACATCCGCGCCACCGTCGAATACGCCACCAGCATCCAAACCGCCACCACCCAACCCGACACCACCCTCCTCGAACTCGGCCCCGGCCAAACCCTCACCAGCCTCGCCCGCCGCATCCTCACCCACACCAACACCCACGCCACCACCCTCGCCTCACTCCCCCACAAACGCGACCCCCGCACCCCCACCGAAACCATCCAACGCACCCTCGCCAACCTCTGGCTCACCGGCACCACACCCCACTGGCCCACCTACCACAACCACCAACAACGCCACCGCATCCCCCTCCCCACCTACCCCTTCCAACACAAGCACTACTGGCTGGAGCCTCAGACCCCGAAGGCCGTGGTCCGGCACGCGCCCGGCCCGCACCCGCTGCTGGACCAGGTGCTGCTCCGGTCTGCCGGTCAGTCCGTCTTCCTCACCGAGTTCTCGCTGGAACGGCACTGGGTGCTCTCCGAGCACAAGCTGCTGGGGGAGGCGATCGTCCCCGGAACCACGTACCTGGAGATGGCCCGAGCCGCGGCGTCCGAGCACTTCGGCCGCCCGGTCACCGAGCTCCGCGACGTCACGTTCCTCGTTCCGCTGCTGGTGCAGGAAGGCACTTCCCGTACGGCCCACACGACCGTCCGCGAGATCGACAACCTACGGGCCGAATTCACCGTGGCCAGCCACGACCCGGCGAGCGACCACTGGACGACGCACGTCCAGGGCACGGTCGGCGTCAGGCCGCACTCCTCACCCGCTCCACAGCAGGACCTGGCTGCCCTGCGTGAACTGTGCTCGCTGGAGAGCGTGGACATCGCCCAGCGGCAGGCCGAGCACAAGGTCATGGACTTCGGCGACCGCTGGCGCAGCAGCCTGCCGACCGTGCACGTCGGCGTCCGGGCCGCCCTCGGCGTACTCGACCTTCCCGAGCAGTACCGCAACGAGTGCCAGGACCATCCCCTGCACCCGGCCCTGCTCGACCAGGCCACCGGGTTCAGCGGCTTCGCCGTCCTGGAGAGCGCCGAGGACCGCCGGCTCGCCCTCGGCGAGCGGGGCTTCTTCCTCCCGGTCGGCTACGACTCGCTGCTCCTGTACGGCCCGCTGCCCGCCCGCGGTCTGAGCTTCATCCAGCCGCACCCGGGCTACGTGGACAACGCCGAGTTCCGCAAGGTCGACGTGGTGGTCTTCGACGAGTCGGGGGCCACCGCCGCCGAGATCCGCGGCTTCACCGTGAAGCGCGTCACCGACGCCCGGAGCACGGTCGCCCAGCTGCGCCCGCACGCCCGGCACCACACCCTCCGGTGGATCCCGGCGCCGGCGCCGGCGCCCGAGAAGCAGCAGGCCCCGCCCGCCCGGGTCCTGGTGGCCGGTGAACACGGCGGCATCGGAGCGGAGTTGAGCGCCGCGCTCCGTGCGCGTGGAATCGTCGTCACCGAGGCGGAACTCGCAGGCGAGTGGCGGCAGACCGCTCCGGACCGGTACGAGGTTCCGCCCACCCGGGAAGGCTTCGGGCGCCTGCTGGATGCGCTCGGTGCGGACCTCCCGGACGAGGTCGTACACGTCGCAGCTCCCGCCGACGGCGGCGTCCAGCAGGATCTGCGGACCCTCAAGGCACGGCTCGACCACGGCGTCCACAGCCTGTTCCACCTGGCCCGCAGCGTCTCCGAACGCGGTGCCGCCCCGGCCCGGCTCAGCGTGGTCGCCCCTTCGGTGGCGCGGGTGACCGGCACCGAGCCGGAGACGGCCGCAGTGCACGCGACGCTCTTCGGCCTGGCCAAGGTGATCGGGCAGGAGTTCGAGGGAACCGATGTGTTCTGCCTCGACATCGCCGCCGAAACCGGCGCGGAGGCCGTCTGCGCCGAGCTGCTCGGGGCCCGGACCCCCACCACCGTCGCGCTGCGCGGCGGATTGCGGTACGTCGCGGAGCTCGCGCCGGTACACCTGCAGGAGCAGCCCAGGTCCGCACCGGTGCGCCCGGACGGGGTGTACCTCCTCACCGGCGGCCTGGGCGGGCTCGGGCTCGCAGTCGCACGCCACCTGAGCCGCTCGGTGCCGGGTGCGCGGCTCGCCCTGGTCAACCGTACCGAACTGCCTCCGCGCGAGCAGTGGGACGAGGTCGCCGACGCCAGGCTGCGCGGGCAGATCGAAGCACTGCGCGAGCTGGAGCGGAACGGCGCCGAGGTCCGCAGCTACTCCGGCGACGTCACCGACTTCACGGCGATGCAAGCGGTCGTCGCGAAGATCCGCGCCGAACTCGGCGCTATCGGCTGTATCGTCCACGCGGCGGGCGTGGCCGGCGACGGCTTCCTCTTCCGCAAGGAAGCGGAAACCTTCCGCCAGACGCTTGACCCCAAGGTGCTCGGCGCCACCGTGCTGGACCTGGTCACCCAAGACGATCCGCCGGAGCTCATGGTCAACTTCGGCTCCACGGTGGCGATCTTCGGAGCGGCCGGGCAGGGCGACTACACTGCCGCCAACAGCTACCTGGACCACTTCGCCGAACAGCGCTCCGCGCGCGGCCGATGGACGGTGACGGTCGACTGGAGCGACTGGCTGGAAACCGGCATGGCCTTCGACCACGGAGTCCAGCAGGACCAGGGCTTCTTCCGGTCGGTATCGGTGGAAGACGGTCTTAACAGCTTCGAGGAGATCATCTCCTCGGCCTGCAGTCCGGTGATCGTCGGCGAGATCAACCACCCCAGGCTAGGCGGATCCGGGGGGCTAACGGAGTTGCTTCGCCGCGCTCCGCTGGTACTGACTGCCCCGATCCGGCAGGCCATCGCCGCCGCCCGCGGCAAGGGCGGCGAATCCGCCGAGGTGCCGCCCGCCACCCCGTCCGACGACGAGCCGAAGCTCTTCGGCAGGGAGAGCGGCGGCTTCAGCAACACCGAGCACGCGCTCGCCCGGATCTGGGCCCGCGAGCTCGACCTCACCGAGCTCAACGTGCACGACACCTCGTTCGCGCTCGGTGTGGACTCGCTGGCCGCGCTCCGGATCGCCCAGAGCATCCAGAAGACCATGGACATCCGTGTCTCCATGGTCGACCTGTTCCGCTACGTCACGATCGCGGACCTCGCCGCACACCTGGACACCAAGGACACCCAGGGCTGATCAGGCACACCCGCTTCCCTCTGTATCGCACGAAGGTGGTATCCCAGTGAGCATCCGAACCATAGGCGTGATCGGCGCCGGCACGATCGGCCGCGGCGTCGCCCATTCCTTCGCGGAGTCCGGATTCGAGGTGGTCCTCGTGGACGTCTCGCAGGCACAGCTCGCCAGCGCGATGGAGCAGATCGGCCGCGACCTGCTGGTCCAGCCGATGCTTCTCGGCAAGCCCCTGAAGGAGGACGCCAAGACCGTACTCGCCCGGATCACCACCGCCACCGAGCTCACCGCGCTGGTCGATGTCGACTTCGTGGTCGAGAACGTCACTGAGGACTGGGCCGTCAAGCGGTCGGTCTATGAGCAGATCGACATGACCTGCCGGCCCGGGGTGATATTCGGTGTGAACACCTCGGCCGTGCCGATCACCCGAGTGGGCTCGGTCACCGGCCGGCCAACCGAGATCCTCGGGCTGCACTTCATGAACCCCGTCCCGATGATGGACACCGTCGAGGTGGTCAGCGGGCACTTCACCAGCGAGGCGACGCTGGACACCGCCCTGGGCCTCCTATCGGAGATGGGCAAGGAGGGCATCGTCGTCCAGGACGCCCCCGGCTTCATCACCAACCGGGTCCTCATGGTGACCATCAACGAGGCGATCTTCTGCGTCCAGGATGGGATCGCCCCGGCCGAGGACGTCGACAAGATGTTCCGCGGCTGCTTCGGCCACAAGATGGGCCCCCTGGAAACCGGTGACCTGATCGGCCTCGACACGATCCTGAACTCCATCACGGTCATGTACGAGAGCTACAAGGACAGCAAGTACCGCCCCGCCCCGCTGCTCCAGCGGATGGTCGACGCACGGCTCCTGGGCCGCAAGACCGGCCAGGGCTTCTACACCTACTAACCCGACACAGCCAAGGAGAAAACCCCATGACTAACGACGACGTGCGCGCCCGGGTCCGTGAATTCCTTGCCCCGCAGCTGGCCGGCCAGCCCCTCGCCGACAGCGACGACTTCTTCGCCCTCGGCTACGTCAACTCCCTCTTTGCGATGCAGCTCGCGCTCTTCGTGGAGAAGGAGTTCGCCCTGACCCTCGGTCCGGCGGACATGGACTTCGACAACTTCCGGACGGTCGACGGCCTCGTCAGCCTCGTCACGTCGCGGACGGCGACGGCGGCCTAGTCCAGTCCCCCTGCGGGCGCGCGGCGGCCCTACGCCGCCGCGCGCCGGACCGTTCGACCGCTCTCCCACCGGCGAGGAAATCGACCACCATGACCCACCCCAACCAAGTCCTCACCCGGATCGACCTGCACAGCCCGATCCCTGAGGCGCTGGCCGCCGAGATCGAGCGTCGGCTCTTCTTCGTGTCGCCCGAGATCACTGGCTTCGAGTTGCACGCCGACGGCGGCGAAGTGCGCTCCGTGACGCTCCGCTCCGAACAGCCGCTCCCGCACGACGCCTTGGCCAAGAAGGTCAATTCCATGGTGGACAACGACGTCCGGAAGCAGTGGGTGACGCTGGCCAAGGCCGTGTGGACGTCGCCGCACCAGCGCACCCCACACCAGGACATATTCGATCTCCTGTCCAAGACGGGTGCGGTGACGGAGGTCGGTGAGGGACAGGTCGCCATCGGTGAGCCGCTGCTCTCCCTCTTCACCTACTTCGACCGTGCCGTGTGCGACCTGCTGGCCGAGAACCACGAGGTCCGCGAGTACCGCTACCCGACGCTGATCAGGACGAAGACGCTGGAGACGGCAGGTTACTTCAAGGCCTTCCCGCAGCACCTGATGTTCGTCACCCGGCTCCGCAACGATCTGGACGTCTACCGCGCCTTCCAGGAGCGGCACGCCGCCACCGGCATCGATTCCGCGGTTCTGGACTCCTGCGGCAACGTGGACTACTGCCTGCCGCCCACGATGTGTTACCACACTTTCAGCCAGTACAGCGACCGCACGCTGGACCCGGACCGGCTCCACGTGGTCACCTCTCGCGGCAAGTCGTTCCGCTTCGAGGCGGCGTACGCCACCAGCCTGGAACGGCTCTGGGACTTCACCATCCGGGAGATGGTCTTCATGGGGTCTCGGGACGTCGTGCTGAACGCCCGCGAACGCTTCATGCGGAAGGTCTTCGCCTTCATCGAGGAACTCGGCCTGAGCGGCTTCTGCGAGGTGGGCAACGACCCGTTCTTCTGCGGCACCGACACCTCCGAGCGCATCTGGTCCCAGCGGCTGCTGGAGCTCAAGTACGAGCTGCGGCTCCACGTCGCCCCCGAGAAGACGATCGCCGTCGGCTCCTTCAACTTCCACGACGACCTCTTCGGCAAGGCCTTCGGCATCGGCCACGGCACGGACGGCCCAGCCCGCAGCGGCTGCGTCGGCTTCGGCCTGGAACGGCTCGTCTACGCCTTCCTCTGCCAGTACGGGCTCGACTCCGCGGCATGGCCCGCCCGGGTCCGCGCCGCCGTCGGCGGGAGCTGACCATGGGCGAGCACAAAGGCCGTGCCCCACGGAGCCAACAGGAGGAGATCCTCTGCGCGGTGTTCGCCCAGGTGCTCGGCCGCGACCGGGTCACCATCGACGACTCCTTCTTCGAGCTGGGCGGCCACTCCCTGCTGGCCACCCGGCTCGCTGGCCGCATCCGCGCCGCCCTGGACCTGGAGGTTCCCGTACGGACGGTCTTCGAAGCCCCGACCGTCGCCCAACTGGCCAAGCACCTGGAGCAGGGATCGGGCAGCCGGCGCCCGCCACTGCGCCCGGTGGAACGCCCCGCGGAGATCCCCCTCTCCCAGGCCCAGCGGCGCCTGTGGTTCCTGAACCGCTTGCACGGCGCCGCCGGACACTACAACATGCCGACGGCCCACAGGCTGCGCGGCGACCTCGACCTGCCCGCCCTGCGCCTCGCGCTCGACGACCTTGCCACCCGGCACGAGAGCCTGCGGACCGCCTACCCCAACTGGGACGGCCGGCCCCAGCAGATCGTCCTGGAGGCGGACGAGGCTCCGGTCGAGCTGCCGGTCGACACCGTCACTGAGGCCGAGCTGCCTGAGGCACTGAGCGTCGCGGCCGGCTACGCGTTCGACCTCACCGCCGAGACGGCCCTGCGGGCCCACCTGTTCCGGCTCTCTGCGGACGAGCACGTCCTGCTCCTGGTCGTCCACCACATCGCTTGCGACGGCTGGTCGCTGCTCCCCCTCAACCGCGACCTGGCGCTCGCGTACGCCGCGCGCCGTCTCGGGCAGGAGCCCGACTGGCCGGAGCTCGTGGTTCAGTACCTTGACTACACGCTCTGGCAGGAAGAGTTGCTGGGCGACCCGCACGATCCCAACAGCCTGATCAACAGGCAGCTCGCCTTTTGGAAGGGGGAACTGGCGGGGATGCCCGACCGCTTGCGGATCGATGTCACGATGCCGCGCCCGGACACTCCCTCGCACCGGGGCGGCCGAGTCCCCTTCCGCGTCGGGCCGTCGACCCACCGGGCGCTGAACCATTTGGCGCGGGAGACCGGCACCAGCGTGTTCATGGTCGTGCAGGCCGCCCTTGCGGCCCTGCTCACGAAACGCGGGGCCGGCACCGACATCGCCATCGGCATTCCCACCGCCGGCCGCACCGACGAGGGCCTCGACGACCTGATCGGATTCTTCGTCAACACACTGGTGCTGCGGACCAGGACCGACGGCGACCCGACGTTCCGGGAGCTGCTGTTCCGTGTGCGGAGTACGGATCTGGCAGCCTTCGCCCACCAGGAGGTCCCGTTCGACCACCTGGTCCAGGCCCTCAATCCGCCGCGCTCCCCCGCCTGGCACCCGCTCATCCAGGTGATGCTCGCGTTCCAGAACAACGAGAGCGCCGAGCTCCAGCTCCCCCGCCTGGAAGTGGAGACCGAGCCGGTCACGGAGGGGATCACACGCTTCGACCTCCGCTTTGAGCTGTTCGAGGGCTTCGACGGCCACCGGGCGCCGAACGGCATCGACGGCAGCCTCACCTATGCCCTCGACTTGTTCGCGCCCGCGGAGGCCGAGCGGCTGACTCAGGAGTTCACCGAGCTGCTCGACGCGGTGGCTGCCGCTCCCGGCTCACGACTCAGCGCACTCGACGGTGCGCCCGTCCACGAGCTGAGGGGCAGCGGCCCGTCCTCCGTAGCGGAGCCCGTTGCCGCTGGCGGCTCCCGGATCGCCTTCGTCTGCTCCCCGTACGGGCAGCAGTGGGTCGGCATGGGGAGGACGCTGTTCCGCACGGAACCCACCTTCCGGGCGGCACTCGAGGAGTGCGACAGCGAGCTGGCCCGGCATACCGGCTGGTCCCTCGTCCACGAGCTCTTCCTCGACGAACCCGAAGCCCGGACGCATGACGTCGGCGTCATACAGCCCATCCTCTTCGCCCTCCAGGTGGGTATCGCCCGCTGGCTGGAGGAGGCGGGCGTCCGGCCGGGTGCTGTCACGGGCCACAGCATCGGCGAGGTCGCCGCCAGCGTCATCGCCGGCATCCTTGACCTGCCGGACGCCGCCCGGCTCGTCCACCACTACAGCGACCAGCAGCGCCGCGTGGCCGGCCCGGACAGCGGCATGGCCGTGGTGGAGCTCTCGGCCGCTGACCTCTCCGAGCACGTGCGGGGGCGCGAGGGGAGCGTGTGCGTGGCCGCCCGGAACGGTCCGCGGACCACCGTCCTGGCCGGCGACCGGTCCGAGTTGGAGGCCATCGTCGCCGAGCTCCAGGCCGCGGACGTGCTCTGCGCAATGGTCCGGGTCGACCTGCCTGCCCACAGTCCGGCGATCGACCGGATCCTGGCGGACCTCGAACAGGCCATCGGCGAGCTCACCCCCAGGCCCGGCCGCATCCCTATGATCTCCTCGGTCACAGGGCGGGAGCTCGACTGGCGGCAGGCCACGGCGGGCTACTTCGCCCGGAACCTGCGGCAGCCGGTCCTGCTGGCCGACTCGACCGCCGAGCTGCTGAAAGACCACGACGTGCTGGTCGAGGTCAGCGCACACCCGGTACTCGCCCCCGCACTGTGGCAGAGCGTCGAGGACTCCGGCGCCAACGCAACCGTGCTGACCACCATGCGCCGCGGCCCGGACGACCGCGCGGGCCTCATCGAGACCCTGGAACTCCTGAAACGCTGGAACGCCTCGGCCTGAAGACCTGGACGAGTCATTCCGATGTGATCAGTGGTCGTAGGCGATCAGGGATCGTATGACCGGCTGTCCGGTCCTGTGGCTGTGCCAGATCGCCGCGGCCAGCGCGAGTATGCGTGGGGCGACGCGGAAAGCGAGGCGTTCGAAGGTCCGGCCGCCGCGCTGTTCCAGGTCGAGTTGGCCCTTGAGGGTGTCGTTCACCGACTCGATCAGTTGCCGCACCGACTTCAGGAGGCTCTCGCCCTTGCGCTTCTTCTCGCGCTTGAACGCAGGACGCAGCGACTCCGCGTTCGGAAGACCAGGTCGGCCTCGAACTCCTTGGAGGCGAAGCCCTTGTCCGCGATCACCAGCAGCCCCGGCCGGCCGGTGACCGTCTCCGGTTCGCGGTCCAGCATCGCCATCAGCACCTGGCGTTCGTCGATCTTCGAGTTCGGCAGGGCCCACAAGATCGGCATGCCGGTCGGGGTGCACACCAGGAACAGGTGCAAACCTCAGCAGAAACAGCTGTGGTTGGCGCAGTACCCGTATCCGGCCCAACCGGCCATCTCCGACTGATGTTCCTCCTGTGAGCTGGACAGCCTGATACTGGGACGGATGGTCCCGGAGGAAGTTGTCACAGGTAGTGAGCATGAAAAGCAATACGGGTAAGCGATATATGGCCGAGTTCAAACGAGACGCGGTCGCGTGGGCATTGTCCTCGGAGAAGACGTTCACCGGGCTCGCGAGGGATCTCGGCGGGAGTCCGGAGAGGCTGCTCGGATGGGTGAGGCAGGCGAAGATCGACCGCGGGGAGAGTCCGGCCGGGGCCCTGACCACCGTGGAGCGTGAGGAGCTGGTCCGGCTGCGGCGGAAGGTCCGCGAGCAGGAGGCCACGATCGATGTACTGGGAGAAGCGACCGCCTTCGTCGCCCAGAACAGGACGAGGTAGACACCGCGGCACGGTGTCGTCTCATCGACGCGGAGAAGGCATCCGAGGACAATCCTGCAGGTCACAGTGTGAGTCACCTATGCCGGGTGTTGGGAGTGCCCCGCTCCACCTACTACGCGCACCTGGCATCACGGCCGGCCCGGGCGGTGCGGCAGCGGGCCGTGGAGCTGCTGGTGGGCGAGGTTCGGATTTTGCATGCCGGCTCACGCGGCGCGTACGGTGCCGCGCGGCTCTGCGGCGGGCGGGCCGACTCGTCAGCGAGAAAAGGGTCGAGCGGCTGATGCGCGTCCACCACGTCGCGGGATCATCCGGCGACGGCGCCGCGGTCTCACCCGTCAGGCCGGTCGTGTTCGCCGCCGATCCCATCGGCCGGGACTTCACCGCACCCCGTCCCGGCATGCGACTGGTCGGTGACACGACCGAACTGGTCACTGTGGAGGGGAAGTTGTACCTGGCAACCTGCATCGATCTCGCGACTCGGGAGGTGGCCGGCTGGGCCATGGCCGACCATCACCGCGCCGAACTGCCGGTTGCCGCCCTGCGGATGGCCGCCGGACGCGGCGGCTTGGAGGACAAATGCGTCATGTCTACGGATCGCGGCAGCGAGTACACGGGTGACGAATTCCGCGCCGAAATAAGCAAGTTGCGCATGCGGCAGTCGATGGGGCGCGTCAGCTCTTGTTGCGATAATGCCGCCGCGGAGAGCTGGTTCGCTCTGCTCAAGGCCGAGATCGGAACGACTGTCCGGGAGACCTGCGAGGCCGCCCGGGCCGACCTATGTCACTACATCGGGATCGAGTACAACCGCAGCCGGCTCCGCCGGCACCCCGATCACGGATACGTCACCCCGCTCGAAACGAGAATCCTGCTCAGGCAGAACCTGACCCCGGCAGCGTAAACACCCGTTGTCCGACTCGCGGAGGGAACTTCACAGCGCGGTCAGGGGTGGCCTCGTACTCCACGACCGCGTCCGGGCAGGCTTCGGCGAGCTTCAGCAGCGCGGCGTGCTCGGCCTCATCGGCGCTCAGTTCCCAGCGGAGCTTCGTCGCGGTCCAGTCGGTGGCGTACACGCAGCGGTCATCCTCGGTGGGCGGAAGCCAGGAAGCGGGGTCCTTGTCAGCCTTGCTCCTGTTCGACTTCGCAGTCACCGCGATCAGCGATCGCTCCGAGCCGAGATCATTGGCGTACGCCTCGCGGTGCTCGGCGGTCCAGCCGTACGCTCCGCTGCCCCCGCCTCCGCGAGCGGCACCATGTGGTGGATGTCCAACTTCCCGGCGTCGGCGACCTCGGCCTTCTCGTACCCCGACATCCACGCCCCTTCGCTGATCGCGCACCGAACCCCCTGGGTCGGCTTCGTCGTGGCCTCCGCGAGCAGGGCCTCGGGCCGAGGGGAGCACGCGTCGCCGTCCTCGTCGATCCCATGATGGAAGCTGTCACGCTCGTACCCGTCACGCTTCTCCACCGCCGTCAGGAGTTTTCCGACGGCGTCCGCGAGCAACAGCCCGCCCGCTGCGGGAGCCCCACCCGGCGCTCCGGGCGGTGACGGCGTGAGAGGGAAGGTGGAAACGCTGGAGTCGGGCTTCGCGTCGCCTTCCTGGTCCGCAACGCCCGGGTTGTACCCGGCCAGGGAGACGGCGAGCAGGGCGAGGGTGCTCGCGGTGCCGTGGTCGCCGATGATGGCGATCCGCAGGTCCTCGTCAACGAGGAGCACAGGGACACGCTAACCATCCAGGGGGGCCGCCGTGCAGAGGATCTGGCTGGCGATCATGCCTTGTTTCCGGGGTAGTTCTGCTTGCCGGGAGGTCAAAAACGCCTGTGCGGCCGCCTGACGCCCCGTCTTGGGTCAGGATGCCCCGCCATACCAGCTGTGCCGAGTTCGGCTGTCTACACCGCCATTACGGCTGTCGCTTTTTTGTTGATTCTACAGTTTTAGGGGATTTAGGAAGTTCGCGTGATGCAGTTCCCTACGCTGGAAGGGCTGGACGTGGCGTAGTCGAATGCACAGGTGAAGCACAGCTCGTTCGATGTCCGGCTCGTAGTCGCAGAGCTCTCTCCGCACACCTGACCGGCAAGCTTGCACTCGCAGCCCTGGCGTCGCCTACTGGCGGATGAACACCCTCTCCGCCCACGAGCTGTGGGCCCTGCAGACCGTACTGCGAGGTCGAGTAGGTAAAGCTCACCCGTACCGCCGATCGGGCGGGACCGCGCAGCACCCCGGGGAACTCGGACAGACCGCGGGCCGTCGATCCGTCCGCTCCGCCCTTCATGACGACCGACATACTTTCCGCTTGGTGCGGCACAGCCGACCGACGTCTCCGCCTGCGCCTGTTCATGATGTTCACGCAGGCACGGTCGCTACAGCTTGTGTTGTTGCGGTGCCGGGTAGTACTGAACCACTGAGGAGGAGCGCCGACGCGGCAGCCGCTCCGGCGACTTCGGGGTCGCTCCGTTGGCAGGCGCCCTGCACCAGGCTGTTCACGCCTTCAAAGGCTCGAGAGTGGTCGCGGTCGAGTCGACTGCCGATGGGTCGTCACTGTTGCGCGTGCGGTGCGCACGTTGGAGCCCTGCGCCGATTATTACGCCGTAATAATCGGCGCAGGCGGAGCGAGATGCAGGGCGCGGCATGACGCCGTAGTACCGGTACTGACGGCACGTCACTCGATGAACTAACGTGTTGCTTCGCCTGAAGATCTTGAACGTTAGTAAGGTGTCCTCATGACATCGCCACTTCCCGGCGACCGCGAGAAGGTCGTCTCCAAACTCCCCGCCGGACTGCAGCAGGACCTCAAAGTCCGAGCGGCCCAGCGCGGCATCGAAATCCAGCGCGCCGTCGAAGCCGGCATCGAGGCGTGGAGCGGGCTGGGTTCCAACCTCTCCCCCATCGATACCGCTGGCGCTAGGTCCTTCGCGACCTTCCTCCCCGCAGGCCAGTGGGAGGCGTTTCGGAGCGACTGCACCTCCCGGGGGGTGTCCCTCATTCAAGGGCTCGCGCAGTCCGTGCAGATGTGGTTGGACACCAACCCTGCTCCCGACATCGAGCGGCCCGTCATCACTCGCCGCATGATCATCTGCAATCAGAAGGGGGGCGTGGGGAAAACAGCCATTACGGCCGGTGTCGGCGAAGCCCTAGCCGAAGACTCCAACGCTCTCCACCCGGTGCGGATCGCGAAGCAACTCGCCGCGGCCTCGGGAGAGGACAGCCCTCTCGATGTCGAAAATCTGCCGGGCCCCGGACTCCGTGTCCTGCTCGTCGACTTCGACCCACAGTGCCACCTCACGAACCAGCTCGGCGCCGCACCGCTCTCCATGGACGGCGACAGCCTCACCAACCACATGGCCGGCGATCCGAAGGGCGATCTTCGCGACCTGATCGTCACGGTCGACGAAGAGCGGTTCGGCGGGCGTCTCGACCTGCTGCCGGCGTGCAACGACGCCTTCCTCCTCGACGTCCGTCTATCGGCAGTGCGTGCTCGCGAAGCCGCTCTTGAACGGGCCCTCGCCCCCCTCGAAGCGGACTACGACGTCATCATCATCGACTGCCCGCCCAGCCTCGGCCTCAGCATGGACGCCGCGGCCTACTACGGCCGCCGCCGAGACAACGAAGCGCCCGGCCAGTCCGGCGCCCTCATCGTCGTCCAGGCCGAAGACAGCAGCGCCGACGCCTACGAACTTCTCACCAGCCAGTTCGACGACCTCCGTAGCGACCTCGCTATCGACATCGACTACCTCGGCATCGTCGTCAACCTGTACGACTCCCGACGCGGATACATCGCCACGTCATCCCTCGAGGGCTGGATCGACATAAAGGATCCGAAGGTAGTCGGACTCATCGGAGACCTGAAAGAGCAGAAGGAAGCAGTACGCGTGAAGCGGCCCCTCCTGTCGTACGCCCCCCGCAGCCAGCAGGCCGTCGCCATGCGCGCACTCGCACGGGAGATCTCATGAGCAAAGCCAGCCAGCTCGGTGCCGGCCGCTTCGGCCAAACGCAGCAGATCAGCGCCCGGCGAGCCGCCATCAACGCGACCACTGCGGCACCGACAGAAGGTGCACCCCTGCCCGTCCGGCTTCCTGTCACCGCCATCAGCCTCAACCCGGACAACCCGCGATCAGAGCTCGGCGACCTGAGCAGCCTCGCGGCGAGCCTCCGCGACCACGGGCAGAAGACCGCCATCAGCATCATGGGACGCGTCGCCTACCTCGCGGGCAACCCCGACCGGGAGAACGACCTCGAACCGGGCACCAAGTACGTCGCTATCGACGGCAACTCGCGCCTGGCCGCAGCCCGCGAGGCCGGGCTGGCCGAGATCAAGGTGATGGTCGACGACGACCTCGGCAGCAACCCAGACGAGCTCCTTGAGTCTGCACTCGTCGCGAACGTCCATCGCCAGGACCTCGACCCCCTCGACGAAGCACACGCTCTCAACCAGCTCCTGAAAGTTCACCGCACGCAGGAAGCACTCGCCAACCGTCTGCACCGATCTCAGGGATGGGTGTCCCAGCGGCTGTCGCTGCTCTCGCTGACCCCCGAACTCCAGGACAAGCTGAAGTCCGGGGAAGAGCCCGCTGCGCTGCTGCGCCGAGTCGGGAAGAAGAAGCCAGCCGAGCAGAACGCGCACCTCGAGAAGCTGAAGCGGCAGGAGAGCCAGAACAAGACCGCTCGGTCCAGCACGACAACGGCCGCGCCGGAGCAGTCGCCCGCGCCGCCAGCACCGGTGGAGCAGTCTCCACCCAGCGAACCAAAAGCGCCGACGGAAGGGGGCCCGGATTATTACGCCGTAATAAATGGAGGCGGAGACACCCCTGATGGAGGCGAGGACGTTCCCACCCAGCGGTCGGCCGAGCTGGTCCGGCTTCCTTCGCATGACCCGGAAACTCTGGTTGGCTACATCCTTGCCGAGCTCGACGTTGAGGCATGGCGGAAGGTAACGGAGCTTCTGGTGGACCGCAAGATCGCTGAGAGCAAACGTGCGAAGGGCCTCGCGTAGGCCCATCGGGCGAATTCCTTCCTCTGGCCCCGCCTCCCGTTTCCGCAGTGGGGCGGGGTCCTCTCTGCGCATGGTCGGCTTCGGCCACACCTGGTCGAGTCGAAGGGCCTACAGTCACTCACGGCCCGGGCCGTACCCGTTCACGCTTGGCACAGCAGCATGGGCAGTGAATGACCTGTCCCGTGTAGGCCGGAAGGACGAACGAGGCATCCCGGCGCCCTCGCCAGCGTCGGGAGACAGCTCGAAGCCACAGCGGATCCAGATACGCAAGAAGGCCGGGCCCCGCCGCAGACGAGCGCGGGGGAGCCGGGCCTTCGGTCTGTCAGGTCCCGATCCGGTGCAGGGCCGTGGTGGTCACGGGCTCGCTACTGCGCGGGCGTCGGCCAGGAGCGCGGCAACGTCGGCGATGTAGACCTCGTGGTCGTTGACGTCGAACAGGTGCGTACTTCGCGGTGACCGTGGACCCGGGCGACGGTGGGGGCACGGCCTGCGAGCTCGGTGTTGGATGGTCGGCGTCGCGAGAGGCGACCCAGGTCTGGAAGTACGCCGAGGCGCAGCAGTGCGTAGTTGGTGCCGTCGGGACGACTGGCTTCGAGGTGTACGTCGTAGGGGGCAAGGTCCATGCCGACCTCGTCAGGAGGGACAGGTTGGCGGCGGCGTGGGTGAGCATCGCAGGTCGGCTGCAAGATCCCGAGGATCGTGGTCGTCTCACAGCGCAGCCGGCCCCTGCCGTTGCAGTCGAGCTGGTGGCCGTGGAGGTAGGCCGCTGCGTGCGGTGTGTCGGGATGGACCAGAGTAATGGCCCCACCCGCTGCGCCTGCCCTACCTGGCCTTCGCCGCCCTCCTCGCCGCAGCCCTCGCCCTGGTCGCGCGCACCGGAACCCTGCGAGGGCTGCGAGTTCGGCGAGGTAGGCGGTGGCGGTGGTCAGGCCGATGGCCGCGCCGCAGGCCAGGCGGGCCGCCAGCACTCCGGCCAGCGGTGGCGAGAGCGCGAAGCCGGCGGCGGCGGCGGCCAGGTTGACCAGCAGGGCGGCGGCCAGCACCGGGCGTCGGCCGTACCGGTCGGAGAGGTGGCCGCCCAGCAGCAGGGCGGCGATGACGCCTGCGGCGTAGGCGGCGTAGACCGCGGTGACGGTGAACGTCGAGAACCCCCAGTGCTGCTGGTAGAGGGCGTAAAGCGGTGTCGGGACGGCCGAGGACGCCATGCTGACGGCCAGGGCGAACGCCGTTGCCGCGAACGCCGCGACCGGTGTGAGTCGGCCGCCTGGGGGCGCGTCGGCGGGCCGCGGTACGTCCTGGCCGGTCATGCGGTGCGGGCGGGGGCGGCAAGAGCCAGGAAGTTCTCGATGGCGGAGGTGTCGGCGGCGCTTGCGGTGGCGGCGATGTAGCCGTCGGGGCGGACCAGGACCAGGGCCGGGCCGGCAGGCGCGTAGTGCTGCCGGAGGGCGCCGGCGGGGTCGGCGACGGCGAGGATGCGGATCTCGGCGCCGCCCGCGGGCCGGGCGAGGCCGTCGGCCGCCGGGCGGGCCTGGGTGCCCAGGGCGAGGAGGGTGAAGTGGGTTCCGCGGAACGCCTGGTGGAGGCGTCCGGTGCGGCCCTCGGTGTCGGTGTAGGCGGCGTCGGGGGCGCGGTCGCCGGGACGCGGCCCCGGGCTGCCGGCGGCGTCGGGCGCGAGGGGGCCGCCGGCGTAGGAGAGGGTGAGCTGGCGCTCCTCGTCGCCGCGCTTGGTCCCGGCCAGGGGCCGGCTGTTCATGGAGTCGTAGATCTCGCTGGAGAGTCCCAGCACGCGGGCGGCGACGGGGCGGCGTTCGGCCTGGTAGGTGTCGAGCAGGGCGTCGGGGGCACCGGCCAGCACCTGGGCGAGCTTCCATCCGAGGTTGTAGGCGTCCTGGATGCCGGTATTCATACCCTGGCCACCGGTGGGCGGGTGGACGTGGGCGGCGTCGCCGACGAGGAGGACAGGGCCGCTGCGGTAGCTCGCCGCGAGGCGGATGTTGGGGCGCCACACGGAGGACCAGTGGATCTCGCGCACGGTGATGTTGGCCCTGCCGACGAAGTCGCCGATCATCCGGGCGATGGCCTCGCGGTCGAGGTCGGCCTTCTCCTCGGGGCGGAGCTTGAGCATGAGCTGGAACGTGCCGTCGGGCAGCGGGCACAGGGCCATGAAGCGGCCGGCGTGGCGGGGCCAGACGTGCCACCGGTCGGCGGACAGCCCGTCCAGGGAGAGGTCCGCGACGATCATGCGGTCGCTCTCGTCGGTGGTGCCGGGGAAGTCGATCCCGCTGGTGCGGCGGACCGTGCTGCCGCCTCCGTCGGCGCCGACCAGGAAGCGGGCGCGGATCTGCTCGCTGCCTCCGTCGGCGCGCTCGACGGTGGCGGTGGCGCCCCGGGCGTCGGCGGTGTAGGTGGACAGCCGGATGCCGAACTTTACGGTGCCGCCGAGTTCGGCGAGCCGGCCGCGCAGGGCGGCGTCGGTGTCGTACTGCGCGACCATCAAGGAGTTGGGGTGGGGGACCTCCTCGCTCGCAGGATGCCGCTTGATCATGGTCTTGGAAACGGTCAGGGGCCCCAGGTGCAGGCCGAGCTTGGGGTACAGGCGGCTGTGCGCCTGGACGGTTTCGAGGGCTCCGAGGTCGTCGAGCACCTCCAGGGTGCGCGGCTGCACGCCCTTGGCGCGCGAGCCCTCGAAGCCCCCGTCCGCGGCGCTGATGACGCGGTGGGCTACGCCGCGCCGCCGCAGGTCGATGGCGAGCGCCAGGCCGGCGGGGCCGGCTCCGGCGATGAGAACGTCGGTGTCCGTGCTGGGCATGGGTTCCTCCTCGGATGATCGAAACTTAGTTTCGGATACAGTGTAGCCGAAACATGGTTACGCCTCCCGGCCCCTATCGCCGCAAGGGGCCGGGGAGGGGGCGTCAGTGCCAGCCGATCCAGGTCCGCAGGGCGCGGCCCATCACGAGTTCGAGGTCGCGGCCGCCCAGCCAGGGGATCTCCTCGGTGAAGGCGGTGACGCACTCGCGCCAGGTGCAGCGCATGCGCGTGATGTCGGTGCCCCAGAACATCCGCTCGGGGCCGAAGGCGTCGAAGGTGCGCCGCAGCACGTCGTGGGTGCTGCGGAAGGGGTAGGCGTCGGTGGCCATGCTCGGCACCCCCGACGCCTTGACCGCGATGTTCGGGCGGGCGGCGAGCGCCAGGAGGCCGTCGAAGTGGGCGGCGGCCTGCGGGAGGGCGAGGAACGGCAGGACGGCGAGGTGGTCGACGAGCAGGCGCATGCCGGGGAAGCGCCCGGCGATGCCGTCGAGCAGCGGCAGGTGTTCGGGCAGCACCATCAGGGCGACCGGCGCTTCGTGCCGCTGGGCGGCCTCCCAGAGCCACTCCAGGCCGCCCGAGGTCAGCGCCGCGATCGCGTCGGGGGCCGCGAGCATGAAGCGCAGGCCGAGCATGCCGGGCAGCGCCAGCAGGGCGTCCACCGAGGCCGGGCCGGCGTGCTCGTCCAGGGGGAACCAGCCGAGCGTGGCGAACCGGTCGGGGTGTCGCACGGCGGCCTCGACGGCGTAGGTGTGGGCGGCGGAGTCCCAGATCGCCGGGCAGTTGACGGCCCGCTGCACCCCGGCGGCGTCCATGCCGGCCAGCGCGTCCTCGATCAGGTACGGCTGCTGCCGGTGGTGGGGCGGGGCGCCGTCGCCCTGCCAGAGGTGGATCTGGGCGTCGACGATCTCCACGGTGTGCTCCTCGGTGCGCTCAGCGGCCGTCACTTCTCGCCCCGGGCGGCGAGGCGGGCGCGCATCCAGTCGGCGACCAGCAGGTCGCGGTCCTCGCGGTGGTTGTAGACGCAGTGGTTGCCGTCGGAGAAGACGACCAGTTCGCACTCCCCGGCCGGCACCCGCTCCAGGACCGCCTGGACCATCTCGTCCGAGACGAGCGGGTCGAGCCCGCCGTGCAGGACCAGGAGCGGGTACCCGGCGTTCGGCCCGTCGGCGGCGGGGTCCACGTCGGCCCACACCGCGCGCACCTCGTCCGCGTCCCGGCGGTCGCAGAAGGCGGCCATCTTGGTGAAGAAGGTCCCCACCTCCGGCGGGACCGCCCCGGGGGCGACGATCCCCCCGTTGTCGACACAGGCCGCGATCCGCGTGTCGGCCGCCGCCAGCGCCATCGCGAACGATCCGCCCATGCTGTTGCCGACCACCCCGATCGGCTGCCCCGGCATCCATGCCTCCACGGCGTCGAGCACCGCCCGGTAGGCGTCCAGCCACCCGTCCCCCAGGTAGACGCCGTTGGCCATCCGCGACTCGCCCTGCCCGGGGGCGTCCAGCAGGAACGCCTCGATGCCGCGCTCGGCGAGCGCCGTGCCCATCGCGTCGAAGTCCATCGCCCAGCCCTCGACGCCGCCGACCACCACCGCCGCGCCCACGGCGTCCGGGCCGGCATCCACCCGCCACCCGGTCAGCACGCCGACCCCGGTCTCCACCGTGAAGTGCTCGCGCCCCCCGGATATCCGTGCGGCCCGCGCGTACAGGTCGACCGCGTGCGCGTACACCGCCCGCCGCTCATCGGTGTCGGCCAGCATCATCACCTGGCTCATCCGCGTCAGCGCCGAGGCCCGCCGCAGGTAAGCCGCGCACGTCGGCCCCCCGGGCACTGCTTCGGCACGCTCCCGGCACGCGGACGCCAACTCGCCGGCAGCCTCCCTCCAGCCCTGCCCGTCGAGCACCCTCGCCCTGAGCTCGACCGCGTCCGAGAACTCCACCCCGTAGCCGATCAACCGCTCGAAGGAAAACTGCCGCAGCGCCGCCCGAGACTCCGGCCCCAACCCCGCCAGCACCTCTTCGGACTCCGCACGCACCCCCAGAAACCGCCGGTTCTCCACGACCGCCACCGCACCAGCGCCGCCCTTGCCCATGCTGCATCTCCCGCACCGGGCCCCCGACCCACGGCGAGGGCCATCCATGAATTTCAGCTACAACGTATCCGAAAGTGTGAGGGGTCACAATGCCCGCCTCAATCACCCGTCTCCGGCACCGGACACCAGGGCCGTAGCGGATACTGGAGCAATGCCGTCGAAGCCCCAGTCCCCGCCGCAGGCCACCCCCACGACCCCACGGAACACGGCACGAGCGGCAGCCAGGACACCCGGCCGGCCCAGGATGCCCTTCGACCGCATCCTCCTGGCCGCCCTGGAGATCGTCGACGAACAGGGAGCCGACGCCCTCACCCTCCGCGCCCTGGCCCAGCGGCTCGGATCGAGCACCGCCACCCTCTACCGGCACGTCGACAACCGCGCAGACCTGCTCGCCCACGTCGTCGAACGAGTCCTGGGCGAAGTCGTCCTCGACGAGGAACTCCTGGCCACCGCCGAATGGGCCACCGCATGCGGACACCTGGCCACCAGCCTCTTCGACGCCATCGCCCGCCACCCCAACGCCGCACCGCTCCTGAGCGCTGCCGTCCCCACCGGACCGCACGCGATGGCCTTCCGCGAACGCTGCCTGACCATCCTCCTCGCCCACGGCTTCACCCCCGCGAACGCGCGCACGCTCACCGCCGCCCTCGCCCGCTTCGTCGTCGGCTTCGCACTCCAACTCGGCGGCAGCACAGAACAACAGGACGCCGACCGCACGGCCGGCGACCGCCTGCGCCACGCCGACCCCGCTCACTACCCCGCCATCAGCCGGACCGCCGCCGAAGCCACCGTCCCCCTGACCGAGGAGTTCGCCCTCGGCCTCGACCTCCTCCTCCGCGGCATGCGCGACCTCGAGGCCGAACACTGCGAGGACCGCTAGGCCCCAAGCTCTTCGCGCTCGGGGTCTCCAGTTAGGCGCCGAGGGCGTCTGGGGATTCCGGGGGGGGGCGACGGGGGATGCCCCAGTGGGCTGCCCGGCGGATCAGGGTCGCCTGGCTGACGCCTGCCTCCTCGGCGATGTCGCCAAGGGTGCGCCCGAGGGCGGTGTACTGGCGGTCGAACCACTGGCGGGTAAGGAGGTACTGCTGTCCGAGGCGGATCTCGGCGACGCGATCGCCGCCGGCGAGGTCGGAGCCGGGCTTCCACTGCCACAGCGGCAGGATCTCCTCGCCGAACACCCGCCGTACGACCAGTAGGTCACCCAGGCCGTCCTCGTCGTCCAGGCCGAGGTCGGCCCGCCGCGTCCCGCTCAGGCGCTCCAGATACGGCAGCAGTTGGTGGAGCATGTCGGAGAAGACAATCTCGTTGAAGCCTTCGGCCAGCAGTGTCGGGTGGGAGCGGACCATCGCCGTGTGCTGCTGGCGGACCGTGTCGTCCGGCACCGTCCGGTTCGCGGGACGCGGCCGCTGGCGCTCCGTGCACATGGCAGCCGGGGTGGCGACCATGAGCGCGATGACGGGCATGCCGTGTCGTTTCGCGGCGGCGACCAGCGGCTGCCGGGCCGCCCGGGCGTTGGTCGCGTCCACGACGGTCAGCAGACGCCGGCGCATCCTCGCCTCCAGGAGGAGGTTCAAGGCGGCGACGGCGTCGGCGGTCGCGTCCTGGTCGCCGGCATCGTCTTCCCTGTTGGATCGGCTTGTTGAAGCGGATCGAGCAAGGGTGGATGAGTGTCGGGTTGGCGTACGTTCTGGGTGCTGGCAGCTCGCCGGGTGGCGGGGGATCGGGTGCCTGTTCTGGCTGAGCGGGAGGATCTGGCCGTACGTGAGGATCGCGTTGGGATTCATCCTGGGGATCCGATCCTTCTCTCTTCGGACTGCCGGATCGACGAGGTACTGAGCCACTACTTGTGCCGGTCGTCGTTCGCCCGTCTCGCACAGGAGACGAAGCGCAACTACACGGACGACTACTGCCTGTTCTTCGATTTCCTGTGGGGTCGCGGGAAGTGGTGGAGCGAGGCGTCGCCGGACGACCTGTGGGACTTCGAGGACTGGCGGACCCGCTCGCCACGGAATCCCCGCCGGGTCGGCGGGGCGCGGTGGAACCGGGGACTGGCCGCGCTCGCACGGCTGTATGAGTGGGCAGTACAGCGCGAGTACGTACTGGCGAACCCTGTGCTCATGCGTACGGTCACGGGCCGGACCGGCAAGGTAGTGCTGGTGCCGACGGCGCGGGCGAAGAACGCGCGCACGAGCGAGGTTCGCTGGCTGACGCCGCGCGCCTTCCGCCGCTGGGTGGATGTGGGTCTGCGCGGGCACGGCGCGGACGGGCTGCCGGACAGCGGGTGGGCGGGGCGGCTGGCCGACCGCAACGCGGCCTTCGCTGACCTGCTGTTTTCCTCCGGGGTGCGTCTGGGGGAGGGGGCCTCGCTGCTGACGCTGGAGGTTCCCCGTCTCCATCTGGAGGGCGGCCGGTACTACGCGGGGCGTCTGGCACGAGTGGTGACGAAGTCGAGACGGGCGCGCACGTTCTATGCCTCCTCGGTCGTGGTGGGCGAGGTCAAGGGCTATGTGGAGTCGTCACGCGCTCGGGCGGTACGGCGCGCGCAGGCGGTCGGGCCGGTACGACGGGCTGCCGATGCGGCTGGTGACGCACGAGACGGGTGGGCGTCGCCGCCTGCTTCACTGGCGGGACGGGGACGGCGTGGTGGGTCAGACGGCTCTGGCAGAGGCGACGGTGGATGAGCGGATGAGCTTGTTCATTGAGGGTCCAGCTGGTCCGGAGCCGTTGTGGCTGTGGCTGAACGAGGCCGGGCTGCCGTTGCGCCCGGCGTCT
Organism: Streptomyces sp. NPDC005576; assembly: GCF_042871745.1. NCBI lineage: Bacteria > Bacillati > Actinomycetota > Actinomycetes > Kitasatosporales > Streptomycetaceae > Streptomyces > Streptomyces sp. NPDC005576. Next base: position 30,994 of record NZ_JBIAJC010000026.1, on the reverse strand, counting down.
TGGGAAGGTGTGTTCCGAACGGCGAATGAGCGGTGCGAGAAGGTGCTGGCGGCGGTGATGGGCGAGCCGCCGTTTTGCACCCCGCATATGGCCCGGCACAGCTTCGCCCTGGTCATGCTCGTGGTCCTCAACCACGTGATGGATCGGCGCATGGGCCTGACGCCGGAGGAGCGGCGGGACTTCCGGATGTTGTATGGCGATCCGTGGCGGATGGTGCAGGACCTGCTCGGCCACGCCCAGCTGGAGACCACGAAGCACATCTACCTCGCTCCGGTGGCGGACCTGCAACTGCGGTCGCTGCTGGCCGACTTCCGGCCGGCCGACGGCCCACTGTCCGAGGGGGAACTGACGGAGGTGTTCGCGCGGCTGGCCCGCGAGAGCGAGGGCATTCAGGACCTGGACGACCAGCTGGTGGCCCGGTGAGCCGCCGCGGCCGCGCGGCCGCCCTGCCCGACGTCCCGCACCAGCGGCCGATGCCCTTGGTGCATGACGGCCTAGTGGTGAGCCATCGAGATCAGCAGGGCCGGGTGCGAGACTACGACTTCGGCACCTTCCCTGCCCCCGAGCCGTGGCAACGGTCGCTGGCTGTGCTGTTCGCCGCCAAGTGCGCCCCGGGCGGGGGCTGGGACAGCGTGGAGACCAGCGAGGCGAGCTGGTACCTGGTCCGGCCGTTCGGTGAGTTCGTCAGCGAGCTGAAGGCGGCGCCGCTGGACGTGGACCGGCTGAGTGCGGCGCACTGGCATGCGTGGCGGCTGAGCCTGCCGCCGAACTCGAACGGGTACAGCAAGTACGCCGCCGTCGCTGGCCTGCTCCAGCACGATGAACGGCTGGCGCGGCCGGTGCGGGAGGCCATGGCCAAGCGCTTCGCGTGGACGCCGGGCCGCGAAGAGGCCTACACGCCATCGGAGTTCACGGCCATCCGGGTGGCGGCGCGACGCACGTTCCGCGCGGCGCTGTTGCGGATCAGGGAGAACACCGAGCGCCTGGAGGCGTGGCGGGCGGGCCGGATCGAGCCGGGCTCTAGCAACTGGCTGCTGGGCGAGGCGCTGGACGTGCTGGCCCGCACCGGTGACGTCCCCGTGTATGACAGGCGGCGCACGGTCCGCCAGCGCTACCGGACCGCGCTGGTGGGTGGCTCGGCGCCGTACACGTGGGGGCGGCTCTATCTGAGCCGCAAGGAGTCAGCCGCGCTGGCCGTGCTGATCGTCGCGGAGTTCGGCCTGAACGCCACGACGCTGTCTGAGATGCCGGTGCCCAAGGCGCTGGCGAGCACTGCGGAGGTAGGGATGCCGGTCTACCGGTTGCGGCTGGAGAAGCGGCGCCGCGCGGGGCACCGCGGCCGGTTCGAGAGCCGCAACGTGACCGACTCCGGCGCCGACTCCTCGGGGCGTGTGATCACCGAGGCCCTGGAGGCGACCGCACACGCCCGGGCCCTGGTGGGCCAGCTGGATGCGGATGTCGACCGGCTGCTCATCTGGCGCCAGACTACCCCGCACGACGGCCAGGGGTATCGAAGGGCGGTGCGGATCGGCCCGTTCGGGCTGGGGGTGGACGAGCTGGCCGGTGGCGCCTGGGCTCGCTCGGTGGGACTGCGGGGTTCCCCGTTGCGGCGGCTGCGCAAGACGGTGAACGTGCTGCACCGTCGCGAGCCCGGGCAGAACAGCCAGGACACCCACGACAGCATCTACGTCGTGGGTGAGCCGCAGGCCCAGCAGGCGGCGGTGCCGATCATCGCCGACGGCGCGCTGGAAGCGGTGGATGCCGCCCGCCGCACTGTCTTCACCGCCCGCCTCACCCCGGAGGCGGGGGAGGCTGGAGACCGGCAGACGGTGACCGCGGGCTGCGCGGGCTGGGAGTACAGCCCGTTCAGCCCGGCCGGGCAGGGCTGTGCCGCCTCGTTTTTGCTGTGCACGGCTTGCCCGAATGCCCGTGTCACGCCCGCCCATCACCCGCGTCTGGCCCACCTGCTCAATGCCTTGGAGCACTTGCGCGGCGTGGCGGAGCCGGGCATCTGGCAAGCGGACTGGGCGGATGCTCATGCCCGGCTGACCGACCTGCGCGGCCGGCTCGGCGAGCCGGTGTGGCAGGCGGCGCGAGAGGCCGTCACCGCATCCGACCGCACGGTCATCGACCAGCTTCTGCAAGGTAACTTCGACCTGTGACCGCACTGACTGCTTTGCCTGCTGAACTGCCGGCCCTGCCCTTGTGGGATACGCCGGTCGTCGCACCGTCGCTGGTCCTGGCGCCCGGCCCCGTGCCGGTGTCGATCTACGCCGACGAGGTATGGTCGCTGGCCCCGCTGGTCGCCAATCCCAGCGCCGCTCGGCCCGGGGTGGACTGGTCACGTTTCCCGGCTTCGATGCTGCCGCAGGTCCAGCCGGCCGCCTGGATGATGATCAACACTTCGCTGCCGGCGAGCGTGTTGGTCGGCCATCCAACGTGGCACTCTCGCCTGGGCCCTGCCGGGATCCACCAGAGCGTGCTGTGCTGGCAGCGCTTCTGCGCCTGGCTGCACCAGCGGGGTGAGCGAGGTCTGCACGCTGTCACCGAAGAAGTGTGGGTCTCATGGGCCGGACATCTGGCCCGGCAGCCCGGCGCCAGCCGCGGCAACGTCACCAAGGTCCTGGTGGCCCTGACCCGGCTGTGGGCGTTCGATACGGCCGGTCCCGCTCCGAGCGGGATGGCGATGCCGCCCTGGCACCGTCTCGGCGTCGACGACCCCCGCACGCCCAGCGCCGGGCGGGGCGAGAACACCACCGAGCCCATCTCGCCCGCCACCATGGGGCCGCTGCTGATCTGGGCCCTGCGCGTGGTCGACGACTTCTCCGACGGCATCCTCACCGCCTGGGAGGAAAGCCGACGCATCGCCGACGCCGCCCTGTGTACGCCGGCCACGCCGGAGTCGAAGGCCCGGCTGAAGAGCTTCTTGCAGGACCTCATCGACCGCGGCCAGCCGGTGCCGTCGAGGCCCAACGCCAGCTACCGCCACGCCCTGGCCAACACCTACATCGCTGCCCGGGTCAGCTGCCCGTCCACGCAGGTCAACAGCCTGCTCAGCACCGAGCTGTGGCAGCACCTGCTCGCCTACGTTGACGCCAACCCCGGCCCCTGCCCCTGGTCACGCCGATCACCGGGCGCATCGACGGCGAGCCCTGGACGGCGTTCATCGACTTCACCGAAACCCGCGAGCTCATGCGGCATCTGGGAACCGCGTGCTTCATCGTGGTGGCCTACCTGACCGGGATGCGCCCGGCCGAAGTGCTCGGCCTGCAGGCCGGCTGCTGCCCCGAGGCCGCCTCCGGCCAGCACCTGATCTACGGGCGCAAGTTCAAGAACGCCTTCGACGAGGATGGCAACCACCACTTAGCCGGGCGACTGCGCGAGGTCCCCTGGGTGGCCATCCCGCCCGTCGTCCGCGCGATCCACGTGCTGGAAAGCCTCGTCCCGGCCGAAGGGCTGCTGTTCGATGCGGCCGTGCACACCTTCGTGACCGTCCCCACCCACAGCACGGCCTCCCTGCGCTTCACGGGCCTGCACTCACGTATCGAGGCCTTCGCCGCCTGGGCCTCCGGTCTGGCCCGGACCCTGGGGCGGGACAGCGAAGTCGTCCCCGACGACCCACACGGAGCGATCGGTCTGGCCCGGTTCCGTCGCACCCTGGCCTGGCACATCGCCCGCCGCCCGGGCGACCTGGTGGCGCTGGCCATCCAGTACGGGCACATGCGCACCGCGGTCAGCAGCGGATACGCCGCTCGCGGCCGTGACGGCATCCACCAACTGCTGGACATCGAAACCGCCCGGGCCACCGCCGACACCCTCACCAACCTCCACGACGACCTCGCTCACGGGGCGGGCATCTCCGGTCCAGCCGCGCGCCGCGCGATCCACGCCGCGGCGCAGACGCCGGCCTTCGCCGGGTCGATCCGCACCCACCGCCAGGCCCGCGACATCCTCGGCAACCCGGCCCTGACCGTCTACGACAACCCGCGCTCCTTGCTGATGTGCGTCTACAACCGGGAGCGGGCGCTGTGCCACCGCCTGGACGCCGATGACGCCCCGCGGCTGGACCGCTGCCGGCCGTCATGCGCGAACATCGCGCGCACTGACCACCATGCCGCCCAGCTCCTCCAGCACGCCCAGAGCCTGGAGAAGCAGGCCGCCTCCGAGACGGCTCCCGGCCCCCTCTCTGACCGCCTCGCCCATCGAGCCACGCAGCTGCGTGCGCTGGCTGACCGCCACAAGCACGACCGCGTCCACACGCAGGAGCCGACCTCATGAGCCCAGCCCTCGACGAACGCGACCGCATCCGGGCGGCGATGGACCGCATCCTGTCCGGCCATCCCAAGCACTCCAACGGCGCGCTGACCATCGTCGCTCTCGCACTGGAGGCCCAAGTTCCCCGCAACGCGCTCACCCAGCGCCACCCGGACCTGAAGAACGAGTTCTACGGCCAGGTCCGCGCCCGCGGGCAGACTCCCGAAGCGGCTGCGCCAGCAGGTCCGGCGATTGAAGGAACTACGGGCCGCGGATGCGGAAGAGATCACCCGGCTCAACGCCGACGTCGAAGCGCTGGTAGGCGCTCTGCACCAGTCCACCGTGGAGAACCGTGTGCTGCGCCAGCAGCAGGTCGATGCTGTCGGTGTGGTCCGGATACTGCCCACACAACCCCGCACCGGACTGGGTCACGGAGAGCGCCGGACCTCGTCGAACACAGATGACCGCTTGTGAGAAATCGGTGTGCGAGGCACCGGTCGCGGGCGGGTGCGAGCTATGCCTTGGTCGCCCGGGCAGGCGAGTAGCTGAGCGAGAGGTCGTTGATGTCGCCGTTGCGCAGCACGGAGGGGCTCGTCCCTTCGGCGTGGGTGACGGCGAGCATGGCGCGGCCGATGGCTCGGGTGGTGGTGACGTAGCGGGGGGCGGCGCGTCGCAGGAGCGGGTAGAGCCCTGCGGTGATGCGGTACACCGTGCGGTACAGGGGGGTGCGGGAGACGGCTCCGTCGACGGGCTGGACGTATCCGGGGCGGAACACGTGAGCGCTTATCGGCAGGGCGAGGAGTTCGTTCTCGGTGCGGCCCTTGACCCGTGCCCACATCTGACGGCTCTTCTCCGTGGGGTCGGTGCCCTCGCCGGAGACGTAGCAGAAGGTGAGGGCAGGGTTGGCAGCGGCAAGGGCGCGGGCGGCTGCGAGGGCGTAGTCGCGGGTGACGCGCGTGTACTCGTCTTCCTTGCGGCCGACCGCCGAGACGCCCAGGCAGTACAGGCAGGCGTCCAGACCGTGAAGCTGTTCCTGGATAGCGGTGTAGTCGGTGAAGTCGGTGTGGGCGATCTGCCGCAGTTTGGGATGAGCGATGTCCAGGGGGCTGCGGACGACGGCGAGCACCTCGGTGACCTGCTCGTCGAGAAGGCTGGCGCGCAGCGCGCCGTGTCCGATCATGCCGGAGGCCCCGAAGACGATGATGCGCATGGATCTTCCTTCTGTGCGGTCGGTGATCGACGAAGGGCTTTTCACTGGGTCAGCCGTCGGCGGGCCGGGTCATGCCTCTGTCGTCTTTTCGGCGTTGTCGCGGGCGGGCGCGGCCGCGATCCAGGAGCTGAGGATGCGGAACTTCTCCTGGGTGGCGGAGCCGGGCGGGGCGGACCAGGTGATGAGCTGCTGGTCAGGGTCTCCGGCCCACTGGAAGGCGTCCCAGTCCAGGGTGAGGTCGCCGAGGTCGGGGTGGTGGACGGTCTTGGTGCCGAACTCCTCGCGGGCGACGTGGCGGGCGGCCCACCACTGACGGAACTGCGCATCGACGACCGACAGCTCGCCGACCAGGGAGGTGAGCTGGGGGTCGGTGGGATTGTCGGCGGCCTGCATGCGCAGCAGGGCGACGCCGGCGCGGGCCATGGCTCCCCAGTTGTCGTAGTAGTCCTTCATCCGGGGGTCGGTGAACAGCATCCGGACGTAGTTGCGCTCCTTGGGGAGCTTCTTGTCGACGTCGAGCAGGAGGGCCGCGGCGAGCGGGTTCCAGGCCAGGATGTCGAGGTACTTGCCCACCACGAACGCCGGCGTGTCGGTCAACTGGTCCAGCAGGCGCTGGATTTGCGGGCGCACCGGTGTCGTGCGCCGCTTGGGCAGGGTGCGGCGTTCGGCCTGGCGCGCGAGGCTCTCGGCGTAGGCGCGCTCGTCGGGGGTGAGGCGGAGGGCGTGAGCGATGGCTTCGAGGACGGGCTCGGACGGGGCGAGCCGTCCCTGCTCGATGCGGGCGTAGTAGTCCTGGCTGATCGCCACTCGCGCCGCGACCTCTTCACGTCGCAGTCCGGACACGCGGCGACCGCCCGGCTCTCCCGGGTCGAGTCCCAGGTCGACGGGGTTGAGCTCGCTGCGGCGTGCCTTGAGGAACTGGCCGAGCTCTTCCAGATGCGGGTTCTTCGCGTTCACGTCTCTCACTGCCTCTGAGGGGGCGTGCCCGGAGACGGAGGACCGTCCCGGGCACGCCGGTGCGGATCAGGCGGACGCCCGGAGGGGTCAGGCGGCCTGTCCCTGGGTGAGGTGGGTACGGAAGAACCGGCTCACGTTCGCGACGGCGTTGTCCATCTGCTTCGGCGAGTCGTAGTAGTCGTAGTGGTTCCCGTCGGACCACACGAGCTCCTTCTCGTCGCGGACGGCGTCGTGGAGCGCCTTGGCGTTGTCGGGCAGCGCGCTCTCGTCGGAGTGCACAACGATCGTCGGAGTCATGACGGACGACGCCTCGCCCAGCGCGTCGAAGGCGAGCCAGTTCGTCCACGACGAGACGTCCATCTCGTTCTTGTACTGCGGAACGTTGCCCCGCGCCTCGTTGTCGTAGTAGTCGAAGGCGCCCTCGACGGGGATGTAGTTGGCCGCGTTCGGGTCGGTTTCGCTGTAGACCGTGATGGTCGTCGCCTCGCCGGTCTCCTCGTACTTCTTCCTGGCTGCGGCCGCCTGATCACGCCGCGTAGCCATGCCGTCCTCGCCGTAGGTGGCGGTGAAGACGTCCTCGTTGACGAGGAACCCGGCGATCGTCGCCATGCCCTTGAGGCGCGGGTCCTCGGCGGCGAGGTAGACCGCGTTGCTGGCCGAGGTGCACACGCCGACCATGCCGACCGCGTCCACGTAGGGCAGATCGGTCAGGTAGGTGACGGCCGCCTTGAGGTCGCTGAGCTTCTCGGCGGGCGACTCGTACTGACGCGGCTGGCCCTCGCTCTCGCCGTAGTGGGCGTAGTCGAAGCTGAGGGCGACGAAGCCCTGCGCGGCGAACTTCTCGGCGTAGGTCCCCGCCATCTGCTCCTTGACCGAGGTGAACGAGCCCTGCACGATCACCGCCGGGTAGTGGCCGTTCTCGTCGAGGTCGTCCGGGGTGAACAGGTTGCCCACCAGGGTCAGACCGTCACGGTCGAAGGTGATCTTGCGCTTCACGCTGTACTCCTCGGTCGTTGCGTTCCCCGCGCCGTCGAAGCCGTCACCGGTGAGGTCGACAGGATGCCGGTGTGGGCGTTCGTCGGCCCGCGGGGGGCGGCTGGTCCGGCTGTTGCCCGGATGCCACGTTTCGAGAGTGCCCCCGGTGCAGCTTGTCCACAATGGGAGGGATCTTTCCTAGGCACCTGACCAGCGACGACACGCCGGGCGGCCCGCCCGACGGGGCTGAGAACGGGTTTGCCGGCACGAGGGACTCCGCTGCTTGCGCATGCCCGTCAGAAGCACCGAGGTCATCGTTCTCGTCGGAGCGGACCGTAGCCCCGTACGACGCCGTACTCATCCCTGTCGGATGGGCGAGGTCCTACTCCTCCGGCCGACAAAGGCCGCGCCGGCCCCGATCGGTTCTTGAGCACAGCCAGTTCTGCCCACCGTCATCGTCGAGTCCAGCGGTGTCCGGCGCAGCGTGCACAGGGCGCCGACGACGCGACGCTAGCTCAACACGCTGAACTTGACAGAGAAGTCGTCGCTGACGGCTTCCCGCAGCGCGTCCAGGGACAGGACCCGCGAGGCGGGCCAGGTGTTCGCCAGGGTCGTCTTCCCGGCACCGGCGGGGCCGATGAGGACCACGAGGCTGCGCTCGGGCATCGGCGGGTAGCAGGGCAGCTCGGTCATGTGAGATCTCCTTGTGGGTGGAGGGCGCGGGCAGCCCGGTTCATGCGCTGCCCGGCGTTGCCGGTGAGCAGGGCGGCGGCCTCGCGTAGGGGGCAGGAGGCGTCACCGTCGCGGTCGGGTTTGGTCTGCTCCGCCCGGCGCGCGGCGGCGGTGACCAGCTGCGCGAGCATCGGATCGAGGCCGCCGGGGACGTCGACGTCCTCCTGGAGCTCGCGCAGGATCGCGGCGAGCTCCGGGCCGTCGACGTCGTCGGCGCTCAGGTCGTCCTCGATCTGCTGGAGGGCGAACTGGGCGATGCCGACCGAGGCGCGCACCCGGTCCAGGCGGGTGCGGGTGCGGCCGGTCACCGCGTGGTGGCTTTGGTGGTGGCGAGCAGCGCGGCGACGGTCTCCCAGCCGTGGTGCCAGGCGGAGTCCAGGTGGAACGCGCCTTCTCTGAACTATGTGGCTCACCTTGGCTGAACACCGAGCACGGATGCGGCGCCCTTTGCGGCCAATGCCGTTAGCCTCGATCTTTCGTGATGGGCCGCCGACGGAGTCGGTGGCCCATTTCGTTGCTTGTGGCTGCAGTTGGGCAGGCCGGGGGCCCGAGTGTCGTGTCGGGTGGACGCCGGGTTCCACTGCTCCGGGTTGGAACGTTCTGTCGCAGGGATGGGTGGATCTGCTGCTCAGCCGGGGTTCGGGAGCACCTCGAGACGCGCGATCGCGTTCGTGATGACGTCGGTCCAAGGCCAGTGGCGTGCGAATCTCAGGTGGCGGCGGCGGCCGGTCGTGATGATCTGTGCGGCGGCGGAGAAGAGGCGGAGTCTCAGGCGGCGGGGTTCCCACCTGCGGGTCTCACCGGTCAGGGCGAGCATGGGCATCCAGGCCAGCAGTTCCAGGGCGATCTGGACGATCTCCAGCCAGATCCGGTTCTGTGCCGTCTTGTGCAGGGGCAGGTTGCGCAGACCGGTGGCGCGGGCTGCCCGGATGCGGTCCTCGGCCCGCGCCCGCTGCCGGTGCCGCAGCTCGAGTGCGGCGACCGGAATCTCCGTGGTGTTGGTGGCGAACGCGGTGAGCCGCAGCCCGTCGGCGTCGGTGAACCGCAACTGGGCTCCGGGGTGCGGACGTTCTTTGCGGACGATCAGCCGCATTCCTGTCGGCCAGCCCTTGAGTGTTCCGCCGTCGAGTTCGGCGACCCATGCTCCGTGCCGGATCTCGCCGTCGGGTTCGACGGCCGGGGTCCACGCCGTGGCGGGAACCCTGCCGACAGCCTGGTGGATGGTGTCCGTGATGGTCATGCCGACCGGGTACGACAGCCACCTGCCGCGCTGGGCGAGCCAGGCGGTGAACTCGTGGGTGCCGCCGGCGGAGTCGGTGCGGATCAGCGTGCGGCATCCACGCCGGTACTGTTTCGGCAGCTGGGCCAGGGCGAGCTGGGTGGCGGTGATGTGGTCGGCGGCGGTGTTGCTGCCCGCGTTGCCGGGCCTCAGCAGGGCGGCCACCGGCTCTCCGGTGCCACCGCATCCGTGATCCACGAAGCCCATCAGTGGGTGGTGTCCGAAGGTCTTCTTCCAGGTCGCGGTGGCGTCCTGCTTGTCGGAGTGGGCCAGCACCAGCACCCCGTCCAGGTCCACGGTCACCTGCCCGGTGCTGTCCGGCGAGGAGGCTCCGGCCAACTTCCATACCCGCTTGCGCACTTCGGCCCGTGCCGACCGGATCGCGGCCAGGGCCTTCGGGCCGGCCGCGGCCAGGGTGTCGATGAGCCGGGAGACCGTGGGGTCGGAGGCCACCGGGCCGAACACGGCCGGCTCGGCCCGCAGCGTCCCCACGTCGGCAAGGCAGTCCCCGCCCAGCGCGACCGCGAGGGCCACATCCATCAGAATCTTGCCCGGATCGTGCACCGCCCGAGCCTTCCGCCATGGCGACAGCGCCGCTGATATCGCGGTGTCCAAACCGGCCTTGCGGACGGTCTCGACCAGCAGCACGCCCCCGGCCTGGGAGACCACCGCCCGGCCGCCGCCCTCAATGCGGACACGCGGGTACGACCCGATAAGGTTCTTCACCTGAGAAGTGCTTCTTTCCACGGCACGATCTGGACCCTCGACAAGTCCTATCGTTCCAGGTCAGGAGCACTTCTCGCTTTCTCGATCATGCTTCGGACAGCCCACCTCGTGACAGCCCGAGGCTAAGCCGCGAAGTAGGAGTACGTCACGCTCTCCTGCGGGAGGTCGCGCGGGAGGCAACCCGAACCGCCCACGGAGATTTGTGGGAACGCTCTGGGACTTTCGGCTGCGTCAAGAGGCGCGAAGAGGGAGATAACCGAAAGGCCATTTCCCCAGGTCAGAGCCAAGCAGTCGATCGTTCCCGCAAGTCGGCTGAGTGACTGGTCCCTTCCGGAACGCCTTCGGCACAGTGCCGTGCCCCTGGGAGACGAGGGGCACGGCATTTCCGGATGCCTGACGAGCCGCGTGGGAGAGGTCGCCGTGCGGCGGCACCCCGGCACCGTCGGCAGCGGCGTGGCGCCGAGGCGCACTCGCGCGCGGGGCCGAGGGACTTGGACCGAGAGGGCGGCTTTGAGGCTCAGACCACGGGCTCCGCGAAGTCGCGTGATCCCTCGGGCAGGGCCTTGGCCACGACCTCCGGCGTCACGATGCCAGGGAGGATCTGCCGCCACCAGTGGGTCAGGCGCTGGTGGAGGTCGCGGTGTCCCGTCGTGACGTAGGAGAGGATCTGGATACCGGTGAAGGAACCCACCACGCTGGCCGCCACGTCCTCCGGAACCAGTTCCGCCCGGAGTTCCGAGGCGCCCTGGGCGCGCGCGAGGTCCCGGGCGAAGGCGCGCAGCCACCAGTTGTACATGCCGGAGTCGTCCGGCTGGAACATCCGCTGCTCCACGGTGAGCCGTATGCTCGCGCGGAACAGGACATCGGTGCGGAGCCGATGCGCGAGCTCGTGCGTGAAGTCGATGACCTGCTGCATGGGCGACGCGGAGGAGTCGCGGGCTCCGAGGGAGGCTTCGGTCTGGGCGGCCATGACGCCCTTGGCGATCTCCTCCTTCGACTTGAAGTGGAAGTACATGGCTCCTTTCGTGATGCCGCTGCGCTCCTGGATCTCGTTGATGCTCGCAGCCGCGTAACCGCGCTCGTCGAAGACTTCGGCCGCCCCCACCAGCAGTTTCCGCCGCGTTTCGATGGCTCGTTCCTGTCGCGTCATCCTGTTGTTCCCTAGTTTCCGGGAGATTTCAATCCCCTGAGGAGGCCGAATTGTTACTCAAAAACAAACCATACGTTAAGTATTATTGCTCTGGTCCGGCGGCCACTGAGCGCCGCCTGGGGATGCACCGCAGACGGGAGTCGTGACATGCCGGTTGCCCTCACCCCTACGTCCGCCCTCACCTCCGAACCCACGGTCCAACTCGCCTTCGAGCGGACCGCTTCGCGCCACCTGGTACACCGCCGCGCCATAGGTGAGGTATTGCTCACCGATGGCTGGATACGCCTGGCCGCACACCGCTTCAGGGTGGGGGCCCAGTGGTCGCGCGGGCACGGCTTCTACGGACCGATCGATGATCGCTGGCATGATCCCCTCCTGGCCGCCGAGAGTATCCGCCAGACTTCCTCTCTTGTCAGCCATGTCTTCTACGACCTGCCCCGGGACCACCCGACCCTGATGACCGAACTGAGCATCGACCTTGACCCGAGCGCTCTCCGCCTCGACGACCGGCCCGTCGACGTCGAACTGGCCATCGACTGCTCCGACGTGACGCTGCACGGGGACCGGCTCGCCGGAATGACCATGGACGTGGGACTGAGCCGGGGCGCGACGTATATGGGACACGGCCGGATGGTGTTCAGTTGCATGCGCGGTTCCGTCTACAGGAGGCTGCGAGGTTCGTACGCCGACATGCCCGTCCACGCGCCCGCCCCACCCGAACCCGTGTCCCCGCGAGAGGTGGGCAGGGCCGCCGAGGCCGACGTGGTGCTCGGCCGGCCGCTGGGGAGCGGCGGTGCGTCGGGGAGCAACGGTGCGCCGGGCCGGGCCGAGGGGGCGTGGCCGCTGCGCGTCAACCGGGCGCACCCGACTCTCTTCGACCATCCCACCGACCACGTGCCGGGAATGCTCCTCCTGGAAGCGGCGAGGCAGGCGGCGTACAGCCTCGGCGGCCCCGGCGCGGTGCTGGTGCACGCGATGCGCAACCGTTTCCACCGGTACGTCGAGTTCGACACCCCCTGCCTTGTGCGGGCCTGGACCCCCGGACCCCGGGGCGGCCCAGGCCCGTTCGAGGTGCGGGTGGCGGCCGAGCAGAACGGTGCCGTCGCGTACGAATGCGTCCTAACGGTCCACGCCGCCTCGACGCCCCCGGGCTGATCGCGACGCCCTCTCGGGCCGAAGGGCCGCCACGCCCCCCGTCGCGACGCCGCGACGCCGCGACGGGGAATGGTCGCCACCGACGGGTCCTGATCCGGTCCGGTCCCGGGCCGCCGCCCGTCGGCGGGCGACCCCGAATGTGACGCAGGACACCCCGGAGGCACCCTGTCCCGTATACAAACCAACCGTTAGGCTTGTGCCAGAAACAAACCAACCGTTTGGCTTACTCGATCCCCATTGTGTCCGCGACCTCCCCAAGGGAGAGTTCTGTGCCCGCACCGATCGTGATCGTGAGTGACGTACTCCCGGACGACGCCGTCGTCCAACTCAAAGCCCTATGCGACGTCCGGCAGGTCGACGGCCACGACCGTCCCGCCCTTTTCGCCGCTCTCTCGGAAGCGGACGCCCTGATCGTGCGCAGCGGTACCCGCGTCGACGCGGAAGCGCTCGGCCACGCGCACCGGTTGCGTGTCGTCGCCCGAGCCGGTGTCGGTCTGGACAACGTGGACACCAGCGCCGCCGCGGCCCGCGGCATCACCGTGGTGAACGCTCCCGACTCCAACACCGTGAGCGTGGCGGAGCTGACCGTGGGCCTCATCCTGGCCCTGGCCCGCCACGTCCATACCGCGGCACGCTCGCTCGAAAGGGGCGAGTGGCGCCGGTCCGACTTCACCGGCGTCGAACTCGCGGGCCGTACGGCGGGCATCATCGGCTACGGCCGGGTCGGCCGGCAGGTCGCACGGCGGTTGGCCGCCTTCGACATGCGGATTCTCGTACACGACCCGTACGCCGGCACCGCCGATGGCGTCCTCTCCGTCGAACTCGACGAACTGCTCGCCACCAGCGACGTCGTGACCCTGCATCTGCCGAAGACACCGGAGACCGCCGGCCTCATCGGGGCGAGGGAACTCGCATCGATGCGGCCCACCGCCCACCTGGTCAACGCCGCACGGGGCGGCATCGTGGACGAGGCCGCCCTGGAACACGCGCTGCGGGAAGGACACCTGGCCGGCGCGGCGCTGGACGTCTTCTCCACCGAACCGCCCCCTCCGGCGCCGCTGCTGGGCCTCCCGAACGTCCTCGCGATCCCGCACCTGGGCGCCAGCACCCATGACGCCCAGATCAGGGCGGCACGGGAAGCCGTCCGCGAAGTCCTCGCGGTGCTGGCTCCGCTGCTCGCCCCCACGCCAGCCGCGGCATGAGCGCCCGCACCCGCACGCTGGAGACAGCCATGTCCTCATCTCCGCTCGCCGAGACCGTGCGTTCCCTGCTACCCAGAGCCCGCGACGATCTCGCGGAACTGGTCGCGCTGCGCACCGTCGTCGGGGCCTCGCCTCCCGACCAGTTCCGCCGCGCGGCCCGCCGGATCGCCGACCTGCTCGCGGACGCCGGTTTCCCCGAGACCCGCCTGCTTCCCACCGAGGACGGCCCCGAGACGGTCTACGCCCACCGGCCCGGCTCCCCGGGTGCGCCCCGCGTGGCGCTCTACGCCCACTACGACGTCGTCTCCGCCCAGGACGAAAGCTCCTGGCGCACACCGCCCTTCGAACTGACCGACCGGGACGGACGCTGGTTCGGCCGCGGCAGCGCGGACTGCAAGGGCAACATCGTCATGCACCTCACCGCGCTGCGCGCCCTCCAGAAGACACCGCCAGGCGCGTGCGGCCCGGACCTGGACTTGGTGGTCCTCGTCGACGGCTGCGAGGAACCCGGGGACGGGAGCCTGGAGAAGCTGCTGCGCACCCACCCCGGCCTCGTCGCGCCCGACGTGATCGTCGTCGCCGACACCGGGAACGTCGCGCCCGGCGTCCCGACCCTCACCACCTCCCTGCGGGGGATGGCCGTCGTGGAGATCACTCTCTCCACGCTGTCCAGGACACTGCACTCCGGTCAGTTCGGCGGCCCCGTGCCGGATGCGCTGACCGCTCTCATCCACCTCCTGGCCACGCTGCACGACAGCCGGGGCGCGCCCAGGGTGCCCGGCCCGTACACCGAAGTGGCCGCGCGCCACTCGGACTCCGGGGACCGCGCGGCGTACTCCGAGGAAGACCTCCGGGCCGATGCCGGTCTCCTGGACGGCGTCGAACTCATCGGTGACGGCGACCTCACGGACCGGCTGTGGACCCGGCCCGCCGTCACCGTCCTCGCCATTCAGTCCCCACCCCTCGACGACGCGGTCCCCGCGCTGCTGCCCTCCGCGAAGGCACTGGTCAGCGTGCGCACGCCGCCCGGCGCGGACGTCTCCCTGGCCCACGAGGCACTCGCCGCGCACCTGCGGGAGCAGACCCCCTGGGGCGCGCACCTGGACGTCCGGCGTGTCACCAGCGGCCCGTCCTTCCTCGCCGACACCGGTGGTGACGCCCACGGAGTGATGCGCGGCGCTCTGCGGGACGCCTTCGGTGCCACTCCCCTCGAAGTGGGGGCCGGCGGCTCGATCGCCGTCTGCTCCGCCTTCCGGGCGCTCTACCCGGACGCCGAGATCCTCCTGTGCGGTGTCGAGGATCCGCCGTCGAACATCCACGGCTCCGACGAGAGCGTGAGCCCGCGCGAGATCGCCTCCCTGGCACACGCCGAAGCCCTCTTCCTCCGCCGCTTGGCCGGCCTCCGGGCGGACCCGCGGAGCGTGGCCGGCGACGGTGTCCCCCGTACAACGCCGACCGGCCCGCAGGAGGACCGATGATCTACCAGCGTGCCTGCGACATCGTCACCGACGAGGTCTTCCTCGAAGTGGAGGGCGTCCTGCCGGACAGCCACCTCTTCCTGAAGCTGGAGGGGATGAACCCCGCCGGGTCGGTGAAGCTCAAGTCCGCGCTCGGCATGGTCGACGACGCCGAACGCAGGGGGACGCTCTGGCCCGGAGGCAGGATCGTCGAATCCTCCTCCGGCAGTCTCGGTATCGCCCTGTCCGTGATCGCGGCCTCCCGGGGGTACAGCTTCACCTGCGTGACCGACCCGAACATCTCCCCCCAGAGCCTCGCCCTGATCCGTGCTCTCGGTGCCGAGACAGTCCAGGTGACACGCCGGGACCAGAACGGCGGCTACCTGGGCACCCGGATCGCCCGCATCCGCGAGATGACCGAGGCCGACCCGGGCCTGGTCTGGCTCAACCAGTACGCCAACGTCGCCAACGCGCAGGCCCACGCGCGACGGACGGCCACGTCGATCCTGAAGAACATCGGACACGTCGACGTCCTGCTGGTGGGCGCGGGCACCACGGGCACCCTGATGGGCTGCACGCGTCACTTCCGGGCGTTCTCGCCGTGGACGAAGATCGTCGCGGTGGATACCGCCGGATCGGTGACCTTCGGCGGTCCGCCCGGTCCCCGTCACATCCCCGGCCTCGGAACCAGTCGCCGCCCCGAACTGTGCCAACCCGACCAGGTGGACGAGGTGGTCCTGGTGGAGGAGAGCGACGCCGTCCGCATGTGCCGCCGCCTCGCTCGTGAGCACGGACTGCCCCTCGGGGGCTCCACCGGCTCCGTGCTCGCCGCGCTGGAAGCGATCACCGATCGCGTCCCCGCGGGCTCCCGTGTCGTGGCGGTGTCCCCGGACATGGGCGATCGCTACGCCAAGACGATCTACGACGACCTCTGGGTGGCCGACACCTTCGGCGCGGACGCCCTCCACGACTCCGGCCGCCGTCCCGTCGCCGTGTGACCGGCGTCCGGCGAACCCGCCCGGACCCCCCGGAACGACGTACGACCTCCTGCTCGGACCCAAGATCGAGACAAGGAAAACCCCGCATGTTCGACTTCCACGTGGTGGGCGGCACGGTTCTGCGCACCCTCATCGACGACTCCCGGCCCGACATCGTCGAGACCGTCCGATCCGCCTACCTCACCCACGGCGACGGCGATTCGGTCAACCCCAGAAGCTACTTCCTGCGCTTCCCCGACAAGCCGGACGCCCGCATCATCGCGCTGCCCGCCCATCTCGGAGGCGACTACGGCGTCTCGGGGATCAAGTGGATCGCCAGCTATCCCGGCAACATCGAGCGCAACATCCCCCGCGCCTCCGCCACCCTCCTGCTCAACGACTACGAGACGGGCTACCCCTTCGCCTGCCTCGAGGCGTCGCAGATCAGCTCCGCCCGCACCGCGGCCTCCGCTGTACTCGGAGCCCAGGAACTCGCCGGCGGAACGGTCGCGGAGAAGATATGCCTGGTGGGCGCGGGGGTCATCGCGCGCAACATCGCCGAGTTCTTCGCCGCGCGGTCGTGGTCCGTCGGCCGCTTCGTCGTCCACGACCGGGACGCCTCCTATGCTTCCGCCCTCACCCGCCGCGTCGGCAAACTCGGTTACCGGGCCGAGCAGGAGGACTCCTTCGAGCGGGCGATCGCCGACGCCGACATCGTCGTCTTCGCCACCACCGCGCCCGAGCCCTGGGTCACCCGGACGGACACCTTCGCCCCGGGCCAGATCGTCCTCAACATCTCGCTGCGGGACCTCGGCCCGGAACTCGTGGCCGGAGCACAGAACATCGTCGACGACATCGACCACTGCCTGACCGCCGGCACCTCACCGCACCTGGCCGAACAACTCCTCGGACACCGCGACTTCATCGACGGCACCCTCGCCCAGGTACTGCGCGGCGAGACCACCCCGGCGTCCGACCGGGTGCGGATCTTCTCACCCTTCGGCCTCGGAATCCTTGACCTCGCGGTGGGCCAGCGCCTCTACCGGCAGGCCATGGACAAGGGCCTCGCGGTGTCCGTACCGGGCTTCTTCGGCGAGACGCAGCGCTGGAGCTGAGTCCGCCCGCTCTCCTCGTCCACCCGACGAAAGGACCCGTCATGCCTTACGACACCGTCGTCGTACCCCGGCCCCAAGCCCCCGCGCGGGAAGCGGAACTGGCCGCCCTCGCGGCCGGACACGCCCAGCGCTTCCCCTGGTACCGCGAGCTGCTGCTGCGCCGCGGCGCGCTGGGCTCCGGAGTCCTGTCCGACCTCCCCGTCGTCGGCACCGGCCTCCTCGGCGCGCACTACTACACGGCGGAGCACCCGCAGCTGGCGGACGCGTCCGCCTACCACACCTCCGGAACCTCCGGCGGACAGCGCAAGCGCATCCTCTACTCCCCGGCGGACGACGACGCCTACGTCGCCCAACGACGCGCGCTGTTAGGCGGGTTCACCCGGTCGGTCCCGCGTGGCGCCGTCGCCGTCGCGGACCTCGGCACAGGCCACGCCGCGGCTTCCGCCCGGCGCGTGTTCCTCGAACTCGGCTTCGAGGCACACGACATCGACTTCACCCGGCCCGTGGACGAACACGTCGAGACGCTGAACGCCCTGCGTCCGGATGTGCTCTTCACGATGCCGATGATCCTGGACAGGCTCCTGCAGGCCCGCCCCGGCCTGGCCATCCGACCGCGGAAGATCATGGTGGTCGGCGATGTGGCGCCCCTCGCCTGGCGCGCCCACGTAG
The DNA here is from genome assembly GCF_042871745.1 of Streptomyces sp. NPDC005576. Classification (NCBI taxonomy): domain Bacteria; kingdom Bacillati; phylum Actinomycetota; class Actinomycetes; order Kitasatosporales; family Streptomycetaceae; genus Streptomyces; species Streptomyces sp. NPDC005576. The sequence goes on along the minus strand of NZ_JBIAJC010000026.1, from coordinate 13,136 downwards.
CCGGCAGGTTCGGGCTCCGCCCGGCCGACATCCTGGACGTGTTCGGCTCCATCGAGATCGGAGCCATCGGCCATTCGTGCGCCGAGACCGGTCTCTACCACTTCCACGACCACATCGTCCCCGAGGTACTCGACCCCGAGCAGTTGGCCGACTTCACGGAGGACGACCGGATTCCGTCCCGGCAGGAAGGCAGTGGGGCCCTCCTGCTGACGTCCTTCTCGCGCGGCTACTTCCCCGCGATCCGCTACGTGACCGGCGACGCCGTCACCGGTCTGCACCGCATCCACTACGAAGGCCGTGAGGTATTCGCCTTCGAACGCGTCGACGGGCGTCTCTCCGGAGACTTCAAGCACGGCGAGAGGATCAGCAACCACGACCTGACCCGGATCATGGCCGAGGTCTTTCCCGGCCGCCCCTTCGAAGCGGCCGACGAGGGCGGTCTGGTGATCAGGGTCGTCGGGGAACCGGTGGGCGATGAGCAGATCACGGCGGTCCGGGCGAAGGTGGAGCAACTCGCTCCGGATGTGGCACAGATGATCGCATCCGGCCTCGTCGGGCCGGTCCGGGTGAGGGCCGTTCCGCCGGACGGGCTGAGGTCTGGCCACGCCAAGCGGCGGCTCGACCTGAAGGAGGGCTGAGCGGTGTGCGGAATCGCCGGAACGGTATCGCTGGGACACGCTCCCGTCCACAGCCCCTTCGCCTCCGACGCCTGTGCGGCGATGGCGCACCGAGGCCCCGACGAGACGGGGACCCATGTCACCCCCGAGGCCGTCCTGGCCATGTGCAGGCTGAAGATCATCGGGCTGCACGACGGCTCGCAGCCCGTCTTCAGTGACGACGGCACCGTCGTGTGCGTCCTCAATGGCGAGATATACAACCACAAGGAGCTGCGTGCCTTCCTGGCCGCCCGGGGCCGCCAGGTGCGCGGCGGCAGCGACGCGCAGGTACTGCCGCACCTGTACCAGGAGCTGGGAGAGCACTTCGTCGAACGGCTCCACGGCATGTTCGCCGTGGCCGTGTACGACACCCGCGACGGCAGGCTCGTGCTCGCCACCGACCGGGTGGGCAAGAAACCGCTGTTCTACACCAGGCCGACCGCCGACTCGGTGGCCTTCGCCTCGGAGCTGCCCGCGCTGATGCTGCACCCCGGCGTCCGCGAGGACACCGACCCCGTCGCCATCGACCAGTACCTCAGCTACCGGGTCGTGCCGGCCCCGCACACCGTCTACCGGCAGGTCCGCCGACTGGAGCCGGCGACCACCTTGGTCTTCGAACCGGGCCGGCCCGAACGCAGCCGCAGGTACTGGCTGTTCGAGTTCACCGCCGAACTCGCGGACACCCCGCAGGCCGAGATCGACGACCGGTTGGACGCCCTGCTCCAGCAGGCCGTGCGGGACCGCCTGGAGTCGGAGGTGCCACTCGGCGCCATGCTCAGTGGCGGTCTCGACTCCAGTCTGGTGGTCGCGATGGCCACCCGGCAGCTGGGCCGCCCCATCCACACGTTCTCCGTCGGTTTCGAGCACGCGGCTTTCGACGAGTCGGTGCACGCCCGCGCCGTGGCCGAGCACTGCGGAACCCGCCACCACGTGTACCGGATCGGCGCTCAGGACGCGAAGGAAGCCGTCGACACCATCCTGACCCACATGGGTGAGCCGTACGCCTTCCCGTCCGCCATCGCGGCCTCCTGCATGTACAAACTGGCCAAAGAGCACGTCACCGTGGTGCTGACCGGCGACGGGGCCGACGAGATCTTCTGCGGTTACGGCCGCTACCAGCGCCTGCGCGATCTGGCGGACGGCGGTGACCTCGCCGACCGCTACGAGGGCCTTCTCGTGGACGGTGTACCCCACACGCTCAAGAACCAGCTGTACTCGGCGGACTTCGCCGCGCGGATACCCGGACACCCCCGGAACTACCTGCGGGCCCGCTTCGACCGCACCGACCCCTCGGTGCCGGATCTGGACCGCGCCATGCAGGTCGACAGCGGCTTCTGGCTGTCGGACGCGCAGCTGGTGAAGATCGACCGCATGTCGATGGCGCACTCCGTGGAACCCCGCAGTCCACTGCTCGACCACCGGCTCATCGACTACGTCACGCGTATCCCCGCCTCCCGCAAACTCGTCGGAGCGCGGGAGAAGGTACCGCTCAAGCGGGTGGCCGCCCGCTACCTGCCGCGGCAGGTCCTGGACCGCCGCAAGCAGGAACTGGCCGTGCCCCTGGAAAGCTGGCTCGGCACGGAGTTGCGTTCCACCATCACGGACACGCTGCTGTCCGAAGCCTCCCTGGAACGCGGCTACTTCCGCCCGGACGCGCTGCGCTCGGCGGTCCGCGCGTTCCAACCGGGGCACAGCTACGCGCTGTGGACGCTCTTCATGCTCGAACGCTGGCACCAGCTACAGGAAGACAGCACCGCCCGCGAAGTGGCCGCAGCCGCCCACGCCTGAGCCGGCACCGCACCCGCCCGACCGTACCCCCGACCCACGAAGGTGACCTCCCATGCCCACTTCCGCAGCGCTCCGGGGCGCACCGCCCATGCCGGCCGAAGGAGTCCGGCTCAAGCCCACGTTCGACGCCGCCCGTCTGCTCCGCGAACTCACCTCTCTCCGCGCACACTCCTGGGACCAGCAGCGCGTCTACACGGAGGACGGCGTCGGCGCCGCCACCGAGGTGGACTGGCGCTGCCTCGCCCTGCGCAGCCCCGGTGGCGACGGCGACCGCACCGACCCGGGCGGCCCAGGTCCGCAGAGCTTCGCGGACACCGTGTGGCTCGACCGCATCCCCTACGTCCGCGAGGTGCTGGATTCCATCCCCGCCCCCCTGCACGCCGTCCGGTTCATGGCGCTCGGCCCCGACACCGTCGGCATGGACCACACCGACCCCAAGTACGGGCCGCGCTGGGGTGTCGGACGGCTGCACGTGCCGGTGGTCACCAACCCCGGTGCCGTGCTCGTCCTGGACGGCGCCGAACACCGCTGGCAGCCGGGCGACTTCTGGTTCGGCGACTTCAGCCGAACCCACCGGGTGCAGAACAGCGGCAGCGAGCACCGGGTGCACCTGGTCATCGACGTCCTGGTCACCCCCGGCCTGGCCTCCCTCTTCCCGGAGACCTGGCAGGAGTACTTCCGCGACGGCGAGGTCCTCTTCAACCGGCAGGAGTGCCCGCAGACCGCCGACGAACGCCGTCGACTGGGCACCACCCGCTTCTCCCTCCCCGCCACGTTCCACCTGTGGGAGGACTTCACCCCGCTCTCCGCCGAGCAGCCCCGGGAGACGGCGATCCTGACGGAGGCCGGGGACGGGATGGCGCTCCGGCTCTCCGACGACCGCGCCTTCGCGCTGGTCCACCTCGGCGACCATGAGTACCGGCTCGCCGGCTGGAGCGAGGAGCGCACCCTCCAAGTGTTCCCGGACGGCCCGGACCCCAGGGTCGTTCTGCGTACCCGCGAGGGCAGCCGCATCCACGAGCTGGCCCTGTCCGCCGAGCGCCTCAGCGCCTGACCACCACCGTGTGCGGGGCGCGGCACCGCTGCGCCCCGCCCCCGACAGAGGGAAACCATGACCGCCTTCCGCGACAACGGCGCGCCACTCGCGACCGACCGCCCGCGGCCCACCGTCATCGTCATCACCGACCTGATCGTGCTCGCCAAGCACCTGCGCCTGTTCGGCGCGGCTGAGCAGCGCGGCCTGACCCCGCTGTTCGTCTTCGGTCCCGAAACGGCCGCCGAGGAGCTGGCGCGGCATCGCGGCGACCCGGAACACCCGCTCTCGGGCCTCCCCGACGAGGACGTCCGGCACGTCACGGACACCTCGGTCGAGACCCTGCTGAACGGCGTCACGTCCTGGCTGCGGGACCGGTCCGTGCGCGCCGTGCTGAACGTCGGCGAGGTGTTCGTGGAGTCCGCCGGAGCCCTCGCCCAGACGCTCGGGCTGCCCGGACCCGGCACGCACGCGGCGTCGGTCTGCCGCAACAAGGTGCTTCAGCGCCTGGCCGCCCCCGGCCTGGCGCCCCGCTGGACCTTGCTGGCGCCGGGCGCCGACGCCCCGGCGGGCGACTGGAACGTGTACCCCGCCGTCCTCAAGCCGGCCTCACGGATGTCCAGTTCGGGGGTACGAGCGGTCCACGGACCGGACGCCGTACCCCCGCTCCTGCCCGACTACGGCCCCGGCGAACTCCTCCTTCTGGAGGAGCGGATCACCGGCCGCGAGTTCTCCGTCGAAACGCTGGTGCGCGACGGCGCGGCACTCTGGACGGGCATCACGGCGAAGGACACCAACGAATCCGGCACGTCGTTCTTCACCGAGACCGGCCACACGTCGCCCGCGCCGGACCTGACCCCGGCCCAGGAGGAGTCGCTACTCGGGGCCAACGCCGAATTCCTGCGGGTCGTCCGGTTCGGCAGCGGCATGTGCCACGCCGAGTTCCGGCTGACGGCCGAGGGGCGGGTGGTCCTCATGGAGGCTGCCGCGCGCCCGCCCGGCGATGCCATCACCCGGCTGTGGCGCTTGGCCACGGGCATGGACGTGGACGCCGCCCTGCTGGACCTCGCGCTCGGGGACGAGCCGTACACCGCGCCGCCGCGCCGCCGCGCCAGACAGGTCTACCTCGAACACCCCAGGGGCCTCCTCGCCGACGTGACGGCACCGGACATGCCCGTCCACTGGGTCAGCGACCGGGGCCGGTGGCCGGACCTGCCGCCGCTTCCGAGGGACGCTCCGTCCCGGGGCCACGCGGTCCTCGTCAGCCGGCACCGCGGCGACCTGCTCGGTGACCTGTCCGACTCCGGGGGCCGGTCGGTCTCCGTCGTCCTGGACGGCCCCCTCCACGAGGACCTCGGCGATGTCGCGGCCTCGGCGAGCGCGGGTACGACGATCCACACCGCGGAGCCGTCGCTCGCCACCGCCGGGGAGACCGTGCGATGACCGGTCGCCCTGACGCCGCCCCCGGCAGCGCGGTCGCCGCGCGCGACGCGGCGAACACCCGGGCTGTCGCCCGCATCACCGAGGCGCGTCCGGTCCTGGAGACCGTCGCCCCCGCCGGGGAGGTCGTCCCCGGCATGACCCCCCGGACGATCCTGGTATCCGGACCACCCCTGCCCTGGGGGCAGTACGAGGGCGGCCAGCGCCGGGCCGTCATCGGCGCCGCTCTCTACGAGGGCCTCGCCCGCGACGCGGCCGAGGCTGACGCGCTGCTCGCCGACGGCGCGATCACGGTGCGGGCTTCCCACGACCACGCGACCGTCGGATCACTCACCGGTGTGTGCACCGCCTCGATGCCGGTGGTCGTCGTCCGCGACGACGCCTCCGGACGACGCGCGTTCTGCCGGATGAACGAGGGAGCCGATCGCGCCTCGCTCACCTTCGGCGTCTGGGACGAGGGGGTCGGCGCTCGGCTGCGGCACGTCTGCGACGCCGTCTCACCCGCCCTCGCCGAAGTGCTGGGCCACCTGGGCGGGCTGCCGCTCACCCCGCTCATCCGCCGCGCCCTGGCCATGGGCGACGATCTGCACAGTCGGCACAAGGCGTCCGGGGCCCTGCTCCGGAACATCCTGCTGGACGCCGTACTGGACTTGTCCACGAGCGGGGTCGCGCCGCGCCACCGGGCGCTGGCCGCCTACCTGCGCTCGGCCGACTACCTCTTCCTGCACCTCGCGATGGCGGCGGCCAAAGCCGCGGCCGACAGTGCCTCCGGGATCGCCGGCAGCACGCTGGTCACCGCGATGAACCTCAACGAAAAGCAGTTCGGGTTGCGGGTGTCGGGCCTCGGCGACCACTGGTTCACCGCGCCCCTCCCACCGGTGTCCACCCTGCGCGGCCGGCTCTACGACGGCTGGACCACCGACGACCTGGCGTACGTGGGCGGGGAGAGCCTGATCACGGAGACGATCGGCCTCGGCGGCATGGCCGCCGCGGCCGCCATGCCGCTGCAGGACCATTCCGCCGGCACGCCGCTCGGGATGATCCGTCTCACCGAACGCATGTACCGCATCACGCTGCGGGAACACCCCGAATACCGCATCCCCGCACTCGCCTACCGCGGCGTCCCGTGCGGCATCGACGTGACGCGCGTCGCCGAAACGGGCGTCGTCCCCGCGATCCATCTCGGCGCGACGCTGCGCGAAGGCGGCCACGCCGGCGCCGTCCTGTTCCTCCCCCCGCTCGAACCCTTCCGGCGAGCCGCGGAACTGCTGTCCGCGCCTTCGCCGACCACCACTACCAGCACACCTGCCTGACCGGAGATCCCTGTGACGCCCTCGCCCCCCTCCCGTCCGGACACGGACACACCCCGCACGGCCGCCCCGAACGGTGCCGCCCGCCCAGCCCCGCCCCCAGGCCCCCTCGGCTCCGTCCGCAGTTGGCTCGCCGTCGTCGCCGTGGGCATGGGTGTCTTCGCCTTCACGACCACCGAGATGGTCCCCATCGGCCTGCTGCCCGCGATGAGCCGCGACCTCGGCGTCTCCGAGGGCTCCGTCGGCCTGTCGGTGACCCTGTACGGCGCGATCGCCGGCCTCTTCGCGCCGGTACTGACCGCGGCCACCCGCCGGCTCGACCGCCGCCTGCTGCTCCTGCTGGTCCTCGGCATCTTCATCGCGGGCAACGCCTTCACCGCCCTGTCGTCCTCGTACGCCGTCCTCATGGTCTCGCGGCTGCTGACCGGCTTCGCGCACGGCGTGATGTGGTCGATCGCCGCGAGCATCGCCATCCGCCTGGTACCGGCGCGGCAGGCCGTCAGGGCCACCGCGGTCGTCTTCAGCGGCATCTCCATCGCATCCGTCGTCGGCGTGCCCTTCGGTACGTTCATCGGCCAGTCCGACTGGCGGACCGCGTTCTGGGTGATCTCCGGGATCGGCTTCCTGATCCTCACCGCGGCGGCCCTGTTCGTGCCGCGCCTCGAACCCCGCACCGTGGTGCGCCTGGCCGACCTGCCCCGGCTGCTGAAGGACCGCAACCTGCGGATCGCCACCCTCGTCACGACGGCCATGGTGATCGGCCACTTCGCCGCCTACACCTACGTCGCGCCCTTCCTCGAACAGGACGCGGGCATACCGGCCCGCTGGGTCAGCGTCCTGCTGCTCCTGTACGGCGTGGCCGGGGTCGTCGGCAACTTCGGCGGCGGCGCCGCCGCGGCGCGCGCACTCCGTACGACGACGCTCAGCTGCGTCCTGCTGCTCGCCGCCGCCGTCGTCCTGCTGGTGGTCAACGGCGGCTGGCACCCCGGCACGGTCATCCTGCTGCTGGTGTGGGGCATCGCGTACACGGCTCTGCCGGTCTGCCTTCAGACCCTCGTCTTCGCCAGCGCCCCGCAGGCGCCCGAAGCCGCGACCTCGCTGTACATCTGCGCCTTCAACATCTCCATCGCCCTCGGCGCGCTGATCGGCGGATGGTTCGTGGACACGTCCGGCCCGTCCTCGGTCATGTTCATCGGCGCCGGATTCAGCGTGCTCGCCGCCCTGCTGATGACCCGCTACCGCGTCGCCCGCCCCGAGTAGCCCCCGCGGTCGTCACCGCGCTCGGCACCCACCTCCTGGAGGCATTGATGACCACACCCCCCACCGGACCACCGGTCGACCTTCGGTCCGACACCGTCACCCGGCCCGACGCGCGGATGCGCGAGGCCATGGCACGCGCCGAGGTCGGCGACGACGTCCTCGACGGCGACCCCACCATGCGGGCACTGGAGGCCGAGGTCTCCGGGCTTCTCGGCACCGAGGACGCGCTGTGGGTGCCCAGCGGGTCGATGGGCAATCTGATCGCCCTGTATGTGCACCTCGAACGCGGAGACCGCTTCCTCGCCCCGGACCGTGCCCACATCCTGGAGCTGGAGTCCGGCACGGCCGCGTGGTTGGCCGGAGGCATGCCCCACGCCCTGCCCTGGACGGCCGGCCCCGGCGTGCCGGACCCGTCCGACATCCGCCGCGCCGTCACGGCCGGCGGACCCTACTACGCCCTGCGCGACCGGCTCCTCTGCCTGGAGAACACCCACGGCGCCGCCGGTGGCACGGTCACCGCACCGGAGCAGCACCGCCGCCTGGTCGACGCCGCCCACGACGCGGGACTGCTGGTCCATCTCGACGGTGCCCGCCTGTGGAACGCCGCGACCGCCCTCGGCGTGCCGCCGGCGGAACTGGCCCGCGGTGCCGACACCGTCCAGGTATGCCTGAGCAAAGGGCTGGGCGCGCCCGTGGGGTCGGTGCTGGCGGGAGGCACGGAGTTCGTGCGGCGGGCACGCCACGTCCGCAAGATGCTGGGAGGAGCCGTCCGGCAGGGCGGAATCCTCGCGGCGGCCGGCCTGGTGGCCTTGACCCGCGCGGACCGGCTCGCGGCGGACCACGAACACGCCCGGCTCCTCGCGGCCTCTCTCGCCGACCGCGGGTGGAAAGCCGACACCCCGCAGACCAACATCGTGATGGTCGCGGCGGACGACCCGCAGGACGCCGTCGCCCGCCTCGCGGAGCGCGGCGTCCTCACCGTACCCACGGCCGCCGCGGTCCGGATGGTCACCCACTGCGACGTCTCACGCGACGACATCCTGCGGGCCGTCGCGTCCTTCCCCCCGCACGACTGAGCAGCACGCCGGGCGCCGGCACCGGGACGACCTGGTCGCCACCCGGCCGACCCCTCGCCGCCCCAGAGCCGCCCGCCGACCCCCACCCGGAGCGCCCATGCCGCTGTCGTCCACACCACGCGAACCGATGCACGAGACCGGCCCGGTGCCACCTCCCCGGCCGCCGGGTGAGCCGGCGGCCGCATCGGGCGCGGCACGTTCCGCCGCCCTGCCGCTGGCCGGGGCCCTCGCCGGTGGAGTCGCACTCGCTCTGGAGTCCGTGGTCAACGGCAGGCTCGGCGAACACGCCGGCTCCGTGGCCGCGGCGACCTGGTCGAACATGCTCAGCCTGTGCGTCGTGGCCATTGCGGCACTCTTCCCGACGGCGCTCCGCCCCGCCTTCGCCGCCCTGCTCGCCGCGCTGCGGTCCGGCACCCTGCGCCCATGGCACTGCCTCGGTGGTCTCGCCGGCGGCAGCATGGTCCTGACCCAGGCGCTCACGGCGGCGACGCTCGGGCCGGCCTCCTACACGCTCGCACTCGTCTCGGGCCAGACACTGTGCGGGGTGCTGGTCGACCATCTCGGCCTGGGCCCCGGCCGAGCGCACCGGGCCACGCGGCGCCGACTGGCCGGCGGACTGCTGTCCGTGTGCGCCGTGGCCCTTCCGGTGCTGGCCACACCGGACGCGGGGCGCACGCTCGCAGTCGCCGTCCTGCCCTTCCTCGCCGGCTGCGCACTGTCCTGGCAGATGGCGGTGAACGGTCGCGTGGACGAGGCCGCCAGACAGCACCCGTACCCGGCGGTCCTGCTCAGCTTCGCCGCCGGAAGCGCCCTGATGGTCACCGTCGTGGCGGCGCTGGCGGCATTCGGCAGGCTGGCGCCCCCCGCCGCCGGCCCGCCGTGGCACTACACGGGCGGCCTGCTGGGCTGCGCGGTGGTGCTGTCCGCGGTGCTGACCGTACGCCGCATCGGTGTCCTGGCGGCAGGACTCGCGATGGTCGGCGGGCAGGTGCTCGGGTCGCTCGTACTGGGGCCTTTGACGGGGCAACCGGTACGTGAGCTCTGGCCGGTGGCGCTCGGAGCGGTGCTGCTGATCGGCGCGGCCGTGCTGGCGGCTCCGGCCGCGGGCCGCCCCAGCTCCCCCTTGGCGCCCCTGCCGGACCGATCGCCCCGCAGGCTCGACAACGGAGGAAATTGACCTCTGTGGCAAGACAGCAACGCGCTATCCGCACACGCGACGTCATCCTGCGCGCCGCGGCCCAGGTGGTCGACCGGCGCGGCTTGACCGCCGCGACCATCGCCAGGGTGAGCGCCGAGGCGGGCCTCTCCCCGGGCGCGATCTACTTCCACTTCGCCGACAAAAACGCCTTGGCCTCCGCGCTGGAGCAGGAGGCGGCGCGCGCGCTCGACGAACTGGCAGCCGCCCATGTACGCGAGTCCGCGCCCACCCTGACCGCCATCGTCGAGATGACCTGCGGGTTCGCCCAGGTCCTCACCCGTGACGTGGTCGTGCGGGCCGGCTTCCAGGTCAGCTGTGACCGTGCGGAAGGAGAGGTACCGGCGTTGGGCCGCCGGTTCACCGGCCTCCTGAAACGGCTGCTGGAGGACGCCGGGCGCGACGGGAGCATCGCGCCTGGCGTCACCGTCGACGAGATCTCCGACAGCGTCGTGGTGATCACGGTGGGCATCCAGGTCCTGGCACGCCGACGGGGCCCCGCCCAAAGGGCGGCCCGGGTCCTGGAGCGCTTCTGGCACGCCACCCTGCCAGGGTTGCTGCCCGTCCCGCCGGTGCCTGCGTCGCCCTCGACGCGGAAACCCCAGGAGGACACGAGCGGTTCCGCGCGGATCGGCCAAGGACCCCGAGCCGACGGACCGCGGCACGGTCACGGGGGACAGGCGTCCGCGCCCTGACGGCGGGCGGTGCTGGCGAGTGCCTCCCCGAGGTGGCGGGCCAGGCTCTGGGGGTCCTGCGCGTGCGCGAGATGCCCCTGCCCCGGCATGACGGTGACCCGGGCGCGCGGCAACGCCGAAGCGAAGCGGGCGAATGCTTCCCCGTAGGGCGGAACGCCTTCGTTCTCGGCCCCGAGCAACAGGGTGACGGGCAGATCGAGCGTGCTCCGCGTCCGCGGATCGACGGGGTATTCGTTGAGGGCCGTCAACTCCCGCAGGAGAGGGGCGGCCAGGGGCCTGAGGAGCTCCCAGGTGTCGCTGCCGCGCAGCCGTGCCACGTACTCGGCGGAGAACCCCGACATGTCCCGGTTCACGATCTCCACGGCCCGGTCCAGGTCCTCGTCCGCCTCCGCCTTCCTCAGGGCATCGAGCACCTGGTGGCCGAACGGCCGCACGACCGGTTCGTAGAGGGTGAGTGAATGGACGTTCTCGGGGTGCCTCGCAGCCGCCTCCAGCGCGACGAGCCCGCCGAAGCTCCAACCGAACAGGTCCACTCCGCGCTCCGCCTCCTCGTCGGCCACGATCACGTCGAGCACGTGGGCCACGTCGTCGATCTCGGTCGTGAGGGAGTAGTCCGGGCCGAGCGGGCCGCTGGGCCGTCTTCCGCGCCGGTTGAGCGCATAGACCGAGCCTGAGACGTCGAGTGCGTCCACGACCGGTTGCCACGCGGCGGCGTCGGACATGACGCCGGGCACGATCAGAAGCGGTCTGCCCGAGCCCGTACGCCGGGTCAGAACGAGAGGGACGCCCTCGCGTTCCACGTGCTTCAGCACGATGTGGTACCTCCTGCAGCGATTCCCGTGCCCCGAAACAGGCACACACGGCAGGCACAACGACCGCGCTGGTATCGGGAAACGGCGGGTTCGCGCCGGACCCGGCGACCACGGGCCGCTCGCGCCCCGAGCGGTCCTCGCCCCGGGGGCGGCCCGCGCGGGCACTGCGGGCAGTCCCGCGATTCACGGGGGGCGCGCCAGGAGCGGGACGACTCTTGTCCGTACCGCGACCGGACGGGACTCACTCCCCGAACGGAGTGAGGTGACGGAACGACGGCCAAGGCCGGACACGGAGAAGGGGCCCGTCCGTACACACGAGCCCCTTTGCCGCTGGTGCCGGTGCGCCCACCCGGCCCCGCCCACCGACGCGGGGGCCGGCAGGAGAAGCACCCGCCAGTTCCCGCGAGCCAGGAGACCACCGAACACGTCACGCAGCTCCGTACGGAGCGGGGCGAGTCGCGGGGGTACGACGCCGTACCAGTCCGGCGCGCCCGCCGGTGCCGGGGAGAGGGTGCCGATGAAGATCCTCTGACAGGTGGCTCGGATCGGCCGACCGCACTGCGGGGCGTCCTCACAGTGGCGAGTTGCCGTGTCCCTGTCAAGGGTCGCGGTCGGATGCTCGCCTCGTCGGCCAGTGCCGTGGACGTCGCGGCTCTCGACACCAGGGTCCGTACGGCGATCGGCCGCAAGGTCGCCGCCGAGTGGGCGCAGTTCCAGGAGATTTCCGACCCGGCCGACCTCGACGACGACCAGGAGCGGGCGGAGCTCGCGGCCGCGCTCACCGCCCGCAGCACCGTCCAGCAGATCGCCGACCAGGCTGAGGCCAGTGCGCTGGCCGCGTTCGGCCGGACCGACGATGCCGACACGGAGGCGGACAGGGCCTACCGGACCGAGCAGGGTCGCCGCTGGTTCCGGCACAACCCGACCGGCGAGGCCGCGATCGCAGCCGCGACGAAGGCCTCTACCACCGCCCGGGACCGCGTCGCCCACCACCTGCTGGCGGTGCGCCTGGAGCAGCTGCGCGAACAGGCCGCCGCGGGGCACCGGGCCGAGCTGGCCGGGGCCGCGCCCTGGATGGACCGGCTGCCGGCGCTCGCCGCCCGTACCCTCGGCGGCACCACCACCGGGGCGGTGATCGCGTGAGTGCCGAGCCGGAGCTGAGTGGGGTTGACCTCGCGCGTCAGGCACTGACCGCCGCCCGGGAAGCGGCGAAGAAGAACGGCACCGGTCGGCCGAAGCATCGCACCACCGCCGTCGTATGGCGCGACGGCCGCGAGCCGCTCGAATGGGCCGTGAGATCAGCCGGCCAACGGCCGAGCGGCCTGACCGCCCGGCCGTTGGCCGGCGACACCCTGGGCGCCCTGCGGGGCGACCAAAACCCGGAACCCGAGAGGGTAAACGCCATGATCTGCTACGTCCCCGCCGCCGTCGGCCGCGTGGACGGCTGTTGCCGTTTTGGCACCCGTGGTGCCTGTCGGGTCAGCTCGTTCGCTCCTCGCCGGTGTCAAAAAATCTGCTCACATATTCGCCGGAAGAAAGGGTACTTTCTCGCATGAGGGAGAATACTTCACTCCCCTCGCCAGGAGCATCGACCATTTCGAACGCTTCAGCGAAGTTGGCATAATCGACTTCTTCCAGCACTTCACAATACTCAAGCGCTTCAGACTCTGCGAAAGTAATTGCCTCGTCCAGCGAGTCAGCTTTCCAAAGCGTTACGCGCTCTTCGTACACTCCTAGCGAATGATGCCTAAGGGGATGTCTCATGTGGTGATGCCGTGACGTGCGGCATCATTGTTGTTTGTGAGTGCTGATCTGTCGCTGCGGTTGGTTCCTGACGGGTTGTGGGAGCTGGTGGGTCCGTTGCTGCCGTC
>NZ_JBIAJC010000025.1:33851-55197 GCF_042871745.1 Streptomyces sp. NPDC005576 | reverse complement strand
TCTCAAGGAACGGACGCTTCCTTCGGTCCCGTCTCACCGGGGCCCTCCGGGCGCTTCCCTTCGTTCTTGCGTTTCCGACTCTATCAGACACTTTCGCGTCCGATTCCCGGTCGAAGCGGGTCAAGCAGTTTTCGCTTTCCAGTTCTTCGCTTTCGCGTTTCCCTTTCCGGCGAGTCCGACTCTATCAGATCCTTTCGGGCCTGATTCCCAGTCAGCGGGCTTGTCATCCGGGCCGTTGCGGCCCTTCCGACGAGTGAGACGTTAGCGGATTGCCGGGCTCCGACGCTAATCGGTGCTGTCCTTTCGAACGCGCGATCCTCATTTCACACAAACACGCGAAAAGGCACTCGACCGAAGGCCGGGCCTCGTTGTGTGTGGTGCGGAATGGCTGCCCGGGGACCGACCGGGGTCGGCGCTCACGACGGGCAACTCGGAGCAATGTACGGACCGGAGAGCGGCGTGTCAACCGTGCGGATGCACCCCAGGGCCGGGAGCGGCTACCGCACCCCCATTGCCTCCGCGGGCGATCGCGCGGGGGCGCACCGGATCAGGCCCGTCGGTACTCCTCGATGGGAACCCGGGCCTCGGTGAAGAGCGCCGGGCCGTGCTGCGGGACCTCGGGCCACGCTCCGGAGTCGGGGTTGAGTTCCACGAGCTGCTCGGTGGAGAGCGCGTACACGACCCGGCTCAGGCCGGAGCGGACGATGCCGCCGGCGCACATCCCGCAGGGCTGACAGCTGGTGTACAGGGTGGTGCGGGCTGCGGTGTCCGAGTCGAGCTCGCGCGCGGCCCAGCGGGCCAGCTTCAGCTCGGGGTGGGCGCTGATGTCGTTGTCGCGCCGGACGGTGTTGTGGGCCTCGACGAGGACGGTGCCGTTCTCGTCCGCCAGCAGCGAGCCGTACGGGGCGTCTCCGAGGGTGATGGCGTGGGCGGCCAGCGCGATCGCGCGCCGCAGCAGTACCTCGTCGGCAGGGGTGATCACGCGGATGTCCTCCAGTGTTCGGCCACCGTCGCGAGCGCCTGCCACGCCAACTGGGGCCGGCGGGTCTCCTCCGGGTCTCCGTCATAAGGATCGAGTACGACGGTCTCCGCGCCGAGGTGCTCCAGTTGATGGAGGTCGTCCAGAACCTGTTCGAGGGTTCCCACCCCGGCGGGGCGGTCAAGGTCGTCGACGGGCGCGGTGGTCAGCCGCAGGGCGATACGAGGAGCGAAGCCCGGCAGGGTGTGCCGCTCGACGGCCGCGCGGAGCCGGGCGACGGTGTTGTTGAGCGGGTGCCAGGGGGCGTCGAGCCTGATGGCACGGCGGATGGCCGCTTCACTGTTGCCGCCGACCCAGATCGGTACCGACGCGGTGGGGCCGTGGCCGTCCTCCTGCCAGGCCAGGCGGAGGGCGTCGAGGTACTGGTCGGTCAGCTTGCCGCGCTCGGCGAACGGCACGCCCAGTGCGGTGAACTCCTGCCGGGCCCAGCCCACGCCCACCCCGAGCACGAACCGTCCGCCGCTGAGCCGGTCCAGGTTGCCCGCCATGCGGGCGACCAGCAGGGGGTGCCGGTAGGGCATCACCAGTACGGTCGTCCCCAGTCGGAGCCGGGTGGTGACGGCCGCCAGCCAGGACAGGGTGGTGAAGGGTTCGTGGAACGGTTCCGGATACTGCCTGGCCACGTCCGGGGTGACGGCCACGTGGTCCGACACCATGAGGAGGTCGTATCCCAGATCCTCCACGGTCTGCGCCCAGTCGCGCAGAGTGCCGGGGTCGGTGCCCGGTCCGAAATTCGGTACGTTCACGCCCAGTTGCATGCCCAGAGGCTATCCCCGCGATCACGGCGCCGGGAACGGATTCTTCCCCGGATCGGCGGCGGGTGTCCGGTGATTTCCCGGTAGATTCACCCCGTGGCCGCGAATCTCGATGACGTCGACTGGGCGATCATCACCCAGTTGCAGCAGGAAGCCCGTATCTCGCTGAGCGAGTTGGGGCGGCGGGTGAGCCTCAGTCCCTCGGCCACCACCGAGCGGGTGCGTCAGCTGGAGGCGCTGGGCGTCATCACCGGGTACTCCGCGACGGTCGACCTGACCAAGGTCGGTTATCCGGTGCTCGCGGTCGTCCGGCTGAAGTACCCGGGCAACCGGCACCAGCCGCTGCACCGGCTGCTGGCCGAGCGGCACGAGATCCTGGAGTGTCTGCGGACGACGGGCGACGACTGCTACACGCTGAAGATGGCCGCGACCTCCATGGAGCATCTGGAGTCGCTCGTCGACGAGTTGGCCGGCTTCGGGAGCACGACCACGAGCGTGGTCTACAGCCGCACGCTGCCCGCTCGTGGCCCGCGTCGTCCTTGATCCGCCCCTTCCGGGCGTCTCACGCCGTCGCGTGCAGGTCCTCCAGTTCCTGAAGAAGGCGGCGCTTCGGGCGGGCGCCCACCATCGACTTCACCGGTTCGCCGTCGCGGAAGACCATCAGGGTCGGCATGGACAGCACGCCGTAGCGGGCGGCGACACCGGGGTTGTGGTCGACGTCGATCTGCACGATCTCGATCCGGTCCGCCTCCTCCCGGGCGATCTCGCTGAGCACCGGGGCGAGCTGCCTGCACGGACCGCACCAGTCGGCGGTGAATTCCACCAGGACCGGCAGTCCGGCACCGAGTACCTCTCCGTCGAAGGTCTCATCGGTCACCTCGGCGACGCCTTCTGCATGAATCATCGGTCATCCTCCCAGTTCACAACGGGGCTCCGGGCCGCCGGGCAATCCGGCGGTCCGGTCCACTTCGGCGCGCGCGAGGTGCGCGCCGACCTCGGTCCGTACGGTCTGCAGCTGTGCGATGAGCGCGTCCAGTTCGTCCAGCTTCCGCCGGTACACGGCGAGGGACGCCGGACAGGCGTCCCCGGCCGGGTGTCCGGCCCGCAGGCACTCCACGAACGGCCGGGTCTCCTCGAGGTCGAACCCGAAGTCCTGGAGGGTCCGGATCTGGAGGAGCTGTCCGAGGTCGCTCTCGTCGTACGTGCGGTAGCCGTTCTCGGACCGTCGCGCCCTCAGCAGACCGCGCGACTCGTAGTAGCGCAGCGTCCGCGTCGTCGTCCCGGCCCGTTCGGCCAGCTCACCGATTCGCATGACCCGACCGTAATCCTTGACGTGGGCGTCAAGGCAAGGAGTCGTTCAGGAGGGGACGGGTACCTCGGCCAGGATGCGCGCCAGTTCGCGCGGCTGCGAGAACATCGGCCAGTGGCCGGTCTCCAACTCGACCAGTCGCCAGCGGTCGCTCTTGAGCAGCTCGGCCACGTCGTCGGTGGGTTCGGGGCCGTCGAGCAGACACTTGACGTACGTGGCGGGCAGTTCGCCGAGCGGGCGGGTGAGCACTGCGGGCTCGGTGAGGGTGGCGCCGGGGTGGGGGGTCGCGCCCTGGACGAACCGCTGGACCTGCGCGTCGGTGAGGTCCTGGCCCTCGCACTCCGGGGCTGTCAGCGGGGGCCAGAAGCCACCGTGCTCGGCGATCGTGGCCTCCATGCGCGGGCCCCACGGGCCGGAGGCGAACGCCATCCCGTCGGTGGGGACGTTGGAGTCCACGAACACCACGTGCGCGAGCCGCTCCCCGATGCGCTCGGCGGCTTGGCCGACCGGGATGCCCGAGTAGCTGTGGCCGACGAGCACCACCTCGGCCACCCCGGTGTCTTCGACCACGTCCACGATGTCCTGTACGTGCGTCTGCTGCCTCGCCGGTACGTCACGCTTCTCGGCGAGCCCGGAGAGCGTCACCGGGTGGACGGTGTGCCCGCCCCGGCGCAGCTCCTCGGCCACCTCGTCCCACGCCCAGCCTCCGAGCCAAGCTCCCGCCACCAACACGTAGTTCGTCATCCCGGCACGGTAGCGCGGGGCACTGACAGGCACCGTGGCGCGGGACGCCGACAGGAAACGGACGGGACGGGTGGGCCCGGCGAAAAGGTGGTGCGCCAGGGGCCGCCGGTTGAGTACGTTCTTCCCTGCGGGGCGGCTCCGCAGCGTGCTTCCTTCTCCCCTTTCTCTGTAAAAGAACCAGCGCGCTCACTTCCCGTCCCGCATTCGTCTGCGCCGGTGCGGCCATCCGTCGGCACCGGTCGAAAGCGGTGAGCACTCGGCCGGCACCTCGCCTGCGGCGGGTCGCCGGCGGGGTCTTCCTCCCCGCCGAGCCACCGCCACCGCGCCTCCCAGCCCCCGAGCCTCCCGGCCCGCGAGTCTCCGAGCCTCCCAGCCGACAAGTCGACATCACTGCTCCGCCGGTCGGCCGCGCGCGGGGACGTACCACCCCACGGAAGGGAACCCACCCATGACGACCACGACCACCCGGACCACGGCGCCGACCACGCGGAGCCTGGACGCGGTGCTGCTGAGTCGTCGCGGTGCCGTCTACCTCCCGGCCGGCACCTCCGCCGGGACACGTGTCCCCGCACCCCGGACCCTCGCGGGCGTCACCCTGCTGGAGACCGACCTCGTCGGACGGGGCTTCCTGGTGTCGGCGGGGCTGCGCGCCGCGCTGACGGCGCTCGACGACGGCTCCCTCGCCGCCACGGGCGCCACCCTTCTCGCGGACATCGACGCCGAGCTCGGCGCCGACCGCGACCACACCCCGCTCTTCCGCGACTTCCCCGCCAGTACGCCCACGGACCCCCTCGCCTTCTACGTGGACCGCGTCCTGAGCCTGGGCCTCCAGGAGCGGGAACAGCCGTGCGTCCTCTGCGGTACGGCCGGTACGGTCCACCCGGTCGCCCCCTGCGCACACCTCGTCTGCCGTTCCTGCTTCGACGGCGCCGACTTCTCCGCCTGCCCGATCTGTCACCGCCGCGTCGACCCGGCGGACCCCTTCCTGCGCCCGGCCGCCGTCCGGCCGGCCGCGTCCCCGCACCGCGCGCTGCCCGCCCGGCTTCGGGTACTGACTCTCGGCGGGGACGCGGACGCCCGCCTCGCCGACGCGCGCGCGGAGCTGGCCGCGCTGCTCGCGCGTACCGGCGCGCTCGGCCCCCAGGACAGCGACGACCTGGCCGTCCTGCTCGGTGCGGTGGGCGACCGCACCGCTCTCGCCTGGCTGCCCGGGGAGGTTCCGGCCCGGGAGACCAAGGCACGCGTACTGGCCTGGCTGCTCGCGGATCCGGCGCACTTCCCGGTGGCGCTCCCGGCCGTCGTCGGCCGGCTCACCACCGCCACCGATGTGCTGCGGCTGCTCGCGGTGCGGTCGGGCGGCGACCCGGGTCTGGTGGAGGCGGTACGCCTGGCGCCGGTGGCACGCCCGCTCCGTCGCGCCCTGCTCCGGGCCCTCGACGGCCTGGACCCCCTCTCGGTCACCGAGGACATGCGCCGCCGACCGGGGCCGTGGAAGCGGGCCGGTGAGCGGCTGCACCCCTTCGAACACGCCCGCCGCTTTCCGCGCGCCGCTCTCGCCTTCGCCGCGCTCCGCGAACTCCGGCTGACGGACGATGCCTTGTCCATCGGCCTGAGGGCGAGTGCCGCCGCCGTTCCGGGTGCGGACACGGAGGCGGAGCGGGTACGGGTACCCGTGTGGGCGGCGCGGGTGGAGGCGGCGCTGGCCGCCGCCGATCTGCCGACCGCGCTGCGCCTGCTCGGGCAGCGCCCCGGGGAGCTGGTACGCCGCACGGACCACCTGCTGGTCCTGGCCGGCCCGGACGGCGCCGACCCGGTGGTCGCCGCGCTCGGTGAGGCCGTGCACGCGGTGGCTCCCGCGGTGCTGCTCTCCGCACTGGGCGCGCTGCGCAGCCGTACGGCCCCGCACGAGACCCGGGTCTTCTTCCCCAAGGGGCCTGCCGCCCAGGCCCACGTGGCCACCGACGGACGTGTTCCGCTCGACGGGTCGGCAGTCGCACGCACGGTCGCCGTGCTGACGGACGAGGTGCTGCGCCGTGCCGCCGGACTCCCGCCGGTGGACACGGCGGTCGTGGACGCCGAACTCGACGGGATCATCGCCCCGTTCGCGGAGCGGACCGCCTCGCGGTCCCTGGTGACGCTGCCGCGCGGCAGCGAGCTGACGGTGCCTCCGGGCCGCACCGTCCGGCTCTTCCTGCACTGGACGGAGTCGGAGACCTCCGGGCGTACCGATCTGGACCTCGCCACCGCCATGTTCGACGCCGACTGGAAGCACATCGGCACCTGCGACTACACCCGTCTGCGGTACGCCGGGGGCGCGGTCCACTCCGGCGACCTGACCAGCGCCCCGGCGCCTCGCGGCGCCTCGGAGTTCGTCGACCTGGACGTGGGGGAGCTGGCCGCCACCGGTGTCCGGTACGTCGTGGCGGTCGTCTACTCCTTCAACGACGTCCCCTTCACCGAGCTCGCCGACGCCTTCGCCGGGCTGATGGTGAAGGACCGGCCGGGGAGCGAGGGCCCGGCGTTCGACCCACGCCAGGTGGAACAGCGCTTCGACCTGACCAGCCCGGCCAAGGCGTGCGTTCCGCTCGTCTTCGACGTGCAGGCAGGCACCATGCGCTGGCTGGACGTCGTCCAGGGCGTCACCGGCACCGACCACGCCGTGCACCGGCACGGCGGCGGCCTGGCGGACCTCGGCCGGCATCTGACCGGCCTCTTCACCTCGGGTGCCCGCGTCACCCTGGGTGAACTGGCCCTCTGGCACGCGGCGTCCCGCGCGAAGACCGTCCTCGTACGCCACGCAGACGGCTCGACCAGCACCTACGGGCGCCGCGACGGGGAGGCAACGGCGGAGTTCGCCGCGCGCGTCGGCGGCCCGGACGACGACCGGGCCGGAGCGGCGGCGAAGCCGGAGCACGCGCAGTTGGCCTTCCTGCTGCGGGGCGACCTCGCCCTGCCTGCGGGCGCGGAGGCGTACGCGCTCTACCCGGCGGCCCTCGACGCAGCCTCCGTACGGCTGGTGGCGGCCCCGGACCTGGTCAGCGCGCTGGCGCCCCGTACGGCAACGGCACGCCGCGACGGCTGAGGGGGCGCCGGGAGGGGCTTCCCGCCTTCAACCGCGATCGTCGAGCTCCCGGTCATCGGGTCGGCGGTCCTGCGCGGGCCTGCCGTCCCAGCGCCACACGGTGCGGCCGGGGTGTCCGGGCAGTTCGGCGCGTCCGGTGGCCCACAGCAGGGTGGGCCAGGGCTCCGTGGACGTCGGCGCCTCGGGGAACAACCGGGCGAGTACCCGCGCACACACGTCTGCGGGCGGGCTCCAGGCGAGCCCGAGCCCCTGGGCCAGGTCGTGCGTGTGCACGAGGGTCTCCACGACGCCCATCGCGGCGAATCCCTCGGGGTCCGAGACGCCGGATGGGTGGTACGCACGGGCCTGCGCAGGGGTCGTACGCACCATGGCGACCAGCAGCGCGCCGCTCGCCTCCAGCACCTGCAAGAGGCCGGCGGCCCCCGCCGCCCGGTCCGCATGGATGGCGTTCGCAGGGCCACCCGGCCGCCGGCTCTCCCACACGAACGGCACATCGCCTTCCAACGGCGGTTTCCTGGGACCCAGTTGCACCGCATACGCGAAGAGATCGTCACTGAGGTGTTCGACCGTCTCCCAGCAGTCCCATGCCAGCGAACCGGCCATGGCGTCCCAAGCCTCCGAGGGCGCCTCCCGAAGGGCCTGCAGGGCGAGTTGCACGGCGAGGTCGAGGTCGTCCGCGGTGACGGGGGACGAGGAGGATGCCTTCTCGGCTGATCGGGACATGGCAGGACCCTACAAGGGCCCACCGGGGGGTTGATTCCCACGTCGCACCTGTCCGGCCAGCGGGCACATTCCGACGGGATACCCACTGTCCCGCCAGCGCCTCCCGGATGAAGATGCGGTGGTGACCAACTTGACGGAGTTAGCGAATCAGACGGCCAGTGCCTTGGTCGGCACGCTGGCGGGCGGGTTCATCTCAGTGCGCGTAGCCCGATGGCAAACCGCCAAGGGAATCTCGGCACAGGCCGAACTCGCCGCCGCACAGCAGACCGCAGGCATCACCCTGGCGCGAGAGCAGTGGCAGCGGCAGCGGTCCGCCGAGGCCGCGCAGAGACTTCTGGAAAGACTTGCCGACATGCACGCGTGGCTGCCCTCCCTGCCTGACGTATCGGCGAACTCCCCGCGTCTGAGTGCGCACGCACGCGAACAGTGCGCCGTCGCTCTTGTCTCTCTGCGCCGGGGCATGCAGACCGATCTCTTTTCCATACAGGAGACTGCCGTCCGCGATCGCTATCGCATGCTGGTCAAGCTGGCCTACGACGTCGCCTGGCGTGGTGTTGGCGCGGGACACCGCGACCGCCAGATCCACGATGTAGGAGGCTATCTGCGCTACGTGCAGATGACTCTGGAGTCCGTCGTCGACGATGCGCCTCCGCCCTCCCACCTCGCTCCGCCGACCCTGGACCGACAAGGCAACGCAGCCTGGGACATGCCCCGCTTACCGTGGCACTGGCACGACCCTGCTGACAACAGCTGACCACGAAGTGCGGCCAGCGAAGTCGCCCGATCGCCTCGTCCATGCCATTCGCATCCGCGACGCGCGTTTCCAGGCGGGCTACCAGGAGAAAAATCCCGAGGCCAGGGTTGTCGACCACGGTCGTACGCCCCCGCCCCGCACCCGGGGCCGCCCGCACGTCGTGGATGCGGACGGCCCCGTTCGGGAGCGGGGATGGCCGGCGTGCGGCGGGACGGTCAGACCTTCGCCGGCACGCCGCCGCCGCCGCGCTGGTCCGGCAGCTCCTCGGCGGCGGCCGGAGAACCGGAGCCGGAGCCCGTGCTCGTGCCCACGTCGGCCGGCGCCCCGTCCTCCAGCATCCGTTCGTCGAAGGGGAGGTTGCCGGCCAGGACCTCGTCCACGCGCGCGCGGTCGATCTCCTTCGTCCAGGTGCCGACGAGGACGGTGGCGACGGCGTTCCCCGCGAAGTTGGTCAGCGCGCGCGCCTCGCTCATGAAGCGGTCGATGCCGACGATCAGGCCGACACCGTCCACGAGTCCGGGGCGGTGCGACTGGAGGCCGCCCGCGAGGGTGGCGAGTCCGGCGCCGGTGACGCCCGCCGCGCCCTTGGAGGCAATGACCATGAAGACGAGGAGGGAGATCTGCTCGCCGGCGCTCAGCGGGTCGCCCATGGCGTTGGCGATGAAGAGGGACGACATCGTGAGGTAGATGGCGGTGCCGTCGAGGTTGAAGGAGTAGCCGGTCGGCACGGTGATGCCGACGACGGGCTTGCTGACGCCGAGGTGCTCCATCTTCGCGATGAGGCGCGGCAGGGCCGATTCGGAGGAGGAGGTGGAGAGGATCAGCAGGAACTCGCGGCCGAGGTACTTCAGCAGCAGGAGCAGGTTGACGCCGGCGACCAGGCGCAGGATCGTCCCCAGGACGACGAAGACAAAGATCGCGCAGGTGACGTAGAAGCCGACCATGATGATGGCGAGCGATTTCAGCGCGTCCATGCCCGTCTCGCCGACCACCGCCGCCATCGCGCCGAACGCGCCGACCGGGGCCGCCCACATGACCATGGCGAGGATGCGGAAGACGAGCTTCTGGAGGTGGCCGATGCCGCGCAGGATGGGTTCGCCGGCGGAGCCCAGGGCCTGGATGGCGAAGCCCGTGAGCAGCGCGATCAGCAGGGTCTGGAGGACCTCGCCCTCGGTGAACGCCGAGACCATGGTCTTCGGGATGATGCCGAGCAGGAAGTCGGCGGTGGACTCGCTCGCTCCCGCTGCCTGCTTCTCCCCCGCCGCGCGCACGGTCTCGGTGAGGTGGAGGCCGGAGCCGGGCTCCAGGATGTTGCCGACGAGCAATCCGATGGCGAGGGCGACGGTCGACATCACCAGGAAGTAGCCGAGCGCCAGCCCGCCCACCGCGCCGACCTTCGCGGCCTTGCGCACCGAGCCGACGCCCAGCACGATCGTGCAGAAGATGATCGGCGAGATCATCATCTTGATGAGGTTGACGAAGCCGGTCCCGATGGGCTTCAGCTCGACGGCGACCCCGGGGGCCGCGAACCCCACGACGATGCCGAGCACCACGGCACCGATGACGGCGATGTACAGATACTGGGTACGGTCCCGCTGTCCGGCTTTCCCTGCCACGGGTGCCTCCTGGGTTCGGTCTCGGCTCGGTCGCGTCGCGTACGAGTCCCGAACCGGGCACGTACGAGTCCCTTGCCGGGGCACGTACGGGTCCCGTCGTCGGGTCGCGTACCGGCCCCCGTCCCTGGGGGTCCCGGTGACTATCCACCGGGCCGTGACGCGGGTCACCCTTGCGTTCATAACGTTCACGCCCGCCATCGGTCCGGAGCCACCCGCCTGCGGGCGGACGGAAAACCACTGGTACCCGGGCCGCGGTGTCATTAGCATCCGCCCGTGATCGAAACCGGAACAGTGGCGGAAGAGGCCCCGGCCGAAGCGGATTCGGAGGAGGGCGCGGACGCCGAAATGCTCCGGAGGGTCTGCTGGCGGGGCAGGGGCATCGCCCTCGCACCGCTCGACCTCGACGACGCGGAGCTGATCCACGCCTGGCGCACCGACCCGGTCATCGCCGCCGAGGTCGGCCTCTGGCCGCGTTCCCTCTCCGCCGTGCGCGGGCGCATCGAGCGCGACCAGGACGACGACGACCGTGACGACTTCCTCGTCCTGCTCCCCGACGGCACGCCCATCGGTCACATCGCCCTCACGGGCCAGGATCTGGCCGACGGCACGGCCGCGATCATGCTGATGCTCGACCCCGGCCACCGCCGGCGGGGGCATGCGGCGGCCGCCGTGGACGCGCTGGTCGACCTGGCCTTCGGTGAGCTGCCACTGCACCGCGTGGAGGCAGAGACGCACACCACGAACGCCGCGGCCCTGAGCACTCTGGCCCGGGCCGGGTTCGTCCGGGAGGGCGTGCGCCGCTCCGCCTGCCTGCACCGGGGGCGCCGGTACGACCTCGCGGTGCACGCGCTGCTCCGGGAGGAGTGGGACGCACTCGACCGGCCCCGGTCGTGGGAGCTGCCAGCCGCCGGCGAGTGACCCGGACCGGGGGCCCCGGCGGCTCGCTCCTCGGTGCCGCGCCCTCCTCGTGACCCAGCGGACACCCCGTCCGGAGCGGTCGGCCCCGTGGGGGCACACTGTCCGCCATGCGTACTTTCCGTCCCCGTCCGCGCAGTCTGGCCGGCCAGCTGTTCGCCATGCAGGTCGTACTGATCGCCGCCGTGGTGGCCGGCGGGGCGTTCTTCGCGTACGTCTCCGGCTCCGCGCGGGCCGAGGAGACCGCGCGCCGGCAGGTGCGGGCGGCGGCGCTGGCGGTCGCGGGCTCCCCCTCCGTACGGGAGGCGATCCGCACTCCGGACCCGTCCGCCGTGCTCCAGCCGTACGCGGAACAGGTCCGCGAAGACACCGGGATCGCGTTCGTGACGATCATGAATCCGCAGGGGGTCCGCTGGACGCATCCGGACCCCACGCGCATCGGTGAGACCTTTCTCGGGCACACCGCGCGGGCGCTGAGGGGCGAGACCTTCGAGGAGACGTACACGGGCACGCTCGGCCCGTCGATCCGGGTCGTCACCCCGGTACGTGACGGGGGCCGGATCACCGGGCTGGTCAGTGCGGGCATCACCGTGCAGCGGGTCTCCACCCAGGTGCGGGGGCAGCTGCGGGCGTTGAGCCTCGCGGCGGCCGGTGCGCTGGCGCTCGGCGGGATCGGTACGTACGTGATCAACGCCCGGCTGCGCCGCCACACGCACGGGATGAACGCGGCCGAACTGAGCCGGATGCACGACTACCACGAGGCGGCCCTGCACGCGGTGCGGGAGGGGCTGCTGATGCTGGACGGGCAGCGGAGGATCGCGTTGATCAACGACGCGGGCCGGGAACTGCTCGGCCTGGGCCCCGAGGCGGTCGGCCGGAAGGTGGACGCGCTGGCGCTGCCGCCCTCGCTGACCGGGGCGCTGCTGGCGTCCGAGCCGCGCGTGGACGAGCTCCATCTGACGGCGGACCGGGTCATCGTGCTCAACTCCCGTCCGGTGGTGGGCGGTGAACAGCGGGGCACCGTGGTGACCCTGCGGGACCACACCGAACTACAGGCGCTGTCCGGCGAGTTGGACTCGGAGCGCGGCTTCTCGCAGGCTTTGCGCGCGCAGGCGCACGAGGCGGCGAACCGGTTGCACACGGTGGTGTCGCTCATCGAGCTGGGCCGCACGGAGGAGGCGGTGGGGTTCGCGACCGCCGAACTGGAGCTGGCCCAGGTGCTGACGGACCAGGTGGTCGGTGCGGTCGCCGAACCGGTGCTGGCGGCCCTGCTGCTCGGCAAGGCGGCCCAGGCCAACGAACGCGGAGTGGAGCTGGTGCTGGCCGAGGACAGCCGGATCGACGACGGGGTACTGCCCGAAACCCTGGCGCAGCGGGACCTGGTCACGGTGCTGGGCAATCTGATCGACAACGCGATGGACGCGGCCGCCGAGGGCCCCGGCGCACCGGCCACCGCACCCGCGCCCGCTCCCGCCGACGGCCCCGCCCCGCAGGCGCGGGTCCCCCGCCCCGCACGCCCCCGGGTGACGGTGACCGCCGTCGCCGGGTCCGACGCCCACGAGCTCCTCCTGAAGGTGGCGGACAACGGTCCCGGCATCGGGCGGGAGGATGCCGAGGCGGTGTTCCGCACCGGCTGGTCGACGCGCGGCACCGGGCGGGGGCTCGGGCTGGCGCTGGTGCGCCAGACCGCGCAGCGCAACGGCGGGACGGTGGAGCTGGGGCGGAGCGCGGAGGGCGGTGCGGAGTTCTCCGTACGCCTGCCGATCGGCACCGGCACCGCGGGCGCCCCCGGCCCCGCCGGCACCAAGAGCACCGCAGGGGAGCGCGCATGATCCGGGTCCTGGTCGTCGAGGACGACCCGGTGGCCGCCGACGCCCACCGGATGTACGTGGCGCGGGTGGCGGGCTTCGAGGTGGTGGCGGTGGCGCACACCCGGGCGGAGGCGGTGCGGGCGCTGGACCGGGAGCCGGTGGATCTGCTCCTGCTCGACCTCTACCTCCCCGACGGCCACGGACTCCAGTTGCTGCGCACGCTGCGGGCGGCCGGGCACGGCGCCGACGTGATCGCGGTGACCTCGGCGCGGGACCTCGCGGTGGTGCGCGAGGGCGTCTCGCTGGGGGTCGTGCAGTACGTGCTGAAGCCGTTCACTTATCCGACGCTGCGGGACCGGCTGGTGCGGTACGCGGAGTTCCGTGCGTCGGCCGGGGAGGCGAGCGGGCAGGAGGAGGTGGACCGCGCCCTCGGGGTGCTGCGCGCCCCGCACCCGGCGGCGCTGCCGAAGGGTCTGAGCGCGCCGACGCTGGAGGCGGTGACCCGCGAGCTGCGCGGGGCGCCGGACGGGGTGACGGCGGCGGCCACCGGCGAGGCGCTGGGCATCTCCCGGATCACCGCGCGCCGCTATCTCGAACACCTCGTCGGCCTCGGCCGCGCCGCGCGCCGGCCGCACTACGGCCAGGTGGGACGGCCGGAGCTGCACTACCGGTGGGTGCCGGAAGCACGCTGAACCTGCGTGCCGGGGCGGGACCGCCGGCCCCCATGTCACATTCCGGCGGGCTGTCCGGTCTGGGTTGTGTACGCACCACGGGGTGCGTGTCCACGACTGGCCGAGGAGCCCACCATGAACACCCACAGCGCCCGGATCGACCTCTTCGGCAACCCGGCCGTCACCAGGATGCTGGGGCACTTCACGGCGGCGGGAAAGGCGGTCTCGGCGCTGAACGTGCCCGCCGCCACGCAGGAGCTGGTGAAGATCCGCGCCAGCCAGATCAACGGCTGCGGATTCTGCACCGACATGCACACCAAGGAGGCCGCGGCGGCCGGGGAGAGCGCGGTGCGCCTCGCCCTGGTCGCGGTCTGGCGCGAGGCCACGGTCTTCACCGCGGCCGAGCGTGCCGCACTCGAACTGGCCGAGCAGGGCACCCGGATCGCGGACGCGGCCGGCGGCGTCACCGACGAGGCGTGGGAAGCCGCCGCCAAGCACTACGACGAGGAGCAACTCGCCGCGCTGGTCTCCCTCATCGCGATCATCAACGCCTTCAACCGGCTGAACGTGATGGTCCGGCAGCCGGCCGGCGACTACCAGCCGGGCCAGTTCGGCTGAACTGCGGGGAACGGACCGATCGGAGAAGGGAAACAGCAGCCATGACCAGAATCGCGATCGTCGTCGGCAGTGTCCGCCCGGGTCGCGTGACCCGCGCGGTCGCCGAGTGGGTGCACGCCACCGCCGCCGGGCGTCCGGACGTCCGTTACGAACTCGTCGACCTCGCCGACCACGACCTGCCCCTCCGCGGCGAGGCGCTGCCGCCCAGGGCCGGGCGGTACGAGCACGCCCACACCAAGCGCTGGGCGGCGACGGTCGCCGGGTTCGACGGCTACCTCTTCGTCACTCCCGAGTACAACCACAGCGCCCCTGCCGTACTGAAGAACGCGCTCGACCACCTCTACGACGAGTGGAACGACAAGGCCGCCGGATTCGTCAGCCTCGGCTTCTCGGGCGGAGTGCGCGCGGTGGAGCACCTGCGCCTCGTCGCCGCCGAACTCCAGATCGCCACCGTGCAGGCGCAGCTCACGCTCACGCTCGGGGACGACTTCGCCGAGTACCCGGCCTTCGCGCCCACCGGGACCCGCGAGAAGGAACTCATCCGCGTGCTGGACCAGTTGGAGAGCTGGGCCGGTGCGCTGAAAACACTGCGCGGCTGAGACAGGCCGGACAGCGGGCCGGCGGCGAAACCACGGAAGGCTGTTCCCCGTCCCTCCCGGGGCGGGGAACAGCCTTCACGCGTGCGGGCATCGCAAGGCGGAGGGGCGTCCGCATACGGGATGTATGTGGACGTTCCGACAACGCGGCGAGGTGCCGTAGCCGGCGCCGCGCACCCGCCAGGAATCGCGGGACAGCCCTTAGAACACCGACTCCGCCTCGAACATGCGGTCCGCCGGTACGGTCTTCAGCTGGGTCACCGCGTCGGCGAGCGGCACCATCTCGATGCTGGTCCCGCGCAGAGCGGTCATGTTGCCGAACTCGCCGCGGTGCACGGCCTCCACCGCGTGCCAGCCGAAGCGGGTCGCGAGGACGCGGTCGTACGCGGTCGGGGTGCCACCGCGCTGGACGTGGCCGAGGATGACCGGGCGGGCCTCCTTGCCGAGGCGGCGCTCCAGCTCGACGGCGAGGCGGTTGCCGATACCCTGGAAGCGCTCGTGGCCGAACTGGTCGATCTCACCCTTGGCGTACGTCATCGAGCCCTCGGCGGGGTGCGCGCCCTCGGCGACACAGATGACGGCGAACTTCTTGCCGCGCGCGAAGCGTTCCTCGACCATCTTGACCAGGTCGTCGACCTGGAAGGGGCGCTCGGGCAGGCAGATGCCGTGCGCGCCGCCGCCCATGCCGGACTCCAGGGCGATCCAGCCGGCGTGACGGCCCATCACCTCGACGACCATGACGCGCTGGTGGGACTCGGCGGTGGTCTTGAGGCGGTCTATGGCCTCCGTCGCGACGCCCACCGCGGTGTCGAAACCGAAAGTGCGGTCGGTGGCGGAGATGTCGTTGTCGATGGTCTTCGGTACGCCGACGACGGGCATGCCGGCCTCGGAGAGCATGCGGGCCGCCGTCAGGGTGCCTTCGCCCCCGATGGGGATGAGGGCGTCTATGCCGTAACGGCGGGAGAGCGCCTCGCAGTTCTCGGCGGCCTCGCGGAGCCGGTCGCGTTCCAGGCGGGCGGAGCCGAGGATGGTCCCGCCGCGGGCCAGGATGCCGCTGACGGCGTTCAGGTCGAGTGGGCGGAAGTGGCCGTCCAGCAGGCCCTTGAAGCCGTCCTCGAAGCCGATGACCTCGTCGCCGTGACCCACGACTGCGCGGTGCACGACCGAACGGATCACTGCGTTCAGGCCGGGGCAGTCGCCGCCTGCGGTGAGAATTCCGATGCGCATCGTGCGTTATCTCCTGCTCGCTAGTACCGGGCTGTTCGGGGCCTTGGTGAGCGGCCACCGCGCCGTGAGCCGTCCTGATTCTCCCACGACAGGGGTACACCCCGCGCTTTCGGCTGCTCCGGCGTACGAACAGGGGGCGAAAATCCGGGTAACAGGTCCGGAAACCGGCTCCGGCGCCACGTTACGTGGGGCCTCATGGACACCTCGGGGCCGGGGCGCAGGAGCAGCCCCCGCACCCGGGCGCTCACGCGCGCACGGGCAGCGGACCGGCCCGGTCCGGGAAAGGGTCTCCGGCGGGCGGCCCTGCGGCCCCCGCAGGTATCGTCGGAGGAAATGCAAGCCAATGCCACCCCTACCGGGATATCACCGCCCCTATCGGGCGAACAGCCGCACCAGGACGGGAGAGCACGCGTGACGCGCAGCGTGTACGTGACCGGGATCGACCGGGGAGACGGCCGCCAGGTCGTCGAACTGGGGGTCATGGAGCTACTGACACGGCAGGTGGACCGCGTCGGCGTCTTCCGCCCGCTGGTCCACGACGGTCCCGACCGGCTGTTCGAGTTGCTGCGCGCCCGCTACCGGCTCTCCCAGAGCCCGGAGACCGTCCACGGCCTCGACTACCACGAGGCGTCGGCGATCCAGGCGGAGAAGGGTACCGACGAACTCGTCTCCCGGCTCGTCGAGCGCTTCCACCAGGTCTCGCGCGCGTACGAAGTGGTGCTGGTGCTGGGCAGCGACTTCGCGGGCACCCAGCTCCCGGACGAGCTGGCGCTCAACGCCCGCCTCGCCAACGAGTTCGGTGCCTCGGTCATCGCGGTCGTCGGCGGGAAGGACCAGCCCGCCGAGTCGGTGCGGGCCGAGACCCGCAACGCCTACCGCGCCTACGCCGGGCTCGGCTGCGACGTGCTGGCGATGGTGGTCAACCGGGTCGCGCCCGAGGACCGGGACGAGCTCGCCGAGCACATCGTGGAGCGGCTGACCGTCCCGGTGTACGTACTGCCCGACGACCCTGCCCTCTCGGCGCCGACGGTCGCGCAGGTCACCGCCGCGCTGGGCGGCACGGTGCTGCTCGGCGACGACGCGGGGCTCGCGCGGGACGCGTTGGACTTCGTGTTCGGCGGGGCGATGCTGCCGAGGTTCCTGAAGGCTCTGACGCCCGGCTGCATGGTCGTCACCCCGGGCGACCGGGCCGATCTGGTGGTGGGCTCGCTCGCCGCGCACAGCGCCGGTACCCCGCCCATCGCGGGGGTGCTGCTGACCCTGGACGAGCGTCCCGGGGAGGAGATCCTCCAGCTGGCGGCCCGGCTGGCGCCCGGCACCCCGGTGGTGTCGGTGCCCGGAGGCTCCTTCCCCACCGCCGGTGAACTCTTCGCTCTCGAGGGCAAGCTGAACGCGGCCACGCCCCGCAAGGCGGAGACCGCGCTCGGCCTCTTCGAGCGGCACGTGGACACCGCCGCGCTGCTGGAGCGGGTCTCGGTGGCCCGCAGCGGACGCGTCACGCCGATGATGTTCGAGCACGACCTGCTGGAGCAGGCGCGGGCAGACCGTCGCCGGGTGGTGCTGCCGGAGGGCACCGAGGAGCGCGTGCTGCGCGCCGCCGACGTACTGCTCCGCCGCGACGTGTGCGACCTGACGCTCCTCGGCGACGTGGACCTGATCCGCAAGAAGGCGGCCGACCTCGGCATCGACCTCGCGGACACCCAGCTCATCGACCCGCAGACCTCCGAGCTGCGGCAGGCCTTCGCGGAGCGGTACGCGCAGCTGCGCGCGCACCGCGGGGTGACGGTGGAGCTGGCGTTCGACGTGGTCTCCGACGTGAACTACTTCGGCACCCTGATGGTCCAGGAGGGCCTGGCGCACGGCATGGTCTCCGGTTCCGTGCACTCCACGGCGGCGACCATCCGGCCGGCCTTCG
Source organism: Streptomyces sp. NPDC005576 (assembly GCF_042871745.1). Taxonomy (NCBI): domain Bacteria; kingdom Bacillati; phylum Actinomycetota; class Actinomycetes; order Kitasatosporales; family Streptomycetaceae; genus Streptomyces; species Streptomyces sp. NPDC005576. The sequence continues at coordinate 37,422 of NZ_JBIAJC010000025.1, read as the reverse complement.
AGATCATCAAGACGAAGCCGGACGCACGCATCGTCTCCTCGGTGTTCTTCATGTGCCTCGCCGACAAGGTGCTGGTGTACGGCGACTGCGCGGTCAACCCGGACCCGGACGCCGAGCAGCTCTCGGACATCGCGGTCCAGTCCGCGGCGACCGCGGCCCGTTTCGGCGTGGCCCCGCGGATCGCGATGCTCTCGTACTCCACCGGGACCTCGGGTTCCGGCGCGGACGTCGAGAAGGTGCGCGAGGCGACGGAGCGGGTCCGCTCGGCGCGGCCCGACCTCCTCATCGAGGGCCCGATCCAGTACGACGCGGCGGTCGAGCCCACCGTGGCGGCGACGAAGATGCCCGAGTCCCGGGTCGCGGGGCAGGCGACCGTGCTGATCTTCCCGGACCTCAACACCGGCAACAACACCTACAAGGCCGTGCAGCGCTCGGCGGGCGCGGTCGCGGTCGGTCCGGTGCTCCAGGGGCTGCGCAAGCCGGTCAACGACCTGTCGCGCGGCGCGCTGGTGCAGGACATCGTCAACACCGTGGCCATCACGGCGATCCAGGCGCAGGGCGAGGAGTGACCCGCATGACCGACCCGAACACCGAGGCGACCACCGGCACGACCACGGGGCAGGAGGGGGCGGGTACGGCACCCTCCGGCGCGCACCGGGTGCTCGTCCTCAACTCCGGCTCCTCGTCGGTGAAGTACCAGCTCCTTGACATGCGTGACCAGTCCCGGCTCGCCTCCGGGCTGGTGGAGCGCATCGGTGAGGAAACGTCCCGCCTGGTGCACACCCCGCGCCCCGGCGAGGGCGGCGGGACGCGCGAGCGCACCGGCCGGATCGCCGACCACGCGGCGGCCCTGAAGGCAGCGGCCGAGGAGCTGGCGGCCGACGGGCTGGGTCTGGACTCCCCCGAGCTGGCGGCGATCGGCCACCGGGTGGTGCACGGCGGGCTCCGGTTCACCGAGCCGACCGTGGTCACCGACGACGTGCTCAAGGAGATCGAACGGCTGGTACCGGTCGCCCCGCTGCACAACCCGGCGAACATCACCGGCATCCGTACGGCGCGGGAGCTGCGGCCCGACCTGCCGCAGGTCGCGGTGTTCGACACGGCGTTCCACACGACGATGCCCGAGCACGCGGCCCGGTACGCGATCGACGTGGAGACCGCCGACGCCCACCGGGTGCGCCGCTACGGCTTCCACGGCACCTCGCACGCGTACGTCTCGCGGCGGACGGCGAAGTTGCTGGGCCGCCCGGTCGAGGACCTCAACATCATCGTGCTGCACCTGGGGAACGGCGCCTCGGCGTCCGCGATCGCGGGCGGGCGGTGCGTGGACACCTCGATGGGGCTGACCCCGCTGGAGGGGCTGGTCATGGGCACCCGCTCCGGAGACATCGACCCCGCGGTCACCTTCCACCTGAAGCGGGTGGCGGGGATGTCGGCGGACGAGATCGACGAGCTGCTGAACAAGAAGAGCGGTCTGGTCGGGCTCTGCGGCGACAACGACATGCGCGAGATCCGCCGCCGGGTGGACGAGGGCGACGAGCGCGCCACCCTCGCCTTCGACATCTACATCCACCGGCTGAAGAAGTACATCGGCGCCTATATGGCCGTCCTCGGCCGGGTGGACGCCGTCGCCTTCACGGCGGGGGTCGGCGAGAACTCGGCCCCGGTGCGGGAGGCTGCCATGGCCGGAATGGAGGGATTCGGCATGGCGGTGGACGCCGGTCTGAACTCCGTACGGTCGTCCCAGCCCCGGCTGATCTCCGCCACGGGCTCCCGGGTCGCGGTCGCCGTGGTGCCGACGGACGAGGAACTGGAGATCGCAGGACAGACGTTCGCGCTGGTCGGACGGGCCGCCGGGGACGGCGGCGACGGGAGCGGAACCGGGCCGGAGACGGCCCGGTCGACGCACCCGTAGAGGCCCACAACTGAGCACCCCCACGCCCCTTTGTACTTTCCACCAGACGGAATATTCCGCAGCGAAACAAACCGATAGGATCCGCCCCATGCGCCGTTCCAAAATCGTCTGCACCCTCGGTCCCGCCGTCGACTCCCACGAGCAGCTGGTCGCTCTGATCGAGGCCGGCATGAGCGTGGCCCGTTTCAACTTCAGCCACGGCACCCACGAAGAGCACCAGGGCCGGTACGACCGCGTCCGCAAGGCTGCCGCCGAGACCGGGCGGGCGGTGGGCGTGCTCGCCGACCTCCAGGGCCCGAAGATCCGCCTGGCGAAGTTCGCCGAAGGCCCCGTCGAGCTGGTCCGCGGTGACGAGTTCACCATCACCGCCGAGGACGTCCCCGGTGACAAGTCGATCTGCGGCACGACCTACAAGGGTCTGCCGGGCGACGTCGCCAAGGGCGACCCGATCCTCATCAACGACGGCAACGTCGAGTTGAAGGTCATCGCGGTCGAGGGCCCCCGGGTCAAGACCATCGTCATCGAGGGCGGTGTCATCTCCGACCACAAGGGCATCAACCTGCCCGGCGCGGCGGTCAACGTCCCCGCCCTGTCCGAGAAGGACGTGGACGACCTCCGGTTCGCCCTGCGGATGGGCTGCGACCTGGTCGCCCTCTCCTTCGTCCGGGACGCGGAGGACGTCAAGGACGTCCACAAGGTGATGGACGAGGAGGGCCGCCGGGTCCCCGTCATCGCCAAGGTGGAGAAGCCGCAGGCGGTCGAGCACATGGAGGGCATCGTCCTGGCGTTCGACGGTGTGATGGTGGCCCGCGGCGACCTCGCCGTCGAGTACCCGCTGGAGAAGGTCCCGATGGTGCAGAAGCGCCTCGTGGAGCTCTGCCGCCGCAACGCCAAGCCGGTGATCGTGGCGACCCAGATGATGGAGTCGATGATCACCAACTCCCGCCCGACCCGCGCGGAGGCGTCCGACGTCGCCAACGCGATCCTGGACGGTGCGGACGCGGTCATGCTCTCCGCCGAGTCCTCGGTCGGCGCGTACCCGATCGAGACGGTCAAGACGATGTCGAAGATCGTCGTCGCCGCCGAGGAGGAGCTCCTCTCCAAGGGCCTCCAGCCGCTCGTCCCGGGCAAGAAGCCGCGCACCCAGGGTGGTGCGGTCGCCCGCGCCGCGACGGAGATCGCGGACTTCCTGGACGGCAAGGCACTGGTCGCGTTCACCAAGTCCGGTGACACCGCCCGTCGTCTGTCCCGCTACCGCGCCGCGCAGCCGGTGCTCGCGTTCACCACGGACGAGTCCACCCGCAACCAGCTCACCCTGAGCTGGGGCGTCGAGGCCCACGTCGTGCCGCACGTGGAGACCACCGACGCGATGATCGACATGGTCGACCAGGAGCTGCTGAACCTCGGCCGCTACAACGAGGGCGACACGATGATCATCACCGCCGGTTCGCCCCCCGGCATCCCCGGCACCACCAACATGGTGCACGTCCACCACGTGGGCGGTCGCGAGCGCGCCTGACGCGCACGCCACCGGAACGATCACGGCCGTGGGGGGGCGCCGGCCGGGGGGGGCGGGGGGGGGGGCCCCCCCCCGCCGCCCCCCCGGGGGGGGGCGGCCCCCCCGCCCCCCCCGCCCGCCGCCCGCCACCACAAGGC
>NZ_JBIAJC010000025.1:0-33841 GCF_042871745.1 Streptomyces sp. NPDC005576 | reverse complement strand
CCCCACCCCCAACCGGCTCCACCCCCACCCGGGGGGCGGGCCCCGCCGCGCGGGCGCCCCCCCCCCCCCCCCCCCCCCCGGGGGGGGCCCCCCCCGGGGGGGGGGGGGGGGGGGGGCGCCCCACGGCCGTCCTGCCGTACGGGTCCGGGCGCCCCGGACGCACCTGTGGCCCGCCTCCCTGAACAACAGGGCTGCGGGCCACAGGTTCTGTGCGGCTCCCGGACTGGTACGGGGTGGGGCGGCGGGTCAGCCCGCGTTCTTGGTCAGGTAGTTGTGCAGTCCTGGCACCGTGAGCGAGCCGCCGAACTGGCCGGCCTGGGTGACCTTGACGTTCGTGAAGAACGCGAAGGGCACGTTGATCGGGGGCGGCGAGGTGGGGCTGAAGGTGATCGGGATGATGCCGAAGAGGTTGCCCTTCAGCTCCTCCGTGTACATCGTCACCGTGCCACCGCGGATGGTGGACGTGGAACCGTCCCGCGCCTGGACGTGCGTGGTGGTGCCGTCCGGCCCTACCGCCTTCTGGTGCAGGTCCTTGATGTCCACGGAGTCGGCGGTGAACTTCAGTACCTTCTTGACACTGCCGTCCGCCGTCTTCACCTCCACGATGCCCGCGTAGTCGAGCCCGGTGAGGGTGAGCAGCGAGGATTCCAGGATCCACGGGTCGGTCGGCAGCAGGGGCATGTCCTGCTCCAGCTGGGCCGCCGCGAGGGCTTCCGGGTCTTCGGTCGGACACGGGAACGGCTGCTTGGCGCCGTCCGGGACGTCCTCGTCCTTCTTGGCGTCGGTGCCCTTGGCGTCCTCGTCCAGCTCCTCGACCGTCTGGCCCGCCTCGGCCGCGGCCGCGCGGATCTCCGCCTCGGTCTTCTCGGCGGTCTCGTCGGCCTTCGCCGCCGCCGCGTCCTTCTCGGCGGCAGCCTTGCCGTCGGAGACACCGGCGTCCGTCGACGCGCCCGTCGACGCCGTCGCCGGCTTCTCCGTACCGGCCCCGGTGGGCTCCTCGGCGGCCGGAGCCTCCGTGGTGGCGCTCGGGGAAGGGGTCGGAGTCGCCTTGTTCGGGTCGAGGCCGTCGAGGAGGTCCGATATCGCGTCGCCGACACCGAGCGGATCGAGCGGGTTCCTGCTCGCGCTCGCGGTCGGAGTGGGCTCGGCGGCGGACTTCGCCCCGGCGGCCGTCTCGTCCTTCGAGGTGCCGGCGGCGGGTGCCTCGGACGTCGCGGTCGGGGACGGGGTCGCGGTCGGCGTCGCGGTCGGGGACGTGGCCGGCGTGGGACCGGAACCCTGGTCGTCGTCCTTGCCCTCGTCCGCGCCCGCCGATGCGGAGTCGGAGGCGGAGGGTGACGGCGAGGCCGACGTCGACGGCTCCGGCGACTCGCTCGGCTCGTCGGACCGGGTGACGCACGGTCCGGGCGCGAACGGGATGTCCGACGCGTCGTCCGCCATGGCGAGCTTGGGCGTGAGGCTCATGCCCACGAAGACCGCCGTCGGCATCGCGGCGAGCGCGAACGCCTTCTTGCCGGACGGCAGGTTCAGCTTCATCAGCAGCGACTTGCGGGGAGCCGCGTGACGCGGGCCCGTCCGCTCGCGGGCGGCTTCGCCCGCGAAAGTGTCGGAGTACCCGTTTTCACGCACGGTGCCTCCCGCCGTCGGCGTCGGTGTCGGCGCCCACCGCCGTGTCGTAGGGGGCGGGCTGCTGCGCGGGGTAGGTGGTGATGCCGTGGGACTCCCCCGAGGTCGAGCCGCTCGCGAACGTCGGCTGGTCGACACCGTGAGCGATCGGAGCCGCGGAGTAGGGCACGAACGTGGATGTCGAGAGGCCGTCTGCGCCCTCGGTATCATCCTTCGGCTGTCCCGGGGCCCAAGCGACGGAGAGCGCGCCGCCGAGCATCGCGAGGACGAAGCCCATCACGAACCCACCGAAGTTGGCCACGGGTATGGAGATCAGTCCGAGCAGGATCGCCGCCACGCCCGCGAACACCCGGACGATGTGGTGGAACCACATCGTCAGACCCAGCGTGACGAGCAGGACCCCGATGATCAGCGATCCGGCACCGGCGGTGGTGGACATCGCCAGGGTGACGTTGCCGAGGTGCATGTTGGCGTACGGGAAGTAGCCGATGGGAATACCGCCTGCCATGGTGAACAGGCCTGCCCAGAACGGCCTGTTCCCCCGCCAGGTGCGGAAGCTCCGCCGGAAGACGGTGAGGTAGTGCTCGTTCTGCCCTGTGGACTCGGGGCTCATGGAAAACAGCTCCCTGGAACCGGTACTGCTGCGAGAAAGGGAGGGTGGGCGGCCGGGGTCTCTGTGCGAGGCCCCGGCCGCCCGAACGGAATGCCTACTCGCACTCGTTCGCGTCGTGGTTCAGGCGCAGGCTGAGGTTGCTCAGCTTGAAGGTGCCGGCCGTGGTGGCCCAGGCCCTCTGCGACACGTTGGTCAGCGTCGCCGTCTCGGCGCGCTGTGCGAAGCCGTACGGACTGGCACCCTTGGTGTCCGGCTGGACGCCGAACTGGCCGTTGCTGTCCTTGCCGAGGCTGCCCGCGGCGACACCGATGTCGATGTGCTCGAAGTAAGCGTCGGCGTCGAGCTCGGAGACGTCCAGGTACAGCTTGGTCGCCTCGACCGGCTTGTTCTCCTTGGTGCCGGCCGTCAGCTTCAGCGTCCACGTGCCGAGACCCGGGATCGGCGTCACGACGGACTGACACATGTTCGTGATTTTCGCGTCGCTGAAGCCGGAGACCGCGACCGGGTGGTTGCCCGCGCCGCCCGTGGCGACGTTGCCGTACTGGACGAAGTCGTGACCCACCAGCTGGTCGGCCGTGACCTTGAAGTCCTGCCCCGAGATGCTGAACGACGCGGCGAGCGCGCCCTGCGCGAGGCCGACGCCCACCGCAGCGGTCGCGACGACGCTCGGAACCATGACGAGGGCGAAACGCTTCCATCTCGTTCCACCGCGAACCTGGGAACTCATATATTTCCTCCTTCTCGGACGTACATCTCCGGGCGGGCCGTTGCCCGTCCTGGGATGGGAGAAGTGCTACGTCCTCGGGAAGGAGAGCGCCCGTTCCGGAGGCGTGTACCGCATCCGATGCACCGGCGATCACCCCCGAGCGACAAACCACTGACCGCGCGGTCCGCGCAGCCGGTCGGACAGGCCCCGCCCTCGGGCAGGAACCCCCCTGTCCTGGGTCGGCGCGCGTTCCGCCGGCCCGCCCGGTGGGGACCAACTGCCCCCGGCGCCGACTGGCGGTCGAGCTGGCGGGTATTGGACCGAGCGTGGCCGATCGTGGTGCATTCGGGGCCGGTGCACAAGGGGTGTCGTTACTCGCTAGTAACGGGCTGATAACCGCCCCGCGACGCGGCGGCACGGACCGGCCACGCAGGGTGGCACGAAAGGGACGCCCGAACCGGAGGAAAACACCGCGCAACCGGGCAGAGAACCCGGGATGATTTACTGCCAGTAACAGCGGCACATCAGGTCAAGTTTTGGCAAAGTAGAGCCTCGGAAAGCCCCGAGTTGTCGCCCGCACGCGAAAACGGCCGTGACGCCCGGTGGGTGTCACAGCCGTCTTGTCACATCGGAACAAGTCGCGTCGGAACCGATCGCATCAGAACGCCGCGCCCCGGAACGGAGCTCTCAGAAGGCCGCGCGTCAGAACAGCACGCGCGCCAGCGCCGTACGGGCCGCGGCGACCCGGGGGTCCTCCGGACCGATGACCTCGAAGAGTTCCAGCAGCCGCACCCGCACCGCGTCGCGGTCGTCGCCGAAGGTGCGGCGGACCGTCTCCACGAGCCGCCCGAAGGCGTCCTCCACGTGACCGCCGACGAGGTCGAGGTCGGCGGCGTCGGTCTGGGCGGCGACGTCGGCCGGGTCGGCGGCGGCCTTCTCCCGGACCTCCTGCGGGTTCATCTTCTGCACCCGGGCCAGGAGTTCGGCCTGAGCGAGGCCCAACTTGGCCTCCGGGTTGGCCGGGTCGTCGGAGAGGACATTGCGGTACGCCTGCACCGCACCCGGGAAGTCGTTGGCATCCAGCGCCCGGGAGGCGGCTTCGAGAAGCGCGTCGTACGGGCCGGCCGGGGTCTCGACGGGAGCCGCGTCGACGCCCTCCGCCTCCGGGTCGACCACGATGCCGGTGAGACCGAAGCGCTCCTCGCCGACCTGGATCAACTGGTCCAGGGTCTCGCGGATCTGCGCCTCGGGCGCGGCGCCCTGGAAGAGCGGGAGGGCCTGGCCCGCGACGACGGCGAAGACCGCCGGGATGCCCTGGATACCGAACTGCTGCATCAGCATCTGGTTGGCGTCGACATCGACCTTGGCGAGCAGGAAGCGGCCGTTGTACGCGACGGCCAGCCGCTCCAGGAGGGGGCCGAGCTGCTTGCAGGGCTCGCACCACTCGGCCCAGAAGTCGATGACGACGGGTACTTCGGCGGAGCGCTGGAGGACGTCGCGCTCGAAGGAGGCTTCGTCGACGTCGATCACCAGGGCGGACGGCGCGACGGCGTCGGTGCCTCCCTTGCGGGCGGCCTCGGCACGGGCCTGCTCCGCCTTGGCCTTGGCCTCTCCGGCCGCCTTGACAGCGGCGAGGTCGACGACGCCGCTCATGGACATGTTCCTAGGCTGCATGCGTACATCCTCCCCCCTGTGCCCACCGTTCCGGAAAGCGATCGGTCAACCGGGTCCTGCCGCTGCCCCGGCCGGTGTGCGGGGCGGGCGGACGGACACGGCGCGGGAGGTGTGAACCCCCCGGTCGCGGTGCCGGATTCCTGCCCCGGCACCGCCTGGTCGGCCCCGGATCCCCATCCGGCGCCCCCACGTGGCTGTCGCTCGATCATGGCGTGGGCCAACGGGCCGGTGCCCGGGGGTCCTTACGCTACGACCCGTAGCGTAACTGGCGAGTAGCCCTCCTGAACAGGAGACCCCGGTGATCTGTCTCACCCGCACCGGGAGCGGACCCTCGTACCTACTCGCGGGTAAGGTCGCTCCATGCCGAGCCGCAACGACCCCCCGTCAGGCCGCCCCGGCCGCCCCCGCAGTGTCGGTGCCGACACCGCGATACTGGAGGCGACCCGGGCTTCCCTGGTCGAGCTCGGCTGGTCGAAGCTGACGATGGGGGACGTGGCGACGCGCGCCGGGGTCGCCAAGACGACGCTCTACCGCCGGTGGGCCGGCAAGAACGAGCTGGTCGTGGACGCGGTCGCCGTCCTCTTCGACGAGCTCGAACTCCCCGACCTCGGCAGCCTCGCCGCCGACGTGCAGGGCGTGGTGCTCCAATTCGCGGGGCTGCTGGAACGGCCGGAGACCCGGACCGCGCTGATGGCGGTGGTCGCGGAGTCGACGCGCGACCCGGCCCTGCGCATCCGCATCCAGGACTCGATCGTCAACCGCCAGAAGCGGCTGGTCGTCCAGGGCCGCCGGCGGGCCCAGGAGCGCGGCGAGCTGCCGCCCGAACCGGACGGCCGGGCGGCCGTGCTGGCGGCCGACCTGATCTTCGACGTCATCGCGGGCGCGGTGGTGCACCGGGCGCTGGTGAGCGCCGAGCCCGTCGACGCGGACTGGGCCCGGCGCTTCACCTCGCTGCTGCTCTCCGGCCTGGGCGCGGTGGCGTAGCCGCCCGGACGCGAGCGTCACGGCCCCGGAAGGCCCGGAGGGCCTCAGAACCCCGGCGGCTCCGTGTAGACGCCCCACTCCTCGCGCAGCACCCCGCAGATCTCGCCGAGGGTCGCCTCGGCGCGTACCGCCTCCAGCATCGGCGGGACCATGTTCGAGCCGTCCCTGGCGGCGGCGAGCATCGCGTCCAGCGAGCCGCGCACCCGGGCTCCGTCACGGGCCGCCTTGCGGGCACCGAGGGCGCGTACCTGCTCGCGCTCGACCTCGTGGCTCACCCGCAGGATCTCCAGGTCGCCGGTGACCGAACCGTGGTGGACGTTGACGCCGACGACCCGCTTCTCGCCCTTCTCCAGGGAGCGCTGGTAGGTGAACGCGGAGTCGGCAATCTCCCCGGTGAACCAGCCGTCCTCGATGCCGCGCAGGATGCCCGAGGTGATCGGGCCGATGGGGTGGCGGCCGTCCGGATGGGCGCGGGTGCCGCGCTCCCTGATCTGCTCGAAGATCTTCTCGGCGTCCGCCTCGATCCGGTCGGTGAGCTGTTCGACGTACCAGGACCCGCCCAGCGGGTCGGCCACGTTGGCGACGCCGGTCTCCTCCATCAGCACCTGCTGGGTGCGGAGCGCGATCTCGGCGGCCTGCTCGGAGGGGAGGGCCAGAGTCTCGTCGAGGGCGTTGGTGTGCAGCGAGCTGGTGCCGCCGAGGACGGCGGAGAGCGCCTCCACAGCGGTGCGCACGACGTTGTTGTACGGCTGCTGGGCCGTGAGGGAGACCCCGGCCGTCTGGGTGTGGAAGCGGAGCCACTGGGCCTTGTCGGTCTTCGCGCCGTACGTCTCCTTCATCCAGCGGGCCCAGATGCGGCGGGCGGCGCGGAACTTGGCGATCTCCTCGAAGAAGTCGAGGTGGGCGTCGAAGAAGAAGGAGAGACCGGGCGCGAAGGTGTCCACGTCGAGCCCCCGGGAGAGGCCCAGCTCCACGTATCCGAAGCCGTCGGCGAGGGTGTAGGCGAGCTCCTGCGCGGCCGTGGAGCCGGCCTCGCGGATGTGGTAGCCGGAGACGGAGAGCGGTTTGTACGCGGGGATGGCGCGGGCGCAGTGCTCCATCAGGTCGCCGATGAGGCGCAGATGGGGTTCGGGCTGGAAGAGCCACTCCTTCTGGGCGATGTACTCCTTGAAGATGTCGGTCTGCAGGGTTCCGTTGAGCACGGCGGGGTCGACGCCCTGGCGTTCGGCGGCGACGAGGTACATGCAGAAGACCGGAACGGCGGGTCCGCTGATCGTCATGGAGGTGGTGACCTCGCCGAGCGGGATGTCCTGGAAGAGGACCTCCATGTCGGCGGCGGAGTCGATGGCGACCCCGCAGTGGCCGACCTCTCCGAGCGCACGCGGTTCGTCGGAGTCGCGGCCCATCAGGGTCGGCATGTCGAAGGCCACGCTGAGCCCGCCGCCGCCCGCGGCGAGGATCATCTTGTACCGCTCGTTGGTCTGCTCGGCGTTGCCGAACCCGGCGAACTGGCGGATGGTCCAGGTGCGGCCCCGGTAGCCGGTCGGGTGGAGCCCCCGGGTGAACGGGTACTCGCCGGGCCAGCCGATCCGTTCGAACCCTTCGTACGTGTCGCCGGGGCGCGGCCCGTACACCGGGTCCACCGGATCCCCGGACAGAGTGGTGAAGTCCGCGTCGCGGGTGCGGGCCTTGTCGTAACGGGCCTGCCAGCGTCGGCGGCCCTCCTCGATCGCTTCAGCGTCCATGGTGTCGAATTTACTAGGACGTCCTACTACATGTCGATGACAAACCGCCCGGCACTCGGACGGAGTCCGGTGCGGGGCGGTTCGGAGTCGTCGGGCCTCCAGGGCGTACGACAGGGCTTACGACGGGACCCACGGCGGGGCTCAGCCCGGAAGCGGCCCGGACGTGGCCCGTCGGCGGCCGGTCGCAGCGCCCGGTCACAGCGCCCGGTCGTCAGCCGTTCTTGACGGCGCCGGCCTGCTCGGACCGGTTCGGGACCGCGCCCGCAGCGGCGCCCGCGATCAGCGGCTCGACCTCCCGGACGACCGTGCGCTCCACGAAGAAGGCGGCAGTCGGGATGGTGCCGGCGATCAGCACCCAGAGGAGCTTGCCGATGGGCCACTTCGCCTTGGACCCGAGGTCGAAGGCGAAGAGGAGATAGACGATGTAGAGCACACCGTGGATCTGGGAGACGACGAGCGTCAGGCCCTCGCCCTTGTCGAACCCGTACTTGAAGACCATGCAGAGGCAGAGGATCAACAACATGACGGCGGTGACGTAAGCCATCACCCGATAGCGGGTCAGCACGCTGCGTTTCATGACATCGAGACTAGCCGGAGCCCGGGGGCGATCTTGCAGCGGGCGGGCCCCGGGCCGGGCGGCCGCGGGGCGGCCGGGGAGCGGCCGGGGAGCGGCCCGCGAGAACCCGCTCAGGCGTCTTCGAAGTCCTGGGCGGCGATCCGCAGCGGCCGGAGCATCGCGAAGATCTCCGCGCACTCCTCGGCGTCGTACGCACCCAGCCCGAAGTCCATCGCCATCAGGTCCTCGCTGGCCGCCTCGACCACCTCCCGCCCCTTCTCGGTGATGGCGGCGAGCGTGCCGCGCCCGTCGTTGGGGTTGGGGCGCTTGTCGACCAGGCCGGACCGCACCAGCCGGTCGACGGTGTTGGTGACCGAGGTCGGGTGCACCATCAGGCGCTCGCCGATCTTCGACATCGACAGCTCGCCCTGCTGGGAGAAGGTGAGCAGCACCAGGGCCTCGTACCGGGCGAACGTCAGCCCGTACGGTTTCACCACCGCGTCCACCTCCGCGAGGAGGATCTGCTGAGCCCTCATGATCGAGGTGATCGCCTGCATGGAGGGCACGGGTCCCCAGCGCTGCCGCCAGAGCTCGTCGGCGCGTGCGATGGGATCGAAGGGAAGGCTGAGCGGCTTCGGCACAGCTCCGACCTTACCCACTGGTCACATCGCGGCGGGCGCCGTCTCGGAGTTCGGTACCGAAAGCGCGTACGGGAAAACCGGGCCCCCGGCGAGCGCCCGAATGGGGGCGGTTTGCCGGGCGCGTGATTGACGCATGGGGAGGGCAGGTGTCGCAGCGCCACGCTCCGTGACCGATATGTCAGGATCGATGGCATCTCTGTACCTCGTGGGGTCGCCGCCCGAGCCGGCCCCGCATGGCGTCCCGCCCCGTGCCCGCGCCCCGTAAGCCACCGTGAAGAGCCACCGCCCGAGGGGGCTGGATGTCCGGCCGCAGGATCTTGCCCGTCGTCTCCGCCGCCGTGGCCGTGTCGGCCGCCCTCGCGGTGGGCTGCTCGTCCCCACCGGGAGCGCCGTCCGGGGAGGAGCCCGCCGTGAGCGCGGCGGACGCCGTGCGGGGCGGCGCGGCTCCCGGCACCGCGTCGCCCCCCTACTGGGTCGACCCGGAGAGCGATGCCGCCCGCCAGGTCAGCGCCTGGAAGGAGGCGGGGCGCCTGGCGGACGCGAAGCTGCTGGAGCGGATCTCCACCCACCCGGTGGCCGACTGGCCGGCGGGTGACGACCCCGAGGAGGATATCCGCGCCGCCGTACGGGGTGCGTCGCCCTCGCACCGGAGCGTGCTCTTCGTCGCGTACAACATCCCGCACCGCGACTGCGGGGCCTACTCGGCCGGTGGGGCGTCGGACGCGAACGCCTACCGGAGCTGGATGGAGCGGTTCGCCGGGGCGATCGGGGACGCCCCGGCGACGGTGGTCCTCGAACCGGACGCCGTCGCGCACGTCGTGGACGGCTGCACCCCGGCGTCGATCCACAGCGAGCGGCTCGACCTGCTCTCCGGGGCGGTGGACACCCTCAAGGCCCGCCCGAGGACCAGGGTCTATCTGGACGCCGGGAACCCGGAGTGGCTCGCCGACCCCGCCAAGCTGGTCGAACCCCTCCGCCGGGCCGGCATCGACCGGGCGGACGGCTTCTCGCTCAACGTCTCCAACTTCCAGACGAACGACACGGTGCAGGCGTACGGGGAGCGGCTCTCCGCCCTCCTCGGCGGCGCGCACTACGTGATCGACAGCAGCCGCAACGGCCGCGGTCCGCTCCCCGGCGGCCGGTCGGAGTCCTGGTGCAACCCGCCGGGGCGCGCCCTGGGCACTCCCCCGACCACCGACACCGGGTACGAGCGACTGGACGCGTACCTCTGGATCAAGCGGCCGGGCGACTCCGACGGCCCCTGCCGGGGCGGCCCCGCGGCCGGCGCCTGGTGGCCGAGTTACGCGCTCGGCCTGGCCCGGGCGGCGGGGCCCTGAGGCCGTCGGGAGCCATGGGTCCCGCAGGCCCCTGAGCCCCCGCGGCGAGGGGCCCCGGCCGCCGCCGCCGCGCGGAGAGCGGTGACCGGGGCCCTCGACCGTCCGGGAGGGACGTACGGGAAGGACGTACGGGAGGGACGTACGGCCGAGGGGGGCGGGCTCAGCCGACCTTGACCCACTTCGCCACCGACGAGATGCCGTCGGAGTCCGTGACGAAGAGCATGTACCAGCCCGGCGGCACGAGGGTGCTGTCCCCGGGCACCGTCACGGTGATCCTGCCCCCGCCCTTGCGCAGCTCCAGCGCGATCGACCGCTGCTCGACGTCGGTGGTGTGGGTGACGGCGCTCGGCCGCATCAGCCGGGCGGTCGCGAGCCGTCCGCCGCCGGTCACCGCGTAGGTGACGGTGTCACCGCGCTCCACCTCCTCGGGCCCGGTGCCGATCACCGGCCGGTCACCGCCCGCGCGGTGCAGCACGGCCGGGGTGAAGACCTCCATCCGCTGCTCGAACGTGCCCAGCTTGGTGTTGGCCCGGTCGCCGTAGAGCGGGTCGGAGCCGAAGGTCGCCACCCGCCCGTCGGGCAGCAGCAGCGCCTCCGAGTGGTAGTTCCGGCCGATCGTGGGAGCGGCGGCCTCGGTGAACCCGTCGGTCTTCGGGTCGTACGTCTGTGCCTTGAGGATGTTGCTGTTGCCGCGCCCCCGGTAGTCGCTCGATCCGCCGCTGGTGAAGACGGTGTCGTCCGGCATGATCACGCTGTTGAGGTAGCGGGTGCCCTGCGGCAGATCGGGGCCCGTCCGGAAGACGGGGTTCTTCGCCTTGAGGTCCACGACCGCGGTCCGGGCGGTCGACACCTTCGACTCCCCCACGCCTCCACCGCCGAGGATCATCACCTTCTGGTCCTGTACCGGAGGCAGCATCAGGGAGGAGGCGGTCTCCGTGGCGTCGAAGTCGGTCAGCCCGCCGACCGCCTTGAAGGTGTTCTTCCGCAGGTCCCAGAGCCCGGCGGCGCGCCCCTTGTCCGCCGGGCCGTATCCGGCGTTGGCGCCCGGGTAGAAGAGCCTGCCGCCCTTGGTGAGGAAGAGGGCCGGGTAGGTCGGGAAGTAGCGGAACGGGCCCTTGGACCACTTCCTGGTCCTCTGGTCGTAGATCTCGGTGTCGCCCGAGATGATCTCGCCGACGTCGTCGAGCCCGGAGACGGCGAGCACCCGTCCGTCGCCGAGTCCGACGAGGGTCGGGTACCAGCGGGCCTCCTTCATCGGGTCGACCTTGATGTACTTCTCGGCGAGGGCGTCGAACTCGTACGCCGCCCGGATGCCCTGGAAGTCCTGCTTCTGGGTGGTGATCTTCTCGGCGAGGCCGTAGGAGTTGTCGGCGTCCCGGCCGGCCAGCCCCTCGATCTCGTACTGCGCGGACTCGGTGGTCGCCGAGTCGGGGCCCGCCTCCACCGCCTCCACGAAGACCCGCTCCTCGCCGGCGGTCACCCTGCTCTTCCACGGCTTCATCCCGCCGTCCGCGTAAGTGCTGACGGCGAAGCCGCGCTTGGCGGCCCGGGGCACGGTCACGTCGAAGAGCGAGCGGTACTCGACGCCCGCAGGAGAACGGAAGACCGTGCCCTTCTTCAGGAACAGCGCCTTGTCCGGGTTCTCGTTCTTCACCCGCATCCCGCCGCCGGCCCGGGTCACCTCGCCGTCGAGCACCTCGTAGCGGGCGGTACCGCCGGCCACCAGCAGCCGGCCGTCGGGGAGCTGGGCGTGGCCGCCGCAGAAGAAGTCCACCGGGGTGTCGATCTTCTTGAAGGTGTCGGCGACCGGGTCCCACAGCACCGTGTCGAAGGTGCCCGCGTCGAAGTGGCGCTGGTTGTTGCCGGAGCCCGCGACGATCAGCACCTTGCCGGTGTGGAGCAGCGCCGCGTGGATGGCGTTGGTCCGGTACTCCTTCGGGATCTCCACCCGCTGCCAGGAGCCGTACCGCGCCTGGTAGCCGGGCTGGGCGATCTTGTACGCGTGGTACTGGTCCTGGGCGAAGGAGAGTGCCGCGGGGGCGTTGAGCCCCGCGAGCACGACGACGGCTCCGCTGCCGAGGACCGCCCTCCTGATCCGTCTCGTGGGCCGGCTGGGCATGGGTCAGTTCCCTCCTGCGGTGCTGCGCGCCGTCGTCCCGGCGGCACTGTGTACGGGTTCGGTGTGCCGGACGTCCTTGGTCGTGGCGGTGATCGGGGCGGTGGTGGTCGTCGTGGTGGTGGTGATGAAGGTGGTTCCGTCCGGCAGCGGGTGCGGGACCGCCCGGGTGGCCGCCTGCCGGGCGTGCCGCGCGGTCCGGGCGTTCCGCCGGGGTCGTACCGGGTGTGCCGCCCGCCACCCGGTGCACGCCCACACCGCGACCGGGGAGAGCGCGATGGCCACGGCCAGCGCGGCCCAGGTGCGCATCGCCGCATGCGTGTGGTGCAGGGGTACGGAGGCGGCGAGCGAGGCCAGCAGTACGGCGGCCCAGAAGAGGTGGACGCGGAAGGTGAGGAGCCGGTCGGGGCTGGTGGCGCCGCCCTTGGGGGTGACGACGAAGCGCCCGCTGGTCCGCAGCACGGCGGCGCCGAGCGACTTCAGGTAGATCGGCGCGCAGAGGGCGGACATGGCCATGCCGGCGATGCCGCCGGAGCCCTCGGGTTCGTGCGGCGAGACGTTGTGCCGCCGGTTCCAGAGGTAGAGGCCGACCTGGAGGGCCGCCGCGTCGCTGTAGAGCATCAGCCAGAGGGAGGCGGAGACCTCGGTGCCGGAGGCGCCGAGCCAGAGGAAGAGCACGCAGCTGAGCACCCCGAGCAGCCAGTTCACGGCAGTCATCGGGTAGTAGACGAGCATCAGGGTGTAGTTGAGGAGCCGGCCCGGCGGCAGCCGGAACAACCCCTTCGGGTACTGCCGCAGCAGCGTCTCGTACGTCCCGCGCGACCAGCGCAGTTGCTGGGTGAAGAAGTCGGTCCAGGAGGACGGGCCCTCGCCGACGGCCAGCACGTCCGGGGTGTAGACGGACCGCCAGTGGCGGCCGGTGAGCGGGTTGCGGAGGCGGTGGATCTCGAAACCCGTCGCCATGTCCTCGGTGATCGAGTCGAAGAGTCCGCCGGCCTGGCGCAGTGCGGCGATCCGGACGACGTTGTTGGTGCCGACGAACATGGGCGCCCCGTAGCGGTTGCCGGCGCGCTGGATCAGGGCGTGGAAGAGGAACTGCTGGGATTCGGCGGCCTTGGTGACGGCCGCGTCGTAGTTGCCGTAGACCTGCGGGCCGACGACGAAGGCGGTGTCGGGGTCGCGGAAGTAGCCGAGCATCCGCTCCAGGAAGTCGGGGAGCGGCACGTGGTCGGTGTCGACGGAGGCGAAGAACTCGTAGGCGTCGCCGTGCCGGTCTAGCCAGGCGTTGTAGTTGCCGTGCTTGGTCTTCGCCCGGTGCGCCCCCTTCGGGCGGTTCCACCCGGGGACGCCGCGCCGGGTGAAGTGGTGGACGCCGAGTTCCGCGCAGAGCGCCCGGGCGGCCGGGTCGTCGCCCTCGTCGAGCAGCCAGACGTCCAGCGGCCCGTCGTGCCGGAGCCGTACGGCGGCCCGGAGGGTGGCGCGGACCATGGAGAGGGGTTCCTTGCCCGGTACGTACGTGGTGACGAAGGCGACCCGGGTGCCGGTTTCGGGGACGACGGGTACGGGGTCCCGGGCGACCATCGTGGCGTGCGCGATGGAGACGACGTTGACGAGCATGAAGAGTTCGATCAGCGCGATGGAGACGAGCATCGCGGTGTCGGCGGCGACGAGCCACGGTTCGCCGTTCTCGCGCCGGGTCCAGTGCGCCGGCCAGACGAGGTAGAGCATGAGCAGCCCCGTGAGCACCGGGGCGAGGGTCATGAGGAGCACGGCGCGGGTGCGCCGCTTCTCCGCCGCGAGCAGACTCCGGTACCTGACCCGGTACGCCGGTCCTTCCGGTTCCGTGAGCGGACCCGCGAGCCGGGAGTGGGAGTCGTAGTCGTAGACCTCCGACCGCACCGTGCCTCCTATGTCGAACCGGTTTGTCTCACCACATAAGTGGATCTTTCGCACCGGGGCGACTCGGCAGGGCCGAGTGAGCGGTTTCTCGGCGAAGACGTGCGCGGGCGTGGCGTGGCCGTCCGGGAACGCGGGGAGCCCCCCGCCGTGTTGTGGCGGGGGGCTCCTCGGGAAACGGCGTACCGCTGCGAGCGGACGGTGCGTCAGGTGGCCAAGTACCGTTCCACGGTCTCCACCTTGGAGGTGAGTCCGTCGGTGACGCCGGGTCGGATGTCGGCCTTCAGTACGAGGGAGACGCGTCCGGCGCGCGCCTCGACGGCGGCGACGGCGCGCTTGACGACGTCCATCACCTCGTCCCATTCGCCTTCGATCGACGTGAACATGGCGTCGGTGCGGTTGGGCAGGCCGGACTCGCGGACGACGCGGACGGCGTCGGCGACGTACTCGCCGACGTCCTCGCCGACACCCAGCGGAGAGACCGAGAAGGCGACGATCACGCGTTCACCGTGCCCTCGCGGCGGGCGCGGGCGGCGATGACGCCGTCCGACTCGTACCGCTTGAGGAGCTTGTCGCCGTAGAGGCCGCCGAACGGCAGCAGGCAGAGCAGGAAGAAGAGGGCGACCCGCTTGACGGGCCACTTCGCCTTGATCCACACGTCGAGCAGGAAGAGGACGTAGATCACGAAGAGGAGGCCGTGCAGGGCGCCCAGCGGCATCATCAGGAAGTCGATGTCGGAGACGCGGCTGAGGATCGATCCGAAGATGATCAGCGCCGGGAAGGAGAGCGCCTCGGGAATCGAGATGAGGCGCAGCCGGTGCAGGGCGGTAGCGGTCTTGATGTCCACGGGGGCACCTTCGGTGGGAGGGTCGTCACGGCTTGTGAACGCGAGCACAAGCCGTCCCCATTGTGGCACCGCCCCCCCGGCCCTCGTGCCGGGGGGCGCGAGGGAAGGGTGGGGCGCGATACCTCCGCGGTGGACCGTGATCCTTTTTCCGGAGAGTGGCCCGGGCGCGGCGCGGGCGGCTACCGTCGGTCCGTGGCGATGTTCCGACTCCAAGGCAGCAAGACGCTCGCCGTCGATCTGACGGGCGATGCCGTCAAGGCGAAGAACGGCTCGATGGTCGCGTACGACGGCCGGATGGCGTTCAAGAAGATGTCCGGCGGCGGTGAGGGCCTGCGCGGCATGGTGACCCGCAGGCTGACCGGCGAACAGATGACGGTGATGGAGGTGCAGGGGCAGGGCACCTGCTGGTTCGCCGACCGGGCGAGCGAGATCAACCTCGTGTCGCTGCGCGGCGAGAAGCTGTGGGTGGAGGCGAGCAATCTGCTCTGCACGGACGCCGGGCTGCGCACCGGCACCAGCTTCACCGGGCTGCGGGGCGGGGCGAGCGGCAACGGCCTGTTCACCACGACCGTGGAGGGCACCGGCCAGGCGGCCATCATGTCGGACGGCTCGGCGGTGGTGCTCCGGGTGACCCCGCAGTACCCGCTGAACGTCGACCCCGGCGCCTACATCGCCCACCAGGGCAATCTCCAGCAGCACTTCCAGTCCGGGGTGAGCTTCCGCACCTTCATGGGCGAGGGCTCCGGGGAGTCGTTCCAGATCCGCTTCGAGGGCGAGGGACTCGTGTACGTGCAGCCCAGCGAGCGGAACACCGTCGGGGGCGATGTCTGATGCCGTTCCGCGAGATCAACTCCAAGATGATCGAGGCGACGGTCGTCCCCGGTCAGAAGATGTACAGCCAGCGCGGCGCGATGCTCGCCTACCGGGGAGAGGTCTCCTTCACCCCGAACGTGCAGGGCGGCCAGGGCGGGCTGATGTCGATGATCGGCCGACGGGTGGCGAACGAGGCGACTCCGCTGATGACGGTGGAGGGCAGCGGCACGGTGATGTTCGGCCACGGCGGCCACCACATCCAGGTGATCAACCTCGCGGGTGACACCCTCCACGTGGAGGCCGACCGGCTGCTCGCGTTCGACGGGACGCTCCAGCAGGGCACGATGTTCATGGGCTCGCAGGGCGGGGTGATGGGGATGGTGCGCGGTCAGGTGACCGGGCAGGGCTTGTTCACCACGACCCTCAAGGGGCACGGCGCGGTCGCGGTGATGGCCCACGGCGGGGTGATCGAACTGCCTATCACGCCCGGCCGGGAGGTGCACGTGGACCCGCAGGCGTACGTCGCCCACCACGGGGACGTGCGCAACAAGCTCTCCACCGCGCTCGGGTGGCGCGACATGGTGGGGCGCGGCTCGGGCGAGGCGTTCCAGCTGGAGCTGAGCGGCAGTGGTGCGGTGTACGTCCAGGCGTCGGAGGAGAAGCTGTGAGCACGCCCGTGATCTTCGATCCGATGACGCTGCCGTCGGACGACAACGTCAACGCGTACACCTTCTGCGTGGAGCTGAAGGGCAGTCAGTGGTTCCTCCAGAAGGGGAAGATGATCGCCTACTACGGGCGCATCGACTTCGACGGAGTGGGCAACGGCCGCTTCGACCAGCTGCTGCGGACGAGTTTCCACTCGCCGATGCACGCGAGCGACTGGGTGGTGGCCGAGGGCAGCGGCAAGATGCTCCTCGCGGACCGGGCCTTCGACGTCAACTCCTACGACCTCGACAACGGCAACCTCACGATCCGGTCCGGCAACCTGCTGGCCTACCAGCCGACGCTGGCGCTGAAGCAGTCGATCGTGCCGGGGTTCCTCACGCTGATCGGTACGGGCAAGTTCGTGGCGGCCTCCAACGGGCCGGTGGTCTTCATGGAGCCGCCGCTGCGGGTCGACCCGCAGGCCCTGGTCGGCTGGGCCGACTGCCCGTCCCCGTGCCACCACTACGACCACGGGTACATGCGGGGCGTGATGGGCGGGCTGCGCTCGCTGACCGGGATCGGCGGGACGTCCGGCGAGGAGCACCAGTTCGAGTTCGTCGGCGCGGGGACGGTTCTGCTGCAGTCGACCGAGGTGCTGATGGCGGAGCAGTCGGTGGGCGCGGTCCCGGTGGAGGCCGGAGTCCCGGGCGGAGGCCGTCCGGGAGTCCCCGGCGGGGGTCAACCTGGGTCCGCCCCCCGTCTCCCCGGCCAGCTGGGCGATCTCCAGCGCCGGTTCGGTCTGTGAGCGGTACTCTGCGGAGCGTGATCCCCAGGGGTGCGCCCCGGGCCTGGCTCTTCGCGTGCCCGGAGCTCCTCGCGTGCCGTGCGCGGTGCGGGGACCGACGGCGGAGGCCCAGGTGAGCGCCGGGCAGGTGCCGGGGGTCACACCCCCACTTCGTCCGGCTTTCAACTTCTTAGGTAGAATCCACATATGGAGACCGAGACGGCCACCCGCTGGCTGAGCGACACGGAGCAGCGTGCCTGGCGCACCCACCTGGACGTCAGCAGACTGCTGACGCACCAACTGGAGAAAGACCTCCAGCCGTTCGGCCTGACCATGAACGACTACGAGATCCTGGTCAACCTCTCCGAGGCGGAGGACCAGCGCCTGCGGATGAGCGACCTCGCGTCGCTCACCCTCCAGTCCAAGAGCAGACTCTCGCACCAGATCACCCGGATGGAGAACGCCGGGCTGGTCAAGCGCGAGAACTGCGAGTCCGACCGGCGCGGACTCTTCGCGGTCCTCACCGACCTCGGCGGGGAGACGATGCGGAAGGTGGCGCCGCACCACGTCGCTTCCGTCCGCAAGCACTTCATGGACCTGCTGACCCCGGAGGCGCTGGCCGAGTTGCACGCGGCCCTCACCCCGATCGCGGACCACCTGCGCGGACGGCGCGGCCGGCCGTAGGCAGGGTCCGGCCGACGGGACGGATGAGCCCCTTCCGCGGGGCACGGCCGTACCGGGGCGGCCCGGTACGGCGGCCCGCACGCCGGCCCGGTACGTCGGCCCGGTACGTCGGCCCGGTACGTCGGCCCGGTACGTCGGCCCGGTACGTCGCGCCCCGCGGAAGGGGCTCTCAGGGCGCTGCCGAGGTGACCCCCGCGACCAGTTCGTCGGCCGCGCCGTACGGGTCGAGCCGGCCTGCCACGATGCGCGCCGCCAGTGCTTCGAGCCGGCGGTCGCCGTGCAGGTCGGCGATCCGCTCGCGCAGGGCGGTGACGGCGATCGTCTCCACCTCCCGGGCCGCCCGCGCGGTGCGACGGGCCGCCAGCACCCCGTGCTCCTCCATCCACGCCCGGTGCTTCTCCAGCGCCTCGACCAGCTCGTCGACGCCCTCACCCCGGGCGGCCACGGTCTTCACGATCGGGGGGCGCCAGTCGTCCGGCCCCCGGGACTCCCCGAGGCCCAGCATGTGGTTCAGCTCCCGGGCGGTGGCGTCCGCGCCGTCCCGGTCCGCCTTGTTGACCACGTACACGTCGCCGATCTCCAGGATTCCGGCCTTCGCCGCCTGGATGCCGTCGCCCATGCCCGGTGCGAGCATCACCACCGAGGTGTCGGCCTGCGAGGCGATCTCCACCTCGGACTGCCCCACCCCGACCGTCTCCACCAGCACCACGTCGCACCCCGCCGCGTCCAGCACCCGGACCGCCTGCGGCGCCGAGCGGGCGAGACCGCCCAGATGGCCGCGGGTCGCCATGGACCGGATGTAGACGCCGGGGTCGGAGGCGTGGTCGGACATCCGCACCCGGTCCCCCAGCAGCGCCCCGCCGGAGAACGGCGACGAAGGGTCGACCGCGAGCACCCCGACCCGCTTGCCGGCCTTCCGGTACGCGGTGACCAGCGCCGAGGTGGAGGTGGACTTGCCGACCCCGGGCGAACCGGTCAGCCCGACGACGTACGCGTGCCCCGCCAGCGGGGCCAGCGCCGCCATCACCTCGCGCAGCTGCGGCGAGGCGCCCTCCACCAGCGAGATCAGCCGGGCGACGGCCCGCGGCCGGCCCTGCCGTGCCTGTTCGACCAGGGTGGGGACGTCCACCATCACCGCTCCGTTCTGTTCCGTTCCCGTTGCGTACGTGCTGTGCTGTGCCGCGCCCCCGCCGGCTACCCGTTCTGCTTGCCCGGTACGCGGATGATCAGCGCGTCGCCCTGACCGCCGCCGCCGCAGAGCGCCGCCGCACCGGTGCCGCCACCGCGCCGCTTCAGCTCGAGCGCCAGGTGCAGCACCACGCGGGCGCCGGACATCCCGATGGGGTGTCCGAGCGCGATGGCCCCGCCGTTGACGTTGACCTTCTCCGAGGTGATGCCGAGGTCCTTCATGGACTGCACGGCGACGGCGGCGAACGCCTCGTTGATCTCCACGAGGTCCAGGTCGTCGACGGTGAGCCCCTCCTTCTTCAGCGCGTGCCGGATGGCGTTGGACGGCTGGGACTGGAGCGAGTTGTCCGGACCCGCCACATTGCCGTGGGCGCCGATCTCGGCGATCCAGTCGAGCCCGAGCTCCTGGGCCTTCGCCTTGCTCATCACCACGACCGCGGCGGCGCCGTCCGAGATCTGCGAGGAGGAACCGGCGGTGATCGTGCCGTCCTTGGCGAAGGCGGGACGGAGCTTGCCGAGGGACTCGGCGGTCGTCTCGGGGCGGATGCCCTCGTCCTGGGAGAAGATCACCGGGTCGCCCTTGCGCTGCGGTACCTCGACCGGGGTGATCTCGGCCTCGAAAAGACCGTTCTTGCGGGCGGCCGCGGCGCGCTGGTGGGAGAGGGCGGCGACCTCGTCCTGCGCGGCGCGCTCCAGGCCGAGACGGGTGTTGTGCTTCTCGGTCGACTCACCCATCGCGATGTTCTCGAAGGCGTCGGTCAAGCCGTCGTACGCCATCGCGTCGAGCATCTCGATCGCGCCGTACTTGTACCCCTCGCGGGACTTCGGCAGCAGGTGCGGGGCGTTGGTCATGGACTCCTGGCCGCCGGCGACCACCACGTCGAACTCACCGGCGCGGATCAGCTGGTCCGCCAGCGCGATGGCGTCGAGGCCGGAGAGACACACCTTGTTGACGGTGAGCGCGGGGACGTTCATCGGGATGCCCGCCTTGACCGCCGCCTGCCGGGCCGGGATCTGCCCCGCGCCGGCCTGGAGCACCTGGCCCATGATCACGTACTCGACCTGGTCGCCGCCGATGCCGGCCCGGTCCAGCGCCGCCTTGATGGCGAAGCCGCCGAGGTCTGCGCCGGAGAAGCTCTTCAGGGAACCGAGCAGCCGGCCCATGGGCGTCCGGGCGCCCGCGACGATCACTGACGTGGTGGTACCTGTCGTTCCTGACATGGGCACGGCCCCTAAGAGGTGAGGGTTTGTTAACGAGGGTTGACTCGAATGTACTGAGAGGCTCACCGCCCGTCATCCGGCAGCGTGTGTGATCGCGCGCACCTTGCCAATCCTCCTCCCGGACGCTGCACTGGTCCCATGCTGACGCGAATCGACCACATCGGAATCGCCTGCTTCGACCTCGACAGGACGGTGGAGTTCTACCGCGCCACGTACGGTTTCGAGGTCCACCACTCGGAGATCAACGAGGAGCAGGGCGTACGTGAGGCCATGCTGAAGATCAACGGGACCTCCGACGGCGGGGCCTCCTACCTCCAGCTGCTGGAGCCGACCCGGCCCGATTCGGCCGTCGGCAAGTGGCTGGAGAAGAACGGCGAGGGCGTCCACCACATCGCCTTCGGCACCGAGGACGTCGACCAGGACTCCTCGGACATCCGTGAGAAGGGGGTGCGAGTCCTCTACGACGAGCCCCGCACCGGCTCCATGGGCTCCCGCATCACTTTCCTCCACCCGAAGGACTGCCACGGCGTCCTCACCGAACTGGTCACGTCCCGGACGGAGCACTGACCGCCGGATACCCGGCCCGGTAGAGTGGGCCGTTCCGGGCCGGGGCCGGGGTCGGGGCCGTAAGGACGTCCCTGTCGTTTGTCTGTCACTATTCCCGGGGGACCGCTCGCCGGCGGGCGGTCCTGTATGGAGAGTTGCGACCAGGGGACGGATGGGACCGCGCAGTGCGGGGCTACGAACGCCAGGAGAGCCACCGAGCTGAAGACGACCACCTCTCGCGGTTCGAAGCCGAGATGGACCGGCTGAAGACCGACCGGGAGAAGGCCGTCCAGCACGCCGAGGACCTCGGTTACCAGGTCGAGGTCTTGCGGGCCAAGCTGCACGAGGCCCGGCGCAATCTCGCGACCCGTCCCGCCTACGGCGGCGCGGACCTGGGATACCAGGCCGAGCAGCTGCTCCGTGACGCCCAGGTCCAGGCCGAGCAGTTGCGCGCCGACGCCGAACGCGAACTGCGCGACGCCCGGGCGCAGACGCAGCGCATCCTCCAGGAGCACGCCGAGCACCAGGCCCGGCTCCAGGCCGAACTGCACAACGAGGCGGTCCAGCGCCGCCAGCGCCTCGACCAGGAGCTCGCCGAACGCCGGCAGACCGTCGAGGCCCACGTCAACGAGAACGTCGCCTGGGCCGAGCAGCTGCGCGCCCGCACGGAGTCCCAGGCCCGCCGGCTCATGGAGGAGTCCCGGGCCGAGGCCGAGCAGTCCCTGAACGCCGCCCGGAGCGAGGCCGCCCGGGTCGCCGAGGAGACCCGCCAGCGGCTCGGCGCCGAGGCCGAGACCTCCCGCGCCGAGGCCGAGGCGATCCTGCTGCGCGCCCGCCGGGACGCCGAACGGATGCTGAGCAGCGCCGCCGGCCAGGCGCAGGAGGCCACCCAGCACGCCGAGGAGCTGCGGTCCACGACCACGGCCGAGGCCGACCGGGTCCGCCGCCAGGCCACCGACCTCCAGCGCTCCGCCGAGCAGCACGCCCAGGAGGCCGAGACCCGGCTGCGCGAGGCACGCCTCGAAGCGGAGAAGCTGCTCTCCGAGGCGAAGGACCACGCCTCGAAGACGCTGGCCGGAGCCGAGTCGCAGAACGAACAGCGCACCCGCACCGCGAAGTCGGAGATCGCCCGCCTGGTCGGCGAGGCCACCAAGAACGCCGAGACGCTGAAGGAAGAGGCCGAGCAGGCACTCGCCGACGCCCGCGCCGAAGTCGAGCGGCTTCTCGCGGAGGCGGCCGAGAAGGCGCGTACGGCGGCTGCCGAGGACACCGCCGCCCAGCTCGCCAAGGCCGCCCGCAGCGCCGAGGAGGTGCTGACCAAGGCCTCCGAGGACGCGTCCTCCACCACCCGGGCCGCGGCGGAGGAGGCCGAGCGCATCCGCCGCGAGGCCGAAGCCGAGGCGGACCGGCTGCGCGGCGAGGCCGCCGAGCAGGCCGACCAGCTCAAGGGCGCGGCCGAGGAAGGCACCAAGGAGTACCGGGCCAAGACGGTCGAGCTCCAGGAGGAGGCCCGCCGGCTGCGCGGCGAGGCCGAGCAGCTGCGCTCCGAGGCGGTCGCCGAGGGCGAGCGCATCCGGGGCGAGGCCCGCCGCGAGGCCGTCCAGCAGATCGAGGAGGGTGCCCGCACCGCCGAGGAGCTGCTGACCAAGGCGAGGACGGACGCCGAGGAGCAGCGTGCCTCCGCCTCCGCCGAGAGCGAGCGGGTCCGCGCCGAGGCCGCCGAGCGCACGACGGCCCTGCGCAAGCAGGCCGAGGAGTCCCTGGAGCGCGCCCGTGCGGAGGTCGAGGCCCTGCGGGCCGAGGCCGAGGAGCAGGCGGAGTCCGTGAAGACGGCGGCCGAGGACGCCGCCGCCGGTCTGCGCGCCGAGACCGAGCGTCAGGTGGCGGCCCGCGCGGAGGAGGCGGCGGCCGAGCTGGACCGGCTGCGCACCGACGCCGAGAGCCGGGTCGCCTCCGCCGAGGAGGCCCTCGG
Source organism: Streptomyces sp. NPDC005576 (assembly GCF_042871745.1). Taxonomy (NCBI): domain Bacteria; kingdom Bacillati; phylum Actinomycetota; class Actinomycetes; order Kitasatosporales; family Streptomycetaceae; genus Streptomyces; species Streptomyces sp. NPDC005576. The sequence continues at coordinate 11,247 of NZ_JBIAJC010000025.1, read as the reverse complement.
CACGGCCCGTGCGGAGGCGGAGCGCATCCGCCGCGAGACGGCCGAGGAGTCCGAACGGCTGCGCGGCGAGGCCGCCGACCGGCTGCGCGCGCTCCAGGAGCAGGCCGAGGCGGAGGCGCAGCGGCTGCGCGACGAGGCGGCGGCCGACGCGGCGCAGTCGCGTGCCGAGGGCGAGAACGTCGCCGTACGGCTGCGTACCGAGGCGGCCACCGAGTCTGAGCGCCTCAAGTCCGAGGCCCAGGAGACCGCCGACCGGCTGCGGGCCGAGGCGGCTGCCGCCGCCGAGCGCGTCGCGGCCGAGGCGGCCGAGGCACTGGAGGCCGCGCAGGAGGAGGCCAGCCGGCGTCGCCGTACGGCTGAGGAGACCCTGGAGGCGGCCCGGTCCGAGGCCGGGCAGGAGCGCGAGCGGGCCCGCGAGCAGAGCGAGGAGCTTCTCGCGTCGGCCCGTACCCGTGTCGAGGAGGCGCAGACCGAGGCGCAGCGGCTCGTCGGCGAGGCGGAGAGCCGGTCGGGCGAGATGGTGGCCGCTGCCGAGCTGACCGCCCAGCAGGTGCGCGAGGCGGTCGCCGGGCTGCACGAGCAGGCCGAGTCGGAGATCGCCGCGCAGCGTGCGGCCGCCGAGCAGGAGGTCACCCGGACCCGGACCGAGGCGCAGGAGGAGGCGGACCGGCTGCGCGCCGACGCCGCCGCGGAGCGGGAGCGGGCCGGCGCGGACGCGAACCGCATCCGTCAGGTCGCGGCCGAGGAGTCGGACGCGGCGAAGGCGCTCGCGGAACGGACCGTCACGGACGCCATCGCGGAGTCCGAGCGGCTGCGCGCGGAGGCCGCCGAGTACAGCCAGCGGGTGCGTACCGAGGCGTCGGACGCTCTCACGTCCGCCGAGCACGACGCCTCCCGCTCCCGTGCGGAGGCCCGCGAGGACGCCAACCGCATGCGGTCGGACGCGGCGGCGCAGGCGGACCGGCTGGTCGCGGAGGCGACGAGCGAGGGCGAGCGCATCCGCCAGGAGGCGACCGATTCGTCGAACCAGCTCGTCGGCGAGGCCACACAGGAGGCCGAGCGGCGGCGGTCGGAGGCGGCGAAGACCCTGGCCTCGGCGCAGGAGCACGCGGCCCGTACTCGCGAGGAGGCCGCGAAGGTGCGTGCCGAGGCGGAGGCGGCGGCCGAGAAGTTGCTGGGCGATGCCCGCGAGGAGGCCGAGCGCACGCTGGACGAGGCGCGGCAGGCGGCGGCCAAGCGCAGGGCGGACGCGGCCGAGCAGGCGGACCAGCTGATCAACAAGGCGCGCGAGGAGGCTCTGCGCACGGCCACCGAGTCGGAGGCGCAGGCCGACACCATGGTCGACGCCGCCCGCAAGGAGGCCCTCCGGATCACCTCGGAGGCCACCGTGGAGGGCAACACCCTGGTGGAGCGGGCGCGCACGGACGCCGACGAGTTGCTGGTCGGCGCGCGGCGCGACGCCACCGCCACCCGGGAGCGCGCGGAGGAGCACCGCGCCCGCACGGAGGCCGAGGTCGAGGAGCTGCACGAGCGGGCCCGCCGGGAGACGTCCGAGCAGATGAAGACCGCCGGCGAGCGGGTCGACAATCTGCTCAAGGCGGCCACCGAGCAGCGCGACGAGGCCGAGAAGAAGGCCAAGGAGCTGCTGTCGGACGCGAATTCGGAGGCCGGAAAGGTCCGGATCGCGGCCGTCAAGCGTGCGGAGTCCCTGCTCAAGGAGGCGGAGGCCAAGAAAGCGGAGCTCATCCGCGAGGCCGAGAAGCTGCGGGCCGAGGCCCAGGCCGAGGCGAAGCGTACGGTGGACGAGGGACAGCGGGAGCTCGACGTCCTCGTCCGCAGGCGCGCGGACATCAACACGGAGATCTCCCGTGTCCAGGACGTGCTGGAGGCGTTGGAGTCTTTCGAGGTTCCGGCGGGAGGCGGGAAGACCGCCGGCGGCGGAACCCTCGGGGGCGGCATCAAGGCAGCCGCTGGTGCGGGTTCCCGGGCGGGCGGCAAGCAGACGGAGGGCTGAGGGGGTCGCGGGGAGGGACGAGGAGGGGCACGATCGCGCGCGCGGAGCCTTTCCGGCCACCCCGGAGGGTGATCAGCGCTCCATGGGTCCGCCACCCGAAAGAGGTGTCATTCTCCAGATCAAACTGGTATCTCCACGCTGACACGCCGCTTTGGCCCCTAGGATTCCCTCTATCACCTCACCGGTCTCATTCGACAGGAAACCCATGAGCGACCCCTCTTCCCCCTTCGGCTTCGAGCTCGTGCGACGTGGTTATGACCGCGGTCAGGTGGACGACCGCATCACCAAGCTCGTCGCCGACCGTGATAGTGCGCTCGCGCGCATCACCTCCCTGGAGAAGCGCATCGAGGAGCTCCACCTCGAGACGCAGAACGCCCAGGCCCAGGTGAGCGACGCCGAGCCCTCCTACGCCGGCCTCGGTGCCCGCGTCGAGAAGATCCTCCGCCTCGCCGAGGAGGAGGCCAAGGACCTGCGCGAAGAGGCCCGCCGCGCCGCCGAGCAGCACCGCGAGCTGGCCGAGTCGGCCGCCCAGCAGGTGCGCAACGACGCGGAGAACTTCGCCGCCGAGCGGAAGGCGAAGGCGGAGGACGACGGGGTCCGCATCGTCGACAAGGCCAAGGGCGAGGCGACCACGCTGCGCACCGAGGCGCAGAAGGACGCCCAGCAGAAGCGCGAGGAGGCGGACGCCCTCTTCGAGGAAACCCGCGCCAAGGCCGCTCAGGCCGCCGCGGACTTCGAGACCAACCTGGCCAAGCGCCGCGACCAGTCGGAGCGCGACCTCGCGTCCCGTCAGGCCAAGGCCGAGAAGCGTCTCGCGGAGATCGAGCACCGCGCGGAGCAGCTCCGCCTGGAGGCCGAGAAGCTCCGTACGGACGCCGAGCGCCGGGCCCGCCAGACGGTGGAGACCGCGCAGCGCCAGTCCGAGGACATCGTGGCCGACGCGAATGCCAAGGCCGACCGCATCCGCAGCGAGTCGGAGCGCGAGCTGGCGGCGCTCACCAACCGCCGTGACTCGATCAACGCCCAGCTGACCAACGTCCGCGAGATGCTGGCGACGCTGACCGGCGCGGCCGTGGCCGCCGCCTCCTCCCCGGTGGACGACGAGCCCGCCACCCGTGGTGTCCCGGCCCAGCAGACCCGCTGACGCCCTCTCACCACTCCGGCCCACCTCCGTGCGCCCGGTTCCGCCCTTGTGGTGGCGCCGGGCGCGCGGCCGTTCTAGCGTGAACGCATGATCGAGCTCGAAGGACTGACCAAGCGCTACGGCCAGAAGGTCGCCGTCGACGCGTTGTCCTGCCGGATCAGGCCGGGGATGGTCACCGGCTTCCTCGGCCCGAACGGCGCGGGCAAGTCCACCACGATGCGGATGATGCTCGATCTCGACAACCCGACCAGCGGTTCGGTGCGCATCGACGGCAAGCGGTACCGCGAGCTGGACGAGCCGCTGAAGTACATCGGGGCGCTGCTCGACGCCAAGTCGATGCACGGCGGCCGGAGTGCGTACAACAACCTCCTCTGCCTGGCCCAGAGCAACCGCATCCCCGCCTCGCGGGTCGCGGAGGTGCTGGACACGGTCGGGCTGAGCGCGGTGGCGAAGAAGAAGTCGAAGGGCTTCTCCCTCGGCATGGGACAGCGGCTCGGCATCGCCTCGGCGCTGCTGGGCGATCCGCAGATCCTGATGTTCGACGAGCCGGTCAACGGTCTCGACCCCGAGGGCATCCACTGGATCCGGAACCTGATGCGCGCGCTCGCCGCCGAGGGCCGGACGATCTTCGTCTCCTCGCACCTGATGAGCGAGATGGCGCTGACCGCGGACCATCTGATCGTGATCGGCCAGGGGAGGCTGCTCGCCGACACCTCGATGGCGGACTTCATCCACCAGAACTCACGGAGTTTCGTGCGGCTGCGCTCGCCGGAGCAGGAGCGGCTGCGCGACGCGCTCGCCGCCGGGGGCTTCACCCCGGTCGAGGCGGGGAACGGCACCCTGGAGGTCGACGGCGCGAGCAGCGAGCAGCTCGGTGAGCTGGCCGCGCGACATCAGCTCGTCCTGCACGAACTGAGCCCGCAGAGGGCGTCGTTGGAGGAGGCGTTCATGCAGATGACGGCGGGTTCGGTGGAGTACCACGCGCACGGGGACGCCGAGGGTGGGGGCGGCGCGGGCACGCTTCCCCGGCCGGAGGCGGGCGGACGCTGGGGCGCCGACTGGGACGACACCGCCGGCGGGGCCGGTACCCGCACCGATGGCAAGGGGGTGTGACCGATGGCATCGGTACCCGCGGTCCTGACCTCCGAGTGGACGAAGATCCGTACGGTCTCGTCCACCACTTGGACGCTCATCTCGGCCTTCATCGTCACGGTGGCCATGGGAGCCGCCCTGAGCGCGCTCTTCGCGTCGCGCTTCGACGACCTCGACCCCACGGAACGGGCGACCTTCGACCCCACCTTCGTCAGCTTCTCCGGGATGATCCTCGGTCAGCTCGCGATGGTCGTCTTCGGTGTCCTGGTGGTCGGTACGGAGTACAGCTCCGGGATGATCCGCACCTCGCTGGCGGCCGTGCCCCGGCGCGGCACGCTCCTCTTCAGCAAGATCGCGGTGGCCGGAGTGCTCGCCCTGATCGTCGGGATGATCACCAGCTTCGTCACCTTCCTGCTCGGGCAGGCGCTCCTCGGTGACCACGGCACGGACCTCGGCGCGGAGAACGTGCTGCGCGCGGTGGTCGGCGGGGGCCTCTACATGGGACTCATCGCGGTCTTCTCGATGGGCGTGGCCGCGATGCTGCGGAGTTCGATGCTCTCGCTCGGCATCCTGATGCCGTTCTTCTTCCTCGTCTCGCAGATCCTGTCCTCGGTCCCGGGCGCCAAGACGGTGGCCCGTTACTTCCCCGACCAGGCGGGCTCCAAGATCATGCAGGTGGTCCCGGACGCGATGGGCAGCGACAAGGCGCCGTACGGACCGTGGGGCGGACTCGGCATCATGCTGATCTGGGTGGTCGCGGCGCTGGTGGGCGGCTACCTCGTGCTCCGGAAGCGGGACGCCTGAGAGCCGCGCCCGGAAGTCCGAGGAGTAATATCGCGGGTGATCATTGCTGTCACGGAGGAGGGGTTTCGCGGTATGGGCGGGACAGTGGGAGCGGTCAGCAGCAACGGTGAGTACTCGTTCACCAAGCCGAACCGGGAGAGCATCATGCTGCTCGCCGGGCTCGGTGTGGAGGGCGACGTACACGCCGGTGTGACGGTCAAGCACCGCTCGCGCGTCGCGCACGATCCCACCCAGCCGAACCTGCGTCAGGTCCACCTCATCCACGAGGAACTCTTCGCCGAGGTCGGCGGAGAAGGGTTCCGGGTGGCGCCCGGTGAGCTCGGTGAGAACATCACCACCCGCGGCATCGACTTGCTCGGCCTGCCGGTCGGCACCCTGCTGCGCATCGGCGACGCGGCGGTGCTGGAGGTGACCGGCCTGCGGAACCCCTGCCTGCAGATCGACAACTTCCAGGACGGGCTGCTGAAGCAGGTGGTCGGCCGGAACGCCGCCGGCGCCATCGTGCGCAAGGCGGGGATCATGAGCATCGTGAAGGAGGGCGGCGTGGTGCGTCCCGGCGACACGATCAGAGCCGAGCTTCCCAGCGGGCCGCACCGGCCTCTTGAGCGCGTCTGAGGGCTGTCCCGCTATTCGTGGCGGTCGGTGCGCGGCGTCGGATGCCGTGCGCCACGTGCCGCTCGGCGAATCGACGGATCGCGGCCCCTTCGCCGGAACCGTCCGGGGCTGGTTATCCTCCTCACTCACACGGGGGCGTACGGCCGAGCGGGCCGGGCCCCGACGACGGATGAGTCGATGGGGCTGGGAATGATCGAGGCAGTCGGCCTGACCAAGCGTTACGGCGCACAGACCGCCGTGCACAACCTCTCCTTCCGGATCAGGCCAGGAGTGGTCACGGGCTTCCTCGGCCCGAACGGATCGGGCAAGTCCACCACCATGCGGATGATGCTCGGGCTCGACCGGCCGACCGCGGGCCATGTGACGATCGGCGGCCACCCGTACCCGAGCCTGCCGAACGCGCCGCGCCAGGTGGGCGCACTGCTGGACGCGAAGGCGGTGCACGGCGGGCGCAGCGCCCGCAACCACCTGCTGTCGCTGGCGCAGCTGGCGGGCATTCCGGCGGCCCGGGTGGACGAGGTGCTCGGGGTGGTGGGGCTGCGCGAGGTGGCCGGCCGGCGCTCCAGGAGCTACTCGCTCGGGATGGGGCAGCGGCTCGGCATCGCGGCGGCGCTGCTGGGCGATCCGCAGGTGCTGCTCTTCGACGAGCCGGTCAACGGTCTCGACCCGGAGGGCATCCTCTGGGTCCGCAATCTGATGAAGGCGCTGGCGTCCGAGGGCCGTACGGTCTTCGTCTCCAGCCATCTGATGAGCGAGATGGCGCTGACGGCGGACCATCTGATCGTGATTGGGCGGGGCATGCTCCTCGCCGACATGAGCATCAAGGAGTTCATCTCGGTCAACTCCGCGGACTTCGCCCGGATCAGGGTGGCCGAGGACGCACCGGAGGCCCGCGAGAAGCTGACCGCCGCGCTGGCGGAGGCGGGTGGGCGGGTGCTCTCCGAGCCGGACGGGGCGCTGCGGGTGACCGGGCTGCCGCTGCCGAGGATCAGCGACCTCGCACACGGGGCGGACGTGCGGTTGTGGGAGCTTTCCCCGCACCAGGCGTCCCTGGAGGAGGCGTACATGCGGATGACGCAGCACGTCGTGGACTACCGTTCGACGGCTGACGCGAAGGCCGGTCTCCGGCCGCCCACGCCCCCGTACACCTTCCCGCAGTCCACCCCGGGCGCCCCGGCCCAGGAGCAGCAGCCGGTGGCGCAGGGGTGGACGCAGCAGTGGTACGCGCCCGCGCCGCCCGAGCAGAACCCGTACGCCACCGAGAGGGCGCCCGCGCAGGCCGTGCCCGCCCCGGTCCCGCCCGCGCCTGCGCCCGCCCCGGCGCCCGCGCCTGCACCCGCGCCGACCGCCCCCGCCCCCGCCCCCGCCGAGCAGAAGACCAGCGAGGACTCCCGATGACGATGCCGGCCACACCGCCGCTCCCCCCGGCCCATCCGCAGCCGCAGCCGGGGCCCGCCGTCCCCGGCCCGGTGGTCCCCGGCGTGGTTCCGGGACTCAGCAACTACGTCTCCCCGATCGCGGTCCGCCCGGCCACCTTCGGTGACGCGCTCGCCTCCGAGTGGACGAAGATCCGCTCGGTGCGCTCCACGATGTGGACGCTCGGCACCATGGTCGCGCTGCTGGTGGGCATCGGGGTGCTCGTCGCCTTCGGGGTGAACGCGGCGAGCGACGCGAACGGCGAGGAGACGGGCGGTGCGGTGCTGAGCCTCGGCTTCTTCGGGGTGCTGCTCGGCTCGATCTGCGTGATCACGCTCGGCGTGCTGACCATCGCGTCGGAGTTCAGCACCGGCATGATCCGTACGACGCTGACGGCGTGCCCGAGCCGGAGCCGGGTGCTCATGGCGAAGGCGGTCGTCTTCTTCCTGTTGGTCTTCGTCCTCACCACGGTGACGGCGACCGTCGTCGCCATGCTCCAGACCGCCATCCTCGGCGGTGGCTCCTCCGCCTCGGGCGCCGAGTGGATCCGCGCCACGGTCGGGGTCGGGCTCTACACCGCACTGCTGGGGCTGCTCTCACTCGCCGTCGGCACGATCGTCCGCCACTCGGCGGGGGCGATCACCATCATGATCGGGGTGGTGCTGCTGCCGCTGGTGCTGGCCCTGTTCATGGCCGTCGACCAGCTCAACCGGCTGCGGGAGCTGTTCTTCGCATACTCCGTCCCCAGCCAGATCGCCGCGCTCTACGACTCCTCGATCACCGAGTCCGGTCCGTCCGGCTGGGACCCGGTGGCGATCATGTTCCTGCTGGCCGCCGCCGTACTCGTCGTCGCCAACCTGGCGCTGAACCGGCGCGACGTCTGACGCGCCGCCGCTCCGCGCTCCCCAGGGGTCAGTGGCGCGGGGCGTTCCGGGACCGCTGCACCCGTGTGGTGCGGCGGTCCCTCGCGTTCCAGCACGCTTTGTGCCAGTGCCGCCGGTCGTCAATGCCGCCGTACTCGGGCCACGCCACCAGGTGCGGCACGCCCGACGGGATCTCCTGGTCGCATCCGGGGCAGCGGTAGCGCTTGCCCCGCGCGCTCGCGCCGGCCACCGGGCGCACCGACCACTCCTCGCCCTGCCAGCTCTCGGTGCCCGCGCCGCCGCCGTACCGGTCCCCCGTGAAGCTCATGCCGGGGGACGGGCTCTCGCCGCCCTTGGGGCGGTTGCGGCGCGGGGACACGGGACACCTCACGGGGGGGGCTGTGCGGGGACAGGGACTTCCAGCACATCCAGCCTACGGGGGCGGGGGTGCCGCGGAGGGACCTCGTACGCACCCGTCGCACCCCCGCGCAGGACGGGCCGGGGCGCGGGCAACGGGGGTAGTTACCGGAAAATCGCAACATTTTCGTCCCGGCCCGTGCCTTTGGCACGTGTCAGGCGTTGATGCCGGTAGGGGAAAACCGCGTCGGCCGCGAGGAGGCAGAAGGCGATGCGCGTGGGAACGTTCGTGCTGGCAGCACAGTTTCCGGGTCAGGGACAGGGCGAGGCCCTGCACCGGGCGATCCGGACCGCCGAGGTGGCGGAGGAGTCGGGGCTCGACTCCGTGTGGCTGGCGGAGCACCATTTCGTGCCGTACGGGGTCTGCCCCTCGGCCGTGACGCTGGCCGCGCTGCTGCTCGGCCGCACCCGCAGAATCCGGGTCGGCACCGCTGTCAGCGTGCTGCCGACCCAGCATCCCGTGGCGCTCGGCGAACAGGCGGCGCTGCTCCACCTGACGACCGACGGCCGGTTCAGTCTCGGCGTGGGCCGGGGCGGGCCCTGGGTGGACCTGGAGGTCTTCGGCGCGGGCCTGGAGGCGTACGACACCGGCTTCCCGGAATCCCTGGACCTGCTGCTCGACTGGCTGCGCGAGCCCCGGGTGGCCGGGCTCGGAAGCCGCTACCCGTTCCGCGAGGTGGCGGTGGTGCCGCGCGCGGACGAACTGCTCGGCGCGGACGGCGCTCCGCGGCCCGGCCCGGAGGTGATCGTGGCGTGCACCTCGCCGAAGACGGTGCGCCTCGCCGCGGAGAAGGCCCTGCCGATGCTGCTCGGGATGCACTGCGGAGACGAGGAGAAGGCGGAGATGGTCGGGCTCTGGCGGCGCAGCGCCCGGGATGCCGGTCATCCGCCGGAGGCCGTCGCCGCGGCCGCGCACGTATCGGCCGGCGTGGCCCAGATCGGGGACTGCCGGGAGGGCGCCGCGCAGACGCTGGTGAAGGCGATGCCGGAGTGGCTGCGCGAGGGCCTGGGCAAGCACGTGACCGTCGACGGCCGGTACCGCGTGATGCGCGACCCCGTGGCGTACACCGAACTGCTCTGCGGGCTGCACCCGGTGGGGCCACCGCGGTTCGCCGCCGACCGGCTCGCGGCCACCGCCGAGCGCACGGGCATCACCCGCTTCGCGCTCCTCTCCGAGGGTTCCGGCGACCTCGCGGCGACGGAGGAGAACGTACGCCGACTGGGCACCGAGGTGCTCCCGCTGCTGGCCTGACGAACACGGTGACGGTGACGCGGCGCCCCGGCCGGTGCGGCGGCACGGGACACCGCCGCTCCGGGGCAGGACCGTTTCCCGGAGGCGCCGGCCCCGGCCCGGAGCGGCGGTGGAGACGTTCAGCAGTCCCGGAGTTCGGGCGACTGGTTGAGCAACTGGCCCCTCACCGAGGTGAACTTGGCCAGCCGGTCGTCGACCGACGGGTCGAGCGGGAAGACCGCGACACGGTGGCAGTTCTGGAATGCGAGTCGCACTCCGAAGTGGCGCTGCAGGGCTCCGCGTATCGCGTCGCTCGCGAGCGCGCGCAGCAGCTGGCCGCGTGCCTGCTCGTTCGGCGGGGGCGTCTGGTTGTCGGCGAACTGCCCGCCGTCCACCTTCAGCTGGGCCACCAGAGAGCTGATCATCTCCCATGCGTAGGGCAGGGAGGTCCGGACGCAGTCGACGAAGTCGGCTTCGTCGACCTCGCCTCGCTCGGCCTGTTCCAAGAGGGCCGGTGAGACGTCGAGCGACATGGGTTCTCCTCTCGCGACCCCGGCAGGAGGCCGGGGCCTTACGGACACGGCAGAAGGACGGCGGCGACGCAGCGTGCACGACCGGCGACCTCCTGCTTCCACGGTAAGGGTGCGGTCCGGGTCGCACCAGGAGATTGGGAACACAACCGGCCAACAACGAATCTGAGCAAAGAGGGGCAAGACCCCAGTGCTCCGGGAGGGGCTGAAGTGGCCCAGGTGGTGCGAATCGCGCCGACCGCCCGTTGTCGAGTAGCGTTGCCGACCATGCGTCTCGTCATCGCCCGTTGCTCCGTCGACTACGCGGGCCGGCTCACCGCCCACCTGCCCTCCGCCCCCCGTCTGATCCTGGTGAAGGCGGACGGCAGCGTCTCCATCCACGCCGACGACCGGGCGTACAAACCGCTCAACTGGATGTCGCCGCCGTGCACCCTGAAGGAGGGCTCCGGCGACGACGCGGGTGTCTGGACGGTGGTGAACAAGGCGGGCGAGAAATTGATCATCACGATGGAGGAGATCCTCCACGATTCCTCGCACGAGCTCGGCGTCGATCCCGGCCTGATCAAGGACGGTGTGGAGGCGCACCTCCAGGAGTTGCTCGCCGACCGGATCGAGATCCTGGGCGAGGGTTACACCCTGATCCGCCGCGAATACCCCACCGCCATCGGCCCCGTGGACATCCTCTGCCGGGACGCCCAGGGCGCGACGGTGGCCGTGGAACTCAAGCGGCGCGGTGACATCGACGGCGTCGAGCAGCTCACCCGCTATCTCGAACTGCTCAACCGCGATCCCCACCTGGCGCCGGTACGCGGCGTCTTCGCGGCGCAGGAGATCAAGCCGCAGGCGCGAGTGCTCGCCACGGACCGCAAGATCGGTTGTGTGGTCCTGGACTACAACGCGATGCGCGGTATCGAGGACGACAAGCTGCGCCTGTTCTAGTGCCGCGCCCGGCAAGCTCTGCCCCGTCGTGGTGGCCGGCACGCGCACTCGCGGCGTTGGCCGGAAGTCCTGGTAGCTCCGCTACCAGGACTTCCGGCCGCCCGGCGATCACACGCACCGACCACCGCTCCTCATGGGGCAAACACTGCCGGGCGCGGCACTAGAATTCCTCGGTGAACGTC
>NZ_JBIAJC010000024.1:0-88605 GCF_042871745.1 Streptomyces sp. NPDC005576 | reverse complement strand
GGGGGCCCCGCGGCGCCCCGGGGGGGGGGGGGGGGGGGGGGGGGGGGGGGGGGGGGGGGGGGCCGGGGGGGGCGGGGGGGGGGGGGGGGGGGGGGGGGGGCCCCCCCCCCCCCCCCCCCCCCCCCCGCACTCCGGTCGCCCGGGGAGCCTCACTTCATCCGGGTGGCCCACTCCTGGACCTTCTTGATCCGGTCCTGGATCTGGCCGGCCGTGGCCTCCGCGCTCGGCGGGCCGCCGCAGACCCGGCGCAGCTCGTTGTGGAGCACGCCGTGCGGTTTGCCGCTCTGGTGGGTGTAGGCCGAGACCATCGTGTTGAGCTGCTTGCGCAGGCTCAGCAGCTGCTTGTGGGTGACCACCGGGCGTGCCTCGGCCGGCTTCTCCAGGAGGTCGGCCTCGGCGGCGGGCTTGGTGCGGCTGTGCGCGATCTGCCGGGTCTGCCGCTTCTGGAGCAGCAGTTGCACCTGGTCGGGCTCGAGCAGGCCGGGGATGCCGAGGTAGTCCTGCTCCTCCTCGCTGCCGGGGTGGGCCTGCATGCCGAACTCGGCCCCGTCGTAGAGCACCCGGTCGAAGACGGCGTCGGACTCCAGCGCCTCGAAGGGCAGCTGGTCCTCGGTTTCCTCGTCCTCCAGCCGTTCGGCGTCGGCGAGGAGCTTGTCCTCCTCCGCGAAGGGGTTCTCCTCGTCGCTGCCCTTCTTCGGCTTGTCGAGGACGTGGTCGCGCTCGACCTCCATCTCGTTGGCGAAGTCGAGCAGCATCGGGATGGTGGGGACGAAGACGGAGGCGGTCTCGCCGCGCCTGCGGGACCGTACGAAACGGCCGACGGCCTGGGCGAAGAAGAGCGGGGTCGAGATCGTCGTCGCGTACACGCCGACCGCGAGGCGGGGTACGTCGACGCCCTCGGACACCATGCGGACGGCGACCATCCAGCGCGACTGGTCGGCGCTGAACTTGTCGATGTTCTTCGAGGCGGCCTTCTCGTCGGAGAGGACCACGGTCGGCTTCTCGCCGGTGACGGACTTGAGGATCTTCGCGTAGGCGCGGGCCGATTCCTGGTCGGTGGCGATGACCAGGCCGCCGGCGTCCGGGATGCCCTTGCGGACCTCGGTGAGCCGCTTGTCGGCGGCGGTGAGCACGTTGGGGATCCAGTCGCCGGTGGGCGAGAGGGCGGTGCGCCAGGCCTGGCCGATGGCGTCCTTGGTCATCGGTTCGCCGAGGCGGGCGGCGATCTCGTCACCGGCTTTGGTGCGCCAGCGCATGTTGCCGCTGTAGCTGAGGAAGATCACCGGGCGGACGACCCCGTCGGCGAGGGCGTTGCCGTAGCCGTACGTGTAGTCGGCGGAGGAGCGCCGGATGCCGTCGTTGCCCTCCTCGTACGTCACGAAGGGGATCGGGTTGGTGTCGGAGCGGAACGGGGTACCGGTCAGCGCGAGCCGCCGGGTGGCGGGATCGAACGCCTCCTGGCATGCCTCGCCCCAGGACTTCGAGTCACCGGCGTGGTGGATCTCGTCCAGGATCACGAGGGTCTTGCGCTGCTCGCACCGGTTGCGGTGCAGCATCGGGCGGACACCGACACCGGCGTACGTGACGGCGACCCCGTGGTACTCCTTGCTCACGGGACCGGCGCTGTACTCGGGGTCGAGCTTGATCCCTATCCGGGCGGCTGCCTCCGCCCACTGCTTCTTGAGGTGCTCGGTCGGCGCGACGACGGTGATCTGCTGGACGACGTGGTGGTGCAGCAGCCACGAGGCGAGGGTCAGCGCGAAGGTCGTCTTTCCGGCGCCGGGGGTGGCGACCGCGAGGAAGTCGCGCGGCTGCTCCTGGACGTACCTCTCCATGGCACCCTGCTGCCAGGCTCGCAGCTTGCCCGCCGTGCCCCAGGGGGCGCGGCCGGGAAAGGCGGGTGAGAGGTTGTGGGAGGCGGTAGTAGTCACGGTCTCCGGTTCGGGTCTCTCGGGTACGTGGGGTGCTGCCGGTACCGCCGGGAACACCCGGTACGCGATACGACAACCGGGCCACCTTACCGGGGGGCCGGGCGGAACCCCGTACGGACGAGGCGTGGTTCGGCCCGGTTGAGACCCTCTTCACAAACGGCGGACAGCGCTCCGCACCGCTCAGCCGGTGCGCGGCGCCCGCACCCTGGTCGCCACCCAGGCGCCGACCAGGGCCACCGCCGCCATGGGCAGGAAGACCGCCGCGAAGGCCCCCGGGTGGCCACCCGGGGCGCCCGACCCGACGGTCTCGTGGACGGCGCCCACCGCGCCGCCGCCGAGGGCTGCGAAGGCCGCGCCGCCGATCGCGAGGAGCAGGACGTTGGAGAGCCCGTCGGAGATCTGGAGGGCGGCGGAGTTGGCGCCCGCCTCCTGCGGGGTGGAGAGCTTGAGCATCATCACACTGGTCGACGCGATCACCATGCCCATGCCGAAACAGCCGACCGCCCAGGCGACGGCCACGGTCCAGGCGGGCACGGAGTGGATCAGTACGGAGGGCGCGGCCAGGATCGCCACGGTCACCATGAGCATGCCGACGAACATCAGGCGCTCCCGGTGCGGCTCCATCCGGGGCCGGGACTGGATGAACGATCCGAGCGCCCAGGTGCCGCCCCCCGCCGCCAGCGACAGCCCGGCCATCGTCGGGCTCAGCCCGCGCTGGGTCACCAGCATCAGCGGTACGAAGGACTCGGCGGCGATGAAGGACCCGGCCGAGACCCCGCGCAGCAGCACCACGGCGGGCAGCCCGCGCACGGCACGCACGGTTCCGGTGGGCAGCAGTCCCCGGACGGCGGGGGCCATCAGTGCGGCCCCCGCGGCGGCGGGCAGCAGCGCGAACCAGTTCAGTTCCTGTCCGGCGTACTGGAGCAGCCCGGCGCCGACCGAGATGGCGAGGGCGAGCCGGATGCGGCGGCGGTCGAAGGGCTTGGCGCCCGCGGCCTCGTCCGCCGGGCCGCCGGCCCTGCGGCGTATCGCGGGCAGGGCGAGCGCCAGCGGGAAGACGATGAGGACGGGGATGCTGTTGAAGACCCAGCGCCAGCCCAGGTGCTCGGTGATCGTGCCCGAGGCGAGCGGTCCGACCACGGAGGGGATGACCCAGCTCGCGGCGAAGGCCGCCATGATCGCGGGGCGGATGCGCTCCGGGTAGGCGCGGCCGACGACGACGTACAGGGCGACGATCACCAGTCCCCCGCCGAGCCCCTGCACGGCCCGGCCGGCGATGAACATCCACATGCCGGTCGCCGAGCCGGAGAGCAGCAGCCCGGCGGCGAAGGCGCTGATCCCTGCCGCGAGGGGGCGGAGCGGCCCGCTCCGGTCGGCCCACTGCCCGGAGAACACCATGGCGAAGAGGCTGGTGGTGAAGTACGCGGAGAAGGCGAAGGCGTAGAGCGGGACCCCGTGCAGTTCGCGTGCGGCGACCGGCATCGCGGTCCCCACGGCGGTCGCCTCGAAGGCGATGAGCAGCACCACGGAGACGATGCCGATGCTCAGGGCGCGGTAGGTCCGCCCCAGCACGCCCTCGGTGGAGTCGTCGGCCGGGGCGGGGGCGGGCAGGGGGGCGGCCGCGACGTCGGCGTCGCGGGGGTCCAGGGCGGTCATCGCACCAGGGTAAGGGGCATGCACCGGGTTGGGCCCTGTCGCGGGGAGGGGGCGGGGTGGTCCGATGGTCGTAGGTCCGCACGCCTCCGCGCCCCGGGGCGGGCGCACTCGGGGGCGGCGCGCCGGGAGCCGCCGTTGTGAACGGCGTGTGGCAGTCGTATTGCGGGCCCGTCGAAACCCTTG
Organism: Streptomyces sp. NPDC005576; assembly: GCF_042871745.1. Classification (NCBI taxonomy): domain Bacteria; kingdom Bacillati; phylum Actinomycetota; class Actinomycetes; order Kitasatosporales; family Streptomycetaceae; genus Streptomyces; species Streptomyces sp. NPDC005576. Next base: position 84,835 of record NZ_JBIAJC010000024.1, on the reverse strand, counting down.
AGCCGGCCGCCCCGGGGCCCGTACGGTCATGGCAACACCGAGGCACCACACCTCGGCCGTGTGCCCGAGAGGTTCAGGGGCTCGACTGCAACTCGAGTTACACCGGTTCGAATCCGGTCACGGCCTCAGAAGACACGGCGTTCGCGCCGTACGCGAGAGCGGCCGTCCCCGCACCGGGGGGACGGCCGCTCTCGCGTGTGCGGGTGCCGGCAGGTGGGCGCGACGGGCGGTGCCCGACCACGAGGCGCTGCGCCGCAAGCCGCCCGCCCGCGCGCTGGTCCTGGGATCGAGGAGGTGTACCCGCACTGCCCCAGTCGCTCCGCGCAGCGGCGCCTGGAAGCCGGAGCAGTGGCGGTCGGCGGACGCCCGGGGCTGTCCCGCGATTCGTGGTGGATCAGTGCGCGGCGTCGGACGCGTGCATCGCAAGGCGGAGGGGCGTCCGCATACTGGATGTATGGGGACGTTCCGACAAGGCGGCGAGGTGCCGTAGTCGGCGCCGCGCACCCGCCAGGAATTGCGGGCAGCCCCCCTCAGCCCTTCGGTACCGCCGCGACCGCTGCCTGGGGGCGGACGGGAAGCCGGTTGATCGGCCGGCCGGTGGCGGCGCGGATGGCGGCGGCCACCGCCGCCGGGGAGGTGACCACCGGCACCGCGGAGACGGGCTTGGCGCCGAAGGGCGCGACCACGTCGCGCTCCTCGACCAGCTTCACAATGCGGATGTCCGGGGCGTCCAGGGCCGTGGGCAGTGCGTACCCGGTGAGGTCGGGGTGGCGGACCAGGCCCCGGGCGGTCCGGAGGTTCTCGGTGAGCGCGGCGCCGATGCCCTGGGTGACGCCCGCCTCGATGCGTGCGGCGAGCTGGGCCGGGTTGAGCACCCGGCCGACGTCCTGGGCGACGGCCATCTCGACCACCCGGACCGAGCCGAGCTCGATGTCGACGTCGACCACCGCGCGGACCGCGCAGAAGGCGAGCCCGACGAAGGCGTCGCCCTGGCCGGATTCGTCCAGCGGCTCGGTGGGGTGCGGGCGGCACTGGGCGGTCGCCCAGAGTTCCTTGCCGTCCAGCGCCTCCATGACCGTGGTGGAGAGCACCCCGTCGTACGAGGTGATCTTGCCGTCGGCGATCTGCAGCAGCTCCACGGACATGCCGAACTTGTGGGCCAGTGGCTGGAGCAGCTGGGTGCGCACCATCTTCGCGGCGCGCTCCACGGCCCCGCCGGAGACCCAGGTGTGCCGGCCGTGGGTGGTCGGTCCGGCCGGCGGCTGGTCGGTGTCGACGGAGGCGACGTGGACCTCTTCGACGCCGAGGGTCTCCTGCACGATCTGGCGCGCGAGGGTGGTGAAGCCCTGGCCGGTCTCGACGGCCGCGCAGAGCACGGTGGCGATCCCGTCGTGGACGCGCACGGTGGCGGTCGAGACCTCGTCGGTGCCCTCCGCGCCCAGCATGTGGACCATGCCCAGGGCGTACCCGACACCCCGGCGTACGGCTCCGGGCTCACCGGCGCCCTCCGGGCCGCCGGGCAGCAGCCACTCCTCCTCGGGGGTGTCCTTCGGCAGCGTGGGAAGCGGGAAGTCCCTGACGGCTTCGAGGAGTTCGGCCACCGGGGCGGGGCAGGTGACGGTCTGGCCGGTCGGCAGGAGGTCGCCGGTGGCGAGGGTGTTGCGGAGCCGGATCTCGGCGGGTTCGATGCCCAGCTTGGCGGCCAGCTTGTCCATCTGGCCCTCGTACGCGGCACACACCTGCATCGCGCCTTCGCCCCGGACGTGCCCGGAGGGCGGGTTGTTGGTGCGGACGGCCCAGCCCTCCACGAAGGCGTGCGGGACGACGTAGGGACCGCAGGCGAACGCGACCGCCGCCGCGAGGGAATCGGAGGACGCGTCGGCGTACGCCCCGGCGTCCAGCAGGATTTGGGCCTCCACCTTGACCAACCGGCCTTCGGCGTCCGCGTGGTGACGGTAGCGCAGCAGCGTGGGGTGGCGGTGGGCGTGGCCGAGGAAGGACTCCTCGCGGGTGGCGGCGAGCTTCACCGGGCAGCCGGTGCGCAGGGCGAGCAGGCCGAGCGGGATCTGGAAGCCGGGGTCCTCGCGGTCGCCGGTGGCGCCGGGGACGCCGGTCACCACGACCCGCACCCGGTCGGGTTCCAGGCCGAAGCAGGCGGCGGCGAGATCGCGGTCGGTGTGCGGGTCGGTGGAGGCGGTGTACAGCTCGACGCCGCCGTCCGGCCGGGGCACGGCGAGCCCGGCCTCGGCACCGATGGGCGCCGGGTCCTGACGGCCGATGCGGTAGAGGCCGTCCACGACGATCTCCCCGGTGGCGTCCGGGTCGCCGTAACGGAGCGGGATGTGGCGGACGAGGTTGCCGTCGGGGTGCAGCGGCTCGGCCTCGAACGCCTTCTCGGGGTCGGTGACCGGCTCCAGGACCTCGTACTCGACGGCGATGGCGGCGGCGGCGAGGCGCGCGGTGTCCGGGTGGTCGGCGGCGACGGCGGCGATGGCCTCGCCGTGGTGGCGCACCAGGTCGGAGGCGAAGACCGGGCGGTCCACGACCTGGCGGCCGTAGAGGGTCTCACCGGGGATGTCCTGGTGGGTGACGACCGCGCGCACGCCGGGCATCTCGGCGGCGGCGGTGGTGTCGACGGAGAGGATCCGGGCGTGCGGGTGCGGCGATCGCAGCACGGCCGCCCAGAGCAGTCCCTCGGCCCACAGGTCGGCCGCGTACGGGAAGGTGCCCTCGGTCTTGGCGCGGGCGTCGGCGGCCGGCAGCGAGGCGCCGAGGCCGTGTACGGGCGCCCCGGGAGCCGGGGCGCCGGGGGCACCGGACGCGCCGTCGGTCCGGGGCAGGGTGGTGGTGCTGGTCGCGTTGGCCGCGGTGGCCGCGTCGCTGGTCACGCCGCCTCCTTGTCGTTCGCTCTGCCGCGGCGGCGGCTGGGGGTGCCGGTGACGTTGACCTGGGGGGTGGCGTCGCGGTGACGCCGCTGCGCCGGGCGCGCGTCCGCCGAGGTGGACGCGCGGAGACCGGTGCGGACGGGTGGGCAGGCGGCGGGGCTCACCGCGCGCCTCCCTGGTGCGGTGGGGCCTGGACGCCACCGGCGCCGGGTGCGGCCTGGTGCGGGATGCGGGCCTCGCCGACGTCGTGGGGGCCGGCGGGGGACGCGGCCTCGGCGCTCGCGGCGCGGGAAGCCACGACTTCGCGCACCGCGTCGAGCACGCCCCGGTAACCGGAGCAGCGGCAGAGGTTGCCGCACAGCGCCTGGCGCGTCTGGAGCTCGCTGGGGGCGTGGTTGCCCTCCAGCAGGTCGTGGACGGTCATGGCCATGCCGGGGATGCAGAAACCGCACTGGACGGCCCCGCACGCGGCGAGCGCGCGCTGTACGTCGGAGGGTTCGCCGTCGACGGCGAGTCCCTCGACCGTCCGGACCTCGCTGCCGGCGGTGGTGGCCGCCGGGACGAGGCAGGAGGCGACGAGGCGGCCGTCGACCTGGACGTTGCAGGCGCCGCATTCGCCCTGCGAGCAGCCGTCCTTGGCGCCCGCCAGGCCGAGCCGCTCACGGAGCACGTAGAGCAGCGACTCGCCGATCCAGGCGTCAGCGACCGGGCGGTCCACGCCGTTGACGTGCAGGACGTACGAGGCGCCGGGGTGCTCGCTCGGCAGTTGTACGGCCTCCGGGGCGGGCAGCGGCTCCTCGGACGCGAACTCCTCGGCGGCGAATACCTCGGGCGCGAACCCGTCCGACGCGTTGAGGGCCTCGGGCGCGAACCCGTCCGACGCGTTGAGGGCCTCGGGCGCGAACCCGTCCGACGCGGCCGGGACTTCGCCCTCGCCGGTGCCGGGGCCCGGGTCGGCGTCCGCCGCGTCCGCAGCCTCCACCGTGTCCGCAGCCTCCGCCGTGTCCGCAGCCTCCGGGGCGTCGGGCCCGTCCTGAGGCTCCTCGGCGGCCGTCTCCTGCGCGGCTCCGTCCCGGGTGTCGGGCCCGTCCTCGGCGTCGGGACCGTCCGCGTGGGACGGCCCGTCCGCGGCGTGGGGACCGTCCGCGTGGGGCCCGTCCGCGGCCTCGGGGGCGGTCTCCGCCTCCGCCGGGTGCGCGGGCCCGTCCTCGGCCGTCGTCAGCGTGTCGGCGACCGTCGTGGGTGCGTCGGCGTCCCGTACCGGGTCGTCACCTGCGTCCACCCGCGCGTCCTCCGACCGTTCGGCCGAGGGACGGCCCTCCCCGTCCTCGTCCGCCCCGGGCCCCTGGAAGGGGTCCGGCTCGAACTCCGGTCCCGGCCGCGCTTCCTGCTCGGACCCCGCCTGCGGTGCCGGTTCTGGTTCTGGTTCCGGTACGACGAATTCCTGGGTCGCCCAGGGCGCGGCGGCACCGCCGGGGAGCGTGGCCGGCGGGGTGGCGCCGGTGTACCACTGCGTGAGGGCCGGGGAAGCGGCGAACTCCCCGGACTCCTCCGGCAGGTCCCCGTCCGCGACCGGGATCGTCCACTGACCGGTGTGCCCGACGGGGTCACCGTGGCCGGAGAGATCCACGTGGCCGGTGTGGTCCTGGTGCTCGGTGTGGTTCGCGTGATCCACGTGGCCGGTGTGGTCCTGGTGCTCGGTGTGGTTCGCGTGATCCACGTGCCCGGCGTGGCCCTGGTGCTCGGTGTGGTTCGCGTGATCCGTGTGCCCGGTGTGGTCCTGGTACCCCGACGTGTCCGTGTGACCGGTGTGCCCGGCGTGGTCCGAGTGCCCGGCGTGGTCCTCGTGCCCGAAGTGGTCCTCGGCGCCGTGGTCGCTCCGGGTGCCCTGCTCGCCCTCGTACGGCGGCTCGTAGGGCGGCTCGTACGGCGGCTCGTAGGCCCCGGGCGCGGTGTACGGCGGGTACCCCTCGTGGGCCGGGGCCGCCTCGTAGCCGGAGTGGGAGTCCGGGTGCCCCCCGTACACCGAGGTGCCGGGTCCGTACCCTCCCTGACCGGCCTGGTGGGCGCCGGTGTCCGGGCCGTGGTCGGACCCGTCCGTCGCGCCGGACCCGTCGGTGCCCTCGGCGAAGTTCCACTGCTCGGTGTGGTGCCCGGCCGACTGCTCGTACGGGGCGTACGGGCTCTGCTGGTTCGGGTCCGGCCAGTGCACCGCGCCGGGCGTGCCGGAGCCGTCCGAGCCGTGCCGGGTGGGCTGTCCGTCCGGCTGCGGCCGTGCGTTCCACCCGCCCGCGGCGGCCCGGTCGCGCCCGGCGGCGGGCGTCAGCGGCAGGATCATCGGCGGTACGTAGCCGTGGCCGGGAGCGGCCAGCGGGGCGTCGGCCAGGTCTTCCGGCGGCAGGTGCACGAAGGCCGTCGCGTCGGCGTCGTACTCGCCGCTCTGGCGCGTCGGCTGCCAGGACCCGTAGCGCGGCTCGGGTTCGTACTCCCCCTGCTGTCCGTGCTGTTCAGGGTTGTTCTCATTGCTCACGACAGTGCCCTCCCCAGCGCGCGCCGGGCCAGCGCGGCGACGGTGCGCCGCAGGTGCAGAACGGCGGGTGGCAGCGGTGGTGGCGCCTCCCCTTCGGCCGACGGTACCTGGTCCGGGATGCAGGCCGCGGCGACGTACTCGCCGAAGGCGGCCAGGGCGTCGGGAGCCAGGCCCCGCGCGCCGTCCCAGTCGATCAGCGAGGCGATCCACTGCTCGGCCTCCAGCGGGCGCAGCGGCATCGGCGCGATGGCGCCCACCGCGCACCGCACCCCGCGGCGGGCCGGGTCGAGGACGATCGCGACGGAGGCCATGGCCCGGCCGGGTCCGGTGCGGCCGGTGGCCTTGAGGAACACCTGCGGGGCATGCAGCAGGGGGACCCGGACGAAGGCGATCAGCTCCGCGGGTTCGAGCAGTTCCCGGCCCGCGAGCAGGTAGGAGACCGGCATCTCGCGGCGGCGTCCGCCGGGGCCGGCGATGACCAGCTCGGCCTCCAGCGCGGCCAGCACGGGCAGGGTGTCGCCGCTCGGTGCGGCGCTCGCGATGTTGCCCCCGAGGGTGCCCGCGTTGCGGATCTGGGGCGGCCCCGCGGCGCGCGCGGACGCGGCGAGCGCGGGGATCAGCGCGGCGAAGTCGGGGCGTCCCATGCGGGCGTGGGTGAGGCCGGTGCCGAGCAGGGCGTGGCCGTCCTGGTAGTTCCAGCCACGCAGCTCGCTGATGCGGCCGAGTCCGACGAGTCCCGAGGGGCGCAGCAGACCTTGGTTGACGGCCGCCATGAGATCCGTGCCGCCGGCCACCGGAACCGCGGCGGGCATGGCGCCGAGGGCTGCCACAGCCTCGTCGATCGATGCAGGCATTGTCACCGACTGCGTCGCCTGCGGTGCGTGCGTGGTCAACCCAGCTGCCCCTTCCCGGTGTCCAGGCCCTCCGGCCCGTTCCGCCGTACGGTACGTGCTCACAGCCCGGACGTGGCAACTCTGGCACATCTTCCGGCAGGTCCGGCGCGAGGGTCCACGAAGGTTGCATCCGTCACCGAAAGGACCGAAAATCCTGGTTCGTACTACTTCGGTACGGGGTGTGAATGGCCACATGACGGCGCGTCGCCGAGGGCCGCGCGCGGGGGCGCGGAGGACCGTTCGTCCCTGACGGCACGCGGTGCAGGGCGGTCCGGGTACGTCCGTCGGCTCCGGGCGGAACGCAAAGTTTCGGCCAACTCGCACCAGACCCGGATCACCACCGAAATGGTCGGCCGGCATTCCCGTCCGGCCGGGCGGTCCCCCGGATTCCGCCCGGCCACGGGCGGAATCCGGCGGGCGGAATCACACGACCGGGGGTGCGCCCTCGATGGGATGGCCGCCGATTCCGGGGCGGCGCTGCCACGGCAGCGGGCCTGACGGCGGGCGGTACCCGACGCCCAGGGCGTCCAGTCGGGCGTAATGCGTGTCCATACGGGCGGTGAATCCGGCGAAGTCACGGGCTGCGGGGGCGGGCAGTTCGCTCCAGGCGACCTCGGCGAGGGCCGCCAGGCGCGGGTAGACCTGGTAGTCGACGCGGGCCCGGTCCTGCATGACCTCCGTCCAGGCGTTCCCCTGGGTACCGAGGACGTGCCGGGCGGCCTCCTCCGACAGCCCCTCCGGCACGGGTTCAAAGCGGTAGACGTCCTCCAGGGTGCGGACGTACCCGATGGGGATCGGTTCGTCGGGGCCGCCGTCCTGCCGGTAGTCGAGGTAGACCTGCTGCACCGGGCACATCACCACGTCGTGGCCGGCCTCGGCGGCGGCGACGCCGCCCGCGTACCCGCGCCAGGAGGAGACGGCCGCGCCCTCGGGCAGTCCGCCCTCCAGGATCTCGTCCCATCCGATGAGCCGGCGGCCCCGGGCGGTGAGCCAGCGGTCGAAGTGGCGGATGAACCAGGACTGGAGACCGACCTCGTCCCCCACGCCCAGTTCCTCGATACGGGCCTGCGCGGCGGGGGACGCCCTCCACTCGTCCTTGGGGCACTCGTCGCCGCCGACGTGGACGAACGGCGACACCTCGGCGGGGAAGAGCTCCAGGATCTCCTCGAACACGCCCTCGTAGAACCGCAGGACCGCCTCGGTGGGGGCGAGCACGTGGGTGCTGACGCCCCAGCGGTCCCAGGGCGTGAGGGCGGCGGTGTCGACGACGTCGGTGTTGCCCAGCTCCGGGTAGGCGGCGATGGCGGCCTGGGAGTGGCCCGGGATCTCGATCTCGGGGACGACCCGGATGTGCCGCTCGGCGGCGTAGGCGACGATCTCGCGGATGTCGTCCTGGGTGTAGAAGCCGCCGTACGGGGTCTCGTCCCAGAGCTCCGAGGAACGGTGGCCGTACTTGGTGCGGGACCGCCAGGCGCCCCGCTCGGTGAGGCGCGGGTGGCGCTTGATCTCGACGCGCCATCCCTGGTCGTCGGTGAGGTGGAAGTGGAAGACGTTCAGTTTGTGCGCGGCCAGCAGGTCGAGGTGGCGCAGCACGTCGTCCTTGGGCGTGAAGTGCCGGGCGACGTCGAGCATGAAACCGCGCCAGGCGAAGCGCGGGGCGTCCTCGATCTCGACGGCGGGGACGGCGGGCCTGGCGTCGGGGGCGACCGGGGCACGGCGGAACGCCTCCGGGCCGAGGAGCTGACGGAGCGTCTGGGCGCCGAGGAAGACTCCGGCGGGGCTGCCGCCCGTGATGCGTACGCCGGTCGCGGCCCCGGCGGTCAGCCGGTAGCCCTCGGGCTCCAGGCCGGGGTCGGTCAGCAGCTCGATCGCGCCGGGCCCGCCGGCCCGTCCCGGTGCGAGCGGGAGGCCGAACGCCGCGCCGAGCACGGACCGCAGCCAGCGCCCGGTGGACCCGGTGCCGGGTCCGGCGGCCAGGGTGGTGCCGGCGTCCAGGACGAACGGGTCGTCGCCGCCGGTACGGGCGGCGACGGGAGCCGGTACGAGGCCGAGGGCCGTGACCGTGTCGGCGGGCGCGTCCGCGCCTGCCGGGGAGAGTGTGTCCGGGTGCATGGGGCGCATCCTGCATCACACCGGCCGGAAACGGAACCATTGGTCCGGACCAGGGGACGGGGCGCACCACGGGCGCGGCGGAACGCGGGCGGCGAGGGGCGGGGAGGACCGCCCGCCGGACATGGCGAATCCCCGTGCCGCGTGCTCGCGCCGCGTCACGGGGACCGTGGTTCGTGAAGGACCCGGAAGCCGGGCAAGGATCCGGAGGGCCGGGAAGGAGCCGGAAGACCGGGAGCCGGAAGGCCCGGGAAGGAGCCGGAAGGCCCTGGAAGGGCCCGGAGAAGGAGCCCGCCCGGAGGGAAGCCGGTCCCGGAGGAAGCCGGCCCGGCCTACTTCTTGTCCTTGCCGCCCTTGTCCTTGTCGCCGCCCGCGCCCATGGACTCGTAGATCTCCTTGCACATCGGACAGACCGGGTACTTCTTGGGGTCGCGCCCCGGTACCCAGACCTTCCCGCAGAGTGCGACCACGGGCGTGCCCTCCAGGGCACTCGCCATGATCTTGTCCTTCTGGACGTAGTGGGCGTAGCGCTCGTGGTCGCCGTCGCCGTTCGATACCTGCGGCACCGGCTCTACGAGGGTCCCCGTACCTGCCCCGCGCTCGGGCTCAAGAGTGCTCATGAGCGCCAAGGGTACTGAAGAGCGCGGCCGTCAGTTCAGCGAAGGGTCGTCGGGGTACGTGGCGACCATGGCCAGTTCGCTGCGCTGGCGCCGCAGGACGGCCCGCCAGAGCTTCTCCGGCTGCGGGGAGGCGACGTCGCCCGGCTCCGAATCGACCACGAACCAGGCCCCCTCCGCCAGCTCGGTCTCCAGCTGGCCCGGGCCCCAGCCGGCGTATCCGGCGAAGATCCGCAGCGAGCCGAGGGCCGCCGAGAGCAGTTGCGGCGGGGCCTCCAGATCGACCAGGCCGATCGCTCCGTGGACCCGGCGCCAGCCGAGCGGTCCCTCGTCCCCGGGGATGACGGCGACTCCGAGCGCGGAGTCCAGCGAGACGGGTCCGCCCTGGAAGACGACGTCGGGCGTCCCCGACAGGCCGGCCCATGCCTGGAGGATGTCGCCGACCTCCACCGGGGTGGGGCGGTTGAGGATCACGCCGAGCGAGCCCTCCTCGTCGTGGTCGAGGAGGAGCACCACCGCGCGGTCGAAGTTCGGGTCCGCGAGAGCGGGTGTGGCCACCAGCAGCCGGCCTGTGAGGGAGGACACCTCGGTCATGGGGGAAATGATCCCGCATCCCGGGCCCGCGCGGGGGCCGAAGGGCTGTCCTGCGGTGATGCCCGGGCGGCACGGCTCGGGCGCGCGGGGGCACGGGGGAGCGCACGCCCCGGCGGGGCCCGGACCGGTGACGCTGTGCGAGGCGGCGCGTGCGGAACGTGCCGCAACGGGATTCCTGGTGGCCGTACACGCCGCATCGCCTGCGGGACGGGGGGTAGGAGGCCATTACCCTTTCCGTTGGCCCCCTGCCCGACCACTCCGGAACGCGAGATTCATGACCGGCACAGACGATGTCCTGCTTGTCCACGGCGGCACCCCGCTGGAGGGCGAAATCCGCGTCCGAGGCGCCAAGAACCTGGTGCCCAAGGCAATGGTCGCCGCTCTCCTCGGCAGCGGTCCCAGCAGGCTGCGCAACGTCCCCGACATCCGCGACGTGCGGGTCGTGCGGGGTCTGCTGCAGCTGCACGGCGTGACGGTGCGCCCGGGTGACGAACCGGGCGAGCTGGTCCTGGACCCCACGCACGTCGAGAGCGCCAACGTCGCCGACATCGACGCCCACGCGGGCTCGTCCCGCATCCCGATCCTCTTCTGCGGTCCGCTGCTCCACCGCCTCGGCCACGCCTTCATCCCCGGTCTCGGCGGCTGCGACATCGGCGGCCGGCCCATCGACTTCCACTTCGACGTGCTGCGCCGCTTCGGCGCGACGATCGAGAAGCGGGCGGACGGGCAGTACCTGGAGGCCCCGCAGCGACTGCGCGGTACGAAGATCCGGCTGCCGTACCCCTCGGTGGGCTCCACCGAGCAGGTGCTGCTGACGGCCGTGCTCGCCGAGGGCGTCACCGAGCTGTCCAACGCGGCCGTGGAGCCGGAGATCGAGGACCTCATCTGCGTACTGCAGAAGATGGGCGCGATCATCTCCATGGACACCGACCGGACCATCCGGATCACCGGTGTCGACAAGCTCGACGGGTACACCCACCAGGCGATCCCGGACCGTCTGGAGGCGGCTTCCTGGGCGTCGGCGGCGCTGGCGACCGGGGGCAACATCTACGTGCGCGGCGCCCAGCAGCGTTCGATGATGACCTTCCTCAACACCTTCCGCCGGGTCGGCGGCGCCTTCGAGATCGACGACGAGGGCATCCGCTTCTGGCACCCGGGCGGCCCGCTCAAGGCCATCGCGCTGGAGACGGACGTCCACCCCGGCTTCCAGACCGACTGGCAGCAGCCGCTGGTGGTGGCGCTGACGCAGGCGACCGGCCTCTCCATCGTCCACGAGACGGTGTACGAGTCCCGGCTCGGCTTCACCTCGGCGCTCAACCAGATGGGTGCGCACATCCAGCTGTACCGCGAGTGCCTGGGCGGTTCCGACTGCCGCTTCGGCCAGCGCAACTTCCTGCACTCCGCCGTCGTCTCCGGCCCGACGAAGCTCCAGGGCGCGGATCTGGTCATCCCCGACCTGCGCGGCGGGTTCTCGTACCTGATCGCGGCACTGGCGGCCGAGGGCACCTCGCGGGTCCACGGCATCGACCTGATCAACCGGGGCTACGAGAACTTCATGGAGAAGCTGGAGAAGCTCGGCGCCAAGGTCGAGCTGCCCGGCGGCTCACTGGTCTGACCCGCCCGGAGCCGTACCCGACTCGGCCCGGCCGAGAAACCCGCCGCCCCGGCCCGCATCGCGCGGGACCGGGGCGGCGGGCTTTCGCGTGGGTACGTGCCCGGCCGCCGGGTCCCCCGACGCGGGAGGCGACTCGTCCACACGACCGATCGTCGCGGAACGCCCCAGACGGCCGCTGCGCCGCGCGCGGGCCCCATGAGGCCCTGGCGGGGCCGTTCGGGGGTCGCAGGCCCGTACGGGGCGCACGGAGGGCCGCGCGGGCGTCGTCCGGCGATCAGGACGGGCGCATATGCCGGAGGGCGGCCACCCTGGTCCGGGTGACCGCCCTCCGACGCGCCTGTGGGACTTACTTGCCCTTGGCGGCTTCCTTGAGCTTGGAGCCCGCGGAGACCTTCACGCTGTAGCCGGCCGGGATGTTGATCGGGTCGCCGGTCTGCGGGTTACGAGCGGTGCGAGCGGCACGGTGGGTGCGCTCGAAGGTCAGGAAGCCGGGGATGGTGACCTTCTCGTCACCCTTGGCGACGATCTCACCGACGGTCTCGGCGAGAGCGGCCAGCACGGCGTCGGCGTCCTTGCGGGTCACCTCGGCGCGGTCGGCCAGGGCGGCCACCAGCTCACTGCGGTTCATGTTGTTACTCCCGTGTTCTTCTTGCCTGTGAGGCGTGAGATCGAAGCCGATGCTGCCAGGGCCCTCTGACAGTCCCCGGACCCGGGTCTGATGTCAGACCCTCGCGCCCGATTACGCATCCTGCCCCCACCTGCGGCGGGAAAGCCAATCCGGAACCCTCCGGTGTCACACGGAAAGCGTCACGGTCCGTCGATGGTCACGTTCCGTCGACTTCCTGGAGCGGTGCGCAGCGGATGCCGGGCCCCGGGCGCTGATCGACCGTGTACCCGCTGCCCGCCACCCTAAAGGCGCGTTTGGGACACGGTCTCCCGCGACGCGCCGTACGGCGCGTCCCGGGAGAAGCGCGGCACCGCGCGCGGAACCCGGGCCGGGGCGCCGCGCGCGGGCCGGGGTCTTCCGTCCGGACCGGGCACGGGGGCCCGGCCCGGTCCGGACGTGAGCCCTGGGTCAGAGCTGTCCGGCGGGGGTGGCCTCGGCGACACCGGCGGCCTTGGCGGCGGCCCGCACGGCACCGGCGACGGCGCCGGCGACCTTGTCGTTGAAGACGGACGGGATGATGTAGTTCGCGTTCAGCTCGTCCTCGGCGACGACGTCGGCGAGGGCACCGGCGGCGGCGAGCATCATCTCGGTGTTGACGGTGCGCGACTGGGCGTCGAGCAGGCCGCGGAAGACGCCCGGGAAGACCAGCACGTTGTTGATCTGGTTCGGGAAGTCGGAGCGGCCGGTGGCGACGACGGCCGCGGTGCGGCGGGCGACGATCGGATCCACCTCGGGGTCCGGGTTGGCGAGCGCGAAGACGACCGCGCCGTCCGCCATGGCGGCCACGTCGTCGCCGTCGAGGACGTTGGGGGCGGAGACGCCGATGAAGACGTCCGCGCCGACCACGGCCTCCTTGAGGGTGCCGGTGACGCCCTCCGGGTTGGTGTTGTCGGCGATCCAGCGCAGCGGCGAGTCGGGCTGGGCCGCGACGAGGTCCTCGCGTCCCGCGTGCACCACGCCGTGGATGTCGGCGACGACCGCGTGCTTGACGCCCGCGGCGATGAGGAGCTTCAGGATGGCCGTACCGGCCGCTCCGGCGCCGGACATGACGACCCGGACGTCACCGATCGCCTTGCCGACCACGCGCAGCGCGTTGGTGAGGGAGGCGAGCACGACGATGGCGGTGCCGTGCTGGTCGTCGTGGAAGACGGGGATGTCGAGGGCCTCGCGCAGCCGGGCCTCGATCTCGAAGCAGCGGGGCGCGGAGATGTCCTCGAGGTTGATGCCCGCGAAACCGGGGGCGATGGCCTTGACGATCTCGACGATGGCGTCGGTGTCCTGGGTGTCGAGGCAGATCGGCCAGGCGTCGATGCCGGCGAAGCGCTTGAAGAGGGCTGCCTTGCCCTCCATGACCGGCAGCGCGGCCATCGGGCCGATGTTGCCGAGGCCGAGGACGGCGGAGCCGTCGGTGACGACGGCGACGGAGTTGCGCTTGATGGTCAGGCGGCGGGCGTCCTCGGGGTTCTCGGCGATCGCCATGCAGACGCGGGCGACCCCGGGGGTGTAGATCATCGAGAGGTCGTCGCGGTTGCGGATGGGGTGCTTGGACGCCATCTCGATCTTGCCGCCGAGGTGCATCAGGAACGTACGGTCGGAGACCTTGCCGAGGAGGACGCCGTCGATGGCGCGCAGGCCCTCCACGATCTCATCGGCGTGCGCGGTGGAGGACGCCGCGATGGTGACGTCGATCCGCAGCTTCTCGTGGCCGGAGGCGGTCACGTCGAGGCCGGTCACCGAGCCGCCGGAGGACTCCACGGCCGTGGTGAGCTGGGAGACCGCGGTGCCGCTCGCGGGCACCTCCAGCCGGACCGTCATCGAGTACGAGACGCTGGGCGCCGTTGCCATGGCCTTGTCCTTCACTTTTTCAGCTTCATTGCCAAGCGGCGGGGACGAGCCCCGCACGCGTCCCCGATCGTCGCACCTACTGGCGAGTAGCCGGTAACCACTGCCGCAGTACGAAAGATCACTTCCGGGATGCGAGAGAGGCGAGGCGGGGCGAGAGGCGGGACTCGATGGCCCCGGGGCCTTCGCGCCCGTCCCGCGCCCGTCCCGCACAAGCAGAACAGGCCCGCGTCACCGTGAGGTGACGCGGGCCTGTCCATGACGTGTACGGCACCGACCCGCCATGCTCGCCTCGCGGCAAGAGGTCGCTCGTAGCGACGAAGGTTGGGCCCGGGGGCTTGGATCGAGCCGGTGCCGACACCAGGCTAACAAACACCCGGGAGAAGTGATTCCCCCGCAACGGGTTGACTCTCGCCGTTCCTCTTCCGGCGGGTGTTCCCGGGCGGTACGGACACCGCCCGACGCCGCCCGCCGACCCGGGCGAGACCCCTCGGGGCCCGTGCGGCGCCCGGACCGTCAGTCCCGCAGCAGGTCCGGCACCCCGTTCTCGTCCGGCAGGTCGGCGGCGGCCGAGATCACCGTCAGCTGCTGCGTCGCCCGGGTGAGGGCCACGTACAGGACGCGCAGTCCGGCCGGGGACTCGTCGGCGATCTCCGCCGGGGAGACCACCACCGTGGCGTCGTACTCCAGCCCCTTGGCCTCCAGGCTGCCGAGCGCCACCACGCGCTCCCCCAGGTCGGCCAGCCAGTCGCGGGCCTGGGCGCGGCGGTTCATCGCCACGACCACGCCGACGGTGCCGTCGACCTGGCCGAGCAGCCGGCGCGCCTCCTCACGGACGGAGTCGGCGAGCTCCTGGTCGCCCACGGTCGCGAAGCGCGGCTCGATGCCCGTGGAGCGGACGGCGGCCGGCGACTCCATGCCGGGCATCGCGAGCGCCAGCACCTTCGACGCCAGTTCGGCGATCTCCGCCGGGTTGCGGTAGTTCACGGTGAGCGTGAAGCGGCGACGGGGGCGGTTGCCGAGCGCCTCGTCGCGCGCGGTGGCGGCCTCGTCCGGGTCGGACCAGGAGGACTGCGCCGGGTCGCCGACGATGGTCCAGGTGGCGTGCCGGCCCCGGCGCCCGACCATGCGCCACTGCATGGGCGTGAGGTCCTGCGCCTCGTCGACGATGACGTGGGTGTACTCGGTGCGCTCCTCCGCCAGGCGCTCCGCCCGCTCGCGCCGGGTCTCCTCGCGCTGCGGCATCAGCTCCTCCAGCCCGGAGAGCTGGTCGAGCGGGTCCAGGTCGCGCTTCTTGCGGGGGCGCGCCGGTGCGCCGAGCAGGGCCTGAAGTTCGTCCAGGAGCGCCACGTCGTGAACGGAGAGGGGGCCCTGGCCGTCGGCGCCCAGGCGCTTGAGGGAGCGCGCGAGGCGGCGCACCTCCCCCTGGTTGAGGACGCGGCGGGACCAGCGGGCCAGCCGCTTCTCGTCGGCCATCGCGGCGAGCACCCCCCGGGGGGTCAGCTCCGGCCACCAGGCGTCCAGGAATTCGAGGAAGGGGGTCTCGGTGGAGACGTCGTCGTCGAAGGAGGAGCGGAGTTCGGCGGCCAGCTCGGGGTCGGTGTAGCGGCCCCGGCCGGACGACTTGCTCCAGAGCGCGTCGAGCAGCAGCTTGCGGGCGCGCGGGCGCAGCAGGTTGACGGGGGCGGAGCCGCCCAGCGCGTTGTGGCGGATGCGCTGGAGCTCGTCGGCCTCCAGCTCGACGCGGGCGCCGAAGGCGACGACTCGCAGCCGGGTGGGGGTCGCGGATCTCGCGCCGCCGGCTGCGGGCTCCGGCTCGCCGAAGGAGAGCTGGCCGTCCTCGCGGGGCGCGGTGCGCGGAGCGGGCTGGTCCAGGGCGCCGCGCGATGCCTTGCGGAGCACGTGGAGCATCCGGGACGAGCCCTTGATGCGGGCCACGGCGGGCTCGTCGTAGGTGGTGGCGCCCGCGACGCCGGCCGCCTCGTCGGAGAGGGAGCCGACCGCGCGGATGGCGACCTGCCCCTCCTCGCCGAGGGAGGGCAGCACGCCCTCGGTGTAGGCGACGAGCAGCGGGGTGGGCGAGACGATGAGGATGCCGCCCGCGTACCGCCGCCGGTCCTGGTAGAGGAGGTAGGCGGCGCGGTGCAGGGCGACGGCGGTCTTGCCGGTGCCGGGACCGCCGGTGACCTCGGTGACGGAGGCGGCGGGGGCCCGGATGACGAGGTCCTGCTCGGCCTGGATGGACGAGACGATGTCCCGCATGGTGTGGCTGCGGGCCTGGCCCAGCGCGGCCATCAGGGCGCCGTCGCCGATGACGGGCAGCTTCTGCCCGTCCAGGTAGGCCGTCAGCTCGGGGCGCATCAGGTCGTCCTCGACGCCGAGGACGCGGCGGCCCCGGGAGCGGATGACCCGGCGGCGCACGACGCGCCCGGGGTCCTTGGGGGTGGAGCGGTAGAACGGCGCGGCGGCCGGGGCCCGCCAGTCGATCACCAGCGGCGAGTAGTCGGCCGCCAGCACGCCGATCCGGCCGATGTGGAGCGTCTCGGCGATGTCCGCCGTGTCGTCCGGACGTACGGCCTCGTCGGCGGGCTCGACCGAGGTGAAGGCCCCGTCCGGTCCGCGCTCGCCGTCCTTGCCGAGGAGCAGGTCGACGCGGCCGAAGAGGAAGTCCTCGAACTCGCTGTGCAGCCGGTTGAGGTGAATGCCCGCCCGGAAGACCTGGGCGTCCCGTTCGGCGAGGGCGCCGGGGGTACCGACCTGGCCTCGCTTGACGGCGTCGTGCATGAGGAATCGAGCCTCGTCGATCTTCTCTTCGAGGCGGTCGTAGACCCGGTCCAGATGATCCTGTTCGACACCGATTTCGCGGTCCCGCAGAGAATCGACAGCGGCATCCTGCGCGGCCACCGAGGCCCCTTTCTGACGTGCGTTGGGCAGCCGTCAACCGTACGCGACGAGGGGCCGGTGCGCATCAGGCGGGGCGCCCCGATCGCGCGCCGGGACCCGGTCGGGCGAGAGGGGGGCAGGGGCCGGTGCCCTCCCGGTCCGGAGCGGCCCCTCTCAGAGCTGCGGGGGCTCGTCGTGCAGGATGCGCTGGTAGAGCCGGTGGTCGCGCCATTCCCCGTCGATGTGCAGGAACTTGGGGGCCATGCCGTACTCCTCGAAGCCGCACTTCAGGAGCACCCGTTGCGAGGCGGTGTTGTACAGCAGGGTGCCGGCCTCGACCCGGTGCAGCCCGAGGTCGTCGGCGGCGAGGTCGCAGATCCGGCGGACCGCCGCGGTGGCGATGCCCCGGCCGGTCTGCTCCACGTCGACCCAGTAGCCGAGGGCCGCGCTGCGGAAGGCGCCGAGGGCTGTCCCGGAGAGGGTGAAGGAGCCGACCGCGCGGTCCGCCCCGTCGACGGCGACCCAGGCGTGTCCCCCGGCGGCGAGGTGGCCGGCGAGGCGTTCGGCCTGGCCCTCGGCCGTGTAGAAGGAGTCGGGGCGCACGGGTTCGAAGGGGGCCATGTACGTACGGCCGCGCGACAGCGCTTCGGCGAGCGCGGGGGCGTCGGAGGCGACGGTGGGGCGCAGGAACCTGTCGGCGGAGAGCTGGTGCGGTGCGTCGTCCATCCCGGCACGCTATCCCCCGCCGCCGTACGGGCTCCTGGCAGCGGGGGCCCGTAGGTCGGCGGGGGCCCGTAGGTCGGCGGCGGCGGGGCTCAGTCGCCGTACTTGCTGTCCGCCACCGGGTCCAGGGCGAGTCGGTAGCCGCGCTTGACGACCGTCTGGATCAGCCGGGGCGAGCCGAGCGCGGTGCGCAGCCGGGCCATCGCGGTCTCCACGGCGTGCTCGTCGGAGCCGCTGCCGGGCAGCGCCCGCAGCAGGTCGGCCCGGGAGACCACCCAGCCGGGGCGGCGGGTCAGCGCGTGCAGCAGGGCCATCCCGGCGGGGGGCACGGGGCGCAGCTCCCCGTCGACGAGTGCCGCGTGGCCGCGCACGGTGACCTGGTGGCCCGCGACCGGCAGGGTGCGGGAGCGGGCGGGGAGCTGGGCGCAGAGGAGTTGGACGAGCGGGCCGAGCCGGAAGCGTTCGGGCTGGACGGTCCCGATGCCGCGGGCCTGGAGCGGCAGCGCGGTGACCGGGCCGACGCAGGCGACCAGCAGGTCGTCGTGGAGGGCGCCGAGCACCTCGGGGGCCATCCCGCGGGTCTGGGCGCGGTCGAGGAAGGAGGCGGCGGCGGGTGCGCTGGTGAAGGTGATCGCGTCGAGGCCGCGGGCGGCGGTGAGGTCGAGCATCCGGTCGAGCGGGGCGATGTCCTGCGGCGGCATCCAGCGGTAGACGGGCAGGTCGATGACGTCGGCACCGGCGGCCCGGAGGCTCTCGGCGAAGCCGGGGAGCGGTTCGCCGTGCAGTTGGAGGGCGACGCGGCGGCCTTCCACCCCCTCGTCGAGGAGCCGTTCCAGCACCTCGGCCATGGACTCGGAGGCGGCCGACCAGGATTCGGTGAGTCCGGCCGCCCGGATGGCGCCCTTCACCTTGGGGCCGCGGGCCAGGAGTTCGACGCCGCGCAGCCGGTCCAGCAGCTGCTCGCCGATGCCCCAGCCGTCCGCCGCCTCCACCCAGCCCCGGAAGCCGATGGCGGTGGTGGCGATCACGACGTCGGGGGCGTGGGCGATCAGCTCCTTGGTGGCGGCGAGCAGTTCACTGTCGTCCGCGAGCTGCACGATCCTCAGGGCGGGGGCCTGTACGACCTGGGCTCCGCGGCGCTGGAGCAGCGTGCCGAGTTCCCCGGCCCGCCGGGCCGCGGTCACTCCGATCGTGTAGCCCGCGAGGGGGCCGTGCGTCGCTTCGTCTTCCTGCATGGCGTGATCTACCCGGCTCTCGTTCCCGCGGTCGCTGCCGCTGTGCGGTGGACCGAGCCTGCCAATCCCGCGTGACAGGCTCGGTTCCCCCGTATTTCCCGCCCGTTACGTCCTTGGTCGCCTGGTGGCCGCCCGGAGGCCCGTCAGACCTCCGCGAGGCCGCGCGGGGCCGTGGCGGTCGCGGTCACCGGGCGGCGAAGGTATACCGCCCAGGTGAGGGTGAAGCACACCGCGTAGAAGGCGAGGAAGGACCAGAAGGCGGCGGTTCCGGTTCCGGAGGTCTGGAAGGACTGGCGGAAGGCGAGGTTGATGGCGAGCCCGCCGATCGCGCCCACCGCACCGATGAGTCCCATGGCCGCCCCGGAGAGCCGCCGTCCCTCGGCCGCCGCCGCCTCTCCGCGCAGGCCCCGGCTGATCGCCTTGGCGTGGAAGATGCCCGGGATCATCTTGAACGTGGAGCCGTTGCCGAGGCCGGACAGGACGAAGAGGGCGATGAACCCGACGAGGAAGACCGGCAGCGACTCGGCGCCGGAGGCGTAGACGACGACGCCGGTGGCCGCGGCCATGGCGGCGAAGTTCCACAGGGTGATACGGGCGCCGCCGTGCCGGTCGGCGAGCCGGCCGCCGAGCGGGCGGATCAGTGAGCCGAGCAGCGGGCCGATGAAGGTGAGGGAGGCCGCCTGGAGCGGGGTGCGGCCGAACTCGGTCTGGAGGACCAGGCCGAAGGCGAAGCTGTATCCGATGAAGGAGCCGAAGGTGCCGACGTAGAGGACGGCCATGATCCAGGTGTGCGCCTCGCGCACCGCCTGCTTGGCGGCCCCGGTGTCGTTCCGTACGGGGGTGAGGTTGTCCATGTAGCGGGCGGCGCAGAGCGCGGCGACCACGATGAGCGGGACGTACACGCCGAGGACGATCCGGGGGTGGGTGGCGCCGGCGGTGCCGATGACCAGCAGGCCGATGAGCTGCACGACGGGGACGCCGATGTTGCCGCCGCCCGCGTTGAGTCCGAGTGCCCAGCCCTTCTCGCGCAGCGGGAAGAAGGCGTTGATGTTGGTCATCGAGGAGGCGAAGTTGCCGCCGCCGATGCCGGCGAGGGCCGCGACGGCCACGAAGGTGCCGTACGAGGTGCCGGGTTCCATCACCGCGAACGCGGCTGCGGTCGGCACCAGCAGCGAAAGGGCGCTGAACACCGTCCAGTTGCGGCCGCCGAACCGGGCGACGGCGAAGGTGTACGGGACGCGGACGATCGCTCCGACCAGGGTGGCGGTGGAGATCAGGAAGAACTTCCCGGCGGGGTCGATCCCGTACTCCGGGCCCATGAAGAGGACCATCACGGACCAGAGGGACCAGATGGAGAATCCGATGTGCTCGGAGAGGACGGAGAACCAGAGGTTCCGGCGGGCCACCGGGCGGCCCTTCTCCTGCCAGAAGGTCTCGTCCTCCGGGTCCCAGTGCTCGATCCAACGGCCAGCCATCACGCGCCTCCACGGGGGTCGGGGTGTTGACTCCGACGCTAGGGAGTGCGGGTTACCGTGCGGTGCCCCGAGGTGACCGGTGCGCAACCTTGCTCTCACCGGGCCGGGTGCGGCCCGGTGAGAAGGACGTCATGTGCGGGAGCGGTCCGCGGACGGACGGGAGCGGACGGGCCGGTACCGGCCGACCGGCCGGTGCCGCGGACACCCGTACGGGCGCGGAGGAACCGCCGGACGGACTGAGCCGTGACCCGCTGTCCGCCGCGACGTCCTCGATCCGGCCGGACGCCGGTTCGCCCGGCCTCTCGGTCGTCGGGTGGACGCGACGACAGGGCCCCCGGTGACGCAGGCCCGGGGCGGTGGTCCCGGGCCTGCCAGGAGGCCCCGCGTGAGGAGGAGAAGGCTCACTCGCCGTCGATCAGCTTCTTCACCTCGGGAGGAAGCCGGGTGCCGGAGTAGGCGGCGACAGTCCGTGTCCCGTCGGGAGTGTCCCCGACCGCGACAGCGATCCCGGGGTCGACCCCGTCGATCTCGTAGACGGTCACGACTTCCTGCTCCGCCTCGTCACCGCCGTCGTTCTCCTCGCACGGAGGGACGGTGGCCGAGCCGAGCTTCTTCCCGACCGGGCCGTCCGTCTTCGAGACGTCCCGGTAGATCCGCCCCTCGTAGGCGACGCGGTAGGCACACGACGCCGAGCCTCCCTCGCTGCTGCCCGAGGAACACGCGGCCACCGACATCACCGTGAGCACGACTCCCGAGGTACAGCGAGCCACGTTCATCCTGTCCTCCCCAACGGACATTCCCTGCCTAGTAGATGCTGCGGAGGCCGAGGACGTCTCCCTTGCCCAGCGTCCTCGCCGCGGTCGAGCACGTGAAGGAGTTGGTGTACATCGTCAGGTTCGAGTGACCCGAGCCGACGTGGCCCATCCCGAAGGCGTGGCCGGCCTCGTGCGTTCCGACGGAGCGGATGTCGTACAGGTTGTAGCAGCTGCTGGTCGGGGAGTTGGTGAAGTTGTAGTCGTTGGTGTTGAACCGGACGTCGGCTTCACGGAGGTCGTTCTTGACTCCCGGGGTGGGCCAGGACCACGAGCAGGTCGTGGCGACGACGCCGTTCTTGAGGTTGCCGGCGTCCCAGGTGCTCTTCCCGTCCCGTGAGGTGCACGAGGAGTTGCTGTTGATGTCAGCCTCGTAGGTGGTGGTGCCCGAGTAGTGCGAGCTCGCGGAGACCGAGTCGCCGTAGCCGCAGTTGTTGTAGCTGCCGGTGATGTTGTTGATGGCGTCGGCGAAGGCGGCCTGGGCGCTGCTGCGGGAGAGACCGCCGGGCATGCCCCCGTCCCCGATGTACCAGTTGTAGGTGCCGTACTCCTTCAGGTCCTTGGTGGAGTAGGCACCGTCACTGCACGCACCGGTGGCACTGGTGGAGTCCAGGTCCGGGACCTCGGGCTCGACCCCGGAGGAGGAGTCCAGCGCGTCCGGGTCGACGGTGTCCGGCTCGTCGGTCACGTCGTCCGTGGTCGTACTCGGGTTCCCGAGACTGTCGACGGCGTCGATGCCGCCGGTCGGGGCGTCCGGGCTCGACTCGTCCAGGTTGTAGGAGACGACGCCGTCCGCCGACACCTCCAGGGTGAAGCCCTGCGACTCGCCGTCGGTGGTCAACACGTCCACCGTTACCGCGGTGTTCGCTTCCGGCACCGTCACGCCGGTACCGCCGAAGGTGACCACGCGGCCGACCACGGGGCAGCTGACCACCGACGTGCCCGCCGGCAGCGTGCTGACGGTCAGGTCTCCGCTGGCGGGCGGACAGACCTGCGGTCCGTCAAGTCCGCCCCCATCGGCGTACGCGCCACCGCCCATCAGCGAGAACGACGCCGCCAGAGCCATTGCCGCTATTCCCACGCCGGCGATTCTTCGATTGTTACGAGCCACTTTCTACCCCCACTTGTCCACTTATGTGAAGATCCTTTTGATGCCCTGTGAAGCTAGCGGCCTGGAGATCACTTGCGGTAGAACAATTCCAGCCGAGCCAATTCCGGCCAACTTCCGGGTGGACAACACGGCCAGGAGGGACACGGTGGGGCGGTTCAGGGCATTGGAACCCAAAGAATTGCAGGTCATTGACGGCGCACACTCAGGACTGCTTTTCTCTGTGGGCGTCCGGTGAAGATCCAAGCCTGGGGGGGGCGGACTTCTCACACGGTCCGGCATTCCGTACCGTCCGTGCACCTCTACGGCTTTTACGCCCGGCGCGTCCTGGTCATGCCGCGACGCAATGCGCGGCTTTACCCGCGCCCAGAGGGTGGCGGGAGTTTCGCGATTGCTGTTTTATCCCGCGGCCTTGACGGGCCGCGCTGTAGATGGAGCGAAATGAGAAGAACCATATGGTCCACCGTTGCCCTGGCGGTGACGGTCGTGGCGATCGGCACGGCACCGGCCCATGCCGATCCACTGGACTCCAGCGGCCCGGCACCGACCGCGAAGGTGGATCAAGCACTGAGCGGGCGGGTCGCCGACGGGGAGACGGTGAGGGTGAACGTCACCACCCGGACCAGGGCCGATCTTCCCGACGCCGCCCAGGTCGGCGAAGTGGTGAACGAGTTGCACCGGTTGCCGGTGGTCACCATGCGGGTCGACGCGGCGGACCTGAACCAGTTGGCCGCCCAGCCCGGCGTGGTGAGTGTGACCGAGGACCGGCCGGAGCGCCCGACGCTGGCCGAGAGCGTTCCGCTCATCGGCGGTGACAAGACCCGGGCCGCCGGACTGACCGGCGCGGGCAGTGTGGTGGCCATCCTGGACACCGGTGTCGCCACCCATCATCCCTTCCTGGCGGGACGGGTGACCTCCGAGGCGTGCTTCTCGCCCATCGACGCCGGCTACGGCGCGACCAGCCTGTGCCCCGACGGCACCGACCAGCAGGAAGGCACCGGCTCCGCCGACTCGGAGGCCGGCCCCTGCGCTTCCCTCGACTGCGACCACGGCACCCACGTCGCCGGTATCGCGGCCGGCAACGGACAGAACGTCGCCGACGCCCCGGCGGCCGGTGTCGCCCCCGGTGCGAGCATCTTCGCCCTCCAGGTCTTCAGCCGGATCGACTCGGAGGCCTACTGCGGTCTCGATGCCGCACCCTGCGTGCTGAGCTTCCCCAGCGCCCAGCTCTCCGCCCTGGAGATGGTCCTGGACATGAAGCAGTCCGGGATGCCCGTGGCGGCAGCCAACATGAGCCTCGGAGGCAGCACCCAGTTCACGGCCGCCTGCGACACCGACATCCGCAAGCCGGCCATCGACGCGCTCTACGCCGCCGGTGTCGCCACGGTCGTCTCCGCCGGTAACGGCGGCTCCGCCACGGCGGTCACCGCGCCCGCCTGCGTCTCCTCGGCGATCTCGGTGGGCAGCACGACCAAGCAGGACGAGATCTCCTACTTCAGCAACCGCGGCCCGCTGGTGGACGTCTTCGCCCCGGGCAGCGACATCGTCTCCTCCGTCCGCGACAACGCCTGGGAGGACCTGAGCGGCACCTCCATGGCCGCTCCCCACGTCACCGGCGCGTTCGCGGTACTCCACCAGGCCTACCCCACCAAGACGGTGGCCCAGCTGGAAGCGCTCCTGAAGAGCACCGGCAAGCCCATCACCTACGCGGGCACCACCACCCCACGGATCCAGCTCGACGCGGCGGCCCTGTCGACCCAGCCCCCGACGCCTGCCGGTGAGAACGCGTGGAAGCTCGCGACCAACGGCACCGACACGGCCGGGACGAACCCGCTCACCTCGGTCGGCGGCCCCACCTTCGCGGCCACCGACGCGCCCTACAGCCTGGCGGGAGCGGCTTCCTTCAACGGCAGCACCGCCTTCCTGAAGAGCAGGACCAGCGCCGTGAAGACCACGCAGGACTACACCGTCTCGGCCTGGGTCAAGATCAACTCGGCCGTCGAGGCCACCGCGGTCTGCCAGGGCACCAGCCAGTACCAGGCCTTCTACCTCGGCTACGACCCCACCAACAAGGGCTGGATGTTCCAGACCACGACCACCAACGACGCCAACAACGACTGGGTGACCGCCGAGGGCGGTACCAACACCGGCCCGGTCGGCGTCTGGGCACACCTGGTCGCCACCTACAAGGCTCCGGTCAGCGGTTCCGGCACCGGTCTGATGACGCTCTATCAGAACGGCACCTACCAGGGCAGGGCTCTGAACACGACCCCGCAGTACGACCCCACCACGCCGTTGACCGTCGGCGGTTGCGTCAACTCGGCCACCGAGACCACTCCGTACAAGGCATTCCCCGGCAAGGTCGCCGACGTCCACGTCTACCCGTACGCGATGGACGCCGCCCAGGCCGGCAAGGCCAGCACCACCGTTCCCACCGGGTGGACGGCCGGCATGCCCGAGGACCGGTGGAAGCTGAGCACCGCCGGCACCGACACCGCCGGCATCAACCCGCTCACCCTCTCCGGCGGCGCGAGCTGGACCACCGACGTGCCCACCGGTAGCGGTCTCACCGGCTCGGCCTCCTTCAACGGCAGCACCGGCCTGCTGAAGAGCAAGCAGGCCGCCGTCAACACCACCGGGAACTACACCGTCTCGGCCTGGGTCAAGATCAACTCCGCGGTGGCCGCCACCGCGATCTGCCAGGGCACCACCCAGCACCAGGCCTTCTACATCGGCTACGACCCCGGCAACAAGGGCTGGATGTTCCAGACCACGACCAGCAACGAGGACGACACCGACTGGGTGAGCATCGAGGGTGACACCAACTCCGGACCGGTCGGCACCTGGGCGCACATCGTCGCTACCTACAAGGCGCCGGTGAGCGGCGACTCCACCAGCGGCCTGATGAGCGTCTACCAGAACGGCGTCCTCCAGGACTCCCTCCACAACATGACCCCGCAGTACGACTCCGGCCTGCCCCTGACGGTGGGCGGCTGCGTCAACTCCGCTTCGTCCACTTCCCCGTACGACGCCTTCCCGGGCAAGGTCGCGGATGTCCACGTCTACCCGCGCACGCTGACGGCCACCGAGGTCGCCGCACTCAGCTGAACCCTTCCCAGGGAGTTCGCCCCCTGACAGGCGCCCCGCTCCGCACGGCAGACGCTGTTGGTCCCGCCAACCGCGTCCGCCGGCCGGAGCGGGGCGCCTGCTTCCGTCGCGATTCGGGCCGGAGGGGGACCCCGCAGGTGCGGCACGCGGCGCACGACGCCGACGGTGGTGACCCCCGACGGGGCCGTTCCTCACCCCTGGGACGCCATCGTGGACGCGTCCGCTTCGGGCAGCCACGAATCAGGGGGTCGTACCATCCACCCCTCCGACGACTGAAGTTGCACGGCAGCCCTACGGAGTGCGTCCAGCCCGGGGTGCCGCATCCCCTTCCGGTGGACCAGCAGGAGCGGGGAGAGCGGGACGGGGCGTACGAGAGGCCGGAGCACCGTGCCCGGAAGCGGAGGAAAACCGACAACCGCGAGCACCGGGTGCCCCGTCTTCGCCATGACCCGTTGGAATTCAGCCACTCCTACGGCAAGCGGAGTGGGCGGTGCCAGGCGGATGTCCCACTCTTCGAAGAGGAGTGCGGCGAGGTCGGTCCACTCCAGGGTGCGCGCGTTGCCCGCCCCGGCGTAGACGGTCTCCCCGGCCAGATCGGCGAGGGCGACGACCTCGCGTGCCGCGAGAGGATGAGCGGACGGCAGCAGAACGGCCATCGGCTCGTAACGCACCGGCTGCACGTGGAGCCCCGCGCGCACGGCGGGGTCCAGCCCGCCGGCGCGGCCGAAGGAGGCGTCCAGCCGTCCGGCGAGGATCTCCCCGGCGGCCCAGGTGAGGCCGGACTCGAAGCGCGCCATCAGCTCGCACTCCGGGGCGAGTTCGCGTGCCCGGTCCAGCACCCGGGCCGCCGTCATCCCGTCCGTGTTCACGTCCACCAGGAGCGGCCGGGCCGCCGCGTCGGCGAAGGCGGCGCCCAGCGCCGCGTGCGCGTCGAGCACCCGGCGCGCGTGCGGGACGAGCCGTTCTCCGTCCGGGGTGAGGACGACCTGCCGGGTGGTGCGGACGAAGAGTGCGGCGCCGAGCAGCCGCTCCAGCCTGCGGATGTCCCGGCTCAACGCCTGCTGGGCCACGAAGAGGCGGGCGGCGGCCCGGGTGAAGTGCAGGTCTTCGGCGACGGCGAGGAACGCGCGCAGCAGCCGGGGATCGAGGTCGGGGACGGTCACCGGGGGAATCTACAACACGGACGCGTGAGTCGGGCCCGAGCCGGTGTTGGACCGGACCGCGGTGCGCGGCCGACGCTGTCGGGGTGCCGAACCCTGCCCCCGCCACCACTGCGCCCACCTCCTCCTCTCCTACCGCGGCCCCAGCCCCAGCCCCGCCCGCCGCTTCTTCTTCGCCGGCCGCCTCCCCCATATCCCTGGGGCCCGCTCCCCGTAACGCGTATCTCCGGCTGCTGCGCACCCCCGGCACCCGAGCCTTCACGGCGGGGAACCTGCTCGCCCGGCTGCCGATGGGGATGTTCAGCGTCAGCGCGGTGCTGATGATCGCCGGCTCGCGCGGCTCGTACGCCCTGGCGGGGGCGGTGACCGCGACGGGCCTGGTGGCGACGGCCGTGGTGGCACCCCTGACGGCACGGCTGGTCGACCGTCACGGTCAGGCCAGGATCGCGGTCCCCGCCACGGCGCTCGCCGCGTTCGGCGCCCTCGCCCTGGCGCTCTGCGTGCGTCTCGACGCGCCCGCCTGGACCCTCTTCGTCGCGTACTCCGCCACGGCCACCGCCCCCAACACCGGGGGAATGTCCCGGGCCCGCTGGTCGCACCTGCTCCGTGACGACCCGGCCGCCCTGCACACCGCCAACTCCTTCGAACAGGCCGCCGACGAGCTCTGCTTCATGCTCGGCCCGGTCCTCGCCGCCACCCTCTGCGGCACACTCTTCCCGGAGGCGGGGACGGTCACCGGGGCGGTGCTGATGATGACCGGCATCCTGATCTTCGCCGCTCAGCGCTCCACGGAGCCCCCCGTCGCCCCCCGTACCGTCCGGGCGCGCTCGCCGTTCCGCTCCCCCGGCATGCCGGCGCTGCTCGCCGTGTTCCTGGCGACGGGTGCGGTCTTCGGCACGATGGAGGTCGTCTCGATCGCGCACGCCGGGGGCGCCGTCCTCGCCCTCCAGGCCACCGGCTCCTGCGTGGCCGGTCTGCTCTACGGAGCGCTGCGCCCGGCCCGGAACCTCTCCCGCAGGCTGACGCTCTGCCTCGCCGCGATGACCGCGCTGATGTGTCTGCCGCTGCTCGCGGTCGCCACCACCGGCTCGCTCCCCGTCCTCGCGCTCTGCCTGCTGGTGGCGGGAGCCGCCACCGCGCCGACCATGGTGACCGGCATGACGCGCGTTCAACGCCTCACCCCCGCGAACCAGTTGAATGAGGGCATGACGCTCGCGGTGACCGCGCTGCTCGGTGGTGTCGCCGCCGGATCGGCCACCGGCGGCTGGCTGGTGGAGCACGCCGGCACGATCCCCGGTTACGCCGCCCCCGCCTGTGCCGCCGGACTCGCGTTCGTGGTCTCGGCCGTCGGTACGGGCCGGTCGGGGCACGTCGGGGCCGTCGGCCGCCGCACCCGCCGTCCGTCGAGTTCACGCACATGAACACCGGGTGAGCTGGGGCTCTCGCGCGCGGTCTTGACGGCTTCCTGGTCCGTACCTATGGTCACCGGCCAGCAGGCGTGTTCAACCCCCAGCGCTTCGTTCACGTACGAGAACGGATGGCCCCCACATGCCAGTCACCCCCACACCCGTGCCCGTCACCCCCACACCCGTGTCCGCCACCCGCCGCCGTCCCGGGCGCCCCGCCCTCCTCCTCACCGTGGCCGCCTCGACCGCCGCACTCGTCGTCGGATTCCTCTCCGGGCCCGCCGCCCCGCGCGCCGAGGCCGCACCCGCCACCTTCACCCATCCCGGGGTGACCGTCTCCCGCGGGCAGTTGGACTTCGCCCGCGCCCAGGTCACCGCCGGCGCGCAGCCCTGGAAGGGCGCGTACGACCAGATGACGGCGAGCGGCTACGCCAGCCTGAGCCGCACCGCAAAGCCCCGCGCGACCGTCGAGTGCGGCTCCTACTCCAACCCGGACAACGGCTGCACGGACGAGCGCGAGGACGCGATCGCCGCCTACACCGATGCCCTCGCCTGGTACATCACCCGCGACGAGCGGTACGCGAAGAAGTCCATCGAGCTCATGGACGCCTGGTCGGGGACGATCACGAGCCACACCAACAGCAATGCCCCGCTCCAGACCGGCTGGGCGGGCTCCTCGTGGCCCAAGGCCGCCGAGATCATCAAGTACACGTACACCGGCGGCTGGACCAACTCCGGCCGCTTCGCGACCATGCTGCGGAACGTCTATCTGCCGCAGGTCATCAACGGCTCGAACTCCAACGGCAACTGGGAGCTGTCGATGATGGAGGCCGCCGTCGGCATCTCCGTCTTCCTGGAGGACAAGACCTCCTACGACAAGGCCCTCGCGAAGTTCCGCACCCGCACGGCGGCCTACGTCTACCTCGCCTCGGACGGTGCGGTGCCCAGGACCGTACCGAGCCAGAACCTCGACACCACCGCGAAGATCGTCAGCTACTGGCAGGGCCAGTCCACCTTCGTCACCGGCCTCACCCAGGAGACCTGCCGCGACTTCACCCACACCGGCTACGGCATCTCGGCCATCTCCCACATCGCGGAGACCAGCCGCATCCAGGGCCAGGACCTCTACGGCACGGACGTCGGCGAGCGGCTGCGCCAGGCCCTCGGCTTCCAGTCCACGTACCAGCGCGGCGGGGCCGTCCCGAGCTGGCTCTGCGGCGGCTCGCTCAACCTCGGCCTCGGCCCCGTCACCGAGGTCGGGTACAACGCCCTGCACAACCGCCTCGGCATAGCGATGACCAACACACAGGCCCTGACCGAGCAGAACCGCCCGGCGGGCAGCAACAACCTCTTCGTGGCCTGGGAGACCCTGACGCACGGCGACAACCCGAACTGACCGGGTCGGGCCGGCCGGGTCCTTTCGGGCCGGGCCGACCCTCGTCCGTTGAGGCTCACCCCGCCCAGTCGGCCCGCCCGTCGTGGAGGTACACCGGATGGCCGGAGCCGAGCCGGGCCACCGCCGCCGAGAAGCGCCGGGCCATACGCTCCCCGAGCATGCTCACAGCGGTCCCGGCGGCCACGAACCGGACCTCCGACAGCTCCTCGTCCTGAGGCCGGAGCGTCGCCACGGTGCCGGGGCCCACGACGCCGCCGTCGAAGACGAACGCCAGCTGGTCGTCCCAAGGCCCGTGCGGCGGAACCCAGTCGACGACGAGCGGGCCACGCAGCCGCACGGTCAGCCCCAGCTCCTCCCGCAGCTCCCGCGCGGCGGCCACCTGCGGCGGCTCATTGGCCTCGACCATGCCGCCCGGCAGGTCCCACCCCGGTTTGTACGTAGGACGTACCAGCAGAAAACTCCCTGCCCCGTCGCGGACCAGCACGTCGGCCGCGACCCGTTTACGTGCCTGGGTGGCATTGCCCTCCGCGAGATGGGCGTTCCAGGCGGCGGGGTCTGCGGGTGTAGGCCTCATGAACCTCAGCCTCCGGCGGGGGCGATGATGTCGGCGAGCAGAAACATTCTGGACCTCCGCGCCTGCCCGAGTCGCTCCAGAAGGTCCCGCACAGGCTGGTACCCACCGTGGGGCCTCAGTGCGGCGCTCAGATCATCCATATGCTGGATCACCCGCACCGACCCGAGCGAGGGACCCAGCGCATCAAGAAGTTCGTCTCCTGTGGACACAGCCGCGTCCAGATCTGCACGCTTCACGTGCAGACCTGCCAGTGCGATGCGGGCCAGGGCCATGGATCTGGCCCTCTCGGCGTCCCGTAGGGCTACGGCCCGCTCGGCGTACTCCAGTGCCTGTGCGTATCGCTTGGCGTCGCGGAGCACGAGCGCGGACTCGCTGGCCAGCGCCGCGGCATCGAAAGGGCTGACCCCTGGGTGCGAAGACGGTGTGGGGCTGTCGAGAGCACGGTGGGCGAGGTCCAGCGCCTGACTGGCGAGACCGAAGTTGCCGGAGACGGCGAGGGCACGCGCTCGCATCGTGTGCAGCCTTGAAACGAGCGAGGGGACAGGGGAGCCGTCTCCGAGGGAGTCCAGCCCGCGTTGCGCCCAATGCGCGGCAGCGGCCGGATCGCTGCCCTGAAGCGCCAAGTGGCTCCTGCTGGCAGCGACGTTCGCCGCCAGTGCACTGTCGCCGCAGCCTTGGGCGAACGCCCACGCTCGGGCGAAGTGACGGGCCGCCACGTCATCGTGTCCGGAATCATGCGCCATCCATCCCGCCATCTCCGTCATGGAGGCTGCTACCGCGAAAATACGTGGCCCTGCGCCCACGTCCATCAGACGAGGGCCCAGGCTTCCGGATAGGTGGCGAACAACGGCGCCGTACAGCAGACCCCCGCCGATGTGACGATCCGCATTCCGAAATGCGGTCAGAGCGGCGAGGTCGCTGTCGTCGTCGTGCGTAGTAGCTGGGAGTGGCGGCTCTGCGCCTTTGAGTCCGTAGGGCTCCCACGGTCGGGCTGCGAGGCCGAGCATGTGACCCGGAATGTGGAAGGCATCGGCAATCTGCTCGAAGATGGCGAGCTTCTCCACACGGCTCTTCCCGCCCATGTAGTCGTAGACCCTCCCCTGAGTAATCTGCGCAGCGGCCGCGATACGGCGCGTGCTGATGCCTCGGTGATTCAGCAACGTGAACAGCGCTCCCATGTCGCGCCGGGCACACGCTTGCACCAACCTCTCGTCATCCAGAAGGCCCGCCACAACCTCACGCGCGTCTGTCGGCACCCGACCCATCAGTCGCCCCCTCCCACTGTCTGTTGTCTGGTGCTCAACTTGCTGAGTAGTGCTCAACGTAGTCACGCGGGTCCAAGTTGGAGTCACTCCTTGGAGTCACGCACGGAACCGGGCATCCCTTTGACTGGTAACCGTCGCCGGGCGCGTTTCGCCCGGTGCCACAGGACTGGCGAACCAATCCCGAAGAGAGGAATACACGTGCCCCCACGCGACCTGTTCTCCACCCGCAAAGCGGAGGACGACGACGAGGATGTCGTGATCGAGATCGGCGATGCCGCCCAGCTCACCGAGGGCCAGGGCAAGGGCAGCAGCGAGGACAAGCGCCGCGCCTACAACAGCTGAGGGACGTATGACGGTGGCCCCTGGCGCGTCCGGGGGCCACTTCCACATCAACTCAAGCAGTGGAGAATTTCTGTGTCCGTAGGTGGTTTCAGCACGGCGGGGCCTTCCTGGCCCCATCCTCTGGGAGCCTCTCGCATTTCCCCGTCGTCGTCCGTTTGGCGCTTGGGTCGGACCCGTGCCCGCGTAGCGGTCTTCGGAGTGCGACGCACATGGGTGATCGGTCTCTGCGGCGCAAACGACGAGCAGTTGCGCGCCCTGGTTACCCGGCCCGTGCCGCCTGACGTGACCTGGCGGTGGCCCGGAAGCTACGCCGTCATCGAGGAGGGTCCTGAGGAAATCGTGCTGCGCACCGACCCCGCGGCATCATTTCCTCTCTACGCGACGCGGTGGGGACCGGGATGGGCGTGGGCAACCTCCGCTCGGATACTCGCTGCGCTCACAGGCGCAACGCTCGACAAGCGGCGTCTGGCTTGCGCCGTTCTGGCGCCGTCCGTGCCCGCACTGGCGGAAGGCCGGACGTACTTTGCCGGGGTGGATCAACTCGCGCCCGGCAGCCGCATCGCGCTTCCGCGCGACGGTTCGGTTCCTCGTCACCAGACAGTCTGGCGCCCCGATCCGGATCCAGAGCGACCCGCCCACCACCGCCTTCGGCAAGCGCTGGAGCAAGGCACAGCGCTACGCGTTCAGAGCGACATGCATCTGACCAGCGATCTTTCCGGTGGTCTCGATTCCTCTCCCCTTGCGATCCTCGCCTCTTTGGCCCTGCCTGAGCCACTCTCCCTGAACGCCGTCACCATCCACCCGCCCGGAATGCTTGACGGTGCTGACCTCCGCTACGCCCGAATGGTCGCCGCGCTCCCCATGAGCCGCATCCGGCACCGCCTACTTCCGATGGGCGTCGAGCACCGACCGTATTCGCAGATCTCCAGCGTGCCACCGACCGACGAACCCGCGCCGTCGACGTTGACCCAGGCCCGACTGATCGGCCAGTTCCGGTGGATGCGTGATCACCTCGGCTCACAGACCCACCTGACGGGCGACGGCGGTGACAGTGTGCTGTTCCAACCTCCGGCTCATCTTTCCGACCTTGTCCGCCAAGGACGTTGGCGGCAAGCAATGAGGCAGACGTATGGATGGGCGCGGCTGCAACGCGCTCCTGTCGCACCCCTTGTTCGCGCCGCAATCACCATGGCACGCACGCCCCGTTCCGAAGCGGCGACGGAGCTCGCCGAGCGCATCGCGAGAAGAGACTCGGGCACTCGAAGCGACTTGCAGTGGTTCGCCTTGCCTCCTGTGCCTGGCTGGGCAAGGGAGGCGGCCATCATGGAACTGACCGACGCCGCCATCGACATGTCCCGCCGCACAGATCCTCTTCCAGGGCTCGACGCCTCGGTCCGCACACTCGTGGACGAGATTCGCGAGGTCGCCAGGACCGCTGCGGCTGACGGCGAACTCGCCTCCAGCTGCGGCATCGACCTTCACAATCCTTTCCTTGACGCTGCCGTCGTGGATTCGGTCCTGCGCAACCCCATGGCGCATAGATCGCCACCCCACAGCTACAAACCACTCCTGATCGCAGCCGTAGGCGATCTTCTGCCGGCTGCCCTGTCAGTCCGAGCCACCAAAGGCAGTTTCGAAGCCGACCACTACGTGGGCATGCGTGCCAATATCCATCTCCTACTGCCCCTGATCGATGGGCATCTCGCCGGCCTCGGACTCGTCGATCCCACCCTCTTGCGACGGCATCTCCATCACGCGGCTGTCGGCGTCCCAGTACCTTTGGCATCCATCGAGCAGGCCCTGACGGTCGAAGCCTGGCTACGTGCGCACCACAGAGAACCCGTCCCAGCCTGGCGATACACACCTGATCAGGCGTCCACATGAAGGAAGTTCCTCCCTACGCCTCCGCCCATCCGGACATCCGCGCGATCGACTTCAACCATGTGCTGGTACTCATCGACTACCGCACAGGCCGGGTTCGGTGCCTACTTCCCGCAAAGGCAGCCCAGTGGCGCGACGTGATGACCACGGGTCACACCGCCTCCTTGCCAACGGCAGGGGCACGGTACTTGCTGACCATGGGGCTGCTGACACCCACGCCCTTTCCTCGGCCGATGAAGGCGCCCGTGGTCGTTCTGGCGCCGTCATCGAGCTGGGGGAGCACCGAACACGCGGCTGGCGTTGCTCGCCCCTCACGGGGTCCTTGGTTGGCAGCGGCGGCGGCCATGACTCTGGTGTTCGCCGTCAAGCGAGCGGGACGGACAGGCACCACGATGAGGCGCCTGACGAAGACGTTGGACTGGGCGTCATCACTTGGCCGCCTGCCCGCATCAGCAGAGCAGGTCAGAAGTGCAAGCGACGCTGTACGCCGGGTGGGGTGGCTCTCTCCGGGCCGAACAGCGTGTTTGGAAGAATCGGCTGCCGTTGTCCTGCTTCTCTCCGCTCGGCGCCTCGGGGTGACATGGTGTCACGGTGTTGCTCCGGACCCCGTACGACTGCATGCCTGGGTAGAGACATGGGACGGAGAAGCCGTAGGCGAGCCCTACTCGACTCGGGCGTACACGCCCGTCCTCACGATCGGAGATCCCCGCCATCGCCTCTGACCCGATCCTCTGGATCAGCTCACCGCCATGCGCCCTCGGCCCCTACCGGCCCGATCTCTTGGAGACCTACTGGCGATGGGAGCAAGACCCCGCCCTCCTCGTCGGATACGGGCGTCAGGGACCGGAGTCCCTGGAAGCCCGGACCGACGGGATGACCCAACAGCTCCACGGCGACAACCTGCGCTTCACGATCTACGAACTGGCCTCCGGAGCACCAGTTCCTGTGGGCGTGACGACTTTGCTCCCGGATCACAGCGTCCGTACAGCCGAGTACGTGATCATGCTTGCCTCGGACGCGCGTGGCCGCGGCTTGGGACGAGAGGCAACTCGACTCACCCTCGACTATGCCTTTCACGTGACCAACTTGCGCATGGTGTGGCTCAAGGTCCTCGCCCCGAACACGGCGGCCGTCAACGCCTATCTCAAGGCGGGATTCCATCGCTCAGGGACGCTCAGGGAATCCGGCTACTGGCTGGGCGAGGTGTGCGACGAGATCATCATGGACGCGCTTTCCTCCGAATTCTCTGGCCCCTCTTCCGTGAAGTCTCTGTTCGCCACCTGATCCGAGGAGATGGACAGGAGCAGGGGCGGCGGGACAAGGCTCTACCCGGCCGCGAGGCAGCCGGCACGACTCGTCCGTCTCTCGGTCTGCTCCGGATCTGACCGACCGCACGACAATCCGCACCACTGGCCGGCCCCCGCTGATCGCCCAGCGGGGGCCGACCGCTCGTCCCTGGAGGCTCACACCCTGCGGTCGCCGCGGTGACGGCCGAGGGCGCGGCCGAACCGTTCGGAGACCGCCGGCATGATGCTCTCGCCGTCCGCGGGCCTGTCCAGCCCGAAGACGTAGCCGGGGAAGTCGAGTTCCTTCTGCACCGCCCAGATCGCCTCGTGCTCCTGGGGCGGAAGCACCTGGGCCGGATCGCCGACGGCGATCCAGCCGATGGGCACCGTCGTATCCGGGGGCAGCACCGTGCGCAGGTGCACGATCCCGTTGATCCGCACCTCCGTACGGGTGCCGATGCGGGCGCCGTTGAAGACCCGGGTGCCCGTGGCCAGGAACACGTCGTCCTCGACCGTGCAGCCGGTCAGATACGAGCCGGGGCCCACCAGGACCTGCCGGCCCAGGCGCAGCGGGTCGCGGGCCGTCCCGCGCAGGACCGCGTTCTCCATCACGATGCAGCCCTCGCCGAGTTCCACGGGTCCGCCCTCGGCGGTGAGTACCGCACCGAAGAGCACCCGGCTCCCGGCGCCCACGCGTACGTCCCCGCAGAGGGTCGCCGTCGGAGCCACGTAGGCCGATGGATGAACGGTGGGCGATACGCCTTCATGATCGATGAGCATGCCGAGAGCATGCACCACGCATGCACCACCCGGGAACGCCACTTCCGGAACGCCGCTTCCGGAACGCCGGGGGCGGTTTCACGGGTCGAGACGGCTTTACCCCGGGGAGAAGGCCCCCGGACGCGAAAAAACCTCTGCCCCGCGAGCGAACTCGCGGGGCAGAGGTTTACATGGGGTTGTGGAGATGGCGGGAATCGAACCCGCGTCCAACGGTGCGGAACCAGGGCTTCTCCGAGTGCAGTTCGCTGCGCTTTTCTCGGCCCCGGAGGTCACGCGAACAAGCCTCCGACAGGCTCAGTCACTGTTTGATTTCCTTCTAAGCCCCGTGACCGGGCTTAGAAGTTTAGATCCCTAAGTGATGCCAGGATCCGGGCCGGGACCACTCCCGGGCTGACACTCCGCAGAGTCTTCGCTAGCTGCTAATTAGGCAGCGAGGGCGAAGGCGGAGGAATCGCGCTTGGAATTGGCGATTATTGTTTGCGACATATGGTTTACGAGATCATTGTCGCTTCCTCGACTCGCTTCCCCTGCTTCGACATCCGCTGTCGAAACCGATCATCCCCATGTTGTTTTTTCAATACGCGCACCCTCGCTGGGGTGCACGGCCCATCGTACGTGACCAACGCCGGACTGTGCCACCGTATTCCCACCGGTTGCCCGCCGGTGACCCGCTGGTCACCCTTCCCGCCGGTCATCCTTCCCGTCTGCCCGCGTCCGGGCGGGGCACGCCTCGCGCGGACCGGTCACGCACTGCGCTGTCGGCGGCGGGCCGCCGAGATGGCGCGGTTGGTCTCGCGGGTGTCCTGCTTCTCGCGGAGCGTCTGGCGTTTGTCGTACTCCTTCTTGCCCTTCGCGAGCGCGATCTCGACCTTGACCCGGCCGTCCTTGAAGTACAGGGCGAGCGGGACGATGGTGTGCCCGGACTCCTTGGACTTCGACTCGAGCTTGTCGATCTCGGCCCGGTGCATCAGCAGCTTCCGCTTGCGCTTCGCCGCGTGGTTGGTCCACGTGCCCTGCACGTACTCCGGTACGTGGATGTTGTGCAGCCACGCCTCGTGCTGGTCGATCTGGACGAAGCCGTCCACCAGCGAGGCCCGGCCCATCCGCAGGGACTTCACCTCCGTCCCCATGAGCACGAGCCCGCACTCGTAGGTGTCGATGATGTGGTAGTCGTGCCGCGCCTTCTTGTTCTGCGCGATCATCTTGCGCCCGGTGTCTTTTTCCTTGGCCATAGTGCGGTCATTTTCGCACTACGACCCACCCCCGAGGCCACTCAATACTGTCTCGGCCCGTTCCAGGGCCCCCGTACCGACCACCACGTCCGGGGTGATCCCCCGGCCTTCCACCCCGCGGCCGCCCGGCGTGCGGTACTGCCCGACGGTCAATTCGGCCACCGCGCCGTCCGGCAGCTCGCTCGGCATCTGCACCGAACCCTTGCCGAAAGTGGGCGAACCGACCGTGACCGCACGGCCCCGGTCCTGGAGCGCACCGGTCAGCAGCTCGGCCGCGCTCATCGTGCCGCCGTCGACGAGCACCACGAGCGGGCGGCTCGTGTCCCCGCCGGACTCGGCGTACAGGGCGCGCTGCTCCCCGTGCACGTCGTACGTGGCGACCAGGCCGCCGTCCAGGAAGGCGGAGGCGGCGACGACCGCCTCGCCGACCAGCCCGCCGCTGTTGGCGCGCAGGTCCAGGAGGATGCCGGCGTCGCCGGGCGCGGACCGTACCGCGTCGCGGATCTCGGCGCCCGCGCCCCGGGTGAAGGCCGTCGCCTTGATCAGCACGGTGGAGGTGGGGCCGGTACCGAGCCGGCGCACGCTGACGGGCTCGGTGGTGAGCCGGGCGCGGTGCAGGAACTCCGTCCGGGCGTGTCCGTCCCGCTCCAGGCCGAGGACGACGGAGGACCCGGGCTTCTCGTGCGTACCGTCCCCGCGCAGCCGCGCCACGACCTCGGCGACGGGTCGCCCCCGGGTCCGGTCGCCGTCCACGGCGGTGAGCACGTCGTCGGCGCGGATGCCCGCGCGGTCGGCGGGGCCCCCGGGCTCGACCCGGGCCACCCGCACCCGCCCGTCGGCGGTGCGTCGGGCGGAGAGGCCGACGCCGGTGTACGAGCCGTCGAGCGCCTGCTCGAACTCCTCGTACTCACGCTCGTCGTAGACGGCGCCCCAGCGGTCGCCACTGCGGCTGACGAGCTCCTCCGCGGCCTCCGTGGCGGACTTCCCGTCCGCGGCGGCCCCGGCGGCGGCCTCCGCCAGCTCCTGGCGGTCCACGGAGCGGTCGCCCGATCGGGCGCCGGGTACGAGGGCGGAGGCGACCGGGCGGGTCCGCGGGTCGGCGCGGGCGGGCTCGTCGCGTGGGAGGGACCCGGTGGCCGCGCCGGTGGCGAGCACTCCGGCGAACAGCAACGACAACGCCGCCCCGCGGCGCAGGCCGCGGGGCCCGTACCGGTACAAGGGCCCCTGCATGGCAGCGAGTCTAGGACAAACCCCCTGGGCCGCACGGGCGCTTCACCGTGCGGCACAGGGGGCGCATGTCACACCTTGAGGTACTTGCGGAGCGCGAAGAGCGCCGCAACTGCGGGCATCAGAAGCCCGATCGCCAGGACCAGGGGCAGTTTGGTGATGACCGCGTCCCAGCCGATGAAGTCGATCAGATTCAGCTTGCTCTGCAGCGAGAGGCCGGCGTCGATGAGGAAGTAGCGGGCCCCTATGAGCAGAACACAGGCCAGCAGACCGCCGATCAGCCCGGCGAACGCCGCTTCCATGATGAACGGCATCTGGATGTAGAACCCGGAGGCGCCGACGAGCCGCATGATGCCGGTCTCGCGTCTCCGGCTGAACGCCGACACCCGGACGGTGTTGACGATCAGCATCAACGCGATGACGAGCATCAACGCCATGACGCAGAGGGCCGCCACGTTCATGCCGTTCATCAGCTCGAAGAGGTTGTCCAGGATCGATCTCTGGTCCTGGACGGACTGCACCCCGGCTCTTCCGGCGAAGGCCGTGGCGACGACCTTGTACTTCTCCGGGTTCTTCAGCTTGACGCGGAAGGACTCCTGCATCTGGTCGGGCGTGATGTTGCCCGCCATCGCCGTGTCACCGAACTGGTCCTGGTAGTGCTTGTACGCCTGGTCGATATTCTCGAAGGTGACGGTGTCCACGGCCGACATCTTCTTGAGGTCCTGCTCGATCTCCTTCTTCTGCGCGTCCGTCACGGCGCCGTTGGAACACTTGGGCATGTCCAGGGCGTCGTTCTTGTTGCAGAGGAAGATGGAGACGTTGACCTTGTCGTACCAGTAGTCCTTCATCGTGCTGACCTGCTCGCGGAGCAGCAGCGCGCCGCCGAACAGGGCGAGCGAGAGGGCGACGGAGACCACGACGGCGAAGGTCATCGTGAGGTTGCGCCGAAGGCCGACGCCGATCTCCGACAGGACGAACTGGGCGCGCATGGCGTCCTTTCAGTACTCGATGCTCAGATGCTCAGTGCTGGTGGCCGCTCAGTGCTGGTAGCCGTAGACGCCACGCGTCTGGTCCCGCACGAGTCGGCCCTGTTCCAGCTCGATGACGCGCTTGCGCATCTGGTCGACGATGTTCTGGTCGTGGGTCGCCATGATCACGGTGGTGCCGGTCCGGTTGATCCGGTCCAGCAGCTTCATGATGCCCACGGAGGTCTGCGGGTCGAGGTTGCCGGTCGGCTCGTCGGCGATCAGCAGCATCGGCCGGTTGACGAACGCCCGCGCGATGGCGACGCGCTGCTGCTCACCACCGGAGAGCTCGCCGGGCATGCGGTCCTCTTTGCCGCCGAGGCCCACCAGATCGAGCACCTGCGGCACGGCCTTGCGGATCTCGCCGCGCGGCTTGCCGATGACCTCCTGGGCGAAGGCCACGTTCTCGGCGACGGTCTTGTTGGGGAGGAGGCGGAAGTCCTGGAACACCGTGCCCAGTTGGCGGCGCATCTGGGGCACCTTCCAGTTGGACATGCGCGCCAGGTCCTTGCCGAGCACGTGGACCATGCCCTGGCTCGCGCGCTCCTCACGGAGGATCAGGCGCATGAAGGTGGACTTGCCGGAGCCCGAGGAGCCCACCAGGAAGACGAACTCGCCCTTCTCGATGTCGAGCGAGACATCGCGCAGTGCGGGGCGGCTCTGCTTCGGGTAGGTCTTCGAGACGTTGTCGAATCGGATCACGGAGGCACCATGGTCGGCCGGGAGTATGTGTGCGTGACCCTACGCGAATGCGTCCCGACCGCGCAGGCGGCGTCTACGGATGGGTGATTTATGGCGGAACATGAGCCGTAACATGTCGCCGCCGGTCCACGTGCCGGACCGCGCGGACGCCCTCCGCGCCCTCGTCGGTACAGCGAGTGACCGTCGTCGGGACCGCCGTACGGAGGGTCGCAGGCCACCTCCACCCGGTTCTCCCCGACGGGCCGCGCCGAAAGACGCGGGAGCTGGCACAGTGGTAGGGGGAACGGTCACGCTCCCCAAAGCGTTGTGCGGACGGACAGCCGGGCGTGAGAGAACGGCCGAGGACGATTCCGCCGCGCGGGAGGAGGAGTGCGCATGACCTACGACAGACTGGTGTGCGCGAACTGCGCGGCGCCCGTGAGCGAGGGCCGCTGCCCCGTCTGCCGGGCGAGCCGCGAGCGCCTGCGACAGCAGGACGAGGGCCCCTTCGGCGGGATGAACCCGATGCTGCTGATCGCCCTGCTGGTGGTGCTGGTGTGCGCGGTCGCGCTGCTGGCCCAGCAAGTGGCGTAGGGCCCGCGCCTCCCCCGAGCCGGGGGGCCCGATCCGGAGACGGTGCCGGGGCGGTCCCACTGCCGCGCTGTGCCGCCCGTACGGCTCCGAGGATCGTGCCTGCCCGGGGGTCGGGTCACCGCACCCCCTCAAGGCGTCTCGCACGCGCTGAGGGCCCGAGGAGCATCTCAGCTCCTCGGGCCCTCAGTGGTGTGACTGTGCCCCGCCTACGAGCCGATGGCCCGGAGGGTGGTGGCTCAGACGGCGGTGCGGCCGCCCGCCAGACGCGGCAGGAAGCGGAAGCCGATGCCGCCGGCGATCATCGTCGCGGCGCCGAGGAGCAGGAACGTGGTCTCGGCCGCACCGGTCTCGGCCAGCTCGTCCTTGCCCTTGCCCTGCTCGACCGGCTGGTTGCCGACGCTGTCCGTGTCGGTGTTGTCGACGCACTCGGCACCGTCGAGGTCGACGGTGCAGGTCTCGTCGGAGCCGCCGGTGGACGCGCCACCGTCGGAGCCCGTCGAGCCCGTGGTGCCGGTCGTGCCGGAGCCGGTCGTGCCGGAGCCGGTGTCGCCGCCGGTGGTGTAGCCACCCGTGGTGCCGGCGTCGGTGGAACCGTCGGTGCCGGCGTCGGTGGAGCCGTCGGTGCCGGCGTCCGTCGAACCGTCCGTACCCGCGTCGGTGGAGCCGTCGGTGCCCGCGTCCGTCGAACCATCGGTGCCGGCGTCCGTGGAGCCGTCCGTACCGGCGTCCGTCGAACCGTCCGTACCCGCGTCCGTCGAACCGTCCGTACCGGCGTCCGTGGAGCCGTCCGTACCGGCGTCCGTCGAACCGTCCGTACCCGCGTCCGTCGAACCATCCGTACCGGCGTCCGTGGAGCCATCCGTACCGGCGTCCGTCGAACCATCGGTGCCGGCGTCCGTCGAACCATCGGTGCCGGCGTCCGTGGAACCGTCCGTACCCGCGTCCGTCGAACCGTCCGTACCGGCGTCCACGGCACCCGCGTCGGTGCCCTCGTCGCCGCCGTCCACACCGACGAACGAGGTGCTCTCGGGCGTACCGAACGCCTGCGCCGCACCCGCGGCGGTCAGGGAAGCGCCGGCTGCGATGATCGCACCGGCCGCTATGCGCGCGATACGTACGCGCGTCTTCTTCGTCATCTGCTGCTACCCCCAGTAGCCGATCTCGTCAATGGAGCAGCACGGTGGGGATCCGGCTCTGCGGGGTTTGCTCCGAACCGGGCCGCGCATCTCCGCGGTCGTCCGGTCCGCCCCCACTCACACCCGTCCCAGTCAACGCGTGCTGCTCCAGCACCCTGACCAGAGTTGAGGATTACGTCAAGGGCGTTGCGGGCGATTGGTGTTGCCGTGGGGCTTCTGACGGTTATTCAACCCCCCGACTGTGACGCAATCCCCACGTCCCCTCCCCCGCGCCACGGACCGCGCTCCCGCCCCTCGGACCGCGTCTCCGCCCCACGGACCCCGCATCCCGGCAGGGCCCGCGTAGCCCGCCTCGCCGGAACGGGGAAGGGCCCGGACGAGAGATCCTCGTCCGGGCCCAACTGCCGTACGCGTACGGTTACTTCTCACCCTGCTTACGCCAGCGGATGCCCGCCTCGATGAAGCCGTCGATCTCACCGTTGAAGACCGCTTCGGGATTGCCCATCTCGAAGTCGGTACGGAGGTCCTTGACCATCTGGTACGGGTGCAGGACGTACGAACGCATCTGGTTGCCCCAGGAGTTGCCGCCGTCGCCCTTGAGCGCGTTCATCTTGGCCTGCTCCTCCTGGCGGCGACGCTCGAGGAGCTTCGCCTGGAGGACGTTCATCGCGGACGCCTTGTTCTGGATCTGCGAGCGCTCGTTCTGGCAGGAGACGACGATGCCGGTCGGCAGGTGGGTCAGCCGCACCGCGGAGTCGGTGGTGTTGACGCCCTGACCACCG
Source organism: Streptomyces sp. NPDC005576 (assembly GCF_042871745.1). NCBI lineage: Bacteria > Bacillati > Actinomycetota > Actinomycetes > Kitasatosporales > Streptomycetaceae > Streptomyces > Streptomyces sp. NPDC005576. The sequence continues at coordinate 42,972 of NZ_JBIAJC010000024.1, read as the reverse complement.
GGGCCCGAGGAGCGGTACACGTCCACGCGCAGCTCGGACTCGTCGATCTCGATGTGGTCGGTCTTCTCGACCACCGGCAGCACCTCGACGCCCGCGAAGGACGTCTGGCGGCGGCCCTGGTTGTCGAAGGGCGAGATCCGCACGAGGCGGTGGGTGCCCTGCTCGACGGAGAGCGTGCCGTAGGCGTACGGAATCTCGATCGCGAAGGTGGTCGACTTGATGCCGGCCTCTTCGGCGTACGCGGTCTCGTAGACCTCGGCCTTGTAGTTGTGCCGCTCGGCCCAGCGGAGGTACATGCGCTGGAGCTTCTCGGCGAAGTCGGCGGCGTCCACGCCACCGGCCTCGGCGCGGATGGTGACCAGGGCCTCGCGGGAGTCGTACTCGCCGGAGAGGAGGGTACGGACCTCCATTTCGTCGAGCGCCTTGCGGACCGATTCCAGCTCGGTCTCCGCCTCGGCGAGGGCCTCGGCGTCACCCTCGTCCTGGGCGAGTTCGAAGAGGACGGAGAGGTCGTCGATGCGACCGCGCAACGTCTCGGTCTTGCGGACCTCGGCCTGGAGGTGGGAAAGCTTGCTGGTGATCTTCTGCGCCGCGTCCGGGTCGTCCCAGAGGGAGGGTGCCGCCGCCTGCTCCTCGAGCACGGCGATGTCCGCCCTCAAGGAGTCCAGGTCCAGGACGGCCTCGATCGACCCCATGGTGGACGAGAGGGACTTCAGCTCTTCGGAAATATCGACGACTGCCACGGGTCCAGCGTAACGGCTGGACGAGTGAAGCTCGCCCTCCCCCGGCTCCGGGCGCCGTATCCCTGGTCCGGGACGGCTTCCGGGACCGCTTCCGGCAGGGCTGCCGGAACGGCCGGGCGGCCGGGTCGCCCTGCGGCGGGAGCGGCCCGGGGCGGCGTCCGGGGCTCAGGGCGCGTCGGGCGCGGAGCTGCTGCTGTCCTGCGGGATGGAGCCGGCGTCGTCGCCACCGGTGACCAGCCAGCCGCCCACCGCGACCGCCGCGACGAGCACGACGGTGGCGGCGCCCAGGGTGAGGCGGCGCTTGCGGACGGCTGCGGACTTGTTCCGGGCCGAACCGGGGCGCGGGCCGGGGGACCGTGGGGCGCGGGCGGTGCCGAGCGGTCCGCCGGCGAGTTCGTCCGGGCCGGGCACCCGCATGCTGGTGTGGGTGTCCCGGTTGGAGTCGGGGGCCGACCCGGGGACCAGTGGTACGGCGCCGCGGCGCCGCGGTTCGGCGGCGGGGGTGTACTGCTGCTCGTCGTACTCCGGGCGACGTTCCGTTTCGTCTTCGCCCGGCTCGTCCACCTCCAGCGGTCCGATGCCCGCCAGCAGCGGCAGCAGCTCCCGCAGCCGGCCGCCCAGCTCTCCGGCGCGCAGCCGGGAGGCCGGTGCCTTGGCCAGGCACTGGACGAGCAGCTGCCACAGCTCCTCGGGGATGCCGGGGAGCGGGACGACGGTCTCCGTGACGTGCCGGCGCAGCACCGCGCCCGGGTGGCCGCCGCCGAACGGCGTGAACCCGGCGAGCAGCTCGTAGAGGACCGTGGCGAGGGCGTAGATGTCGACGGCGGCGCGCGGCGGGAGGCCTTCGACGATCTCGGGGGCCAGGTAGTCGGGCGTGCCGATGATCCGGGTGGCCCGGGTGCGCAGCGGGGTGTCGATGAGCTTCGCGACACCGAAGTCGGTGAGGAGGGCGGGGTGCGACCCGCCGGGGCCGAGCGGGCCCTCCATGTCGAGCAGGATGTTCTCCGGCTTGACGTCCCGGTGGATCACTCCGGCGGCGTGCGCGGCGGCGAGCCCGTCGGCGACGTCCGCGACGATCGCGACGGCGGCCTCCGGGGCGAGGCGGCGTTCGCGGTCCAGCCGGGTGCGCAGGTCGGTGCCGCGCACCAGGCGCATGACCAGGGCGAGGTCGTTGCCGTCGACGACGAGGTCGTGGACGGCGACCACGTGCGGGTGGTCGAGCCCGAGCAGGGCGGTGCGCTCCTGGACGAAGCGGCCCACGAGCTCCTGGTCGGACGCGAGGTCCTCGCGGAGGAGCTTGATGGCGACGGGCCCCTCGGGCCCTTCGCCGAGCCACACCGTTCCGGCGCTGCCGCGCCCCAGGATCTGGTGGGCGGTGTACCGGCTGCCGATATTCCGTGCCAAGACTGCTCCCTCAGCGGCTGGCGGTGAACCCCGGTCGACAAAGTTACGCGGCGACCGGGGGGTTCCGTGCCCCGGACGGCGCCAACCTTCCCCTCCAGGGCGAAATGCGGGGGTAAGGACCCCGAAGGAGTCGACAAAGGTACAGAGTTGATGCGGTGCGGAGACGCTGCCGAGACGGAGCGGAGACCTGGCCGGAGGGTCCGGGGTGCCCGCGCGCGGGGCGTCCCGGCCCCTCCGGGGCGGCGGGGGCTTGCGTCACACCGCCGGTTCGGGGCGCCGGATCAGGCGCTGCCGCCGCCGAGGTCGGAGATCCAGCCCGTCACCGAGCTGATGGCGTCACCGATCGCCTGCCAGTACCCCTTGCCCTGGGCGACCCAGTCCTGAAGCGGCGTCAGCTCCCAGATGAGCCAGCCCGCGACGATGAGCAGCACGATGGTGAAGAGGCAGCCCTTGAGGCAGCCGAGCCCGGGGATCTTCATGGGGTTGGCGCTGCGCTGCCGGGGCTGGCGCGGGGCGGGTGCCTGCGGCTGCTGCGGGGGCGCGTACTGCTGCCGGCGCTGAGGCTGCTGCTGCGGCTGTTGCGGCGCGTACTGCTGGGGCGCGTGGTTCTGGCGCTGGGGCTGCTGCTGCTGGTAGCGCTGCGGCTGTTGCTGCTGCGGCGGGTACTGCTGGTGCTGGGGGCGCTGCTGCTGGGGCTGCTGCCGCTGCGGGGGCTGCTGCGGCTGCTGGCGCTGGGGGCGCCGGCGCAGCGGGTCGTCGGCCGGGTCGAGGTACTGGACCTGGGTCTGCTCGTTGCGGTCGCGCGCGGCCTGGAGCTGGGACTGCCAGGGGTGGGCGGGGTCCTGCTGCGGCGACCCGTCCGGGCGCTGCGGCACCGGCGGCAGGACGGCCGTGGGGTCGGCCGCGCCGCCCGGGATCTGCTCGTGCCGCATCACGCTGGTGGCGGCGTTCGGGTCGTACCCGCCCGCGCCGAAGGGTCCGCCGGTGTTCGGCAGCACCTGGGTGGGGTCGGCCGCGCCGGGCGTTTCCGGTACGGGCGCGGGGTCCGGGTCCGGGGCGAGGAGCGCACCCACCCCGTCGGCGGCGGCGATCTGGGCGGAGTTGGCGTGCACGCCGATGCCTGCGGCGACGGTACGCAGCGCCCGGGCCAGGTTCTCGGCGCTGGGCCGCCGGTCGGGGTCCTTGCTCAGGCAGCGCTCGATGACCGTCCACAGGGGTTCGGGGACGGTGGAGGGGCGGCGGGGCTCCTCGCTGAGGTGGCGGTGGAGCACCTCCAGCGCGGTGCCTCCGGCGAACGGCGGCCGGCCGGTGACCAGCTCGTACAGCAGGATTCCGGCGCCGTAGATGTCGACGGCGGAGGTCTGCGGGCGCCCCTCGGCGGACTCGGGGGCGACGTACGCGGGTGTCCCGACGAACTCGTGGGTGCGGGTCAGCCCCGGGGAGTCGGCGAGCCGGGCGATGCCGAAGTCGGTGAGCATCGGGCGCATGGTGCCGTCGCGCTGGTCGAGCAGGACGTTGGCCGGTTTCAGGTCGCGGTGGACGACCCCGTCGGCGTGACTGGCGGCGAGCGCGTCCGCGATCTGGGCGGTGAGCAGGGAAGCGGCGACCGGGGTCAGCGGGCCGTTCTCCCGGAGGTAACGGTGCAGGTCGGGGCCGTCGACGAGGTCCATGACCAGCGCGAGGAGGTCCCCTTCGACCACCAGGTCGCGGGTGCGCACGATGTTCTCGTGGGTGAGCCGGAGCAGCACGGAGCGCTCCCGCAGGAACCGCATCACCACATCGGCGTCGTTGGCGAGCTCCTCCTTGAGGACCTTGATCGCCACGGTCTCGCCGGGCTGCCCGGCGACGGCCGCCTCGGCCCCCGCGGTCTCCCGCTGGCGGGCGCGCCAGACGGTGCCCGTGGCGCCGCGTCCGAGGGGCTCTTCGAGCAGGTACTTGCTGCCTACGGGCCGCACGTCATGCGCTCCCTGCTGGTTGTGGTGACGGTGGTCGGTGGGGGGCCCACTCTAATGGTGCCGAACCGGCCGCCGACGGGTCGCGAACGGGCTGTGTTCACGGGGTGACACGCCAGTTTCCGGCCATTTCCTGTTGCCCTTCGACAGCCCCCGGAACCGTCCCGTGTCCCGCTCCCGGGAAGACGCGGAGGGCGACCGGCCGGTTGCCCGTCGGGTGTCCGTACGTCTGCCCACTCCGTGGCCCCGGCACGCGGAGGCGTCATCAGAACCGTCCGAACCCGGGCCAAGCAGGTGCTTTTGCGCCCACACCCGACCAATCAAGATCACTTATGCCTGACCCGTGGGCGTGTTGCCGGTGGCAGGTGCGAGGATGCCTCCAGCACGGAACTGCGGGAGCGGGAGCCCTGCGGTACGTGACGACCCGTACCGGACGACGCGTCCGCGCCGGGTGGGGGGCATCACAGGGAGGCCCCCTGCCGGGCGACCCGCAGAAGGGATCGCAACGGCGATGCAGATCCGGCTGACCGTCCTCGCGCCGCGCACCGGCCACACACCGGCACGCGCGTGCGACGTCCTGCTCACCGCCCCGGCGGCCACCGCGCTCGCCGCCGTGGCCTCGGCCCTCGCCTCGGCGGTCCAGGGCCCCGAGGGGTCACTGGGCGGTGGCGCGGTGATCCTCTTCGCCGGGCGGGAGCGGCTGGACGCCCAGCGCCTCTCGGTCGGCGAGCCGCCGCTGGTCGACGGGGCGGTGCTCTCCCTCCAGTCCCCCGGTGAGGACGAGCCGTCCTCGGACGACTCCGTCCCCGCCCGGTTGCACGTGGTCGCGGGCCCCGACGCGGGCGGCGTCCATCTGCTGCACGGCGGCCAGATCAGGATCGGCCGCTCCGCCGATGCGGACGTGCCCCTCGACGACCCCGACGTCTCCCGGCTGCACTGTGCGGTCACCCTCTCCGGCGACGGCCGGGTCACGGTGGCCGACCTCGGCTCCACGAACGGCACCTCGCTGGACGGTGCCGAGATCGGCACCCGGCCGGTCCCGCTGTCCGCGGGCGCCCTGCTGCGGCTCGGCGAGTCCACCCTCCGCCTCACCACCGGCCCCCGCCCCCCGGCGCTGGCCACCGCCCCGGACGGCGAGGGACATCTGCGGGTGGCCCGGCCGGAGCCGGAGGCTCCCGGCGACGGCGGGCCCGACCCGGCCCACGGACACGGGCCGTTCGCCGAGGAGACCCGGCCGTCCGGCCACGACTCGCCGTACCGCCAGGAGGACGCCGGACCGTCCCCCCGGTCCGGCGCGGAGCCGCCCCGGCGCGGCGGCATAGGCGCCTGGGCCCGTCGGCTGGCCGGTGGCCGCGCCGACCACGAGGCCCCGGACACCCGGGCCGCGCCCGCCCCCGGGGCCGCCTCCGGGCATTCGGGGTTCCTGGCCCCCTCCGCCCCCGCGGGCACCTGGCCCGACCCCGCGACGGTGCTGCTGACCGCGCTCGGCCCGGGGCCCCGGCTCTGGGAGCGCGACCCCGGCCACCCGGAGGCGCTGGCCCTGCGGCTCGGCACGACCGACCAGGCGGAGCTGCCCTCGGTGCCGGTGACGGTCGGGCTGCGCGAGGCCGGTTCGCTCGGGCTCGCCGGCCCGTGGGAGCGCCTCACCGGGCTGGCCCGCTCCGCGGTCGCCCAGCTCGCAGCCCTGCACTCCCCCACCGACCTGGAGATCGTGCTGATCAGCACGGACCGCAACCGCACTGCGGACGAGCGGCGGAACGCCTGGTCCTGGCTGGGATGGCTGCCGCATCTGCGGCCGATGCGCGGACAGGACTGCCGGCTGCTCCTCGCGTACGACCGGGAGCAGGCGGCGGCCCGCACGGCGGAACTGGTCCGCCGACTGGACGAGGGCCCGCTCGGCCCGGGGTGGCCGCACGCCGGGCGCGCCGCGGTGGCCGAGGCCGCCGAGGCGTGGACCGGTCCGTACACCGTGCTGGTCGTGGACGGCGACCCCGGGACGGCGGCGCTGCGGGAGACGACCGCACGGCTGGCGAGCGCGGGCGCGGCGGCCGGAGTCCATCTGATCTGCCTCGCGGAGACCCCGCCGGCCTCCCCCACCTCCCCGGTCACCGCGACCTACGAGGCCGCCTGTCACGCCTCCCTCGCCTTCCGCGAGTGCGGGGCGGTCGCCATGCTCAGCGGGGACGTCGCGACCGCGCTCCGGCTGCTGCGCACGGCCGGCGGCCAGGTCGCGGGGCACGGCACGGTGGCGACCGTGGACGCGGTGTCGCCGGCCTGGGCGGAACGCTTCGGCCGGGCGCTGGCCCCGCTGCGGGACGAGGGCCCCGGCGCCGCCGCCGACCTCGCGAAGACCGCCGCGCTGCCGCCCTCCTCCCGGTTGCTGGACGAGCTGGGTCTGGCCCGGGCCACCCCGGCGTCGCTGATGGCCCGTTGGGCGTCGACGGCCGAACGCCAGCCCGGCGCCTCGGCCCGGCCGACCCCCACCCCGTCCTCGGGGCGGCTCCGCAACCCCGAGGACACCCCGAGCCCCGGCCGCACCCTCAGCACGGGCCCGCTCCGCACCACGCCCCTGGTGGGCGGCCAGCGCACCGACTCCCCCGACTCCGGCCGCACCCCGTACCCCGGGACCCCCGACGCCCGTACCGACTCCGGCCGCACCCCGTACCCCGGCGCCCCGGCGCGCGGCGCGGGCGGCACCCCGTATCCGGCGCCCGCGCCGCGTACGGACTCCGAGCGCACCCCGTACCCCTCCTCCGCCGCACTTGTCGCGGCCGGTGAAGGGGCCGGGGGGCAGGCCGGGCGGCCGGTGGTGGTGCTGGGGGCCGGGCCCCGGGGGCCGGTGAGTGTGGACCTCGCCGACGAGGGGCCGCACCTGCTCGTGGAGGGGCCGCCGGGCAGCGGGCGTACCGAACTGCTGCGGGCGGTCGCCGCCTCGCTCGCCTCGGCCGCCCGTCCCGACCGGCTCGGCATCCTGCTGGTGGACGGTGCCGGGGCCGGCGGGGAGAGCGGCGAGCCGGGTGAGGGGCTGCGCCCCTGTACCGAACTGCCGCACGTCTTCTCCTACTTGTCGGCCTCCGATCCGGTCCGGATGCGGGAGTTCGCCCGGGCGCTCGGCGGTGAGCTGAAGCGCCGGGCGGAGCTGCTCGACGGGCTGGACTTCAGCGAGTGGCACATCCGGCACGAGGTCTCCCGCCGGCTCGTCGGCCAGCGCCCGCCGAGCTCCTCCGAGCAGCGGGGCAACCCCGACAACCCGGCCACCTCCTCCACCGGCACCCTGCGGCTGCGGACCACCGATCCGCGGGCGGTGGACCCGGGTCCGTCGCCGCTGCCCCGTCTGGTGGTGCTCGCCGACGACTTCGACGCGCTGGTCGCCCCGGCGCTCGGCAGCCCGGGGCGGCCGGCCGCCGGGTCCGTGGTGCGGGCGCTGGAGGCCGTGGCGAGGGACGGCGGGAGGCTCGGGGTGCACCTGGTGGCGTCCTCGGGCCGCCCGGAGCGCACCGAGGACACCGAACTGGCGCGCGGCGCCGGGCTGCGGATCGTGCTGGACGCGCCGGTGCTGCCGCCCTCGCCGGACGAACCGGCACCGGGGCGGGGCAGGCTGGGGCATCCGGACGGCCGAGTCACCCCGTTCCAGGGCGGCCGCGTGACGGGCCGCATCCCGCGCACGGCGACCCTGCGTCCGACCGTCGTGCCGCTGGAGTGGGAGCGGATGGGCGATCCGCCGACCCGGCGACCGGTCCGCGAGCTCGGCAACGGGCCGACCGACCTGGCGCTCCTCGCCAGTGCGCTGGAGCGCGCGGCGCGTTCGGTGAACGCCGAGCGGCTGCCCCCGCTGCCGCCCGTCTCCTCGTGAGGTGCGACCGGTCCGCCCGTTGCCCGGCTCGCGGACCGGTCCTCCTGCCCCCTGTCCGCAGGGTGCGCGTTTCCTCCTGAAACGGGATCACGAGCAGGTCACGATCGTCCGCCCTGCCCCCTCGGCGGTATTGCGGGCGCTGCGCGCTCCGGCGTAGGACTGTGCCTCGGACGACGCGGTACTCGCACAGCGGCGTGCGGACGCGCGTCGCCGGGAAACGGGGCAAGAGATGCGCAGAACGCGACAACTGGGCCGGACGGCTGCGGTGTTCGCAGCCGTGGGCGCGCTGGCGCTGGCCGGCTGTTCGGGCGGCTCGGACGACGACGAGAGCGGCAAGGGCGGCAAGGACGCCACGGCGGGCGCGACCGAGTCGCCCGCGTCGACCGTCGCGCTACCTCGTCTGGACGGGGAGAAGATCTCCGTGGCCGCCGTGTGGACGGGCCAGGAGCAGCAGAACTTCACCAAGGTCCTGGACGAGTTCGAGAAGCGGACGGGGGCGACGGTCACCTTCGTCCCCGCGCAGGACCCGATCGTCAACTTCCTCGGTACGAAGATCGCGGGCGGTCAGCCGCCGGACGTGGCGATGATCCCGCAGGTGGGCGCGATCCGGCAGGCCGTGGCGAAGAAGTGGGCCAAGCCCGTCGGCGCCGAGGCGCGGGCACAGCTCGGCCAGAACTACGCGCAGGTCTGGCAGGACCTCGGTGCCGTGGACGGCACCCAGTACGGCGTGTACTACAAAGCGGCTAACAAGTCGCTGGTCTGGTACAACGCCAAGGCGTTCGAGAACGCGGGCGCGAGCGAGCCGAAGACCTGGAAGGACTTCCTCGCCACCGCCGAGACCGTGTCGGCCTCCGGGATCACCCCGGTGTCGGTCGGCGGTGCGGACGGCTGGACGCTGACCGACTGGTTCGAGAACATCTACCTCTCCCAGGCGGGCCCGGAGAAGTACGACAAGCTGGCGAAGCACGAGATCCCGTGGACGGACCCGTCCGTGAAGGACTCGCTCACCATGCTGGCGCAGCTCTTCGGCAAGCCGGAGCTGATCGCGGGCGGGGCTTCCGGGGCGTTGCAGACCGAGTTCCCGGCCTCGGTGACCCAGACGTTCACCGGCGGGGACCAGCCGAAGGCCGCGATGGTCTTCGAGGGCGACTTCGTCGCCGTCAACATCGCGGAGACCGACGCGAAGATCGGTACGGACGCCAAGGTGTTCCCGTTCCCGGCGGTCGGTGCCGACTCCCCGGTGGTGACCGGTGGGGACGCGGCGGTGGCGTTGAAGGACACCAAGGGCGCCCAGGCGCTGCTGACCTTCCTGGCGTCCACGGACGCGGCGAAGATCTCGGCGGGAGCGGGCGGGTTCCTCTCGCCGAACAAGTCCCTGGACCCGGCCGTGTACCCGAACGACGTGCAGCGCACGATGGCGCAGGCGCTGATCGGGGCCGGGGACGACGTCCGGTTCGACATGTCGGACCAGGCGCCGCAGTCTTTCGGCGGGACGCCCGGAAAGGGCGAGTGGAAGATCCTCCAGGACTTCCTGAAGAGTTCGAAGGACATCGCGGGGACCCAGCGGGCGCTGGAGTCCGCTGCCGCCGAGGCGTACAAGAGCTGACGCGGTGACGACAGCGACGACGGGGGGCGCCGGTGCGGTGCCCCCCGCCCACCCGGTCCCCCCGTCCCCCGGCCCTCCGTCGAAGGCCCGGCGGTCCGGGCGCGGTGTCACGGGCTCGCGCAGAGCCGTCGCGGTGGCGTTCCTGCTGCCCGCGCTGGTGCTGCTGGGCGCGTTGGTGGTCTATCCGATCGCCTACTCCGTCTACCGCTCGTTCTTCGACCAGGCGGGCACCGGCTTCGCGGGGCTCGACAACTACCGGACGCTGTTCACGGACGACACGATCCGTACGGCGGTCAAGAACAACCTGATCTGGGTGGTCCTGGCACCGACGGTCTCCACCGCACTCGGTCTGATCTTCGCGGTGCTGACCGAGCGCATCCGCTGGGGCACGGCGTTCAAGCTGATCGTCTTCATGCCGATGGCGATCTCCATGCTGGCCGCCGGGATCATCTTCCGGCTGGTGTACGACGAGGCCCCGGAGCGCGGGGTCGCGAACGCGGTCTGGGTGGGCGTGCACGACACGTTCGCCGAGTCCGCCGGCTTCCCGAAGGCGCACCCGCTGCCGGTGCACCCGCTGAAGGCGGGCGGTGGCGGCTCGTATCTGACGAAGACGCCGGTGCGGGCCGGCGTCCCGGTGCTGCTGCCGCTGGTGGGAGTCGTACCGGAGAAGATGCCGGGCGACGCGGAGCCGGCCCGTACCCCCGTGCCGGACGGCGACCGGATCACCGGCACCGCCTGGCTGGACTTCACCAGGGGCGGCGGCGGGAAGCCCAACTCGGTCGACCCGAAGGAGCTCGGCCTCAAGGGCATCGAGGTCGAGGCGGTCAAGGACGGCAAGGTCGTCGCCCGTGCGAAGGCGGGCGCGGACGGGACCTTCTCGCTGCCCGCGTCCGCCGCGGGCGCCGTCCTGCGGTTGCCCGCGGACAACTTCCGCGAGCCGTACAACGGGGTCTCCTGGCTCGGCCCGAGCCTGGTCACCCCCGGCATCATCGGCAGCTACATCTGGATGTGGGCGGGCTTCGCGATGGTGCTGATCGCTGCGGGCCTCGCCGGTCTGCCGCGCGAACTCCTCGAAGCGGCGCGGGTGGACGGGGCGAACGAGTGGCAGGTGTTCCGGCGGATCACCGTGCCGATGCTGGCACCGGTCCTCGCGGTGGTACTGGTCACGCTCATGATCAACGTGCTGAAGGTCTTCGACCTGATCTTCATCATCGCGCCGGGCTCCTCCCAGGACGACGCCAACGTCCTCGCCCTCCAGCTGTACCGCTCCTCGTTCGGCACGGACGCGGACCTGGGGGTCGGCAGCGCGATCGCCGTCCTCCTGCTGCTGCTGGTGATCCCGGTGATGGCCTTCAACATCCGGCGGATACGCAAGGAGGGGCGCCGATGACGGCCCCGGTCACGACCCCCGCGGCGAAGGCCGTCCCGTCGCTCGCGGCGCGGATCGCCGCACGGGCCGGCGGCGGGGTGATGCGGGTCTTCCTCGTGCTGGTGGCCCTGTTCTGGCTGATGCCGACGATCGGGCTGCTGCTCTCCTCGCTGCGGGACGGCAAGGACATCGCGGCGAGCGGGTGGTGGCAGGTCTTCACCACCCCGTCCCAGCTGACCCTCGACAACTACCAGCACCTGCTCTCCGACCCGGCCATCACCGACTCGCTCTTCTCCACCGTGATGATCACCGTGCCGTCCACCCTGCTGGTGGTGGTGATCGGCTCGTTCGCCGGTTACGCCTTCGCCTGGATGGACTTCCCGGGCCGTGACTGGTGGTTCCTGGTGGTCGTGGGGCTGCTGGTGGTGCCGGTGCAGGTCGCGCTGATCCCGGTCTCCAAGCTCTTCGGCACCCTCGGGATCTTCGAGACCACCCTCGGCGTGGTCCTCTTCCACACGGCCTTCGGCCTGCCGTTCGCGATCTTCCTGCTGCGGAACTTCTTCGCGGAGATCCCGCGCGAACTCCTGGAGGCCGCCCGGCTCGACGGGGCGGGCGAGATCCGGCTCTTCACCCGGGTCGTGATGCCGCTCGGGGGCCCGGCCATCGCCTCGCTCGGGATCTTCCAGTTCCTCTGGGTCTGGAACGACATGCTGGTCGCGCTGATCTTCGCGGACTCGGGCAACCCGCCGATCACGGTGGCGCTCCAGCAGCAGGTACGCCAGTTCGGCAACAACATCGACGTGCTGGCGCCCGGGGCGTTCGTGTCGATGGTCATCCCGCTGGCGGTGTTCTTCGCCTTCCAGCGGCAGTTCGTGTCGGGGGTGATGGCGGGGGCCGTCAAGTAATAGCCCCACGTCAGCCACCGGGAGGCCCGCGCGTGCGGTACGCGCGGGCCTCCCGTACGTCTGCGCCGGGTGCCACGTGCCCGGGTGCCTAGGTGCCCGGGTGCCTAGGTGCCCGGGTGCTTGAGTGCGACGACCGTGGACGCGGCCAGGTCGTCCAGGTACCCCTTCGGCAGGCCGCCGCGGACCACCACGAGCCGCCAGTAGAGCGGCCCGACGATCAGGTCCAGCGCACGGTCCGGGTCGCTGCCCTCCGGCAGCTCGCCCCGGGCCACCGCGGCCCGGACCACGACGGCCGCGACGCCCTTCTGCGGGTCGAGGAGAGCCGCCTTGATCGTGTCGGCGATCTCCGGGTTCCGGGCCGCCTCCACGAGCAGGTCCGGGATCACCTGGGAGGCGACGGGGTGGCGCAGCGCGTACGAGGCGAGCCCGAGGACCGCCCGGACGTCCCCGTGGAGGGAGCCGGTGTCGGGGGTCGGCATGCCCTGTTCGGCGACGGCGGCCACCAGGTCGAGCACCAGGTGCAGCTTGGACTTCCAGCGCCGGTAGACGGCGGTCTTGCCGACGCCGGCGCGGCGCGCGATGCCCTCCATCGACATCCGGGCGAAGCCGACCGCGGCCAGCTCTTCGAAGACGGCCCCGCGGATCGCGTCGGTCACGTCCTCGCGCAGCACGGCGGCGCCCGCCGGGGTGCGGCGCCGGGGTCCGGGTTCGGTGCTCATGCTCTCCAGGATATCCGTAACGACGAAACGGTTGCGTCCCGACGCCTGCACGTTTTACGCTCAGCGTGGCGACGAAACGGTTCCGTCCCATCGTTGGCTCGGGGTTGTCCCGCAGTTCAACGCCCGTTTCCCTGGCCCGCGGCGCGGGCTTCCCCCAGCCCTCAACGCCTGTTTTTCAGCCTGTTTTCCCCGCCTGATTTTCAGCCTCCGTCGAAAGCGATCGTGGTGAGCCAGACAGCAGCTCCGCCGGCCCCAGGGCCGGCCGAAACCGATCCCGCCGCACTCGCCCCGGTCTACGCACCGGGCGAGCTGGCGGCGCTCGCCGCGCGCCACGGCCTCACCGTCAGCGGCGCCCGCCCCTCCCTCCCGGCGTACATCGCTCAGCTCTGGGGGCGCAGGCACTTCATCCTGGCGTTCGCCACGGCCAAGCTGACCGCTCAGTACAGCCAGGCGAAGCTCGGCCAGATCTGGCAGATCATGACGCCGCTGCTCAACGCGGCGGTGTACTACTTCATCTTCGGCATCCTGATGAACACCAAGCGCGGGGTCGCCGACTTCGTCCCGTTCCTCGTCACGGGTGTCTTCATCTGGACGTTCACCTCCAGCTCGATCACCGCGGGCACCCGCGCGATCAGCGGCAACATCGGGCTGGTGCGCGCCCTGCACTTCCCGCGCGCCTCGCTGCCCATCGCGCTCGCGCTCCAGCAGCTCCAGCAGCTGCTGTTCTCGCTGGGCGCGCTCGTCCTGATCCTGCTCGTCTTCGGGCAGTACCCCAGCCCGTCCTGGCTGCTCGCGATCCCCGCACTCCTCCTCCAGGCGCTCTTCAACACCGGCGTCTCGATGTTCGTGGCACGGATCACCGCGAAGACCCCGGACATCGCGCAGCTGATGCCGTTCCTGCTGCGTACCTGGATGTACGCGTCCGGCGTGATGTGGAGCCTGGACTCCCTCCTCACCACGGACCGGGTCCCGCACTTCGTCATCGTCGCCCTGGACTGCAACCCTGCCGCCGTCTACATCGACCTGATGCGGTTCGCCCTGATCGACAGCTTCACCGGCGACCAACTGCCCCCGCACGTGTGGGCGGTGGCGGCGGGATGGGCGCTCGTCTGCGCCGTCGGCGGCTTCGTGTTCTTCTGGAAGGCCGAAGAGAGGTACGGACGTGGCTGACACGACCGCGGAGCGGGAACCCACCGTCGTCGTCGACGACGTGCACATCACCTACAAGGTCAACGGCACCAAGGGCGGCCGGGGCAGCGCGACCTCCGCGCTCAGCCGGATCGTCACCCGCCGCCAGAGCCCGGGCGTACGCGAGGTGCACGCCGTCAAGGGCGTCAGCTTCGCCGCGTACAAGGGCGAGGCGATCGGCCTCATCGGCTCGAACGGCTCCGGCAAGTCCACCCTGCTGAAGGCCATCGCGGGCCTGCTCCCGGCGACGAAGGGCAAGGTCCACACGCAGGGCCAGCCCTCGCTGCTCGGCGTCAACGCGGCGCTGATGAGCGACCTCACCGGCGAACGGAACGTCGTGCTGGGCGGCCTCGCGATGGGCATGTCACGCCAGGAGATCCGCGAGCGGTACGACGGGATCGTCTCCTTCTCCGGCATCAACGAGAAGGGTGACTTCATCACCCTGCCGATGCGGACGTACTCCTCCGGCATGGGCGCCCGGCTGCGGTTCTCCATCGCGGCGGCCAAGAGCCACGACGTGCTGCTGATCGACGAGGCGCTCTCCACGGGTGACGCCAAGTTCCAGAACCGCAGCAAGGACCGGATCAAGGAACTCCGCAAGGAGGCCGGCACGGTCTTCCTGGTCAGCCACAGCAACAGGTCGATCCTGGAGACCTGCGACCGGGCGATCTGGCTGGAGGCGGGCGTGCTGCGGATGGACGGTCCGGCGAAGGAAGTCGTCGCCGCGTACGAGCAGTTCACCAAGAAGTAGCGCCTGCGCACGCACCTGCGCGGGTGCACGTGCCTGGGTGCACGGACGAAGGGGGGCTCCGGGCCGATGGCCCGGAGCCCCCCTTTTCGCTACGTCACCGGCGTCAGGCGTGCGTGCGCAGCAGCGTCCGCATCGTCCGCATCGCGACCGACAGGTTCGCCAGGTCGAAGGCGTCGGAGTTCTGGATCTCCTCCAGGGTCGAGCGCGACCGGGAGAGGATCGCCGCGTTCTTCTCCTCCCACGCCGTGAACCTCTCCTCGGGCGTCGTCCCCTCGGCCCCGACGGCCAGCACGTCGGCGGTGAGGGCCGCGTGGGCCGCGTACAGGTCCTCACGGATCGAGGCGCGGGCCATGGACTGCCAGCGGTCGGCGCGCGGCAGCTCGATGATCCGGTCCATCAGCGCGGTGATCCGCAGCCGGTCGGCGAGGTCGTAGTAGACCTCGGCGACGGCCAGCGGGTCCTTGCCCGTACGGTCGGCGATGGCCACGATGTCGAGCGCCGGGAAGGCCGAGGAGAACCCGGCGACGCGCAGGGCCAGCTCCTCGGGCACCTCCGCCTCCGTCAGCTCGCCCAGGATCTGCTGGTACCACTCCTGGTCGGTGCCCCGGAGCAGCTTCGGCATCGCGGCCCAGACCTCGGCGACCCGGTCCCTGAAGAAGGAGACGGTGGCCGCGATGTCCACCGGCTGCGGGCGGTTGCCCAGCAGCCACCGGGTGCCGCGCTCCACCAGGCGGCGGGAGTGCAGCCGCACGCGGGTCTGCACCTCGGAGGAGACCTTGTTGTCGAGGGCCTCCACGGCGTCCCAGACCTTGCTCAGGCCGAAGATCTCACGGGCCGCCGCCTGCGCCCGCACGATCTCCTCCACCGAGGCGCCGGTCTCCTCGCGGAAACGGTGCAGGAAGGTGGAGCCGCCGGTGTTCACCGTGTCGTTGACCAGCACGGTGGTGATGATCTCGCGCCGCAGGGCGTGGTTGTCGATCGCCTCGGGGAAGCGTTCGCGCAGCTGCTGGGGGAAGTAGGCGTGCGCGAGGGCCTGGAGGTGGGGGTCGTCCGGGAGGCTGGTGTGGATCAGCTCGTCGGCTGCGGTGATCTTGATGTAGGCGAGCAGCACGGCGAGTTCCGGCTGGCTGAGGCCCTTGCCCGCGGCGAGGAGTTCCCGGATCTGCCGGTCGGCGGGGAGGAACTCCAGCGCGCGGTCCAGGCCGCCCTCGGCCTCCAGCCGCCGCATGGAGCGCTGGTGGGCGTGGAGCAGGTCGGCGGCCTGGGTGGTGGCGTTGGTGAGCGCGACGTTCTGCGCGTAGTTGTTGCGCAGGACGAGCGCGCCGACCTCGTCGGTCATCTCGGCAAGCAGCTTGTTGCGCTGCTTGACGGTCATGTCGCCGTCCCGGACCAGCCCGTTGAGCAGGATCTTGATGTTCACCTCGTGGTCGGAGGTGTCCACACCGGCGCTGTTGTCGATCGCGTCGGTGTTGATCGAGCCGCCGGCCCGGGCGAACTCGATGCGGCCGAGCTGAGTGGCGCCGAGGTTGCCGCCCTCGCCGACGACCTTGGCCCGCAGGTCCTGGCCGTTGACGCGGATCGCGTCGTTGGCCTTGTCGCCGACGTCGGCATCGGTCTCGGCGGAGGACTTGATGTAGGTGCCGATGCCGCCGTTCCAGAGCAGGTCGACCGGTGCCCGAAGGATGGCCTTCATCAGGTCGGCGGGGGTCATCTTGGTGACGCCGGCCTCGATGCCGAGGGCCTCGCGGACGTGTGCGTTGACCGGGATCGACTTCGCGGAGCGGGGGTGGACGCCGCCGCCGGCCGAGAGCAGGCGGGTGTCGTAGTCGGCCCAGGAGCTGCGGGGCAGTTCGAAGATCCGGCGCCGCTCGGCGTAGGAGAGGGCGGCGTCCGGGGTCGGGTCGAGGAAGATGTGCCGGTGGTCGAAGGCGGCGACCAGCCGGATGTGCTCGGAGAGGAGCATGCCGTTGCCGAACACGTCGCCGGACATGTCGCCGACGCCGACGACGGTGAAGTCCTCGGTCTGGGTGTCGTGGCCGAGCGCGCGGAAGTGCCGCTCGACGGACTCCCAGGCGCCGCGCGCGGTGATGCCCATGCCCTTGTGGTCGTACCCGGCGGAGCCGCCGGAGGCGAAGGCGTCGCCGAGCCAGAAGTTGTACGCGACGGCGACCTCGTTGGCGATGTCGGAGAAGCTCGCGGTGCCCTTGTCGGCGGCGACGACGAGGTAGGTGTCGTCCTCGTCGTGGCGGACCACGTCGAGGGGCGGCACGGTCTCGCCGGCCACCAGGTTGTCGGTGATGTCGAGCAGCGCCGAGACGAAGACGCGGTAGGCGGCGATGCCCTCGGCGAGCCAGGCGTCACGGTCGAGCGCCGGGTCCGGGAGCTGCTTGGCGACGAACCCGCCCTTCGCGCCCACCGGCACGATCACGGTGTTCTTCACCATCTGCGCCTTGACCAGGCCGAGGACCTCGGTACGGAAGTCCTCGCGCCGGTCGGACCAGCGCAGGCCGCCTCGGGCGACCTTGCCGAAGCGCAGGTGGACGCCTTCGACGCGGGGCGAGTACACCCAGATCTCGAAGGCGGGGCGCGGGGCCGGCAGGTCGGGGATGGCCTGCGGGTCGAACTTCATCGAGACGTAGGCGTGCGGCTCGCCGTCGTCGGTCTGCTGGAAGAAGTTGGTCCGCAGCGTCGCCTTGATGACGGTGAGGAAGGAGCGCAGGATGCGGTCCTCGTCGAGCGAGGCCACCTGGTCCAGCGCGCCGTCGAGCTCTTCGAGGAGTCCGTCGGTCAGCTCGCGGCCGGCCTTCTGGCGGGCGGGCGACATCCGGGCCTCGAAGAGGGAGACCAGCAGCCGGGTGGTGTGGACGTTGTTGCGGAGGGTGTCCTCCATGTAGTCCTGGCTGAAGGTCGAACCCGCCTGGCGCAGGTACTTCGCGTAGGCGCGGAGGACCATCGCCTGCCGCCAGTCGAGTCCGGCGCGCAGCACGAGGGAGTTGAAGCCGTCGTTCTCGGCAGCGCCGGTCCAGACGGCGGCGAAGGCGTTCTGGAAGCGGTCGCGGGCGTCGGCGGCGAGGTGGTCGCCGTTGGACGCGGGCATCCGCAGTCCGAAGTCGTAGACCCAGGCGGTCGTGCGGTCCGCGCAGCGCAGCTCGTACGGGCGTTCGTCGACGACCTCCACGCCGAGGCGCTGGAGCACCGGGAGGACGGCGGAGAGCGAGACGGGCTCGCCGGTCCGGTAGATCTTGAACCGGCGCTCCCCGGGCAGGGCACCCACGGGCTCGTACAGGCTGAGCGAGAAGTCCTTCTCCTCCGCCTTGAGCGCTTCGAGGTGGCCGAGGTCGGCCACGGCGGCGCGCGGCGTGTGGTCGGCCTTGTAGCCCTCGGGGAAGGACCGGGCGTAGCGCCGCAGCAGTTCGGCGGCGCGCTCCTCGCCGCATTCGGCGTTCAGGGCCTCCTGGAAGCCGTCGGCCCAGGAGCGGGCGGCCTCGACGAGCCGGGCCTCGATGTGTTCGGTGTCGGCGTCGGTCAGGTGCGGCAGTTCGGTGCCCGGCGCCACCCGGACGACGAAGTGCAGCCGGGAGAGGATCGACTCGGTGTTCCAAGCGGTGAAGTCGACGCTGGTGCCGCCGAGTTCCTCCTTGAGGATGTCGATCAGCCGCAGCCGGACGCCGGTGGTGTAGCGGTCGCGCGGCAGGTAGACGAGGGCGGAGTAGTAGCGGCCGTACTCGTCCTGGCGCAGGTAGAGCCGGAGGCGGCGGCGTTCCTGGAGGTAGAGCACCGAGGTGACGATCGAGCGGAGCTGATCGGTCGGCGTCTGGAACATGTCGTCGCGCGGGTAGGTCTCCAGGATCTGGAGCAGGTCGCGGCCGTCGTGGCTGTTGTCCGAGAAGCCGGCGCCCTCCAGCACCTCGGCGACCTTGCGGCGGACGACGGGAACCCTGCGCACCGACTCGGTGTAGGCGGCGGACGAGAAGAGGCCGAGGAAGCGGCGCTCCCCGACGACGTTTCCGTCGGCGTCGAACTTCTTCACGCCGACGTAGTCGAGGTAGCTCGGGCGGTGGACCGTGGAGCGGCTGTTGGCCTTGGTCAGGATGAGCAGCTTGTGCTCGCGGGCCTTGGCGCGGGCGTCGGCCGGGAGCCGGTCGAAGGACGGGCTCACGGGGTGCGCCTCGTCCTCGTGGTGCTTCGGGTCGGACCGCAGGATGCCGAGGCCGGTGCCGGGCACGGCGGCCAGCGAGTCGCCGTTCATCAGCGAGTACTCGCGGTATCCGAGGAAGGTGAAGTGGTCGGCGGCGAGCCAGCGCAGCAGCTCCCCGGCCTCCTCGATCTCCTCGGCGGGGAGGTCGTCGGTGGGCTCGTCCTTGAGGCCGTCCGCGATGCGCAGCGCGGCGGCGCGCATCTTGTCCCAGTCCTCGACGGTCTCCCGCACGTCGGACAGGACGCGCAGCAGGTCGGCGGTGATCTCCTTGAGGTCCTCGCGGTCCGTCTCGCGGTCGATCTCCACGTGGATCCAGGACTCCACGAGGACGTCGTGCGGGAGCCCCGCTCCGGCGGAGCCCGCGCCGGTGGCCTTGCGGCTCTCGCCCTGGGGGACCCTGGGGATGCCGCTGCCGTCGGTGAGGACTTCCAGCAGCTTGCCGGTGACGTCGCGGCGCACCAGGACCTGGGGGTGGATGACCAGGTGGATGCCCCGGTTCTGGCGGGACAGCTCGTTGGTGACGGAGTCGACGAGGAACGGCATGTCGTCCGTGACGACCTCGACGACGGAGTGGCTGGACGTCCAGCCGTTCTCCTCCACGGTCGGGGTGTGCACCCGGACGTTGGCCGTGCCCTGGGGTCGGTTCTCGGCCAGCCGGTAGTGCGAGGAGGCACCGCCGAAGACGTCGACCGGGTCCCGGCCGTTCAGGTCCTCGGGAGCGGTGTGCAAGTAGTAGCGCTGGAGGTAGGAGAGGAGCATGTCCCGGCCGGACCGCTCGTCCCCGTCCGTTCCGGCCACGGCGACGCGCACCCGGGAAGTACCTCCCGGGCCGCCGGCACCACCGCCCGGGCTGTTGTCAGCTACCTCGGCAGCCCGTGCGAGCAGCTCGGCCTTGGCTTCGTCCAGCTTGGTCTGCATGTCCTCTGGCTCCTGTCGCGCGCCATTGCGTGACGTCGGTGAGAAAAGCGGCGCAACGCCACGACGCGGGGTATCCGGTCGTAGTCGACGCTATGCCGCGATGAGAGATACCCGGGACCAAATCGGCGATATTCAGCCGTGGGTCGGGGTGACGGCGATCACTGATGGCCCGGGTGCGTGGGCACTCCGGGAGCGGGCCGGGGGCGTCCATGCCCCCGAGGCGTATCGCGCTGATCACGGAGCCAAGGCTATCCCGCCCCGGCAGGGGGCCGTCATGAACCGAATGTGGACAAGCGGAGACCTCTGTTTTGGACACTTCGTACAACTTGCCGAGCCCGGTCCGGGGAGCGCGCGCCCTCTTGGCGAACGTGTCCCGCCGGTGCAGGCTGGTCCCGCCGCACGCGGCCGGGGGCACGCCGCACCCGGCCGACCACGAACCCTGGGGGCCCCGTCATGGCACCGAAGATCCTGCTCGTCACCGGCGACGCGGCCGAGTCGCTGGAGGTCCTCTATCCGTACCAGCGCCTGCGCGAGGAGGGGTACGAGGTCGACATCGCCGCCCCGGAGCGCAAGACGCTGCGCTTCGTGGTCCACGACTTCGAGCCGGGCTTCGACACGTACACCGAGAAACCCGGCTACACCTGGCCCGCCGACCTCGCGTTCTCCGAGGTGACGCCCGGCGACTACGCCGCCCTGGTGATCCCCGGCGGGCGGGCGCCGGAGTACCTCCACACAACGCCGACCTGCGCGCGATCGTCGCCGCCTTCTTCGAGGACGCGCGGCCGGTCGCGCAGATCTGTCACGGCCCGCTGATCTCCGCCGCGACCGGCAGCCTCGACGGGCGCGAGGTCACCGCCTATCCGGCGCTGGAGCCGGACATGCGGACGGCGGGGGCCGCCTTCCAGGACGTGGAGGCGGTGGTCGACGGCACCCTCGTCTCCTCGCGCGCCTGGCCCGACCACCCGGCGTGGATGCGCGAGTTCCTCAAGGTGCTGCGCGCGAAGGCCCCGGTGACCTGAAACAACCGTTCGGGGGCGGCGGCGTTCGGCTCCGGGCGGGCTCCCCCGGGCGGTCTCAGACCGTCATCGACTCCGCCAGCGCCACCGCTTCGGCCAGGCTGTCCACCACCGGCACCCCCGCCGCCGCCAGGCTGGCCCGGTCGTGCGACCCGCCGGTGAACAGCACCGCCCGCGCGCCGACGTGCGCGGCGGCCACGGCGTCGTCCACCGCGTCCCCGATGATCACCGCGTGCTCCGGCGGGACCGTGCCGAGCGCGGCGAAGTGGCGCTCCATGTGGAGCGCCTTGCTGCCGCCGGAGGGCCCGGTGCGCCCGTCGACCCGGACGAAGTGTTCCTCGATGCCGTACCCGCGCACGGTCGGGAGCAGCTGCTCGTGGCCGTGCATGCTCAGCAGCGACTGGCTGCGGCCGTCCCGCCGCCACCCCGCGAGGAGCTCGGCGGCGCCTTCGGTGAGGAGGCAGGCCGCGCGGAGCTCGGCGTAGGCGTCGTGGAAGATGACGTCCATCCGCTGCCACTCGGCGTCGGTCGGTATCCGGCCCAGCAGGCGCTCGTAGAAGAGCGGTACGGGGACGCAGTACGTCGCGCGGTACTGCTCCAGCGTGAGCGGCGCGAGCCCCACCTCGGCGAAGGCCGTGTTGGTCGCTCCGAGGACCGCGTGGATGTCGTCCAGCAGCGTGCCGTTCCAGTCCCAGACCAGGTGTGTGCGTCTCGCGCCCTGCTTCGCCATGGGAAAGACCGTACTCGGCGGGTCCGACAACCGGGGAGGGCCACCCCTCACCGGCCCCTCGCCGCCTTCTCGCCGCCCTCTGGCCGGCCCCGCGCCGTCCTCTTGTGCCGCGGACTCAGCCGAGCAGCTGCGGGATCTCCTGCACGCCGAACCAGAGCAGCTCGTGGTCCTCCGCGCCGTCCACGGTGAATTGCGCGTCGTCGTCGCCGTGGTCGGCGGCGCCCAGGGCCGCGGCGGCTGCCGTCACGTCCTTCTCGGCCTCGTCGGAGTCCACGTGCACGGCCGCCGCCTTGGCGAGCGGCACGGACGAGCCGATCCGCACCTCGCCGACCGACGCGGCGTCCAGGCCCCCGTCGGGGTCGCCGAGCGCGTCACCGTCCGGTACGTCGAACGCGAGCACGACCCGGCGGCGCGGCTCCTCGGGCAGGGCGGCGATCAGCCGGAGCGAGGCGGCGGCGGCCCGGTTGAGCGCCGCGTACTCCAGCTCCTCCATGTCGTCGGAGACGTACCACTCGCGCAGCCCTGGGGTCACGGCGTAGGCGGTCAGCGGTCCGGGGCCCAGCTCGCCCGCACCGTGCGCCGCGGCGAGCCCGGAAAGGGTCAGGGGGACGTACACGCGCATGGCTTGGCCGCTTTCGTAGTCGACAGACGCCCTCAGGATACGTCGGTGGTCCCCCTTCGGGGCGTGGCGGGCGCCCGTTCCCGGGCGGCCCCGGGGAACGGCCGTCCGCACACTCCTGGCGCTCCTGGCCGTCCGCTCACCCGGATAGGTGGTCCGTGCCGTGCGCCCCGGACGCCTCCCCGTCCCTTGCGACCCCGTCGCGATGCCCCGTAGAAGGTTCCTGACGGAACGTTACCCGTCCGGGTACGACCGGGCGGCCTCACACGGGGACGATGACCATGAGCACGGACCGGACCAGGACTTTACGCGCGGACCGCCGCACCGGTGCGGAGAACGGCGGCGCCACCCGCCCCGCGGCCGGCAGGCCCGCGGGCCGCCGCGACCAGCGCCGCCCCGGCACCGTACCGGCGCGGCGGAGCCCGCTCCCGGCACGGGGCCCGGTGCGCCCGCACCACTGGTTCGCGGAACGGCTGCTCGCCGTGCTCAGCGGGCGCCGCCCGGTGCACTGGATGCTCGGCCACACGGTCGGCGAGGCGTACGACCAGCTTGCCGAGCTGGCTCCCGGCGCCCCGCTGCGCGTCGCCTGGGGCAGCAGTCC
Organism: Streptomyces sp. NPDC005576; assembly: GCF_042871745.1. NCBI lineage: Bacteria > Bacillati > Actinomycetota > Actinomycetes > Kitasatosporales > Streptomycetaceae > Streptomyces > Streptomyces sp. NPDC005576. The sequence goes on along the minus strand of NZ_JBIAJC010000024.1, from coordinate 20,400 downwards.
GGTGCTGCGGGGGTGTTACGGCGCGCAGCCGGCGACCGGTGTGGTCGAGGCGTTCGCGAGCATCTCGGGCGGCGGCCGGGTGCACGCGATGGCGTTCCGGCTGGAGCAGGGCGCCGATCTGCGGTGGCGTTGCGCGGCGGTGGAGCTGGGTGGCGAACGCCTGCCCACCTGAGCCCCAGACAGGTCCCAGGGCAGCCGAGCGCGGGTCCGGAGCCGACAGGCGCCCGGCCCCCGCGTGGGGCAGCACCCCCGGCGCGGTGCCCCCGGCGTGGGGCAGCACCCCCGGCGGTACGGCAACCACCAGCGGTACGGAAACCGGCGGGGCCGGGACCTCCGTGTGGAGATCCCGGCCCCGCCGGTGCGTACCGCCGTGCCGTCGCCGACGGCCCGCGGACTACTTCTTGCGGCGACGCCCGCCGCCGCCCGCGCTCTTCTGCGCCTTGCGGCGCTCGGCGCGGGTCAGGCCGTCGCCCTCGGGGGCGCTGTCGGCGAACTCGCCCTCCACCACGCCGCCTTCGCCGTCCACCGTGGGGGCGGAGAAGTGCAGGCGGTCGGGGCGCTGCGGGGCTTCGAGGCCCTTGGCGCGGATCTCGGGCCGGGCGGCCGCCGCGACACCGGCGCCCTCCTTGGCGAGCGAGGGCTGCTCGGCGTCGTCCTTGACCGGGACTTCCTCGACCTGCTGCTCGACCTGGACCTCGAGGTTGAAGAGGTAGCCGACCGACTCCTCCTTGATGCCCTCCATCATGGCGTTGAACATGTCGAACCCTTCGCGCTGGTACTCGATCAGCGGGTCCTTCTGCGCCATCGCACGGAGGCCGATGCCCTCCTGGAGGTAGTCCATCTCGTAGAGGTGCTCGCGCCACTTGCGGTCGAGAACCGAGAGGACCACGCGGCGCTCCAGCTCACGCATGATCTCGGAGCCGAGCGAGTTCTCGCGCTCCTCGTACTGCGCGTGGATGTCCTCCTTGACGGATTCGGCGATGAACTCCGCCGTGACACCCGCGAGATCGCCGGCCGCTTCCTCCAGCTCCTCCACGGTGACCTTCACCGGGTAGAGCTGCTTGAAGGCGCCCCACAGCCGGTCGAGGTCCCACTCCTCCGCGAAGCCCTCGGCGGTCTCCTGGCTGATGTAGTCGTCGATCGTGTCGTCCATGAAGTGACGGATCTGGTCCTGGAGGTCCTCGCCCTCCAGGACGCGACGACGCTCGCCGTAGATGACCTCGCGCTGGCGGTTGAGCACCTCGTCGTACTTCAGGACGTTCTTGCGCGTCTCGAAGTTCTGCTGCTCGACCTGGGACTGCGCGGAGGCGATGGCGCGGGTGACCATCTTGTTCTCGATCGGCACGTCGTCGGGGACGTTCGCCATCGACATCACGCGCTCCACCATCTGCGCCTTGAAGAGGCGCATCAGGTCGTCGCCGAGCGAGAGGTAGAAGCGGGACTCGCCCGGGTCTCCCTGACGGCCGGAACGACCGCGCAGCTGGTTGTCGATACGGCGCGACTCGTGGCGCTCGGTGCCCAGCACGTACAGCCCGCCGAGCTCCTTGACCTCCTCGAACTCCGCCTTCACGGCGAGTTCGGCCTTCTCCAGCGCGGCGGGCAGCGCGGCCGCCCACTCCTCGACGTGCTCGACCGGGTCGAGGCCGCGCTGGCGCAGCTCCGCCTCGGCGAGGTCGTCGGGGTTGCCGCCGAGCTTGATGTCGGTGCCACGGCCGGCCATGTTCGTCGCGACGGTGACGGCGCCCTTGCGGCCGGCCTGGGCGACGATGGTCGCCTCACGGTCGTGCTGCTTGGCGTTGAGCACCTCGTGCTGGACACCGCGCTTGGAGAGCTGCTGCGAGAGGTACTCGGACTTCTCGACCGAGGTGGTACCGACCAGGATCGGCTGCCCCTTCTCGTGCTTCTCCGCGATGTCGTCGACGACGGCGGCGAACTTGGCGACCTCGGTGCGGTAGATCAGGTCGGACTGGTCGAGGCGGACCATCGGCCGGTTCGTCGGGATCGGCACGACGCCCAGCTTGTAGATCTGGTGGAACTCGGCGGCCTCGGTCATGGCCGTACCGGTCATGCCGGAGAGCTTGCCGTAGAGGCGGAAGAAGTTCTGCAGGGTGATCGTGGCGAGGGTCTGGTTCTCGTCCTTGATGTCCACCCCTTCCTTCGCCTCGATCGCCTGGTGCATGCCTTCGTTGTAGCGGCGGCCGGCGAGGATACGGCCGGTGTGCTCGTCGACGATCATGACCTCGCCGTCGATGACGACGTAGTCCTTGTCCTTCTTGAAGAGTTCCTTCGCCTTGATGGCGTTGTTGAGGTACCCGACGAGAGGCGTGTTGACCGACTCGTAGAGGTTGTCGATCCCGAGCCAGTCCTCGACCTTGGCGACGCCGGGCTCGTGGATGGCCACGGTCCGCTTCTTCTCGTCGACCTCGTAGTCGCCGGTCTCCTCGATGCCCTTGAGCTGGTTGCCCGGCTCGCCCTTGGTGAGCCGGGTGACCAGCTTGGCGAAGTCGGCGTACCACTTGGTCGCCTGGTCGGCCGGACCGGAGATGATCAGCGGGGTACGCGCCTCGTCGACGAGGATCGAGTCGACCTCGTCGACCACCGCGAAGTTGTGGCCGCGCTGGACGAGCTCCTCCTGCGACCACGCCATGTTGTCGCGGAGGTAGTCGAAGCCGAACTCGTTGTTCGTGCCGTACGTGATGTCGCAGGCGTACTGCTCGCGGCGCTGCGCCGGGGTCATGTTGGCGACGATGCAGCCGACGGTCAGACCGAGGAACTTGTGGACCCGGCCCATCATCTCGGAGTCGCGCTCGGCGAGGTAGTCGTTCACCGTGATCAGGTGGACGCCCTTGCCGGAGATCGCGTTGAGGTACGCGGGAAGGGTGCCGACGAGGGTCTTGCCCTCACCGGTCTTCATCTCGGCGACGTACCCGAGGTGCAGGGCGGCGCCGCCCATCATCTGCACGTCGTAGTGGCGCTGTCCGAGGACGCGCTTGGCGGCCTCACGGACGGTGGCGAACGCCTCGGGGAGCAGGTCGTCCAGGCTCTCGCCGTCCGCGTACCGTTGTTTGTACTCGTCGGTGAGCGCCCGCAGCTCGGCGTCGGAGAGGTTGACGAAGTCCTCTTCGATGGAGCTGACCTGGTCCGCGATGCGGTGCAGTTTGCGCAGGATCTTGCCTTCGCCTGCACGCATGAGCTTGTTGAAGACGGACACTGAGGCTGGTCTCCTTGCCGGTCGGGCCTGGCACTGGGTCGTTTGACGGACGCTGGCGCGGGCACGGCAGGTGGGCCCCACCGCAACGGCCATCGTAAGCGAGGACACCGCCGCGCCGGGAGGGCTGCCCCTGGGTGGACCTCACCGCGCCTTCCAGGAGAACGGCCGAAGAGCCGGGAAGGTGCCGGGAAGCCCGGAAAGTGCTCCCGGCAGGGCCTCGCGGTCACCAGAATGCGCCCATGGAGCCGACCACTCTCACCTCCCGCCGCCTGTTGCTCCGTCCCTTCACCCCCGGGGACGCGGACGCGGTGCATCGTGCCTGCCAGGATCCGGAGATCCTCCGCTGGACGGACATCCCGTCGCCCTACCTGCGCTCCGACGCGGAACTCTTCACGGGCACCATCGCGCCGGCGGGGTGGCGGGACGATTCCGGCTACCACTTCGCCCTGGTCGAGCGGTCCGGCGCGCTGGCGGGTGCCCTCGGCCTCGTCCGCCGCCCGTCCCCCGCCACGTACGAGGTCGGCTTCTGGCTGGCCCGCGAACACCGCGGGCAGGGGTACGGGACGGAGGCGGTGGTCCGCCTGGCGCGCTGGGCGTTCTCCGTACGGGGGGCGGTCCGGCTGGAGTGGTGGGCCGAGGCCGGCAACGTGGCCTCCCGGGCGGTCGCCCTGCGCGCCGGGTTCCGGCTCGACGACGTCACCGCTCGCGCCGCCCCCGGTGCTCGCACCACTGGCCCCACTGGCCCCACCGGCCCCACCGGCCCCACCGGCCCCACCGAGTACGGGCCCGGGGGTACGAGCGCCGGGGGCGGGGCACCCCGTGCCCTCTGGAGCGCGTCGCTCTTCCCGGCCGACCTGGGACTCCCGACGTCCGGCCCGGGACGTATCCCCTCCGGGCCCGGCCTGTGGCTCACCGGCACCGGGCTGCCGGACCCGGGGGCCCCTCCGCCGGGCTCCGCCGCGTACCTGCCGTCCCAGGGCTGAGGCGAGGCCGGGCAGACCGGGCAGAGGCGCGCCAGGTGCACCCTTCGGGCACCTTTTCGTCCCCCCGGTGGCTGTCGGTGGCGCCCCTTAAGGTGCCTCCATGACGCCCGAGCCGCCCGTGCAGCCCCCCGTGGTCGAACTCTCCGCCGATCAGGCCCGCCGGATCGCGCTGCGCGCCCAGGGGTTCCTGGGCGCGCCCGACCGCCGCGCGGGTGTGCCCGGGGTGCTCCGGCACCTCGGGGCCGTCCAGCTCGACACCATCTCGGTGCTGGCCAGATCCCATGAGCTGGTGCCGTACGCCCGGCTCGGCGGGATCGGCCGCAAGGCGGTGGAGGAGGCGTACTGGTCGGGTGGCCGCGCCTTCGAGTACTGGTCGCACGCCGCGTGCGTGCTGCCGGTCGAGGAGTGGCCGCACTTCGCCTTCCGTCGCCGCGCCTACCGGAACCGCCCGCAGTGGCATCACGAGCTGCCCGCCGGTACGTACGACACCGTGATCGCGCAACTGCGCGCCGAGGGCCCCCTCACCGCGACCCAGCTCGGCGGTGCGAAGAACGGCGGCGAGTGGTGGGACTGGTCCGCGACCAAGGTCGCGGTCGAGCGCGCCCTGATGTACGGCGAGGTGGTCTGCACCGAACGCCGGGGCTGGAAGCGCGTCTACGACCTGGCCGAGCGGGCGATCCCGGACCGCTTCCTGCACGACGACCTGACCGACGAGGAGTGCCGGCGCAGGCTCGTGGCGCTGGCGGGCCGTTCCCTCGGGGTCGGTACCCGTTCCGATCTCGCGGACTACCACCGGCTGAAGGCCGAGCACTTCGACACCGCGGTGGCCGGCTCCGGCCTCGTACCGGTGACGGTGGAGGGGTGGGGGAAGCCCGCCTGGGCCGATCCGGAGGCACTGGCCGTCGAACCGCGCGGACGTCACCGCACGACGCTGCTGTCGCCGTTCGACTCCCTGATCTGGGAACGGGCGCGCACCGAGCGGATCTTCGGGTTCGCCCACCGCCTGGAGGCGTACACCCCGAAGGCCAAGCGGGTGCACGGCTACTTCGCCATGCCCCTGCTCGCCGGCGGGCGGCTCCAGGGCCGCGCCGACCCCGCACGCGAGGGCACCACACTGGTCGCCCGTCAGGTGTCCCTGGCGGGCCCCAAGGCGGTGGCACCGATGGCCGAGGCGCTCGTGGAGGCGGCCTCCTGGGTCGGTTGCACGGACGTACGGCTGGAGCGCGTGGACACCCCGGGACTGCGGGAACCGCTCGCCGGGGCGGTCGGGGCGGCGTTCTCCGCCGCGCACCGGTGAGGGACGGAGAACCCCGGCCGCACTGCCGCTCCGGTGAGGCTCACCGGATCTCCAGGATCTTCTCCCGCATGGCATAGACCACGGCTTCCATGCGGGAGTGGAGCTGGAGTTTCTCCAGGATGTTGCGCACGTGGTTCTTCACCGTGTTCTCGGAGATGAACAACTGCTTGGCGATGTCGCGGTTGTTCTTGCCGGTGGCCACGAGTTTCAGGACTTCGAGTTCGCGGTCGGTGAGCCGGGGCGCCGGAAGAAGTCGCCGGTCGTCGGTGCGCTGGATCATCGATTTGAACTCGGTGAGGAGTTTGGACGCCATCGACGGGCTGATCTGGGACTGCCCGTCGGCGACCGCGCGGATCGCCGTGGAGACCTCGTCGGTGGAGATCTCCTTGAGCAGGTATCCGGTGGCGCCGGCTTTGATCGCTTCGTAGAGGTCGGCCTCCTCGTCGCTGATCGTCAACATGATGATCTTCGCGCTGGGTGCCACCTCCTTGATGGCGGTGCACGCCTCGATACCGCCGCGCTTGGGCATCCGCACATCCATCAGCACGATGTCGGGCAGCAGGTCCGCCGCCTTGTCGACCGCCTCCGCGCCGTCCCCCGCCTCGCCGACGACCTGGATGTCCTCCTCCTGCTGGAGCACGATCTCCAGTCCACGGCGGAAGAGCGCGTGGTCGTCGACCACCAGGACCCGGATGGGTTCCTTGCGGGGCGAGGCGTCCTCGTCCGCGTCGGCCCGGGTACGGGAAGTCGCTCCGGAAACATTCGTGTCGCGCACGGGCCCGAAGGTGTCCGCCATCGTTCCTCCCCCTGAAGGCCACGGCCTGAAATCACACACGGTCGCCAACGGCACTGCACCGCACAGCGATTGGCTCGAGAGCCCATGCTTTCATGCCCGGCCGCCGGATCGGGGGTCCGTGGTCGCACGCCGGTGCCCCCGGGGGACGCGCACGCACTCCGGGGGCACCGCGAAGACGGATCGTCAGCCGCCGAGCGCACCGCCCGCGCCACCGGCTTCGTCCGAGGCGAGGGGGTCGGTCCTCAAGTGGAGGACACCGTAGTCGTAGGCGTGCCGCCGGTAGACGACGCTGGGTTCCTTGGTCTCCGCGTCGACGAACAAGTAGAAGTCGTGGCCGACCAGTTCCATCTCGTAGAGCGCCTGGTCGAGCATCATCGGGGCCGCCACGTGCGTCTTCTCGCGCACCACCAGCGGGCCCTCGCCCTGTACCTCCAGCGAACCGATCTTCGTGGTGGGTACCTCTTCGGACGTCTGGTCCCCGACCAGCTCACCGTCCTCGTCGAACGCGGCCGTGCCCGGCACCACGTCCGCGACCTCGGCGGCCGACAGACGGCCGTTGCCGCGGCGGCTGTAGCGCTTGTCGTGCTGCTTGCGCAGCCGCGCCTCCAGCTTGCCGGTGGCCAGGTCCAGCGCCGCGTACGCGTCGCCCGCAGCCGCTTCCGCCCGGATGACCGGGCCCCGCGAGTGGAGCGTGATCTCCACCCGGTCGGAGCGGTCGGCCTGACGGGGATTCGGCTCCTTGGACACCTCGACGTCGACGCTGATCACTTTGCCGTCGAACTTCTGGATCTTGTCCAGCTTCAGCTTCTCGGCCACGTGCTTGCGGAACCGCTCGGGCACCTCGGTCTTGCGGCCCTTGACGACGATGTCCACGCAGAACTCCGTTCCCGGATCGCTCCGCAACGGTGGCGGAGCGCCTCCCTTTTGCACCAGGCTCCAGCGCTTTCCGGAGCCTCGGACTAGGTGACCTTCCACCTCCTCCTGCCCACCGGCGGGTTCACCATCCCACCGATCTTCTGACAGCTGAACTCAGGATGTAAGCCTGCCCGAAACCTGGTGGTGCGTTCATCGAGGCCTGGGGTTCACCATGCCTCACCACCGAACATAGCGTGCCGACCGCCTTCTCGGCACCCGCTACTCACGCGTACCTCCGTTCAGACCCCTTTGCCCCTTCACCACCTGCAAGGATGAAACATTTCTGTCAGTTCCGGTTTAATCCGAAAGCAGACGGAGAAGCTGCGACCACCGCTGCCCAGGGCGGCCGGAATGTGCCCGGACGGGTCATGTCCGGCCCGACCGCGCGGGCCGCCTCCGCCAGCGTCGCCCCGGTCGTCATCAGGTCGTCCACCAGCACCACCCGGCCGGCCGCGAGGAGCCGCTGCGAACCGGGTACCGCTTCCAGCGCACCCGCGAGGTTGGCCCGCCGCTGGACCGCCCGGAGCCCCGCCTGGTCGGCGACCCGGCGCCGCTGCCGCAGGACCGGCAGGACCCGCGCCGGGGTGCCCGACCGGCGCAGCGCGGCGGTGGCCGCCAGGGCGATCCGCCGTACCGGATCGTGCCCGCGCGCGGCGGTGGCCCGGCGGGCCGACGGGACGGGTACCAGTAGTAGGGGCCCGCCCTCCCCGGACCGCCCCGGCCCGGCCCGTACGGCAGCCGCGAGAGCGCCGCCGAGCGGGCGCGCGAGCGTCAGGGCACCCCTCTCCTTGTGAGCCAGCAGGAGGGCACGCACGGCGTTCTCGTACGGGGCGGCCGCGTGTACTTCCGGCAGTCCGGGCGGCTCGGGCGACGGCCGGACCCGGCGCGGCTCCCGGCCGCCCAGCGCGTCGCCGCACGGGACGCACAGCTCCGTACGCGGTCTGCCGCAGCCACCGCAGGCCACCGGCAGGACCAGTCCGGCGAACTCCCCCCACCACTCCCGCACGGCACCACTCTGCCCGCCGGTCCACACGCCCGCCACCCCTGTGGACAACCCCGCGGAGCCCCTTCCGGGGCCGGGGTCGGTGGGCGGCCGGACTCAGCCCGGGTAGACCAGCGAGGTGCCCTTCTTCAGCACCGTCTGCCAGTTGTCGCCGGGCGACAGCTTCACGATGCCGTCACTCATGGTGTCCGCCATCAGCGGCAGGAGTTCGTCGTCGGCCGCGGCGATCGACTCGACCTGGTTGACGCCGGGGAGCACTTCGGAGGACGAGGTGGATCCGTCAGCCTGCACGTAGCGCACCTGCTGGACCCCGCCCTCCTCCTTGCCGACCACGACCAGCCGGCCGCGTCCGGACCAGGAGACCGCGGTCACATCGGTGAGCTGCGGCGCGGCCTGGCGGAGGTCCTGCACGGAGACCTCCTGCGCCTCGCCGGAACCGACCCGCTCGACCCGGCCGATCTTCAGCGTCCGGTGGCCCTCCTTCCCCACGAGCAGCGCGATCCGCACGCCGTCCGCGGACATCCGGAGCGCCTCGATCCGCTCGCCGCCGAGGCCCGGGACCGCGACCTCCCGCGGAGTTCCCTCGCCGCCGGCCAGTCTGAGCAGCCGCGGATCGTCCGGGTCACGGTCGGCCACCCAGAGATCGCCCCGGCCGTCCCAGCTCGGCGTGGAGAGACGGTCCTCGACGGACGCCGCGTGGCTGACGACCGCGGGCTGGGCCGGCAGTTCGCTCTCCTCGACGATCGACGCCACGTACAGCCGCGACAGGTCGTCCGTCACCCCGGCCGCCTTCTCCTCGTCACGGGAGACACCGACCGCGCTCATCGGCCGGGTGCCCTCGCCGAGCGGTCCGGTCACCGGTACGGGGTCACCGTCGCCCTTGGTCGAGCCGGGAATCCGCTGCACCTTCCCCCCGTCGACGAAGTACGGGCCGACGGGGGCGCCGGAGCGGCCGTCGGCGGCGAACTCGGACGCCTCTTCCGCGCCCAGCGAGCAGAGCACCTTCTGCCCGCTCTCCAGCTCCACCTGCTCGACCCGGGCGGACGTCAGGTCCCGCAGGGTGAAGAGCACCTGGGCCGCCATCATCCGGCAGGCGGCCCGGCCGGCGCCGGCGGCCTTCTTGTTGAGCGGCACCTTGAGGACGTTCTGGTCGTCGGGCGCCAGCGAGGTGACACCCTTCTGCAACGTCGTCCCGGCGGGGAAGCTGGAGTCGACCACGGGCCGCAGCCAGTCGGTCGGCCCGTCGAGGAGGGTCCGGATGGTCTGCGTGGTGGCGTCCATCCGCGTCACGGGGTCGGTCCGGTTGCGTACGTAGACGGGATCGGCGACCAGCGCGGCGGAACCGTCCGTCGTACCGGCCGCGAAGTAGTAGGTGTTGACCGATCGGTAGAGCCGCTTGAAGTCGGACTGCCCGAGCACCAGACCGTCCGGCACCGAGCTGATGCGCCACTCCCGCTTGCCGTCCGCATCCTTCTCCCGCACCAGGTGAAGGGTCTGCACGTAGTCGGCGGGCGCGATCGGCTGGTACGAGCTCTGCGCGTCGACCTCCGCCACCCGCTGGCCGCTGAGGGTGTACGTGGTGTCCGTCGCGTCGGGCTCCGGGCCCCGGAGCGCGGGAGCGTTCCGGTTGGGCGCCTTGGCGAGCACGGTGGTGCCGGCGGCCGGGCGCCAGGTACGGGCCGCGTCCTCGGTCAGATAGGTGCGGGTCGTCCGGAAGGAGGGGTCGTCGCTGGTCATCGACTCCAGGAAGCCGTCGACCACCTCACCCGGCTCGGCGCCGTCGCGCGGAGGCACCGCGTAGACCTGCACCTGCGCATCACCGGCCTGGGAGGCGTCGACGGGCTTGACGTCCCCGACGACCGGCATCGACCCGCATCCGGCGAGCAGCAGCACACCGAGCCCGAGCAGCACGGGCGTCCGCACGGTCCTGCTGCGGCGGCCGTCCTCACGACGGTCAGTACCCACGTCGGGTGTCCTCCTGGTCGGGGAACCGGTCCGGGCTCCGCTCCTGGGACTGCTCGGGGATCTGCGGTGCGGGCGCGGCGGGGGCGGAACCCGGGCGGGCCACCACCCGCGCGCCGCTGCCGGGCAGCGCCGCGGGGTGGACCGATGCGGGGGCCTGCCGCGAGGTGCCGGGCCGGGCGGCCACGGAGAGCGCGGCACGCTCGGACGAGCTGGGCTGGTGGGGTACGGCCATCACCCGGTGCGGGCCCTCGGGGTCGGAGCCGGTGTCCGCAGCCCCGGCGCGCTCGCGGTCCGCTACGTTGCGCTTCGAGTCCTCGGGCTCCAGGGGTATCGGTGACCCCCGCAGCGGCTCGTCCGCCGTACGCGGGAGGGTGAGCCGGAACTGCGAGCCGCCGCCCGGCTCGCCCCACGCCTGGAGCCAGCCGCCGTGCAGCCGGGCGTCCTCCACGGCGATGGACAGCCCGAGACCGGTGCCCCCGGTCGTCCGGGCACGGGCCGGGTCGGCCCGCCAGAACCGGTTGAAGACGCGCGTCGCCTCGCCGGGCTTCAGCCCCACGCCGTAGTCGCGCACCGCGACGGCGACGGCGCCCTGGGCCACGCCCATCCGCACCACGACGTCCCGGCCCTCGCCGTGCTCGACGGCGTTGACGACGAGGTTGCGCAGGACCCGCTCCACCCGCCTGGGGTCGGCCTCCGCCACCACCGGCTGCTCGTCCCCGACCACCCGGATGCGGGTGCCCTTCCGCTCCGCCAGGGGTTCGGCGCCACCGATCACCCGGCGGACGACGGAGCGCAGATCGATCGGCTCGGCGTCCAGCGCCGCGGCCCCCGCGTCGAACCGGCTGATCTCCAGCAGATCGGAGAGGAGGGACTCGAACCGGTCGAGTTGATCGCCGAGCAGTTCGGCGGCGCGGCCGGTGATGGGGTCGAAGTCCACCCGCGCCTCGTGGATGACGTCGGCCGCCATGCGCACGGTGGTGAGCGGGGTACGCAGCTCGTGCGAGACGTCCGAGACGAAGCGTCGCTGCATCCGGGACAACTCCTCCAGCTGCTGGATCTTCAGCTGGAGGTTCTGGGCCATCTTGTTGAACGCCTCACCGAGCCGGGCGATGTCGTCCTCGCCGGTGACCTTCATCCGCTCCTGGAGCCGCCCGGCCGAAAGCCGCTCGGCGATCCCGGCCGCCATCCGTACGGGCGTGACGACCTGGCGCACCACGAACCAGGCGATGGCGCAGAGGAGGACCACGACGAAGAGCCCGGCCGTGGCCAGTGTCGTCTTGACCAGCGCCAGGGACTTCTCCTCCTGCGTGAGCGGGAAGAGGTAGTACAGCTCGTAGGGGTTGTGGTCGATGTCGTAGAGCCGCTTGCCCACGACGAGTCCTGGCTGCGACGCCTTGCCGTACGAGTAGTGGATGAGGGAGTACGTCTGGAACGCCCCCGGCCCCTTGTCGACGGACTCGCGCAGGCGTGCCGGAACGCTCGACGCCTCCACGCTGCCCGATCCGCGCGGCGCCCGGCTGGCGGTGCCGCTGCTCACGGAGTCGGGGCTGAGCGCCACCACGTTGAACGCGTTGGCACCGCCACTGGCGAGCTGGTCGACGAGGTCGGTCCGCCAGGAGGTGTTGGCCGACATGCCGTCGGCGCCGTCCTCACGGCTGGGCGTGAGGGGCTCGTTGGCCTTCGCCTGGGCCGCGGCGAAACCGCCGGCCGCCTGGGTCTGGGCGGCCTTGCCCTTGGCGTCGAGCAGGCCGTTGCGCACCTGCCCGATGACGACGAAGCCGAGCAGGAGCACGACGCCGAGCGACATCAACAGGGTGCCCGCGACGACCCGCAGCTGCAGATTGCGGCGCCACACCCGCAGGGCGGGCAGCAGCGGACGCCGCAGCCAGCGCAGCAGAAGGCGCGGGAACGGGCCTCCGGGCGTCCGGTCGGTGAACAACCGGCCGCCGCGGAGGAGACGGGAACGCCCCGGTCCGGCAGCCCGCTCCTCGGGGACTCCGGGCTCCCCGGGGCCAGGAGCAGCGCTGCCTCGGGTCATGTCAGCTGGGTCCGGCCTTGTAGCCGACGCCACGTACGGTGACGACGATCTCGGGCCGCTCCGGGTCCTTCTCGACCTTGGAACGGAGCCGCTGGACGTGCACGTTCACCAGACGGGTGTCCGCGGCGTGCCGGTACCCCCACACCTGCTCCAGCAGGACCTCACGGGTGAAGACCTGCCAGGGCTTGCGGGCGAGCGCGACCAGCAGGTCGAACTCCAGCGGCGTCAGGGCGATGGACTGCCCCTCCCGCTTGACCGAGTGCCCGGCGACGTCGATGACCAGGTCACCGATGGTCAGCTGCTCGGGCGCCGGCTCCTCCGACCTCCGCAGACGTGCTCTGATCCTGGCCACCAGCTCCTTGGGCTTGAACGGCTTCACGATGTAGTCGTCGGCCCCGGACTCGAGACCCACCACCACGTCGACGGTGTCGCTCTTCGCCGTGAGCATCACGATCGGCACGCCGGACTCGGCCCTGATGAGCCTGCAGACCTCGATGCCGTCCCTTCCGGGCAGCATGAGGTCGAGCAGCACCAGGTCCGGCTTGGCCTCCCGAAAGGCAGCAAGTGCCTTGTCGCCGTCCGCTACGAACGACGGTTCAAAACCTTCTCCACGCAACACGATGCCGAGCATCTCGGCCAGTGCGGTGTCGTCGTCGACGACAAGGACGCGTCCCTTCATAATCGACATCATCCCATTAGCTAATCGTTATCTGCGATGACCTGGCACACAGCTCGGCCAGTCCGGCCTTCGTGACCGGCGAAATGACGCCTTCCCCCGTGACGATCGCGGTGATCAGTTCCGGGGGCGTGATGTCGAACGCGGGGTTGTACACCGGGGTTCCCAGGGGCGCCACCACCAGGCCGCCCCCCTCTCCCCCGCGCGCTCCGGACCGCGGTGATGTGAACTCCGTCACCTCGCGGCCGGAACGCCGCTCGACGACGATGGACGCCCCGTCCGGAGTGCCCGGATCCACCGTCGTGGACGGCGCCACCACGACGAACGGTACGTGGTGGTACTTCGCGAGCACCGCGAGCGGGTAGCTCCCCACCTTGTTCGCCACGGAACCGTCCGCCGCGATGCGGTCCGCACCGATCAGCACCGCGTCCACCTGCCCCGCCGCGAAGAGCGATCCCGCCGCGCTGTCCGTGAGCAACTGGTACGCCATTCCGTGCCGGGCGGCCTCGTAGGCGGTGAGCCGGGAGCCCTGGAGCAGCGGACGCGTCTCGTCCACCCACAGCCGCGCGAGCCTCCCCTGCCGGTGCGAGGCGAGCGCGACGGCGAACGCCGTGCCCTCGCCTCCGGAGACCAGAGCCCCCGTGTTGCAGTGGGTCAACAGGCGGTGACCCCCGGCCGGCAGCAGCTCGTCCAGCAGGGCCAGGCCGTTCCGGGCCATCCGGGCGGAGGCTTCGGCGTCCTCGCGGTGCAGGGCCCGTGCCTCGGCGAGCGCCGCGGCGGCGGCCCGCTCCGGCCCCGCCCCTCCGGCGAGCGCCGCCGCGTGGGCGTGGGCCGCGCGCCGGACCCCGTACGCCAGATTGACCGCGGTGGGCCGCGCCGTGGCCAGCAGGTCCACGGCCTCGGCCACGTCGTACCCCCGGACCGCCGCGAGGGCGACGCCGTACGCACCGGCGATGCCGAGCAGTGGTGCCCCGCGCACCGCCAGCGTCTGGATCGCCCGCACGAGGGCGGGAGCATCGGTGCACACCAGCTCGACTTCCTCGGCGGGAAGCCGGGTCTGGTCGAGCAGCACCAGGACGGGGCCTTCGGGCGGCTCGTCCCAGCGGAGTACGGGGAGCGCGGTGGGCTCGATGCCCACCGGCGATTGCGCGTCCTGATCAGCCATCCGTCCAGTCTGCCCGCTGGGAGGCCCACATATGAAGGTGCCAACCAGAAGCACCTCGAACGCACTTCTGCCACGCGTGGCACGATGGCTGCCAACCTGCCGCCCCGATGCGCGGTCAGGACGGTGAAGGAGCCAGAATGAACGACTCTCCGGGCTGGGCCACGCCCGGATCCGCCGCCTCCGACGAACAGGGCGCAGCCGTACCGCGCCCCTCCGGACCGGTCGACTCCGAACCCCTGGCCGACTCCCGGCCCGCAGAGGTGGACCAGGCCGAACCCAACCCGGCCGAACCGAACCCGGCCGACGCGAGCGGTGCGGCCGGGGCCGGCCCCGACGGCGCCGGCTCCGACAGGAACAGCGCGGCCGGGGCCGGCGCGGCGGGTCAGTGGTCTCCCACCCAGCCGCCGCCCGGCCAGTGGTCCGCCCCGGCTCCGTCCGCACCCGGGCCGGGGGCACCCCCGCCGGCGCCGGGGTGGGGTGGCCACCAGAACCCGGCCGGCTACCCGGGCCGGGTCCCCCAGGCCCGACCGGGCTGGGGCGGCCCTCAGGGCTGGGTCCGCACGCCGGTCGCGCCCAAGCCGGGTGTCGTCCCCCTCCGTCCGCTGAGCGTGGGTGAAGTGCTCGACGGCGCGGTCGCCTCCATGCGCGCCCACTGGCGCACCGCGCTGGGGATCAGCCTGGTCGTCGCCGTCTTCGTACAGGTCGTCTCTCTTCTGATCGAGCGTTTCCTGCTCCCGGAACCGGTCACGATCGACCAGAACGCCTCCGACGCCGAGATCCTGCGGCAGTCCGTCGAGGCGACGCGCTCCCTGCTCATCACGAGCGCGCCGAGCGCCGTCCTCGGCATGGCCGCCGTCCTCTTCACCGCGTCGGTGCTCAGCGTCGTGGTCAGCCGCTCGGTGCTCGGCCGCACCGCCACCCCGGCCGAGGTCCGGGCGGAAGCCCGCCCGCGGATCCGGGGAGTGGTGGGACTGGCGCTGCTCCTGGCGGTGGCGGTCGTGGTGATCATGGCCGTGGGCCTGGCCCCGGGCCTGCTCGTCGGCTCCGGGGCGGGCGGTGCCGCTCTCATCGTGCTCGGCTTCCCCGTCGCCACCGTGGGGGCCCTCTGGCTGATGACCCTCTTCTGCCTCTCGGCCCCGGCCCTGATGCTGGAACGCCAGTCGGTGGGGCAGGCCCTGCGCCGGTCGGCGAAGCTGGTCCGGGGGGCCTGGTGGCGGATCTTCGGCATCCTGGCGCTCGCCGCTCTGTGCGTCGCCATCGTGTCCGTGATCATCGCCATCCCCTTCGCCCTGATCGCGCTCGCCGTCGACGGCGGGGTCTCCAGTGCGATCTTCAGCTCCGACCCGGCCCCGACCGGCTGGCCCTTCCTGCTCGTGACCAGCCTCGGCGGCGTGCTCATCTCGATGCTGACGTACCCCTTCGTCTCCGGTGTGCTCTCCCTGCTCTACATCGACCAGCGCATCCGGCGCGAGGCTCTCGACCTGGAACTCGGCCGCGCGGCCGGGCTCCCCGGATACGCGTCCACCGGAGGCTGATGGCATGACGGGGGCGGGGGGCACCATCACGTCGGGCCCACGGGTGTGGGCCGGTCCGAGACTCGCGGACATACCCGTGGACACGCCACGGGTTCCCGCACGGGAGGCGGCGGAGACCGAACTGTCCAAGGGGATGTACCACGAAGGCGACCCCGGCCTCCTGGAGCGGGCCTTCGAATCCTGCTGGAACTGGATCCGCCGGCTCTTCGACGGGATCGCCGACCACCTGCCCGGGGGCCCGCTGGGCGCCGTGGTGCTGGTGGTCCTGGCCATCGCTCCGGTGGTCGCCCTCTGGTGGCGGCTGGGCACACCGAGGCGGCCGGCCGTCTCGGCGAAACCCCTTTTCCGGGAGAGCGGTCCGCGCGGCGCGGCTGCGCACCGCGCCGCCGCGGAGAAGCACGCGGCCGCTCTCCGCTGGACCGAGGCGGTCCAGGAACGCACTCGCGCGATCGTCCGCTCCCTGGAGGAGCGTGCGCTGCTCGCCCCCCGCCCCGGCCACACGGCCGACGAGGCGGCCGCTGAGGCCGGACGCCGGCTGCCGGACCACGCGGCCCGTCTGCGCGCGGCGGCCCAGACGTTCGACGCCCTCACGTACGGCGGCCGTACGGCCGACGAGAGTGCGTACCTCTCCGTACGCGCACTCGACGACGACCTCGAAGGGACGCGGCCGAAGACCACCGGTACCGCCCGCACGACGGGAGCCGCCGGATGACCGGTCCCACGGAGACCGCCTCCTCCGCCGCCGCGGGTACGGAGACCGCCGCCGGCTCCACCGACACGCGTGCCGCCTCCGGTCCGGCGGCCACGGACGCCGCTCCCGTCGCCACGTCCCTGTCCGCGACTCCCGCACAGCTCTGGAAGCGGGCCCGCGGCCTGCTGGTGGCCCTGCTCGTCCTGGTCGTCGGTGGTGTCACCATCGCCGCTCTGCAGTCCGGCTCCCGCCACGGGACGCTCGACCCCCGGTCGGCCGACCCGGAGGGCAGCAGGGCCCTGGCGGAACTCCTCAGGCAACGCGGCGTCGGCATCGACGTGGTCACCACGCTCGACGGGGCCGTCTCCGCGGCGGGCCCCGACAGCACGCTCCTGGTCACCAGGCCGGACCTCCTCACCGGATTCCAGCAGGAGCGCCTGGCCGCCGCGACCTCCGGCTCCGGGGGCCGCACCGTCCTGATCGCCCCCGGATCTCCGTCCGTGCCCACGCTCGCCCCGGGCGTGAGCGTCGGACCCACCGTCAAGGTGGCGGGACGCGCCCCCGCGTGTATGCTCCCGGCCGCACGCCGGGCAGGCCCGGCCGATCTGGGCGGGGTCACCTACGAAGCGGAGGGAGCCGGAACCTCCGGCTGCTACCCGGCACACGGCCTCACCCCACTCCTCTTCGTCCCGCGGCGGAACGGCGAGACCGTCCTGCTCGGCTCCCCCGACATCCTGGTCAACCAGCGCCTCGCCCACGAGGGCAACGCCTCGCTCGCCCTGCAGCTCCTCGGCTCCCGTGCTCATCTCCTCTGGTACCTCCCTTCTCTCGCCGACCCCTCCGCTTCGAAGGGCGGACACGGCACGGACGACGGTGGTGACACCGGCCAGGACGACCCGACCGATGGTGGCTCCGGCCCGGATCAGCGGGCCGACGGCGGCTCCCACCACGGCCACGAGGACGCCGCCGACTCCGGTGGGAACTCCGGCGACTCCGGGGAGGAAGACCAGGACGGCTTCTTCGACCTGGTCCCGTCCGGCTGGTTGTGGGGCACGCTCCAAATCGCCGTCGCCGCCCTGCTCGCGGCCGCCTGGCGCGCACGCAGATTCGGTCCGCTGGTGACCGAGAAGCTGCCGGTCGCCGTCCACGCCTCCGAAGCGACGGAGGGTCACGCCCGCCTCTACCGGAAGGCCGGCGCACGCGACCGTGCCGCGGCCCTGCTCCGCGAGGCGGCACGCACCCGCCTCGCTTCCCTCGTGGGCGTCTCTCACCGCGACGCGCACTCCCCGGACGTGCTCGTCCCCGCACTCTTGGCCCGGCTACCCGCCCCCACCGCGCCGACGCCGCGTCAGTCGGAGCCGGCCCGTCAGAAAGCGGCCTCAAACGCGGCCTTGCGGCCGGTGCGGCGAAGGCGCGTGCCGGACGACGCGACAGAACGAACCCTGGCGGGCACGCCCCTGGATGCCCTGCTCTTCGGCCCGACTCCTGACGACGACCCCGCACTCGTACGCCTGGCCGACCAACTCGACGCCCTCGAAAGAGAGGTACGCACGTCATGAGCGCCCTGCCCCCGGCGATACCCGGGACTTCCACGGTCTCTACGAACTCCGACGCCGCCCGCGCATCACTCGAAGCCCTGCGCTCGGAGATCGCGAAGGCCGTGGTCGGTCAGGACCCGGCCGTCACCGGACTCGTCGTCGCTCTGCTCTGCCGGGGACACGTCCTCCTGGAGGGCGTCCCTGGTGTGGCCAAGACCTTGCTCGTCCGGGCCCTGGCCGCTTCCCTCGACCTCGACACCAAACGTGTGCAGTTCACCCCCGATCTGATGCCCAGTGACGTCACCGGGTCCCTCGTCTACGACGCGCGCACCGCCGAGTTCTCCTTCCAGGCCGGTCCGGTCTTCACCAACCTGCTGATCGCCGACGAGATCAACCGCACGCCCCCGAAGACCCAGTCCTCCCTCCTGGAGGCCATGGAGGAGCGTCAGGTCAGCGTCGACGGAACCCCTCGCCCCCTCCCCAACCCCTTCCTCGTCGTCGCGACCCAGAACCCGGTGGAGTACGAGGGCACGTATCCCCTCCCCGAGGCGCAACTCGACCGCTTCTTGCTGAAGCTGACGGTGCCTCTTCCCACCCGGGAGGAAGAGATCAACGTCCTCACCCGTCACGCCGAGGGTTTCGACCCGCGTGACCTCAAGGCTGCGGGCATATCCCCGGTCGCAGGTCGGGCCGACCTGGAAGCTGCCCGCGAAGCCGTCGCCTCGACCTCGATCACCGCCGAGGTCGCCGGTTATGTGGTCGACCTCTGCCGTGCCACCCGTGAATCCCCCTCGCTCGCCCTGGGCGTCTCCCCCCGCGGCGCCACCGCGCTGCTGTCCGCATCCCGTGCGTGGGCCTGGCTCACCGGCAGGGACTACGTCATCCCCGACGACGTGAAGGCCCTCGCTCTGCCCACGCTCCGTCATCGCATCCAACTGCGGCCCGAAGCCGAGATGGAGGGCGTCACCCCGGACGCCGTCATCACCTCGGTCCTCGCCTCCGTGCCCGTCCCCCGATGAGGCGGTGACCATGCCCCTCACCGGAAGAGCCGCGCTGCTGGCCGCTGTGGGGTCACTGCCTGTAGCCATCCTCGCCCCGAGCTGGGCCGGGATGCTCGCGGTCAATGCCCCGCTCTCACTCGCCATTCTGTGCGACTACGCCCTGGCAGCGCCCGTGCGGAGCCTGCGCTTCACTCGATCTGGTGATACGTCAGTTCGACTCGGTGACAGCGCTTCGGTACAACTCACCGTGACCAACCCCTCGCGTCGCCTCCTGCGCGCCGAGCTCCGCGACGCCTGGTCCCCGAGCAGTGGGGCCGTGGTGGCGGAGACCGGCGCCTCCCGCCACTCGGTAGCCGTCGCCGCCGGCGAGGCGCGGCGGCTCACCACACTGCTGCGGCCGACCCGGCGGGGGGATCGTGTCCCCGATCGAGTGACCGTCAGGTCGTCGGGCCCTCTGGGTCTCGTCTCGCGCCAGGGGTACCACCGGGTTCCCTGGAACGTGCGGGTGCTCCCGCCGTTCTCCAGCCGTAAGCACCTGCCTTCCCGGCTCGCGCGCCTCCGCGAACTCGACGGGCGCACGAGCACGCTCAGCCGTGGCCGGGGGACGGAGTTCGACAGCCTCCGTCCGTACGTACCGGGTGACGACACCCGGTCCATCGACTGGCGGGCCACGGCGCGGCAGACCGCGGTGGCCGTGCGCACGTGGCGCCCCGAACGGGACCGGCACATTCTGATCGTCCTCGACACCGGCCGTACCTCGGCAGGCCGTGTCGGCGACACCCCGCGGCTCGACGCCGCGATGGACGCCGCCCTGCTGCTCACCGCGCTGGCCGGGCGGGCGGGCGACCAGGTGAATCTCCTCGCCTACGACCGGCAGGTACGGGCCCACGTCCGCACCACCAACGGCGGCGTGCTGGCAAGGGTGGTCGACGCCATGGCGACGCTGGAACCCGAGCTGGTCGAGACCGACACCCGCGGGCTGAGCACCGCCGCCATGGCTGCCGCCCCGAAGCGGTCGCTGATCGTCCTCCTGACGACGCTGGACGGGGCGCCTGCGGAAGAGGGCCTGCTGACGGTCCTTCCTCAGCTCACCGCGCGCCACACCGTGATCGTCGCCGCTGTGGCGGATCCCCGGATCGACGGAATGACGCATGGGCGAGGTTCCGTGGAAGCGGTCTACGAGGCCGCGGCCGGCATCCGCGCCCTGACCCAGCGCCTGCGGACCGCGGAGCGGCTCCAACGCCATGGTGCCGTGGTGGTGGACGCACTGCCGGAGAGCCTGGCACCGGCTCTGGCCGACGCCTACCTCGCGCTGAAGGCAGCCGGTCGGCTCTGACACATTCGCCCTCTTCTCCGCCCTGTTTTTCCTGTTCTGCCTCCGTCGAAGCCACGGGGGCAGAACAGGAACGAACAGGAACAGGGATCGCCGGATCCCCGAATGGCCCGTAAACGCAGAAAACCCCCGTGCCCAAAGGCACGGGGGTCTCCCGAAAAAATTGTTCGGCGGCGTCCTACTCTCCCACAGGGTCCCCCCTGCAGTACCATCGGCGCTGAAAGGCTTAGCTTCCGGGTTCGGAATGTAACCG